>CAZVPR010000001.1:0-123734 GCA_964629085.1 uncultured Anaerolineales bacterium
TTTCGGTCAGTTTGACAAATTCGACTGCTTTTTCAGGATTGGTCAGCATCTCATCAGCATCTGCCTCGGTGTAATAACCTTCGCCAGTGGTTACATGGCCCAATTCAGCCTCTACTGACACCCCTACGGGGCGAGCTAATTCCACCGTCGCTGAAGTACGTTCGAGGTTCACCGACCAGCTTTCCAAACTGGCATCGATCATTACCGAGGTGAACCCAACCTCAATGGCTTCTTTAATGTCATCCAGAGTCATGGCATGATCTAGATGCAGGCATATTGGCACTTTGACACATTCAATTTCACGCCGAACAATGTCAATAAAACGGGCATAATTTGGCACATCCATCATTGGTTTGAAGACAGCAGCATAACTAAGAATGAGAGGCGCTCGCAGTTCTTCAGCCAGCTGGATCATTAACTGGGCGGAATATAAAGACGGGAAATCAGGGGCAACAACACCATAACTCCCAATTTCAGCCTGTTCAAGTACCTCAGTTAGAGTTACAAGCATCAGCAACACACATAATTCGTATATGGTTCAACTTCAATTGGGGCAACGCCCAACCAGGCTCCAAACTCCAACGCGGCTTCGCTCAGTGATCCGTACCCAAAGGGATAGTGGTGTTGGAAACCTGAAGTCATAATAGACTGTATCAACTCCTGGGTAGAAACCGGTTGGTTGTTCATTTGCAAATTCTTAAACCAGCCCCGACTGCCCAGATAACTCGATTTCGCATTATCAATTTCGCCCTCCAAAATCAACAATTGTTCGAAATCAATACTGAAACCCAACACGGTTCCCCGGCCTGGTTTCAAGACCAAATCGTTGTGAATGCCTGTTCTCTCACCTTGTGGGCCATCAAAGAGCCACAGGCGGCTCATGGTAGTTCCCTTTTCATCAGCAAGCATGGGAGAAGTCGGCCCGCAATGCCACAAGAGCACGCTTTCATCGTTATGGTCCACAGAGGCCAGATCCATCAGTGTGACAACCTCACCGTTGGTCATTAGATGCAATGCCAGCATGCTGACGGCACTGGCAACATCGCCCTCACAGGCTGCGATCAAGCCTTGGGAGTTGAGGTGGCCCATTGTCGAACAAACCGTGATCTGGTAATCCGACTGGAACTGCGGCCAGCAACTCAAAGCAACAGCTTGGAATTCGCGCTCGATTGTCATTTGCGTCAGGGCCTGGAAGACTCGAGCTGATTTATTCAATTCTGGAATATACTTTTCATCGAAAGTTGTCGCCGTTGCCCTAATTTCGCCCGCCCGTTGCGAAACTATATCGGAAGGTATTTTCTCGGCAATTTTCAGTACTTCTTCGAGATCGATATGCAAGACATCGATATCCAACTGTCGCTTTAATTGAGCATCATTGATGATCAGGTTATCAAAACCTGGGGCGACCCCGCCTATCAGGGCCACGCGCTTGCCGGGCAGGTTGATCATAGCTCGTAGGGCATCGACAGTTACACGCAGTCGGTCAGCAAATAAGGCATCGCCGGGATGTCCAAAGAACCACTTGACGGGCCTATCAGGTTTCAGACGGGACTTGATGATGCTGTTGTACAGGTTGGCCGCGGTAAAGCTGTTCAGGGGCAGCCCCCCCTCAGGCGTAGGTGGACCTTCAGGTACCGCCCACAAGCCTAGCGGAGTCCCCAATTCTGTAAAAGGATACAAAAATTCTCCGGCGGCGAATGAACTTGTCTGTAAAAGCACAAAATCCGCACCCCATGTGGAAAGCTCTAGCGCCGCAGCCTGAGCCTGTTCTAGCGAATAAACACCCTCCTTTACCGCGTGGAATTCAAAATCAAGCTTTTTCGCCAGGGTATTCATTTGCTCACGATGATCCCGATAATTGCTTTCTTTATCACCGCGAAAGGGGGTGCACATCACCCCGGCCAGACCAATTTTTGGTTTTTTGATTGCGATCATATTTGTTCAATATTTCCGTTGGAGCACAATTTATTGAACCTCAACCTCGGAACTATTCATAAGGCCAGCGGAACGAGGGGCCCGAGGCCGGGCCCTGCCATTTGGCCATCATTTCGTCATCTACGGCACATAGCGAGAGCGAAAACCCGCCCATCTCCAGCGTCGTGAAGAATGTATTTACAACTCCTGCCGCAACCTCATAACCGCGGTCTGTAAGGTTTTGGTGGGCACGTCGGTAAAGGATGTGCAACTCCATCTTTGAGGTTCCACCCGCTCCATTCACAAACACCAACAATTTATTCTCATCACATGGGGCCAAATCAGCTATTAGTCGATCAACTAACATGTCGACGATCTGGTCAGCTGGTAAATGAGGCCCACGATAAACACCCACTTCACCGTGTACGCCAGTGCCAATTTCAATTTCACCAGCGGGCAATTCGAATAATAACTGTCCAGTGACTGGGTGTGTGGGCGCGTTGACGGCTACTGCCAGGGTAGCCGTGCACTCATTGGTTTTTCCCATCAGGCGCACAACTTCTGCGATTTCGGCTCCTGCTTCGGCTGCCGCGCCGCCAATCTTCAGTGCGAAGAGCAATCCGCCCAGCCCCCGTCGTTTCTGATATTCGCTGCGGGGGGCTGTGGCAATGTCATCCCCTAAATACACTGGTATAACCCGAATACCTCTTTGCTCAGCTCGTCGCAGCGCCAGGCGGGCATTGAGCACATCGCCAGAATGATTGGAAACTAACAAAACCACGCCCCCACCTCTATTTGCCACATCAATAGCCCGAGCAATACGCACTCCAGAGGCACAAGTAAATAATGGCCCATACACATCCGCATCCAAAAGTCCCGGGCCTACAAATCCGCCCATGGAGGGCGTATGTCCACCGCCGTGGCCAATAACAAGGGCTACCTTTCCGGGAACCTTCGGACATGAACGGGTCAGGATGCCATCATCCAGCAATTGAACCAGATTCGGATAAGCCAGGGCCAAACCTTGATTATCCTGGGCAACCATGCGGTTCGGAAGATTGATCAGCTTGCCTGCGGGTGGCTTGAATTCTTGTGAAAGATCATCCCCAACAGGTTCAGCGCGCTCACCATCCAATAACGCTCGGAAGGTGTCCAACATGATCACCATGGAGGTAGCACCCGCATCCTGATGCCCTTGGGAACGGTCAGCGACAAATTGAGCGCGACCATGTGCGGCGATCATATTTTTGGTGGATTCAGCACCTTCTCGCGCGGCTTGGATCGCGTCTTCTAGAGCGGATTGCAGGGATTGAGCCTGGTTCTGCTCCAATGCCTGGACAGCAGGAGCCAGCGCGTCAACCAGGGTTTTATCACCAAGCTGCGCTTCGCCAACTTCCTGGAGAGCGTGTAAGCCACCCCGGAAAAATTTGGCAAAATCACGGGTATCAATTTGAGTTTTCCCTGCAAACACGACCCCACCCTCAGCAAACAGCGCCGCCAGCAATGGACCAATGGCGCCCCCGGCGTTTTCGGCCAAAGCCGCCGCAGCCACGTCAAAGCCCTCACCGATATGCCCAAAATCAGTCTGCGCAGCCACTTCCGTAGCCCTGAAAGCGCGCAGCATCGTTGAGCCATGATCGCCATCACCAACGATCCTGTCTAGTTCATTGAGGTAATCGTGCTCAGACTGAAAACGCGCTCTCAGAAGCGAAAACAGCGCCGAAAGATGTTCCAACTCAAACATCTGCAAATTCTCGTTTCATAAAATCAGCCGCCTGTCGGGCATGATTATCGAGGTCATCGGCAAGTGAACGCCATATGAACAGGCCACGACCTACTTCACCAGCTGGGTTGACAAATGTTTCGGCCACTAAAAAGCCTTGATAGTGAATATCCTTTAGGGCTTGTTTGACTTCCGCCCAGGGAATATGTCCTGCTCCAGGAATTTTGCGATTGTTTGCCGCACAATGAAAATGCCCAACATGATTACCACCCAGACGGATAGCATCGCCAATATGATCTGCTTCAATATTGAGGTGAAAAGTATCGAGATGAAGTTTCAAATAATTGCTGTCAACAGCCTGGATGATTTCAAGGCCTTGTTCAACGGTATTGATCAAATATCCCTCGAAGCGATTGAGCAATTCTAAGCAGAGCAGAACATTGTTATCTGCTGCTATTTTGGCGACTTCTTTTAATGATGCAATACAGCGTTCTCGTCGTTCGTCCAAATTATCATCGGGAAACAGAGCCCAGGGAGCATAGATCACGCCACCCAAAGCCGGGCTGCCTAATTTCGCTGCCCCCTCAATGCAAGCACGCAAAAATTTTAGACCCGCGTCACGCACGCTGCGATCGGGATGCGTAATGTCTGTCTGAGTGCCAAGCCCGGTACCACAGCTCGCCAACATGCCGGTAGCATCCAATTCCGAACGGAGCGCGCTGTAATCCAAACCATCAGGCATCAAAAGGGGGAACTCAGCAACTTCAAAGCCAACCGCTTGGGCTTTACCAATCAGCGGCAGCAAGTCATCCGACCACCTTTCCTGCCAATAGGAGAGGTGGATACCGATGGGGAGAGTCATGTCCCCTCCAGGGGATATGGTGCCCTCCACTAAAAGTGGAGAGCACCTAAAAAGTGGGAAGAATTAGAAGCCGAAAATCGAAGCCACGCCGCGCACCAAAATGGCGATCAGCGAGAAGTCATTTCCGCCGAAAAGATTGACGAAGCCAGCAGCCGTATTGGAGACGAAGGGAATCGAAATCGCCTGCAGCACGATCAGCAGGATACCGCCTACCGCTGCGGTGACGATAGCACCCCGGCGACCGCCAGTAGCATTGGCAATGATTACGGCCGGGCCGACATCAAAGAAGGCTGCCACAACCAGAGGCAGCAGTACGTATTTGTAACCTAACAGGCCGAAGACCACCAATGTCAGCAGCGAGAAAACCATGGCAATGGGGAAACCCAGGGCCAGAGAATTCTGTCCGTAGGGGAAGACCATCGGGCAGTCTAACGCGGGCACCGCGTCGGGGACGACTTTCTGGGCCAGGCCGTGGAAAGCGGGGATGATCTCGCCCAGCATCATGCGTACACCAGTAAGCAAGACGGTTAGGCCGGCACCAAACATCAAACCCTGGAAAAGAATCCAAAAGAACAACATTGTAGGATTGGCATTGCTGAATTGTTCTGCGGACCAACCCCAACCTGCGATCAAGCTCATCACCAAGTACAGAAGAGCCATAATAATCGAGGTAGAGACAGTCATGGACTTGAGGAAGCCCAAAGCCTTGGGGAATTCGATATCTTCCATCGATTCGGAAGGATCGCCGACCAGCTTACCAATCCAGGCACCCAGGAAGGCATGCGTGGTAGTGGTATGACCGATGGTGAAATCTTCGCTGCCGGTAAGTTGGAAGACGAACTTGGCTAACAAAGCAGGGAGTACCGTTGAGAGCACACCCAGGATGATCGCGCCAATCACGATCAGGGCAACGCCAGATATTCGGCCTGCATCAGCCAGACCAGCGGCAACCATATAGGCATTCCAGAAAAGGATATGACCGGTCAGGAAGACGTATTTCATCTTGGTGAAGCGGGCCAATAGCAGGTTGACCACGAAACCGAACACCATGATGAGCACAATCTCGACGCCATATTCACCCAGAAACCCTACCCAGTCACCAGGGATGGCTTCGCCTTCATAAGCATACATTTTGCTAAAGAGCGTTGATATGGGGGAGATGGTATTGACAAGCAAGTCAACACCAGCGAAGAGCACCAAAACGCCAACCATGGTCTTGACCGTGCCCGTAACCACATCTTCGAGGGGTTTGCGAAGCAACAATAAGCCGACCAGAGCAACGATACCCAACATAAATGTGGGCAGAAGTCGTGGGACAATTCCAAAAATTAGACCAACATCCATTGTATTCTCCTTCTACAACAACAATTTAATTCAAATAGGTTTCTTGATTGTGAAAAACAATATGGTATTGCTCCTTCACCGCCCCAAAATTACTAATTGGGGCTTTTTGCTATGAAATTTCAATAACCTTCACCTCCTTCTTTGAGAATTCAAGATTTAATGTGAGCATTCCTTGCTCGACCGAGAATGACAAATCTGATTTATTGGGAAAAATTTCTTGTACATATTGCGGCGAATCAATATCAAGTTGTGCCTGAAAAATGCCCTCCCGGTCATCTGGAAGATAATTGCTAAACAACACCCAGCTCTTTCCTTCGCCAGCCAGCCAATGTGGATCAATTCCGGTTGCGCGTGGGTAGCCAGTGTTTACCTGTAAGTGGGGAAATAAGCCGTGTTCATCGTTAAGCTGTTCAATAACTTTATGCAATAAACTGTTTTCAGAATCATCAATATGAGCAATATCAGCTTGTGTAGCAATATAAACCCCTAAACCTTGATCGCGTTCCGCGACAGTCATGGCAGGAAATCCATCTGAGAATTCAGCTAAAATAGTGGTATTTTCCTGTAATTTGAGTTGATCCCGGTTTACTCTGGGCTGATATTCACCCCCTGCGAAGTAAATAACCTCATCCCGCAATGTGTCTGGAATTATTTTTTCGATGCCAAAAAGATCACCAAGAATAGGATGCGGCAAATTATGCTGATACCATCCTTGAGTATCCATGGAGCCCACCCGCGCAAATCCGATCACGATTCCGCCATTCTTAGCATACTCATCTAATGCCGCCATGTCATCTTCTGATAAAAGCCCCATCAAGGGCAGGCAAATGTAGCGATATTGAATCAGGTCATTTCCCCTTAGCTGAGCAGAGGTGATGAAATCTACCGAGAACCCCAGATCCCAAAATGCCCGATAAGCTCCCCGTTGAGCTTTGAAAAGAATTTCTTCCTGGTTAACACCACGCAGGAAGATAGCGTTGGGTTTAGATTCCAAAATAGCTACTTGGGCTGGTATGGGCTGCGCGTTTTTCAGGAAATCGGCATTTTCCTGTATCAACTTACCCAACCTCCCAGCAGCTTCTAACCTATTGGATGGAGTTCCATCCAATTCGACCAATGCACCCCAGTGTAGCGGTTGGTAATGCCATTCTCGCCAAGGCATGAAGAGCATCAGTTTGGCGTTGTGGCCCAGGCATTCAATACAATTATTGAGGATATCTTTTTCGTTAGTATTGTGTTCGGGTCCTAGCAGCCAACCCCCAATCGGGCCGCTCTCGATCTCATGGATCCAGTAATCGCGACCGGTGTGTAGGCTCACACTGCGCCCATGATCTAAAAAGATGGAATTGTGTTCAGGGCGACTTGCCAATTTATCACCGCTGCCAGGATAGAGATCATAGCCAATATGATCAACCTGTTCAGCAATTTTCCATTGATCCAGGCCCATAAAGGTACCAAAACGATCAAAGCCTTTGAAATTAAAGGTGTTTACCGAAGTGGGGTGATCTTTATCAGTCTGGCGGATAAGACGGTGCTGCCAACCAGCAAAACGTGCGAAAGCATCCTGCCAGAACAGGCGCCAATCAATCCAGCGCGTTACACCTGACCAGGATGCAGGCAAACTTTCCGGGGCACATACTTCTGTCCAATTGTTATAAACAAAATTTGTCGTGCCCCAGGCCCAGGCAAATGTTAGTGATTCTAAATCTTGGTATTTGTCAAGCAACCAATTACGGAAGGCTTTATGGCAGTGGTCACAGTAACAATACAGGCCCAACTCACCCTGCTCACGTGCTGGCAAAAAGGGAAAGCCAATCTCATTAGTGATCTGCCAACTATAATGATTAGAATGTTGCAAAACAAAATCAACCAGAGACCGAATATATTTCTCAGCAGCATCTCTAAATCCGGGATGATGGATACAGGCCCAATGGTAAGACGCTCCCAGCGGGTAGCGTTCTCCTCTGCTCGAGAGCAGGAAAACGTCGGGGAATTCAGTAGCCAACCACAAAGGTGGAGATGAAGTCCCTGTACTGATCAGAATATGGATGTCATACCGGGCAGCTTTTTCGTAGAAGCGAGACAGTTTTTCCCATTCAAATTTTCCAGGCTGCGGTTCGATGCGATCCCAGGAACCATGCACATCCCCCATACGAATCAAATTCATGCCGGCGGCGCGCATTTTCTCCAGGTCTTTATCCCATTCTTTTTCAGCAAACATGAAGGGAGAATAAGAAGCCCCAAAGGGAAAGCCTTGCAATCCAGTCATTCTACTCGGCTGTCAATTCATTAAGTAAATCAAGGCCTTTCTTGCGGACTTCGTCTTTGCTGAGAAAATTCTCGATAACAACTACAGGTTTTTCGATATTTTCAAATAGTCGCTGCATTTCTTTTGAGGTAAAAACAGCATCGAATTTATGGCCACGCGCGGTGGCCTCGTCAGCGCAAAAAGTATCCGCCTGGATATTTTCCTCCTTGAGCACGCCATCCAGTGTCAACTTTAGAACCATACTTGAACCTAGGCCAAATCCACAAACGACCATGATACGCGGCTTTTTCATAATCAGGCTCCTTTGTTATTATTCGACCACCAAAGCTGCAAGCACTTGCTCGACTGATGTGGCCGTTTTTAGTAATTTTTGGTTTTCTTCATTCATTAGAAACTCAGCTAACTCCTGCAACATTGTCACATGCTGCTCTTTGTCAACCCCTCCAAACGATATCACCAGAAACACTGGATCGTTTGCAGGAGTACCAAACTCAACCGGAGTAGCCAAGTTCACGATGCTCAATCCAACTTTGAGCATTCCATCTTCGGGACGTGCATGCGCCAAAGCTATCCCCGGTGCAAGGACCATATAGGGACCCAGCTTATTAACTGCTGCAACCATTGCATCAACATAAGAAGCCCGACATTTCCCAGCATTGACCAGCAATTCACCGCCCGTTCTAATGGCGGATTCCCAATCACTGGCTTCGACTTGAACAGCAACAAGCTCAGGCGTTATATACTCGGTGAGCATTATTTCACCTCTGAAAGCAATACTGTCGCAGATTGATCGTCTGTGATCAACACATTAAAGAAGTCACCTTTGAGCGCGGCCTGAATGATGGGAACCTTCTCCTCACCACCGGCAATCAACACACTCCAAGGGATTTTTTTCAAGTCCCCCAAATCCAATCCCATCATCACATCGTCTGTTAGCGTAGAAACTGGCTGCCCGTTTATATCAAAATAGTGTCCCAAGGCATCCCCTATTGCTCCAGAATCTATTAAAGTATGAAGATCATCCTCATTGAGATGGCCATGAAGGTACAGCAATGCAGAAGAATCTACGGGGCCAACACTTTGGAGCATGATGTCACATTTTCGTGCTCTTTCAAGCGACCTTTTAATAGAGGGCTCAGCGATCAATTCAGATTTTAAGTTTGGAGACGAAACTACCGTGGGGGCATAAAAAAACTCGGCCTCGCCACCAGCGATTTCAGCCATCTGGGAAGTGATGTTATAACTAGCAAATCCTTGGGAATGATCTGACGCGGCACCAACTACCTCAGTAAAAATGCATTTTACCTTTTGGTTGACTTCGAACACTTGTGGCAGATGAGAAATCGTGCGCCCGAGTCCCAGTCCAATCCGCACACCGTCTTCGAGGTGATGTTTCAGCCAGGATACAGCACCGGCAGCAAGGGACAAATACAGTTTGCTGCCCTCTGGTTGAGTTGGGACGACGAAAGCATCTCGCAAATCATATTGACTGATCAGGTTGTGTTCCAAATCATAGAAATCTGGATTTGGGGTAGTGATCTGTATCGTTACGATTCCAGCTTCCTTCGCTGTTCGTAATAGACGATGAATTTTAATCCTCGAATAATCTAGTTTCTTAGCAATTTCACCCTGGGTCAAACTATCTTCATAGTAAAGTTTAGCCACTTTTACACAAAGACGGTGATCTTCGTTGGTCAGATTTATAGTAGTTACATCGTTAGAAGCATTCATTATTTCGAAATGTACTTTTTTTCATTATCTGAACATATGCTCATTTTAGCAAATTCTAGATCATTTAGCAAGCCCACCAATTTTCCTTCCGTTTATGTCGATCTCAAAACTATTGTTCCAAACCAATTTTTGAGTATTGAATTCGATCTCCTCGACATCAATTTTTGCAATTTTTGACGATTTTGCAGTTTTGAAAGATACATTTTCGATTGTATATGGCGATAAAAGTTTCATGTTATACTCTAAATGTGGCCGCAAAAATCCTAATCACAACTTCGATCCGAAGCCTGGGCGAGTTAATTCAACAGGCTTTGCAAGAAACCGGTCGCTATCGAGCCAAATTGGTTGAAAGTGGAGAATCAACTTTGGATAGCGCGCGTAGCGGAAAATTTTCACTTGCGATCATAGATTTCGGTGCAGTCCAAAACCCTGTTGAATTCATCAAAAACCTCCGAGAAGCCAATTCTGACATGCGAATTGTGGCTATGCCCTTCAAAGATGGTCCTGAACCATCAGATATTGACGAAGGGCTAATCGATGCCTGGCTGTCCATGCCTTTCTATTTGCCAAACCTTTTGGAAACTCTTGAAATGATAATCGAGGTTTCCGAAATCGATTTTGCAGAAAAAACTGAAGTTGAACGAATTTCCTTCTCACCCGTCATTCCGAAGAAGACTGTTTCACATCATCCCGCGCCAGATTGGTTGCAAGACGTCAACCGCGTTGCTCAACATCTGACCCGCCTTTCATTAGAATCCACAGCACAAGCAGCGCTTATAACCAAAGAAAGCGAACTCTGGGCTTATGCAGGACAACTTCCACAAAATGCGGCGGAAGAGTTAGCCCGATCTGTAGGGCATTATTGGGCCAATGATGGCGGGAGCGATTTGGCCCGTTTTATTCGGCTTGATACAACCAATAGCGAATTCATGATGTACGCTACCAGCTTGGGTGGCGATTATGTGCTGGCATTGGCATTCGAAACAGAGATGTCATTTACCGATATGCGGGTGCACGCCGGAGAACTGGCTAAAAAATTATCTCACCCACCAAAAGAAGAGCCCAATTCTCTGCAAGAAGATTCAGTCCCTCTGGAATCAATAACAACAGAAGAACCATTAGCGCATAATCAAAATTCGTCAATGGAAACATTGCACGAAAATCTTCCTCAAATCCCTTCAGATTGGAGACCTGACCAGGACGTAGCCGAAGGACGTCAAGAATTCTTTGAAGAATTACTGACATCTATGGATATACCACAGCCAGACGGTGTAGATGCCGAAGCAAATGTGGATGTCGAACCAAACCTTAAAACAACACCAGAGGTTAGCATTCCATCAGATTACAGTTGGGATGAGTTAGAGACTGCAACCGCCATTCCACAAAATGACGATATTACTCGTCCCTCACCGGTCACTCACGAAAAGGTTGCCTCCACACCCGATGCTTTAGCAGATACGCGGCCCACAACCGTTGATGAAACCGTCTTTGACATCAGAATTACCCCCCCCAAATCTGACTCATTAGAACCCAGTCAACCATCATTACACAAACTCACCTATGCTTGCGTGTTAATTCCTCGCTTGCCGCGACATCATCTTGTTGGCGATATTGCTACATATCTGACAGAGTGGATTGAACAGCTCAGCATGGCATATGGCTGGCGATTGGAGCATCTGTCTATTCGACCAGACTATTTGCACTGGATTGCAGTCGTTCCCCCAAATTCATCCCCGGGCTTGATGGTACACAACATAAGCCGGGAAACATCCTCCAGAATTTTCGCGGATTTTCCGAGACTGGAAAGAGACAATCCTTCCGGCAAATTTTGGGCCTCTGGATACTTGATTGTAAATGGCCGTGACCCCTTCTCCCGGCAAATGGTGCACGAATTTATAAATAATATTCGTTCTACCCAAGGGGCTTCCTAGCCAAACAATCACTTCTCACCAAACATATACGTACAATGCCCCCTATATTATATTTAATTGACGGTCATGCTTTAGCATACCGGACCTATTTTGCTTTGACTCGTGGTCAGCCAACCAGCCGTTGGGTAACCAGTGCTGGAGAACCAACCGCCGGCATTTATGGATTTACCAGTGTTCTTTTACGCATTTTAGAACAAGAAGACCCCGATTATCTGGCTGTAGTATTCGATACTGGGAAAACTTTTCGCGATGAAATTTACCCGGAATATAAAGCCACCCGCGAGAAAATGCCCGATGATCTTCGCCCACAAATCGAACGCATTCGCGAATTGATCGATGCCTTCAACATTCCGCGGTTAGAAGAAATCGGATATGAGGCCGATGATGTATTAGGTAGTGTCGCAAAAATTGCGGTAGATCAGGGTTTAGGTGTAAAAATATTCACCGGTGATCGTGACTTACTTCAACTCGTAAACGAGCGCGTTATTGTCAATCTCCCCGGTCGATCTCTCGCGGATGCCAAAGATTATTTATTTGCGGACGTCGAAGAATCTCTTGGTGTGAGACCAGATCAAGTCATCGATTTGAAAGCATTGATGGGAGACTCATCGGACAATATACCCGGAGTCAGAGGCATTGGAAAGAAAACTGCTGCAAAATTGCTGGCTGAATACGACACATTGGACCAAGTCTACGAAAATCTTGAGCAACTCAGCACTGGTGTGCGCAACAAAATGGAACAAGGCCGCGACAATGCCTATCTCAGCCAAAAGCTGGCAACTATCGTCACGGATCTGGAAATCCAGATAGATTTAGAAAAAGCTCGACCTGATAATTTCAACCCAAAAGCCGTTCAAAATATCTTTAGAACGTTAGAGTTCCGCTCTCTACTAAAACGGGTTGACGGGCTCCTGGAAAAATATGGCCAAACTGCTCCCGGAGCGGGTCAACAACTACAATTATTCAATAATCAACCGGCGCAAACGGATAGCTCTGCTCCCAAAATGGACAGAATCCATGTTCAGGTTGTTGACACACCCGAGGCGCTCGATTCTCTCGCATCGGCTTTGGCGGATGCCAAAACGATTGCCTTTGACACAGAAACAACTTCAACAGACCAGATGCAAGCCAAACTGGTGGGTATTTCATTGGCAGTCCGCGATGATGTTGGATACTATATCCCCATTAGTCATAATGAAGGACAGCAACTTCCACACAATGAAGTCATCAAAGCATTGAAGCCTTCGCTGACAAATCCTAAAGTTAAAAAAGCTGGGCACAATATTAAATATGATTATGTGATGCTGGCACGCTACGGCTTGGAAGTAACTCCCCTAAGTTTTGATTCGATGATCGCGGAATGGTTGATCAATCCCGATTCTCGAAATCTTGGATTGAAAAGGCTTTCCTGGGTACGATTGGGGCATCAAATGCAAGAAATTGGTGAACTCATTGGCAAAGGGAAAAATCAGCGCAGCATGGCAGAGGTTCCAATCGCTGAAGTGGCTTCTTATGCCGCAGATGACGCTGTTGTTGTGCTCCAGTTGATCCCTCAATTGACTCAGGAATTAGAAGAGGCTAAGGCAATTCAACTGTTTGATGAAATTGAGATGCCTTTGGTTAAAATTCTTGCTGACATGGAAATGGCTGGGATCGCTCTGGACGTCGAGTTTTTAACCAACATGTCTACCGAATTGGAGATTCGTCTGAAAGAACTGGAAAATCAGATATTCCAGCAAGTGGGTGAACCATTCAACTTAAATTCACCCAAACAACTTTCTGAAGCTCTTTTCGAAAAGGCAGGAATCACCCCTCCAGCAGGAACACGCCGAACTGCCAGCGGATATTTTTCTACAGC
Source organism: uncultured Anaerolineales bacterium (assembly GCA_964629085.1). Lineage (GTDB taxonomy): Bacteria > Chloroflexota > Anaerolineae > Anaerolineales > UBA11858 > NIOZ-UU35. Next base: position 13,633 of record CAZVPR010000001.1, read on the forward strand.
TGCTGGAGTTTTGGAATCTTTACAGACGGAACACCCGGTAATAACCTGGATATTGGAATTTCGTGAACTCTCGAAATTGCGCTCTACTTATGTTGAGGCGCTGCCACAACAAGTCAACCCCAAAACAGGGCGAGTGCACACTTCGTACAACCAGGCGGGGTCCCGCACTGGACGTCTTGCCTCATCCGATCCAAATCTACAAAATATTCCCATACGCACTGAACTTGGTCGCAAAGTAAGGGAGGCATTTGTCGCTACAACAGGCCACCAATTGTTGGCGGTGGATTATTCACAGGTTGAGTTGCGAATTGCTGCACACATGGCGCAAGATAAGGCCATGTTGGGAGCATTCCGCAAAGAACAAGATATCCACGCCACAACTGCTTCCGCTGTATTCGATATCCCTATTGAAAAAGTCACCGGCACACAACGTCGTCATGCTAAAGCTATAAACTTTGGCCTGATATACGGCATGAGCCCATTTGGTCTGACCAGGACGACAGATCTAACCTTAGCTGAAGCTGAAGATTTTGTTGCTGCATATTTCGAAAACTTCCCCGGCGTAAAGCAATATTTGGATGGGATTCGAAAATCGGCTGCACAACTAGGATTTGTGGAAACCCTTTTAGGCCGCCGACGATATTTCCCCGGATTACAAAACGCTCAAAATCAACAAGTGCGCAATCGGGAAGAACGCGAAGCGATAAATGCGCCCATACAAGGAACTGCAGCAGACATTATGAAAATTGCAATGTTACGATTGCCAGAAGCTCTGAAACAAGCCGGGCTAACTTCTTGTATGTTGCTTCAAGTCCACGATGAATTAGTGTTAGAATGTCCTACAGATCAAGTAGAAGCAACCGCGCAAGTTGTTCGTGAAGTTATGGAAAATGCATATTCCATCGATATTCCATTGCTGACCGAAGCAAGATTCGGAATAAACTGGGGAAATCTGGATCCCCTTAATTTTTGAGCAAATCCTTATGACAACAGGACAAGATCAGCGCTATCAACAAGCCATGACACGTGGGCATTCTGCAGCCTGGGATCAAGACTGGGATCGGGCCGCAGCTTTTTATGGGCAGGCCTTAGAAGAGAAATCTGAAGACCCAAAAGCTTTAACATCGCTTGCGCTAGCATTTCTAAATTTACAAGAATTCGATAAATCGCTGAGATACTATTTGCGAGCTACAGAAGTATCCCCCAACGACCCTGTCCCGTTAGAAAAAGCGGCTACGCTTTATGTAAGCATGGGTCATAGCGTAAAAGCATCCAAATTATCCGATCGCGCTGCCGATTTGTATTTGAAAGAAAAGAATCCTGACAAAGCCATTGAAAATCTGTCTAGAGCTATTTCAATCAATCCGGAGAACATGCAGGCCCATTCTCGGCTTGCGCTAGTTTACGAAAAGATCGGCCGCAAACCACAAGCGATACGTGAATATTTGCTCATTGCGAGTTTGCTGCAACATGCAGGGAACAACGAAAAGGCCTTCGATGCAGTAAATCGAGCAACTGCCATTGACCCTACAAACAATGAAGCGCAACAAGCATTGAATATGCTCAGGAATGGGACCCGCTTACCCAAACCCGCCCTACCACAGGGGGGTACCGGACCTCTGGATGGCATTAGCCCCAGTCAACAACCCCAATTGAAATTGCCCAAGCAACCAGAAGAAAGTGATTTAAACCCGATCGAGGAAGCGCAGCAAGAGGCTTTGTCAAATCTGGCACGCCTTTTCTTCGAACAATCTGGAGAAATAAGTCCGACATCAAACTCAAATCGACGTGGTTTGCAAGATATCATGGACGGCACAAGTCCTGTATTTTCAAAAAATGCAGATCGCACAAAGATCATGCTCCATTTGGGCATGGCAGTTGAACTCCAAACAAGTGGGGATGAGGAACAAGCGGCAGAAGAGATTAAAGGCGCAATCAGTGCCGGTCTAGATTCACCGGCGGCGTATTATAGCTTAGGAACCATTCAAGTAAGAGCAGATCGCGAAGAAAGTGCTATCCGCAATCTGCAAAAATCCATCCAGCATGCAGATTTCTCACTGGGAGCAAGATTGCTACTGGGGGAAATCTGGTATAAGCGAGGCAAGTACAAAAAATCTGCCGAACGCTACCTAGAGGCTTTGCGTTCAGCAGATACCCGTATCGTATCACCAGAACAAACCGAAGATCTGCTTGAGCTATACGAACCACTCATGGAAGCGCTGGCGCGCGATAAGGATCAACACCACCAGAAACAAATTTGTGAAAATATTTCTGGATTACTTGTCCGGCCTAAATGGCGCACGCATCTATTGAACGCTCGCAGCCAATTAGGAGGACATGATAACGGCTCACCGCCAACACCTCTGGCTGAATTAATCCTCGAATCTAGCAGCAGTGAAGTCGTTGTAGCCATGAGCAATGTGCGCAATCTGGCTAGAGCTGGCCATTTAGGGGCCGCTCTGGAAGAGATTTTATTTACCCTCCAGCGGGCTCCTACCTATTTGCCGCTTCATGTTGTTCTGGGAGATTTGCTTGTTTCCAGAGACCTACTCATTGAGGCATCACAGAAATTCAATGTGGTTGCCAAGGCATACAGCGCTCGCGGCGAAACTCGCAGAGCCATTGGCATGCTTCGCCGAATTGTGGATATGCTTCCCATGGATCTAGACTCGCGAGCCCAATTAATCCAACATCTTGTTTCTCGCGGGATGGTCGATGATTCAATTGAAGAGTATCTCAAATTTGCAGAAGTCCATTACAGTATGGCTGAACTTCAGAAAGCTCGCGATGCCTATACTCAAGCCCTTCAAATATCGAGTCAATCGGATAATGCTGAAGCCTGGCAAGTGCGAATACTCCATCGACTTGCAGACCTGGAAACCCAAAGTTTAAACTGGAAAAGAGCAATAGAACTATACAGACAAATTTGCTCAATGCAGCCCGGTGATTCCCAGGCAGCTCGAAATCTGGTGAACTTGTTATACAATTCAGGAGAATCTGAACAAGCTCTCGTTTCTGCTGATCAATTTACTGCTCAAATGACCGAAGTCGAAGAATTCGATCAGCTCACCGAATTCTTTAATTTTCTAATTGTTGAACAACCCGACCAAGCGATTTTACATTACCGGTTTGCCACACTCAATCAGAAAATTGATAAAATTGACAGCGCTGTAAAACACTATGATTTGGCCGGTGAACTCTTGTTGGAATCCGGGGATAAATCTGGGGCGAAAGAAATGATTCAGAAGATTGTAGATCTGAATCCCCCCGAAACAAATAAGTATATTAAATTATTGGATTCAATATAATTGCCACTAACCGTAGGCGACGCAAGCGCCGCTTCCTACTAAATCAAAAAGGAGACCACAAAAGGTCTCCTTTTTGATTTAGGCATATCATATCCAATTACCAAATCTGGAAAGATGTTCTTGATTGCTCCTGAATCGTACCAAACGTTACAGTCACAACGACCTTTGCCTTTCCTACAGATTCCCCGCTCATGCTAATGATTTGAGTACTTATTCCTTGAATACTTGTGGGAGGCATAACACTCGTGGTGACATTTCCACTCGGATATGTAATCACATAAGAAATTATTGCCTTCTCAAGCGGATTGTAGTTTTGATCATAGACGATGACATATAATTCTTGCTGATCCCCTAAAATGGGTAAAAAGGGTTTGCTGACAAAAGCATGTACTTGTAATCCAAAGACTCCCTGACGAGGTATGTTGCTCTCCAATACTGGTTGGAGCAGGGTAGGATCCTCACCCCTAAAATGGAAATATTCTGTGCCCAAATTCGTAATCACTACTCGATTACCAGACTGACGTTCAGGGTGCCATTCAAGGCGGGCTCGTTGGAAGTATTGCGATATCCAACCATCGTGAATTTCAAACCCCGAAATTGGATACCCGAACTGCAAGACACCACCATTTTTTTCAAAGAAATCAAGGAAAGCATAACAAACTGGCTGTCCTGTTTCACGATACATCCGACAGGATGGGAAATTTTCTGGAATAGAAACGATATCCCCAGCTTCGTATAAAAACTCTCCTAATGGAGTTAATTTAACTTGTAAATCTTCTGTTTCGTCTGGATGGTATTCAAAGCGAGCTTTTTCAAAATATTGTACTAACAGCCCTGAATGCACATCAACAAATGCGTTCGTAATTGGATCACCGTAAATTTCTTGGCCATTGGGGATGCTAGAATATTTTTCGAGAAACTCGGGCGACACCTGATGACCAGAATCAGGAAAAACTGGAGCAACATCGGTTGATTGGGCCAGCACAGAATCCCCAACAAACCCCACACCACTAATAATTGCTCCAAGAATCGCGATCCAAATTACTAACTTATTCACATAACAAATTATATACGATTTTTTGTGCTACACAATAGCTAGAAATACGATAAATTTATGCAAAATTCCCCAATTTAAGGATTCCCCCAAATCAAAAAACTCTCATTTGCGCAATTAGCAACTTCATCAAAAGAACCAATACAAACTTCGTAGGCAATGACCGTTCCATGCGGCGCATCGATAGGATTAAGGGAAACGGTTGATATGCCATTCTCCCCGGTTTTTGGAAAGAAATACTTGATTTTAATGTTTTCAGGAAGTCTTAAGAGCAAAAATGCCTGCAAATTTTCAACAGGATTTTCATGTTTATAGATACTTATACCTATCGTCTGGATCACATTTGGTTGAATGATTGGAGCATCTTCCCAAACATTGAGAGTAAAATCTTGGAATTCTGGTTGAATTTCAGGGACAAGGGCCTCGGATTCCCGAAAATACTTTTGGCGATATAAAAAACCCAAGGGCACTGGAGAAATTTGTTGGTGAGAGGGATTGCTTGGAAAATAATTCAAACACAGTTTTTCAAAACACTGCCTCAATACATTTTGACTTTGTTGAGTATAAGCCGTAACTGCGGGACCAACTAAGTCAAATCCAATTGTGGTTTCAATAAATGTTTTGAAGTGCTCCGGAATGGCGTAATCTTGATTGGGATTGGTTGGAATTCCGAGCATTTCAGGAATGGGGCGAAGATCAAAATAATCTATGTTATTCGGTGATGCACTAAGAACAACATTATGGAATATTTGTTGTATTTTTCCATCGGGAGCAATATAGGGTTTGGTGATTGGCCTCCCCAGGAGATCTGGATCAATGTTGTTTATGGCAGCGAGGAAGGGTTCAGCATTGGACCGATAGAGGCTAACCAAACTATTGTCTGTCGATGAAAAATCACACCGAGCCGAACACATCCAGGCTCCATAGTGTAACAAATTCACTTTCCCTGCCGGGTCCGAATCCAACTGATAGAATCCCAAATTTTCAAAGTGCTGCTCCAGACGCCCCATTTCATGGTTATATCGAACATTCGTTATGGGTGCACCGACAACATTAAATCCCCCAAATAATGTGAATAAATCCCGAAATCCCGGATAAACCAGCAACCTGTTCTCTTCCGATACATCTTTTTCAGCAAGGCCGAACTCTAATCCAACCGGCGCGAGTGAAATCTGGTTTTCAGGTGCAAGATAAGGATTATAGACAAATAATCCAGCAGCAATATACTGATATTCTGATTCTTGATGCTTAAATTTGGGAGAAATTGCGGGTCCAAACATTTCATTCCCCCCTAGAGTTGTGTACATCCCTAAAAATCGGGCATCAACTTCATAGTAGACATCCCCCATCGAAACCTGGTTCGATTCTGCAGATGTACACGCAGAAATAAGTAAAGATAAAATAACAAGAATAAAAGTCCACCTAAACATTAAAGCGCCCACGATCCTTCGATTATAAGAATCGAGAGTCTCAAAAGCAATAGTTCCTAAGAGCTATTTAAACCTTTCGCAAAATTCGATTCGTTAAATGGGGGGGTGATTTTCGGGCTCTCCCAACAAATCAATATCTCATGGAAACACTCTTCAACTGTACGCAACTCGCCCAGAACGTTTTCATCAAGTGTGCCGCGATAATTTTCAGGATTGCAACGACGAAACAATGATGTTTCCCCTCTCCCCCATTTTAATTTCTATTGATTCATTTCCCAAACGATCCGGAGCCCATCCAATGTCAACCAGGGTGCGATGATATCAATTACGGTCGTTTCATTAGCGATGATCTCAGCCAGCCCCCCAGTAGCGATGGTTTTCATTTCTGAGCCAAGTTCCCCTTGAAAACGTGCCACCATGCCTTCTACCAGACCAACATACCCAAAGAGCAAGCCAGACTGCATAGCATGGGTAGTGTTACGACCAATCGCCACCGGAGGTCGATTCAAATCTACTCGGGGCAATTTTGCTGCTCTGGTAAACAACGCTTCTGCTGCAATTCCGATCCCAGGGGCAATGGCGCCACCCAAATATTCACCGTCGGCGGATATGGCATCAAACGTAGTACCGGTGCCAAAATCAACGACACAGGCTGGGCCGCCATACATCTGCCGTACCGCCGCTGCATCAACAATACGATCTGCCCCTACGGCGCGCGGATTCTCATACAGGATACGCACTCCTGTCTTGACACCCGCATCTACCACAAGAGGATTATGACCAAGATAATCCTGACAGGCCTGTACTATTTTCGCGGTCAATGGGGGCACAACCGAAGCAAGGCAAATGCCAGTAATATCATTTCTGGCAAAGTTACTATGTTCAAGCAGTCCAACGATTTGCAGCCCATACTCATCTGGCATGCGTTCGTGATCCGTCGCCAAACGCCACCGTGGACCGAGATCATCCTGGTCATACAAACCCAGGGTAATGTTTGTGTTGCCAATGTCGATTGTGAGAAGCATAGCGTAGATTTGGTAGTTGGTTAGTTAATTGGTTTGTTTGGAAGGCGGCTAGAATTACCCGATCTGCATGTTGTCGATGAGACGGGTCTTGCCAACCCGAACAGCCATGGACAATAAGGCACTTTCAATTGTACCCCGCAATTCTTGCAACGAATTTTGAGCAGCACAGGAAATGTATTCCAATTCGGCCAGCGGCTCAGCGCTTACTTTCTCGGTCACAATAGAACGCAAAACATCAGCATCTCGTTCGCCTGCATCAAAGGCAGCCTTTGCTGCAGTTAATGAGCGATAAAGAACGGTTGCTGCCTGACGTTGGGCAGGATCTAAATAGGTGTTCCGACTGGACATCGCTAAGCCATCGGGTTCACGCACAATTGGACAAACTACAATCTCAATAGGAAAGTTTAAATCTTTCACCATACGTCGGATAACTACAGCCTGCTGAGCATCTTTTTGGCCGAAATAAGCCTTTTGCGGTAAAACTCCGTTGAACAGTTTTGCTACTACAGTTGTTACTCCTCGAAAGTGGGTCGGGCGGCTGGAGCCCTCCAGCACTTGAGTTAAATTTTCAACTTCAACCCAGGTCTGGAATCCCGATGGATACATCACATCAGAAGTGGGAGCCCACACCAGATCAACACCAGCAGATCCTAACAACTCACTATCGTGCTCCAAATCACGAGGGTAGGAATCTAAATCTTCCGTGGGTGCAAACTGGGTTGGATTGACAAAAATACTGGCCACAACCGAAGCGCATTCTTCATGTGCTCTTTGTGCCAGGGAAATATGCCCTTGATGGAGATACCCCATCGTCGGCACTAATCCAACAGGTTCAGCCAATTCGGCTCGGACAGCGCGAAGTTCTGAGATCGAAGTTACTGTTTTCATATGTAAAATCCTAACAAGTACTCATAGCACAAACCAGTTTAAGGAAAGCAAAATTCGTTGGCGTGGGCACATTGTTTTTATTTCCTGCACGCACAACTTGACCGCAAATCGCATCAATTTCAGTTGGTGCCCCGCGACTGAGGTCTTGCAGCATCGATGAGTGATTGGCTGCAGTTTTTCTCGCCACGTCTTTTGCGGCTGATTCAGGTGCATCGAAGGGCAGTCTTACGCCCAGTGCGGCAGCAACATTGGCTACCTCATCCGCCGCTTTTGCCATTAGGGCGCTGGCTGCTGGACGGGAAAGCAGTTCACCATTCGGGACGCGTAATAGTGCCGTAAGCGGGTTGATCGCCGCATTGACTGCCAATTTACCCCAAATGAGCGCATCCAAATCTGGGGTCGTTCCGACATTGAAATTGGCTTTTTTGAATATATTAATCAAAGGTTCAACCCGCGGATCGACTCCCAAGGAAATTGCACCTTCACCACCAGGGCGCACTCGACCTGGACCAAGCAGGGTAGCACCCATTGTAGTAACACCTATCCCCACGCGGGATTCACCTAGGATTCGGCTCAAAGTCTCCCTGTTTCCCAAGCCATTTTGCAAGCTCAAAGCAATACCGTCATGAGCCAGACAATTTGAAAGCTGATGCGCCACTCGTTCAGTTTGCCAGGCTTTGACCAAAACTAAAGCCAAATTTGAATCCACAAAGTCCTCGGGGTTGGATGAAACCCGAACTGGAAAACAGAAATTCGTGCCCTCGTCATCTACCAGGCAAACACCATTTTGCTTCAAAGCAGCTAAACCTTCCGGCCAGGAGCCTAACATACTTATTCCTACACCAGAGGCAGCCAGTCGCGCAGCAAACAGACTTGCCATCGCGCCAGTACCTACAACAAGCACATTGGTTGAATTTTTCATATCATTCATTCAGCTCGTCCAGGAGCATTTCCCACTGATCGTCTTTCATTGTAAAAGAATGCTCGGCCGCAGGAAATGTTTTGTTTTCGACATCACTTTTATAAGCTGCAAATGCTCGCGAAAGCTCATCTTTCAAGGCTGCATATTGCTTTACAAACCTTGGGGTGAAACGGTCAAACAATCCTAACAAATCGTGAGTCACTAAAACCTGACCATCACAACCCAAGCCCGCACCAATCCCAATCGTAGGAATATCCAGTCGTTGCGAAACCAATTCGGCCAGGCGCTCGGGCACAGATTCCAACACCATGCCAAAACAGCCCGCATCTTGGAGCGCCAGGGCATCATCCAGCAGCTTTCGGGCAGCCGAGGCCGATTTTGCCCGGGCTTGATACCCCCCAAATTGATTGACACTTTGAGGGGTCAGGCCCAAATGGCCCATGACAGGGATTCCGGCAGCAACAATTGCTCGAATTGCATCAAGACGCTCGCGTCCACCCTCCAGTTTTACGGCATCCATACCTGCTTCCTGGAGAAATCGACCGGCATTGTGTACAGCATCATTTACATCAGCCTGATATGACATGAAAGGCAAATCGCCAATTAGCAAGGCATATTGGGAACCGCGCGCCACAGCCCGGCAATGATGGAGCATATCCTCCATGGTTACCGGGAGGGTATTTTCATACCCTAACACGACCATCCCTAGCGAATCACCAACCAAAATCGAATCAATCCCAGATTGGTCAATTGCCAGCGCGGTCGGATAATCGTAAGCCGTCAACATACTGATGACTTCTCCGCGCGCTTTCTTCTGGCGAAAAGTACGTGTGGTTATTTTTTTGCGTTGTGCGCTTTGCGCGGGGGATTCTAAAGGCAATGTGGACAAGGTACCCTCCATTTTGGTAGGGGCCTGATTCGGCTAACAGAATTCAGTATCGATTTTTATCAACCCGTCCCGGTCACTACAGTGATCCAGGCGGTGTATTAATTATGCCTTAAAGGAGGGTAAGTAGCAAGTTTGCAGTGGGGGATTTTTTTAGTCCTGATGGGCTTTCCTGGCAAGTAATGCAACTTTTTCCTCATCAGAGATAAACGCTACGTCTAAAGCGTTGCGCTGGGCCTGGTGAATCTGATCAACTGACAGTCCCGCCGCAGGAGCCGCTTCATTGTATTCAAAGGGCAGATCAATGGCGCTTATTCCGGGGTCGTCGGTGTTTAGCGTTGCCAACAATCCATGTTCCAAAAACGCTTTCATAGGATGACTGGGTAAATCCGGGACGGTCATGGTTTGAACATTGCTAGTCAGATTGACCTCAATACCCGTCCGATTTTCTGCAAGGTAATCCATCAGTCCCAAGTCTTGAATGGCTCCTACTCCATGCCCAATTCGATCGGCGCCGAGCTCAATCAATGCCTGCCAGATGCTTTCAGGGCCAGAGGATTCGCCAGCATGAATGGTGATTTGCCAACCCGCATCACGCGCCTTTTTAATGTGCTTCACAAACAATTCGCCGGGGAAATTAACTTCATCACCAGCCAGGTCAAGTGCGACAAAGTCATCCTTGCGGGTCAATAGAGCATCGAGTTCTTTCCAACCCAAGTCGGCGCCATAAGTTCGGCTAATGATACCGATCAGATTGACGCGGATATCGCATTCTTCTCGACCCTGCTGGACTCCTTCCACAACGGCTGCCACAACACTGGCTGGCTCCAACTGATGGGGTTCAGCCATAAACTCTGGGCTGAATCGAAGCTCGATATAATCGATTCCCTCTTGAAGGGCGTCCACTACATTTTCATAAGCTACCCGGCGGCAGGCTTCATAATCCACCAGCACACCTACCATCCATTCGAACTTTTCCAGGAACGCCATCACCCCAGGTCGTGGGTCTGCGATTTGAACATACGGGCGCAGGCCCTCCAAGTCCATCGCGGGCAAGGGCAAATTGTGCTGGCGGCCCAAATCAAGGATGGTTTCTAAACGCACGCTGCCATCGAGATGGCGGTGTAAATCGATCAATGGGAAATTAGGATCAATCATAATGTTCACTTAGGGACCAAGAGAGTTATTCGCTGCCCAATCTTCACCGAGAATAATTTCAATATCAGCGAGGCTGGAGGGACCATATTCAAACGAAATTTGGCGAGTTTCAATAGATAATAATGAAACCAGATACGCCATAGTAAATGGCCGACCTGAGTGATCGATGATTTTGGTTTTCGAATCGCGCTCGCCCGATTCGCGAACTTCAACGACAATGGCACCCTGTCCAGTTAGGTAATTGGCTGTTTGTCGGGCCAAATTGGGATCATTACTGCCATTTTGAACCGAAATTCTGGCACCTTCCAGCGTCATACGGTCAAGATCATTTCCAGGCGTCAGGGGAGAAAGCGATCCCGACGTTGCAAATATTTCATCACGCAGCACGCGAATCCTATCGGGATAAGGAACAAGGATACTCAACTCATCGGGCGACCAACCATAAGCGACATAGTTAATATCAATCACACCCTGGCGAATGCTTTCATCCGGAACTTGCTGGGCCAAGACTGCCAGTTTTATAAGTTGGTCCAGGGTCATATTCGTGCTGATACCGGTTACGATTTCGCGATATAACGCTGGAGCTTTTTCGATTAGTTCTGGCAACAAATCAAAATCTAATATGCGATCACGAATACCCAGGATAACCTGCTGCTGACGACGGGCACGGTCAAAATCGCCGTCACCGGTAGTGCGATTGCGCGCATAAGCCAAGACCAAATCTCCGGGCAAGGTCTGCACCCCCGGTTTCAGATAACGAGGATCACCATCAAAGGGATCCACTTTTATTTCATAGGGGATATCCAGTTTCAATCCACCTAATTCATCAACAAAGCGAATAAACGCGCCAAAATCGACAACAGCGTAGTAGTGGACAGGCACCCCAATTACCAACTCAACGGTCCTGACCGCGAGCGCTGGTCCACCTCCTGGCAGATTGTAGGCATCTCCCAGGGCATGGGCAGTGTTGATTTTTCCATGTGAAAATCCGGGGATGGCCACCCAAAGATCACGCGGGATGGAGAGCATGCCTGCTGTTTTAGTCACGGGATCCATAGTAACCAACATCATCGTATCCGAGCGGGCGGCACCTTCCCCAGATTGCCAATCGCGATAATCGATCCCCATCACCAGCACTGTGACGCGTTCATTTCCATCCCAGGGAGTCAGCGTTTCCTCTGCCATGGGTGTGTCTTGGATTTGAGGCAATTCGGCTAATGTTTCACTGGTGGGTGTGGCTTGATCGTCGGTTGTTGATCCGTCTTCGGTTGGGATTTCGGAGGACCGCAGCACAAACCCTGGTAGAGGTGTAGGATAGCCTGAAATTTTCTGGGAATAAACAAATTCACGTGTCAAAATATAGGCTGCTAATCCAACAACTGCCATTCCAAGGATAACTAAAACGACAAACACAAAGCCGACAACAATGTTATTTCTGCTTTTATTTCGTTTGGGATGATTTCGTTTTCCAGCAGTCATGATCAACTTTTATGGCACCGGTGTATCTGTTGCTGTAGGCGGAGGGGGATCCGTATTCGTCGCTGTCGGTGGTGGAGGCGGTGTGTTCGTCGCCGTGGGTGGTGGGGGATCTGTATTTGTGGCTGTGGGGATGGGCACGTCTGTATTCGTTGACGTAGGCATCGCGGTATTAGTACTCGTTGGCAACGTCGTTGCTGTATGTGTTTCGGTGGGAAGTGATGTAGATGTGTAAGTCGAAGTTGCGACAACCGTCGATGTGGACGTTGAAGTAGGAAGGAATGATGTTTCGGTACTCGTAGGCGACGGACCGATGGTAGGCGAATAAGTAATTGTGGGTGTATTTGACGGCCCCGGTGTATACGAGGGCGTTTTGGTTGGAGGAGAACATTGGTGAGCGGCATAAGTAAGCGTTACAGGCAAATTTGCCTGGGAACCCCAGGAAAGTGAAAGCTCATATTGCTGCTGTGCCAAACACCATTCCCCCTCGCTGGCAAGCTGATCTCCATAGTGAATTAATGACCGTCGATACCGCTCGGAAGCCGACCATCCCGAACCATCGGTCAGTCCTGGAACCGCGGCTGATATTTGACCAAAATAATAAACCGCTTGTTCTGGATATGCCTCCCAAAAACCTAAGGCGGTCAGGTAAAGTCGGGCCCAGTCACGGTAAACCGTGGCACTGTAATCCAGGGGGCCAAATTTTTCGGCGAGCGTCAGGTCATAAATTCCGCCTTCGAGATCGCCCTGTCGTAAGATACGATCTTCGCCGCGGTTTCGCAGCGCAGCATACAAAATATCATCCGATTGAACTACCCGAAAAAGCAAATCTTCGTTGCGCAAGGCGATGATGGCGTCTATTGCGCCTCCCCAATTACCGGCAGCCAACAAGGAACTGGCGCGGTTGAAGATTGATTCCTCTCCGCTGGGATCTCGGGTGGGCGTGACCGTAGGCGTTGGTGTTGACGTTACTGTTGGTGGAATTGGCGTAAATGTAGCTGTCGCATTCATAATGGCCAATATTTCCGACAGGTATGACCAGGCGGCAGGATATTTGTCTGGTTCAAGTGCAATGACATACTCAAACCGCTGGCGAGCCCGATCATAGTGCCCTGCCTCGAAATCTTGCTGCCCCAACTCATACTGTTCTTGAATACTATTGCTATCATCCACTGGCTGAAAAACAGCGGCTTCCCGAATCCCATCTTGGTACCCAACAGCTGCAGCCACGATGCCGGTTACAACCAATAGCATGATCACAAATATGATCCGCAAAACAATGATGAGCAGCTCCTCAAATTGGGACGTTTTTTTCGGTACGCGGGTCGGTTGGGTATCCATAAATCAGCTGCTCGCACCCCTCCCAAGCAAATGAGCCATGGCTCCATACACAATATAAATTGTCCCAACGATTACAATCACAAATTTGGGAGCAGCACACCAAAAAGCGATTTGCGGCCAAGGGTTTACTGGCTGACCAAACAGCAAACGAAGTAAAGCAATGTTTTCGATGCAATCTAAAACTCCGGCAAAAACAACTGCCCAGTCCAAAGGGATTCCTATCCGTTCTAAAGGCCAGCTCTTTCGCAAAAGTGTGTTTGATGCTCTACCACTCCCCAGTGCAATTACACCAACGTATATTGGAATAAATAAGAAATCCAACCCCTGGATGAAAGCGGCGCGCAACTTTGTGTTGTCGTCCCAACTCGAAAGGATAGTGCTAGCATTACTCAGGTTACCAGCCAACTCAAAAGAGACGATTCCAAAAGGAGCCGCTTGTGTATTCAATGGTTTTCCTACAAATCCGAATATTACCCCTAACAGTAAAACAGCAATGAACAGTGGCCAGAAAAATTTTTGATATTCTTCAAGGATTGTTTTTGTGACTAAGGACATCAACGGCTCCCAAAAGATACGTTTGTCAATTATAATACTATCTTCTCGCAGAAAACGTAACAGATAGAAGGAGATTAAACATGAAGCGAGCGATCAATTTCATCGTCGGTTTTACATTTGGCAGTTTGATTGGCGCTACAGTAGTAATGCTGATTACTCCCACTTCAGGAAATGAATTGCGGGGCCAATTTCAAACTCGGATTGCTGAACTTCAAGATGAGGTCAAGAGTGCAGCTAATGCTCGCCGGGCTGAGATGGAAGAACAATTAGCTACCCTGCGCAAACCATGAAAACCTACTTTAAAAGATAAACCCGGCAACTGATTGCCGGGCTTTTGTCATATACACGGGCACCTAGCGGTGCCTGTTTTTATTCGGTAATTTCGAAACGATAAGCAGCTTTTTGGCGAGTATAGCGTGTCGTTCCGGAAACTACCAAAATTATTTCATCGACATCTTCCGAGAATTCCAGGGGGATATCAACATCATTATCTGAGCTGAGCGAAATATAATCTACATTCGTGGTTTCGCCAATATGGACCAATGCTAGACGATAGTATTGAGGCAGCGAGTTGCGAATCTGCACAAAGCCAGCAGCCTGCCAACCCACAGAATCCCCCTCAAAATCGTCAAAATAATCTACCTCTGGGATCTCAACATCATCCAACAGGAATCCTTCCCCGTTGACAGCCGCATCCGTCACATATTCAAACCGCAGTTGAACTTCCTGCCCACTGAACTGGGAAATATCCACTTTCTCTTGAATCCATTGACCATCGCCACCTGAAAGGCCATTATAGCCCCAGCCGTAACTATTCCCTGAGGGGTCTTCTGGGGTCCCGGAGGGTGTAGTCAATATTTGCCAATGCTCGCCATCCAGAGATGCTTCGAGGTAAAGGTAATCATAATCTTCCTCAAGGTCGTACCAGGTCCAATAAGTCAGCGTCAGCGGCCTATCGTGATCTCTAAAGTCGAAGCTCCTTGTCAAGGTCATATTCGATTCATCACCTTTATTGGACCAAAATGTATATTCGCCAGAAAAAGGACCGGCGAGGAGCAATTCGACTTCGACCGAACCTTCAAAGTGAAGATTGTAGTTCCCGGAGCACTTGATACTAATATAATCTACCCCAAACTGATGTACATCTCTGGTCACTATTTCCGAGGGGCAACCAGGAACACTCTCGGTCGAGCTTGTTGAGGGTGCTTCTGGATAGTTTTGATAATCATAGCGACCATCGGCAACGCCCGCATCCTGGATGAAATTCGCCAAAACCCAATCCGCAAATACATCATCGGCGGTTATCGGTTCACCTGTGACTGAATCGTTGATGCCCAGTTCTCTAAGCACT
Organism: uncultured Anaerolineales bacterium; assembly: GCA_964629085.1. Classification (GTDB taxonomy): domain Bacteria; phylum Chloroflexota; class Anaerolineae; order Anaerolineales; family UBA11858; genus NIOZ-UU35. The sequence goes on from CAZVPR010000001.1 coordinate 29,027, forward strand.
GCATCGACGCTGGACAATCCATTGTCAGAATGCGCTACCAGAGCTTGGGTAGCTTCTTCGCCAAATCGGTCAAGAAAATACGTCACAAAGAGAAAACCAGCACCATAGTGCGGAGAAGTGGCACCTTGATCATTAGGCCAATCATTCAGCTGCAAATCTGGGTTGCGTGTGTATAAAAAATCAAACCCGCCGACATCATATCCATTAATAAATGCCGCCAATTCAGAGAAGCCCTCATTAAGCCAGGAGGTTTCATTGCGATCCATGTTCCAATGGATCATATGTTGGAATTCGTGCGCCAAAACTCCCAATGTAAAGTCACCTTTAAGCCAGAGATTATCCGCATTTAAAACAAAAGCTTCATGGGCGTTTGAGTATTCATGCGCCAGCGGGTGATATTCATCCGCCGAGGAGAAATACCCAGCTAACCCATAACCAAGACCACCTGCATAGATTATATACAAATGAGGATCATTATCTATCCCAGGCGTCCACTCACTGCCAAAAAATTCCCGATTGGTTGGGTATATTTTTTCTTCGAACGTTGTTGCCAGTGCAGCTAATTCATCTTCATCATAATGAATGCCATCTTCGATCCAAAAGTAGAGATGGTCAGTCACAAAACGCAAAGTAACCTTAATTTGAGAATTTTCGTTGGTATCAACATTGGTGACCCACATAACATCCTGCGTACCAACTTGCAAAGGAGCAGGTGGGCCAACTACTGTCAGGGGGATATTCTCTTTCCCTTCCAGGCGCTCGGCCAATTGCAGAAGATCATTGATGGGCACTTCGGTGTCTTCTAATATGCTCAAGGTATCTGCAAGCGTTACGGCTTCATCAACGTTGGGCTGGTTCGCAGATTGGCTCTCCTGCTCTGATTGATCCAGGGATTGCGCGGTCGGCTGCGCGGCCGATTGTGTGGCTGACTGCGTTTGCTCCAGGGTGGGACGCAAAACCAGAGGCGTTGGCGTAGATGGTCCGGATTCAATTTCCCAGTTAATATCACCATCCATAATAAATGAAAAAGCCAATCCGCCGCCAGCGATTAACACAAAACACAAGCAGCAACAAATTAAAATAGCTACCAAAACTCCAATGACAACCAATAATGTTTGATTCATAAACCTACTCTATCAATTCACTTCGCAATAATGCTAATCCATAATCATTTTGATAAATTATCTCGAAGCCCGAAATTTGATTCGCAAAAGCATCACCATAGAATTTTTGCCAGGCTTCCATATCGCCCGGATCGACTGCCGTGGCAACCGCGTCTGGTTTCGTAAAAGCCAGCACATAATCCATTTCCAGCATTAACATATCGGGCTGAGTGCGGTTGAAGTAATCGTATGATGCCAGTCGCCAATTCATGATGACATCATAATTGGGCTTTGGCATCACATAAGCCGTCAAGTCACGATAAACTACCAGATTCTCTTCAGCAACGTTCAATTCTTCGAGAACATCCTCAACCTCGTGATAAAAGGCGATATTCGGTGAGCGTTGTTCCCGATAAAGAATGCCATCATAAATCTCGATATCACTGCGAATATAGACGACGAACTGCGCCAGGATTATTCCCAACGCACCAATTAGCAATACCGCAGAAATTCTCTCCTTTTTTTTCCCCGCCTTGATCCAATTCATAAGGTCAGAAAAAGTATCTGGAAATAGGTGAACCAATGCCGAAGCGACCGGAACAATCACGGGCAAAAAGTACAATGGCCGAATTGATGAAGTGCCCACTGTAAAGAAATAGGGAAGGATGTACATCAATATCAGCAGGTTGACCAGCCGATAACGCGGCAAAACAATCCCTTTCGCCAATCCAACTATCATTAACAACAGCATAAACCATTGGCCGTAATAAGGCCAGACAATACGATTAATTTTCTCCGCAGTCAAATTCCAATCTGGATTGACGGAATAATAGCCAATGCGCGTCTGGACAAATTGAAGCCGGGCCGTAGCAATGATCTCGGCGCGTTCCATGGGCAGCAATAGCAGCGGATTGGATACCACCAACCCCAACGCCATCACCAGCACAAAAGCGGCAGCAAATACAATTGCCCGCAGCCAGGATATCCTCTTTGCATATACGCCATAAACAAGATAGGTTGGAATGGCAAGCACAAAAAATGCGCCCGAATATTTAACGCTAAAGGCCATACCACAAGTAAAGGCAGCCAGGAATAAGAAACGCCCAAATCGGAGTTGATCACGATCCAGGAAATAAAAGATGATCACGATCAACAAAACAGCTAAACTATCCGGATGCCACCAAAAATTATTGGTTATCACCGCGGGAATAACTAATATAAAAACAAACAAACCTACCACAAACAGAATTGATTTTCGACGAGTCTGGATTGATACCATCAATCCCACTGCAAAAATCATCGGCAACACACTGACCATCTGGCGCAAGATCAACATAATCGTGCTGGTCTGATTCATCCAGTCTGACCCAGCCAGCAAGCGGAACGGGAACAGCACCAAGGCCGATAAAAGATAAAAAGGATACCCATAAAAGTAGTGCAGATAAACCACAAAGTGTCGCACGGTATCATAAAGCGTCTCGCCCGGTGTCAGCATGCGGATGACATGTTCATACTGGGCAAACTCATCTTTCTCAAAGATGGCCACCATGTTGAGGTTCTCTGCACCGGTAGCATTTGGAAAAGCCATCAGGGCAAAGTAAATGACCGCGACTATGGCAAGAAAAAAATGTTTCTTCATGAGTGCGAATAGACGTTTGTGCTGGCTGTCAGCAAACCAAATACGATCCAGGCATTCGGCAAGGCAAAAGAATCCACCGAAAAAGCTACTCCAATAAATATGACCAGGGCCAAAATCCCTGCCTGGCCCCAATAGCGAATCTGTGGGTCGGGGCCGAGATAAAGATAGATCACACAACCAACCACGCCGACTAAAAAGGCCACATAGGCTGCCATGCCCAAGATTCCTGTTTCTGCCAAAATTCTGACGAATAGATTTTTAGGCACGACCAACTGGTTTTTGCCTTCCTTGGGGACAAATTTGTACAGCAATTCCGGTGTAGGGTACAATGGCCGATCGGTCAATTCATCTTCAAAATAAAAGACAAAATTTCCCAACCCTATTCCCAGCCAGGGATGCTGTTCATAGATCTGATAAGCCGTCTCCCAATAGATCATGCGCTGGCTAAAGGCGATGTAATGCAGATATGTACCAACGGCATTTTCATCCGTCCAATAGCGCCAAAGGCGAGCAAAGTATCTGTTCTGTGAACCAACAGCAATCATCACAACCAGCAAGAGCACAACCACGGCCCCAACGAAGGCGATCCGTTTGATGAAATTGATCCATCTCTTGGAACCGGGTTTTCTTTTGCGCGGCCAGATCAACAGCGCCAACACCAATTGCACGCCAATCAGCACATAGCCTGTGCGAGAATAGGTAAACACCAGCACACCCGAAGCATACAACAACAGCAGCACCTCAACTGTTAGTCGGTGCCAGCGCCAGCGAAACACGGTTGAATTTGACATCACTGCAGAAAACAACCAGGGCATGAACAAAAAAGTGATCTGTTCAGCGAACCAATTTGGCTCGTACGCCATCCCAGAGATGCGCGATTCGAATAGGCCGCGGACGGAGATGAAGCCCTGTAAATGCTCGACAGTATCAAACCATTCTGGTGAGTAAAACAGGATAAAACTGATATGGAGAGTGCCCCACAAAAGCGCAATCAGCAGCCCGGTGTACATCCAGCGCAAAGTGAAGTGCAAATCCGACTCCGTTTGGGGGGCTACTGCTACCGTGAGGTAAAAGGCTACGCCCATGGCCAGTGTCACCAACATGCGCAAGGAGCGCGCCGAAACCGAAATATTGATTTCAGGGTCGATGCCTTGTGTGAAGGCAAAAATCGTACTTGCCAATGACAGCAAGATAAAAACCATCAACGGAATGACATTGCGGGGTATGGGCCTATTGAACAAATAGGGCAACGTTGTGATCAATAACAAAATGATCAAGGGGTACAAAGCTAACGGACGAACTTCCGTGCGCCCGCCAATACTGCCGGGAAAAAAGGGAAAGCTGGTCACAGGCAAAGTAACCAGGAAAACGGCCCAGATGATTTTGCGGGCACGCTCTAGCCAGGACATCGACATCAATCTTCACCGCCCCAGGAAAGCCGCAAAATTTCTACGAACAAACCAATCAAAACCCCCAAGATTCCGCCCACCAACATCAGCGTACTCGAGGGGCGTACAATCTCCGTTTGAGGCTTGATCTCCTCCGGCAACTCGATCTCCATAGCCGAGGACAGCGCCAGGCTTTTATCGATCTCCTCCTGGTATTGCCCTGAAAAAGAGTCAAATTGTGCCTGCATGGATTCGATTTGATCTGGAAGCTCATCGAGCTCATTTTCTATCACCGAGAGGGCGCGCTCCACCCAAAGCAGGTATTCACTGGGCAAAGCATCGGGAGCGGGATAGGCTTCGAGTAAGGTTTGCCACCCTAGGTTCCAGTCAGAAGCTTGCGTCACCTGTGATAAAAGCTGCCAATGATTAAATGAGTCCCAAGGCTGGTCATCAACAGAGTTTTCCAAATCCAGCCATGCCCGCTCTAAATCTTCCTGCGCTTGTGTCACGGCTTGCAGACGTGTTTCCAAATCAGTCTGATGGTCCGCGATGGCTACCATTTCCGTATCCAACACCACAACCTGGCGAGCATGCAAAATGGCTTCACTGACACGCTCATCGATGACCGCAGCCCATACCTGGACAGCTTGACTGGTCTGTTCTTTTTGGTTGAATTCCGCGCTCAAATGCCAGCGTCCGGCATTACGCCAGGAGCCCTGCAAGTTAAAATACAAATCTTCGACGGTTTTTGATTCCCAGTATGCATCCAGGGTTTGCAAACGTTCCAATGTTTCTAACAAGAAATCATCGGTAAAGGCCAAAATATTGACCTGCTCCATCTGCCAATTTTTGTAATCATCCAGGCTGCTCAACTCGTCTTGAGCGACGTTGACAATATAGCGGTCCCGCGGGCCTCGGTAAGCGTTGATGCCCAGATACAAATCGATATGCGCACGATACATCGGCGGCCACAGAATGCTTGCTAACCATCCCAACAGCGCCCCCACCAAAAAACATGCGGCAACGAAATACCAGCGGTGCATTAAGTTGAGAATATAATCGCGCAAACTCCACTCATTCGTCATATATGATAACTAACTCCAAGCACCATATGTGCAAGACTTTATTTTCGTCAGCAAAACTTGATCAAAACAATTCAGACACAACAATCACGAATGGGAGCGAATGACACTAATTGCACGAATGTTTCTGGAAAAATTCGTGTCATTCGTAGTAATTCGTGATAATAATTTGTTCAAGTTATTCTGGATATCTCCAGAATGTGCAAGATTTTACTCCATTTCATAAGATTCTAGCAGGTGATGGTATACGTCCAGGGTAGTCCGGTTAATTTTCTCGTGCGTAAACTTCTCCAACACAATTTGCCGGCCCCTAGCCCCCATTCGTTTTCGTAATTCTGGGTTTCGTACCAGTTTCTCGATAGCTTCTGCCAGCGCGGGAGCATCATTTTGGGGAATTAACAGGCCATTTCGATTGTGGTGAACAATCGCCCGACAACCGGGAACATCCGTCGCCACAATCGGGCGACCACAAGCAGCTGCCTCGATCAGGGTTGTTGGCAGGCCTTCGCCATACATTGTTGGCAAAACGACAATGTTACTCTGGCGGTAAACGCGCTCCATATCTTGCTGCCAGCCCCACCATTCGATGATCTTCTGATTATGCCAGGCATTCAGGGTACCTTTTTCCAGGGTTTTTGGATTACCAGGATCAGGTTCTCCCACAAGAACCATGCGCACACCCACCCGTGCCTTTAGAAAACGAGCGGCATCAACAAACACACCCACCCCCTTATCCCAAAGAGTGCGAGCCGCCATCAAAATCACGACCTCCCCATCCGGTTCGGGAGTGGGCGAAAAGCGACGCGGATCAGCGCCGACGCCCTCGATCAACCAGGTTTGTTGAGGGTACACATACTTTTGCCTGAAGAAGTACTCTCGATCCGACTGGTTCTCAAAAATCACCGCCGAAGAGATTTTCCTCAAAACGCGCCGGTAAAATGGGTGGATCATTTTACGAATAATAACCGCTTTGGGATCAGTACTCGAAAAGACATACCCCAAACCCGAAATAGAATTTGCCACAAGCGCAATACCAGACAGGGCAGCAGCCAGCGAGCCATATAGGACGGCTTTTATCGTATGGTGATGAATGATATCTGGCTTTTCGCGCCGGTAAATCTGCCAAAGACGGAAAAATGAGCCAACTTCCAACCAGGGGGTAATACTTCTACGTTTCAAACGCCATTCATACCACTGAAAACCATCCTCCCGCAAGCGTTGCACAAATTTGCCATCTGGAGAGACCAAGACCACCTCAAATCCACGTGCGCGCAGATTGTGCATCAGGGCATAGCGGAAGTTGTATAAAAACCAATCAGTATTGGCAGCGAGGATGATTTTGGGCATGAATTGAATATTAGATATTGGAGGTTGGATATTGGAGAATTGACGCGTAAAGGGCTATTATGCGCTTTTCCATGAACGTCCAATTGTATTGAGTTTCATAGAGCTTTCTCCCATTTGTGCCTAATCGTTCACGCAAGGCAACGTCCACGTGCATCTTCCGCAATGCCATTTCTAAATCGACTTGGTTGCCATATTCTACAACCAGCCCACATTCTTCTAGCTTTACAATTTTGTCGATGCGAGTATTTTTTGCCACGACGACTGGTTTGCCAAGCATCATCGCTTCGTAGAGTTTATTCGGACTGGCAAAACGGTGGTTTGGGATCGCTGGATCATAGAGCGCCAGGACTATATCAGCAGAACAGGTCAAAGATATAGTTTTTTGATATGGGATGCGTCCATGCCAACGGACATTGGGCATCTTTTTTGTCACTGCCAAGATTTGCTGCTCACCCCCCCCGAAACCAGCCAAATCAAGCTGCCAGTTGGGATGATTGTTTAATATGTTCAAGATGTCAAGAAGACCGCGCTCGATCTGCAGCAACCCCACATAAATCAGCTTCAATTGATCTGTAGTTTGGCGTGGCACCTGGTGCTCGAAGTTCTGGCTTTCATCCTGGGGTGCGTTATAAATGACCGTACAGCAGTCCGCAGACAAATCTCCAATTTGCTGCAGTCGGGCTTCGTCGGTTACGATCACCCAGTCAACTTTGTGGATGACCCACAAATCTACCGAGCGAATTATTCTTTTGATCCAGCCTGGTGTCTGGCGCAAATGATCGGCATAGAAATCAAAAATATCATAGATCACTTTTTTGCCAAACAATACCTTACTAATCATTGCTGGCAATACGGTGTCGAAATCACAGGCATGGACAATATCAAAATCTTTCTGGTGGCGGAGCATCCAGCGCAACAAAGCCCACTGCCAGCGTAATAACGGCCAAAAATTGCCCATACCGGTACCGAATTGTGCTTTGATATGCAATCGAATAAGGGGGACTCCTGCAAAGGGTTCATCGAAGGAGATTCCCCCAATCCGATCCCACCCGACAACGCGAACCGCATACCCAGCCTGAGACAAGGTCTGAGCCATGCGTTCAACGCGTGGATCTGGCGCAATAGGATTCGAGCGGCAAATTAACACACGCGCAACAGAGGTTTCAGCCACGTATATATTTCTCAGCAACACTGGCGGAATCGCCATCGGCGACAATTACGCCCCCATCGAGCCAGATAGCTCGCTGGCAATATTCCTTTATCCTGGCCATACTATGCGACACGAAAACAATAGTCGTACCCTGTTCCTGGAATGAGCGCATGCGCTGGATGCACTTTTCCTGGAATTGAGCATCGCCTACAGACAATACTTCATCGATCAACAACACATCCAGGCGGGTACTGGTTGCCACGGCAAATCCCAAACGGGCGATCATGCCCGTCGAATAAGTGCGCATCGGCGAATCGATAAACTCATCGATTTCAGCAAAGGCGATGATATCTTCGATCCGGCTGGTGATCTCTTTGCGAGATAAGCCTAACAAAGCCCCATTGAAGAAAATATTTTCACGGCCGGTCAATTCGAGGTGGAATCCAGCACCCAATTCCAGCAAGGGCGCTGTTTTACCATGCACGACCACCCTTCCCTGGGTTGGTTTGAGAATGCGGGCCAACAACTTCAACAACGTACTCTTACCAGCCCCATTGCGGCCTATAATGCCAAAGATTTCCCCCGGATTGATTTCCAAACTGACATCTTTCAACGCCAAAAATTGCCGGTAGTGCAAACGCCGCTGCAGCCAGCGAATGGCGTATTCCTTGACGCCGGAAAGTTCTTCATGCGGCAAGCGAAAGGCCACCGAGACACTTTCCAGGCGTATGGCAGCCTGCAGTTGAGGGCTATAGTCGGTAGGCATACTCATCAGATTTGGCGGTGAAGATCAATCCGCCAAGCAAGAGGGAGGCTAACGAGAAAACCAGGGCGGGCAGCCAGATTCCCCATGTCGGAACAATTTGATAAAGCAAAGGAAGTCGAAAAGCCTCTACAAAATAATACATGGGATTGAATTGAAACAACCAGCGCCAGTCTTGCGGCACGATCTCCAGCGGATAGATCACCGGCGTAGCATAAAGCCAGATGGTCAACAGGACGCTATACGCGGGTGCCATATCGGCAAAATAAATGCTGATCGTCGTCAGAATCAACCCTAAACCTAATGAAAACAGCGCTAATAGCAGAATCGTCAGCGGCCAGGTCAGCAGAGCCAGGCTCAATTTCACCTTCAAAAAAATGGCGATCAGCAACAGCGGCAATAACGAAATCCCTAAGTTAACCAACCCGGTTCCAATAGCAGTTACGGCAAAGATCGATTTCGGCACATAAATGCGTTTAATCAGATCCCCGCTCCAAAGCATATCTCCCATCGCTGCGCTGGTCGTATTGGAGAAGAAAATCCAAATCAGTTGCCCGCTCAAAACGTAAACCGGGAATTTCTCGATCTGGATGCGAAAGAGCTGCGAGAAGACCACGGTGAGCACCAGCATGGTCAACAGCGGATTCAACATCGTCCAGGCCACGCCTAGGATAGAGCGTTTGTAGCGAGTTTTAATTGACCGGCTGACAAATTGAACCACCAATTGGCGATATGTCAGCAGCGCTAGGACCTCCTCACTGAGCGGATGCTCCCGGAGAGATGAATCATAGATGTCGGTGTGGTTGAGCGATTTCATGGATCGATAGGGATCAAACGATATAAAAACACGTCTTTGTGCTCATATTCTAAACGAGTATAGCGATTATAGAAATCATCAGATAACGCCGCGGACATATACAACTTCGGCCTGTGCTGCTGCTCTGGCGGAAAAGTCAAGACGTAATCATACCCCTTTTCCGCCAGAAAGTGAGCCAACTCATCGGCAGTCGTATTGGTGTGTAAAGCCAGATAGGCCTCTTTCGAAAAATAAACCCCATAAATCTCAGAGTCGGTGTATAAGCGCAGTTCATTACCAACAGATAATACCTTAAAGCTGCCCTGCTGGTCTAAAAACTCAAAAGCACCATACACCGGTAAGATGCGCTCAACAAACTCTTCCATGCTCTCGCTGCTGCTCCAGATTCGGATGGGATAACGTTCAGGGATCTCCCACCAACGTACAGTAAACGCCAGACGTGTGGAAAACAAATAAACTAGACAAAGGATGACAAACCCGGTGGCATAGACTTTTTTCCAGGCAGATAACTTCGCAGCTATCATCTCGATGTTCGCAGCAGCCAACACGCTGAACAAAGGAAAAATTGGCATCAAATAACGCGCGCTGGCCCCAAAACTGAACAACATCGCCAGAGCCACAGCCAACACGCCAAAAAATATCAATAGATTTCTCCGCCGATGATACATCCAGGGCAAAGACAAAAGGGGCAACCCTGCCAGCACAGCGCCGGACGATTCATGATAATAGGCATGCGATTGGGCGACTCCCCTCCAGGGAAAATGAAGAATATTGCGCAATGTGTTTTCGGTAGGTTGGAATATGAAAAAATTCCGATCGAAATACTTGGGACTTTGAAACAGGGAATTCAAATTCGGAAATACCGGATTGCCCGTCCAAAACCAATCGCGAATCAGCCAAGGAGCCCATAGCAAAATTACCGGAGTAAAGATGATCGAAATGTTCCTCCAGGATAGCTTTCGATAGTGGTGAAGTCTCCACAACATCAGTCCCCAAAAAGGGAGCAGCAGCCAAAAAGCCGACAATTTCGTCCCCACGGCAAGCCCGGAGAAAATCCCAAAAAGCAGCAACCACCCGCGCTCGAGATTGTGTTCCCATAGCAACCCACAGTGCAAAGCAGCTGTGAGGAAAACAGCGATATAAATATCGATATATGTGGTGGCCGACTCAATTCCGATGATCGGCAATGAATAGAGCACTAATGCAGCGATCAACCCCATTCTACGATTTACCAGGCGCTTGCCGATGAAAAACGTCTGCACGGCCAGCACCAACCCGGCCGAAAAGTTGATCAATCCAGTTAATGGTTGGTCGCCAATAGAGAGCGCCATCACATAGAACATTTCGCCATAATGCGCAAAATAAGTCTGGAAGGATTCGGGCAGCTCAATCATTCTGCCGGCCTGGAGATAGCGCACCGGTACAGCCAGGTGATAGCTGAGCGAGTCATAGCGTACGGCTGGCGCTAACGACCACAAGAAACTCCCTAAGGCGATGATAATCACCAAACTTATGGTCAACGAGTCGAATTTGGAATCTGGTAACCGCCGAAAATTGAAACGCCGGAAGCGCGCCCGATGACGTACCAGCCCCCAAAGCGAGATCAGGCTGAACAGAGCGGAGAAAACCCACTGGCGATACAAACCGATCACCCCCAGGAGCAGGGTCAACATCACCAGCGCTCCCCACCCCAAAACCAGGCCAATGATCAACCTTTCGACTGAAACTAAGTCGGCAGTGATCTTCAGCAAGCCGATCAGAAAGTCACCGATCATCCAACTAACCAACAAAAACCAGCCCAACAGTAAAATACTGTGCAGCGCGCGCGCATTGTGTAAAGGGACGATGATCGCAATGGCAGCGACCAGAAGACCAAACAATAGCAGCCAGCGATACTTGCCCGTCAGAAACAGGAGCCCAACGAACGAGAAAACAGCCAGGTACGCAGCGGCTATCCAGAGATCGGCGGGATACGATACGAAGGGTGGTTTGGGCAGCCAAAAGGTGTTGAAGGCGTAGCCAGTGGCGGAAAGCAATCCAAACAATACACCCGCCATACCAATCCCTGCCATTAGGCGATTTTTCAGCACATCACGGAAATTTGACAAATTCTTGTAATCTTTCTAGAAGAGCCGAGACGGTATTCGACCAGTCTGCTGCGGCGATGAATTCGCGAACATCCTTGTCAGTGGAAAATACCCCCTTCTGGTCAAGCGCACGATCCAATTGCTGGGCAAAATCGTCAGGTGAATCGGCCAGGAGTACACCGGGCCAGTCCTTGATCTCGTCCAGCGGAACGGCCACAACCGGCATCCCCATGGCCAGATATTCCAACACTTTCAGCGGGCGCACTGCATGGGTTAGCTGATTCAGCTTGAAAGGCAGCACGCCGACATCAAAATGGGAAATCGTCCGGGGGATTTCTTCATAATTTACCGCTTTTAGATATTGGATATTGGGTAGTTGGATCAACCGCTCAATCTCGATTGAAACGGGGCCGACAAGCTGGAAATGGTAATCGGGTCTCAGCTTGGCAACTTCAACGAGCAAATCCACATCAATCCAGTCAGCAATGGCACCGTGGAAACCGATTACGGGCGCAGATAGTGTTTGGGGATGTTTTTCGGATTTTTGGAAATGAGTCAGGTCGATGCCATTCGGCACCAGGATCACATCCGACCGAACAGGTTTAATTTGCCGATGAAGCATATCTGATGAAGTCATCACCAGATCGGCTTCATTCATCAACTGATGGTGGAAATCGACCGCCCGCTGTCCTTTGGGCAAATCCTTGTCCGATGCGGCGTGGATGCTGATGTCATCCAATACATCATAGACCACCAAGGGGTCATCGAATTGATCCAAAAGCTGGTAATGGAAAGGATAATAGATAAACACCACAGGCCGTTGAAGATTGATCTCATCCTCCGGCCCCAGAATATGCAGCAAGGGCTCTGGGCTGGCGCTGCGCTTGTCAGGGTCCTGCCAAAAGGTTTCAATGCCAGCCTTGGCAAGTTGGACAGCCAGGTGATGCGGACGCTGCTTGATGCCCTCCCAGGGGATTCCCGGTGCAGCCGTGAATAAAGCCACAGGTCTTTCGAGAATTTCACCCTTATCATCTACCGGTAGGTATCGACGCAAAACTTGCTCCCAACGAGAGCGCCAGCTTACGATGGAAAACGACTGGGCTACATCACGCCCCCGGCGTCCAAATTTCTGTCGCAGCGCTTTATCTTCGATCAACTTTTTCAATGCCCACAGCAGGGCCTCAGCAGACACATCGATCAATAAGCCATTGAAATCTGGCAGAATTAAGTTCGGCAGACCGCCCACATTGGTAGCGATGACGGCATTGCCCGATGCCATGGCTTCCAAACAAGATAACGAAGTACCTTCGCTATGTACTGTCGGGATGATCGTAATGTGGGCCTGCTGGTAGGCCTGGGGCATCTCTTCTGGCGGCAACCAATACCAATGGATCCGGCCAAGATAGTGCTCGCTCAAACTGAGGATATGTTCCTCTTCGCGCGGGTCAGCTTTGCCAACAAAGTGAAATTCCACCTGTGGATATGCATTCAAGATTTCTTCCACCACATCGGCAACCAGCCAAAAACCGCGCGGCCGGTACAAACGGCGCGGATACAAAACGACGATTTTTTCATCAACGCCTGTGGGCCCAACATCAAATGCCTTGGTATCTACAAAATTAGGGATATAGTCAAATTTATCCACCAGGGCGGCTGAGGCCGCCGCGGCCCGGAGAGTATTGATGGTATTGGTATCAACGGATACGATCCGATCCAGATACCGACCGGCGTCAAAGACTGCCTGCATGGCCGTCGGGTTGGCTTGCATTTCGGCATAATCCCAAAAAACACCATGGCTGATCCCTACTCCAGGAGCTTCGCTTGTAAATTGCGCCAGCGAGAATGGGGAATAAATGGTCAGCGCCTGGGCCTGATCGAACTTCTGCACCTCATCTGCCAGGCGCGTTGCCTCACCCCCCACATCGATCCCCGTCACTCGCAAACCCTGATAGTAACGCACCCAATAGCCATTGCCGCACTGGTACAACTCAGGATAATACCCAAACGCCCGAAACAGCCGCGCCAACTCCAGCATATAGCGCTCAGCCCCACCGTAATACATATTGTTGCCGTCGAAATCAAAAAAAGTATACGAAAGAATAACCACCCTGCGCTCAGCCGAGATATGTGGATGCCCCAACGACAGCGGTGGTTGAAAAGCTATCTCTTCCGTCCCCAGCACCTGAGGTGCTTCTTTTTGGAAAAAGTGACGCAGCCCTTTTAGAATTCGCTTGAATTTGGTATAGCCCCTGTACAGTACGAAACGCAACAGTGAACCAACGTTTAGCGTGCGAGGCAGACGAAGAGCCTCGATCTGCCTCCGAAGAAACTCAATCTCCTGGATTTTCCCTACCAGCACGCCCGTATGATCGTGCTCAATCTGCCGGATCATCCCCATCTGGTCGATATCGCGCTGACGTTCATAAGCGCTCAGTTGCTCAACCAGTTCTTCGTTTTGCTGCACCTGAAGTTCTTTCAGATATGCAAGTATTGCCGCGGCTTCCTTTTCGAGCAGGCGAACTGTATCGGCGAATTGATCTGCGTTTTGCTGCTCCAATTCCCGAATTCTTTTGGTCAATTTCGATGCATTCTGCTGCTCTATGGCTTGCAATTGCGACGTCAGGCGTTGTTCATGGTCTAGCTCAATCTGGTGAATTTGTTCAGCCAGAGTCTTGGCGCTTTGGGCTTCAATCTCGCGGACACGCTCAACCAAATCTGCCACATGCGCCTGCTGCAACCGCTCAAGCTGCGCGCTCAGGGTCGAGAGTTGGGCATTAAATTCCTGGCGCAATTGTTGCGCGTCACGCTCGTCGCCAATTTTGATCGCCAAAGCATCTGCCAAGGCTGATGAAACCAACTCAAGGTTTTGCGATGTGGATTGGGATTCTTCCTGGGAAATGCCCAGCCAGAATTTAGAAGCTGGCTGTTCCCCAACACTTCCCAGCCCGGCCAACAAATAATTGGTTTGTGTTTCGGGCAGCAGTCCTGAACGATGGACTTCGAGCAGCACCCGTTGCAAATCTTCCGAGAGACCATTGATGCCTGTGACGAAGCTTTCGGTCCATCCCGAGCCAATATAAGCGCTGCCCTGATATTGCATACCAGCCGCTTCGAAGACAGAACCCAGCGCCACCGCCGGGATCTCTTTACCAAAAGGCCACAAGCCCTGGCTCGATTTTTGAATCCGCCAAATCCAATACCAATAATTGGAGAAGTTGGGCACCATTACGAGCACGTACTTTCGGCTGCGACTGGCCATGCCGCGCAAGAGTTCGACCTGCTCATCAGAAGCATAGTGCTCCAAAACCCCAGCGTTGAATACCAGATCAAATTCCGGCTCGCCGGGCATGAATACGTCTTGGATTGAAAAGTTCGCTTCAACACCGGCCTGCGCAAACGACTTGCGCGCCGTATCGATGGCCTCGGTCGAAAAATCCATCAAAGTCATTTCGAATTTGCCCCGCTGTGCCAGGGCCAGACTCTGCTCTCCCGCTCCACAGCCCGCTTCGAGGATCCGGCCACCATCGTGAAGCAAACCGTCCACAATACCAACGAATTCATCCCGAAATTTCTGTACGTTCTCAGCTTCCGCGTCCTGATGAAGATTAGCGTAATAGTAATCCCACTTCTTGCGTTCTTGGTCGGAATCCATCAATTTATTCTAATCATTTCAGTGAAATCCGGCACCCTTCGATACGCACCGATTGCAATCATCCATGTATTAGCATCTTGAGTAAGCCGAGGCGAAGCCAAGGCTGTATCGAAAGGTGCGGTGTTAATCAGGGTGCTCATTGCATTTTTAAACACAAAGTTCATTGGCAATCGAACGGTACCATCCAATAATACCAATGAACTCATGTGAACTGAAGTCCAGTTTGTTTCAGCGCAACGTATTACGTCGGCGCCAGTTGATCAATGGCGCCAGAATGCGACGGGCAAAATAGCGTAGATAAATCCAGGAAAAATAACTACCACCATCACGGCGATGAACTTGCAGCATCTCTGGCCAACAACGTTCGTCAGCAGCAATGGTTTTGGCATCGTCGTGCAAGCGAAAATTTGCCCAGGTGTGACCCGGAATATAGCGAATTCCTGATACCTTCGCCAATCTCACCCACAGATCATAATCCATCGCAAAATAGAAACTGGGATCCAATGGGCCAACTTGTCGCCATAAATCTGCTCGCCAGAAGGCGGCCTGCTGAGGGATATAAACTCCACCGCGCCGCAAGCGAGCAAAACTGGTCTGCTGGGCGTTGAATTTGCCAATCACACTATCCTCTCCATCGATGAAATTGGCATCACCATAGATCAAGCCAGCTTCGGGGTATGCTTGAAATTCGGCCACCGCCTGTGAGACAGCCTTTGGGAGATAGGTATCATCCGAGTTCAGCCAAGCCATGATATCCCCCTTGGCGCGCGCGAAGCCCTTGTTGATGGCATCCGTCTGGCCTTGATCCGGTTCAGAAACCCACCAGGACAGGCGATCGGAATACTTTTGCAAGATATCCACACTGCCATCTCTTGAACTGCCATCGACAACAATGTACTCGATGTTCTCGTAGTCCTGATCCAACACCGATTGGATGGTAGCTTCCAGGTATTTGGCCTGGTTAAAGGAGGGGGTTACGATAGATACCAGAGGTTTCATGAATTAATATGACAGGGCATTGGGTAGATGTGTGGTTACAGATTATTTGATGATAATTTACCGCAAAGACGCGAAGGGCACAAAGCAAAGGAAATTCAGGGATAAATATTTCGATATTAGGAAGAGAGACTCTTTGCGGTGTATTGTGGTCTACTTAGCGATCTTCGCGTCTTCGCGGTTCAACCTAATACAGTACTTACCTATCAAGGCGATGCATTCTGATTCAGGTCGAAGATAAAGTAGCCATCCCCTTCGGCCATGAGCAAATAGTTATCGAAAAGGCGCTCCTTCAACTCGGGGTTGTCGTTGAATTCGCCCATTTTAGTGACGACAAAATAATCATATTCATCGATGCGGCGGAGAATATCGTTCTTGAAATTACTTACATCTTCCCCAGCCAGAGCGCGGATCTGGATATCGTTGGAGTCCGGCCAACTGTCGTTGCCTACATGTCCATAATAAGCAAGATAGTAGCCATAAGCATGACTGAGTGAAACGGTCTTCTTGCCGGGCTCGATCAACTCACCGATCTGCTGCCAGTATTGATATTCTTCACGATAATCGTGGCGAACAAGATTCACGCGCACATCCCAAACTTTGAAAAACGCGCCCCCAATGATCAGGAGCACCACAAACCCCCGCGCCAGGAGCCCGCTATCCACAGCAGCCAGGCGCTGGAAAACTTCCGATAAAACGACGATTAATGAAATCGCCACTATCAATATTAATGGCAGTTGGTAATAGTCATGCGTCAGGGTGTGATAGGCAAAAGTCAGACTGTAAACCCCATAGCCAAACCACAAACCTGCTAATAGGCCGCGTTTACCTTTATCTTTCAATAAAAGGATTCCAGCCAACGCGGCCAGAACGGTCCCATAACCAGCGATATTCGTTATCATTTCCTGCCAGCGGATGTAGAAGGCCGGGTCACGAAGGAGAGCGGGGAATACCCGGTAGCTGAGCTGCTGCTGGAGGAAACCAGCAATCCACAAACCGTAAATATTGAATAAAGCCGTAGGCAATATTGTGACCACTGCCATTATCCAGACTTGCTTGTCACGCAGCGCTTTCCACAGACCCACACCGAACAAAATTAAACCGACATAGCCACCAGCGATAAAGAAGACGGCCACGCTCTTGATATAAATGGCCAAACCGCCCAGCGCCCCGGCGAGAATTGCCATTTTCAGCGTGCGCATACGATACCAACGCAAAGCGGCCCACAAAGCCCAGGCAATCAAGCAGGTCATCAAAGGGTCAGGTTGAAAGACTCGGCTGCCAAAGATGCCATAGGGCAAAAACAGAATGTAGAACATAGCCACCAAGGAGCCATCCAAATTACCGAGTTCACGCCCTAAGAGCAAAACAACCAGCCCAGCCAGCACCCAAAAGATCGATGATAATAAACGCGGAACCCACAACTGCTCCGCGCCGCCAAGCCTGTACAACCAGACTGTGAGCTGCTCCAGCAATTGAGGCTCGATGGTGGTCTCGTTGTTCCAGGCATACATAGCCGCGGCGCGCTCATCTTCTGGGATATCGTCGCGGCTTTCATAAAATATACCGCGGGCGATAATCGCCGAACGGTGCTGGCGAGTGGAATGGAAATCAAAGGGCGGATCGGTCAGATCATAAACACGGATTCCAAGCCCCAGTGCTACTCCGAATACAACTAAGATTAGAAAAAACCAGGTAGGTTGAAAAAAGTAAAGTTTTTCTTTCACGCTATCCGCTCCTCATAAAGGAGGTTAATGTTTTCTACACCAAATTGTCGCACCGACTCAGGAATCTTTTTCCGTTGTACACTGTAGTATACATCGCCTAACTTCCCCAGGCCTAGCATTGCCAAGAATGCGTAAACGATGCGGTGCCACTCTTTCAATGCAGTTTTAGGATGTAAAGAAAATGCTTTGAGATAATTCTTCAAAGCGGGCCAGCCCTTCCCTCCATCCAACAGATAGCGGGCATTAAACCGATAAGCGCCAGCCTGAATTGAAGATGGAGCCTGCTGAATGATAGCTTGCAAATCTGGCTGGGTTTTCATCCATTCGAGGACTTCCAGGGCTTCACGCCCAAAACCCTCGGGTTGAGCAACATTTTTTGCAAAAGAATGATGACGGGCAAATGCCCACAAATGCGGAACATACTTCAATGTGGAATGTCGGGCCATGCGCAGCCACAAATGATGATCCAGCATGTAATGATATTTAGGATTGAGATAACCGGCCTGATCTAACACAGATTTACGAAAAACAACCGCCGGCTGCCAGATGATATTGAATGCCATCAGGTCTTTCAATGTCCAATCCCCAAAGGTAGCCTCATTTAAGGGCAGGCCATCTTCATTGATTGAGACGGCATTCCCAAACACCAGACCGACCTCGGGGTGGGCGCGCAGAACCTCGATGGCTTGATTCAACATCCCAGGGGCGTACATATCATCAGAATTCAACCAGGCTACAAACTCCCCTCTGGCTCGTGCAAAGCCCTTGTTAATTGCTTCTGCCTGTCCACTGTCGGGTTCCGAGATCCACCAGGCCAGTTGATGGGCAAATTTTTGAATGATCTCTACGCTGCCATCGGTCGAGCGGCCATCCACAATGAAATATTCCAGGTCAGGAATTTCCTGAGCCAACACCGAGCGGATGGCAAATTCCAGAAATTCGGCCTGATTATAGGATGGGGTGATAATTGTGATCGATGGAGAAGAAGTCATTATTTGTGATCGATTTGATAAACCTGTAAAGGTGATGATTCTGAAACCAATGTTGCCGATGTCAAATCAAGAAACTCAAGAGGGAACTTTTCTTTTTGTAAAACCCCTTCAAATGTTTGCTTACTCTCATCGATGACCACAAATACATTCCGAAAACTCCCGCCCCGATCAGAAAATCTATCCCCATCATTCAGTTGATATAGATCAAAATAATACCGAACCAGCGCATCTACCGGGAATGTTGTAACAACTACATCGCCGGTTTCTAAAATATTCTCTAAATCTACAGTAACGTTTCTAGCCGGAGAGCCATTTGAGATTTGCTTCGAGAATATTTTTTGCCCGCCTAAGAATATGGGAGTAAGAATAATCACCAGCAAACCAAACTTGGTCCCTGCTGCGATCCAACGCCTATCCGCAACCAAGCGTCTCAGGGTGAAATTATAGAAACCCACTATCCCGGCAGCTGCCCAAATCAGGAATACAGGCACAACAAACAACCACATTCGATCAAATGGTGCTACTCTTCTTACGAAAATAAAACCTGCCGAGAAAAGGATCAATATATAGGCGAAGGATACCCGCGGTTGATCATCCCTATTCTGAAAAAATGGGGCCACTACAAATCCTACAATTAAAATCCATATCGTAGGTTCAGGAGTTCCCTTACGGAAAACATCCCAAGTTTCTAACAATCTTTCTGATAGCACACGCCAATATTCAGATTTATCCAGGGGAGCAACAAATGAATTACTGGCTACCTGATCAAAACCACTAACAATGAATACCGGTGAATATAACAAGATCACCCAAACAACCGTGATAATCACCATGCCTATCAAATTTCGAAGAAATCGATTCTCCCGGACTGGTTGAGTATCATTTAGCAGCCAAACCAAGGCCATCCAAATACAGAAAGCGCCAAAGGGAAATAACATCGTCGGGACAGTGTAGAAACCAAAGACAGAAAATACCACCATCAAAACCCAGGCAGCCTTATTTGGTATCTTCTG
Organism: uncultured Anaerolineales bacterium; assembly: GCA_964629085.1. GTDB lineage: Bacteria > Chloroflexota > Anaerolineae > Anaerolineales > UBA11858 > NIOZ-UU35. The sequence goes on from CAZVPR010000001.1 coordinate 48,783, forward strand.
AACATAGGCCCCCAAAGCAATGATTACCAGCGTGACCAGGCAAAGGATCGAATATCCACGAGCGTTAGTCGAGTAATTGATCAGAATTGGCGCGAGCCCAATTAAGCCAGCGGAGAGCAGCGCTGTATCTGGATCGAATATTCTTCTCGCGGCCAAATATCCTGCCGGAACCAGGAAAATGCCCGCCATAAAGGCTGGCAAGCGCACCACCCAGAGTTGATTGCCAAAAATGCGATAAATAATATGCACCAGGATGGAATGGAAAATGTGGTTGTTGGGCAAATGATAATCGCTGATGATGCGTAGCAATGGACGGGAGGCAAAAATATTGAAGGTATAGGCCTCATCATAAAGGATGGGCCGTTGTAAAAACCTGGCGCTATTGACAATCACACCAACGAAAACGGCCAACAATATGTAACGATGCCAGCGATCATCTTCAGCCCAAAACAAGTCTTTGCACAAAGCCTTGATATCCGCGATGATCGCATGCGCAACATCCTTTACCCCATGAACTAATTGGCTTACAAGGCGTTGGGATACATTCCTGGAAATCACCATCCAGCCGCTGAAACCCATAAATACAGCACCAACCCATTTCAAAAAACTTAGCTGGACGTGAATTTCAGATGTAAAAAATTCTAATTCGCCGTCTCTGGGAATGGTATCTGCGTAAGGTTTCAAAATCTCGAAAGGGATTAGCGAGAGCAGAAATAGCAAGCTCCCGGCCATCAGCATTCCCAAAAGAATTATGCCCCACAAGGGCTTCACGAGAGAATATCCATCCCGATTCAGAATAATGAGTTGTACTCGACCTTTGGAAAAACGGTTAATTTTCCCCCAATGGTGGCATCGAGCATGCGACGACCGGCTTTTTCGAAGTGCATGCGGGCCAACAAGTAGCCTCGTTCAGAAGTATCCAGATCGGGAAGCTGCCAGCGGAAGCCTTTACCAAAATACCCGGGATCGAAATGATTGGGGTCATCGCCACCCGAAACTACAGTCGTATTGGGCTTCCCTTCGCTGGTGAAACTGTGATCCACGCCAATCAAGATAACTTCATCAAAACCCATGTGAAAGGCTAACTGCAAACAAACGTAGGTTACCGTTGCTCCTTCCCAAAGCCGTTCACACACATCATGAGCAAATTTTGGGCCGGTGTACGTCGAAAAGAGAAAATGTGTATTTTCATCGGGCTGGCCCTGGGGATAAAGCAGCCCGCGCGATCGCCAGGAAAAAAACTTGGGCATCGCTAATGATTGAAAATCCAGGTAACACTGCTCATTGACAAGGTTATTCACCGACACAAGAAAATTCGTGCGAAAACCCCAATCCGGAAATGCCAGATAAATGCGATTCATCCCAAAGGTGAATTCGTTTTTCAGTTTCGAAACATCCGTATTCTTCAAGCTGGGACCATTTCCAATCACGAAACAGCGTTCACCATTATGTACGTCTTTCAACGCTGCCAGACGGCGAATACTCTCTCGTCGCCAGGGATGCATGACAGCCATTGGCCATTGTGCGGCACGTCGAAGCGCATAGCGCGTCTCACTAATTGGTTGCCAAATGGAGGCGGGAACCAGTGATTTGATTTTCTGCCTGTAATTTGTCATGGGTTATTCTGTGCTTAGGCGAGCTGTCGCGCCCCCATCGACTATCATTGCCTGGCCCGTCATGAAGGAAGATTGTTCTCCATCCGCTAAAAAATAAATCGACTGGGCTATCTCTTCCGGTAAGCCAATTTTTCCACTAACCGTTTTGCGAGCCAGATTTTCTAGACGATCCATCAGGTTTCCAGCTCCAGCATGGTCTCGGTTCATCCCAGCGCGCAGCATGGGTGTATCAACTGCACCTGGGAGAATTGAGTTGACGCGAATATTGTCAGGGGCAAATTCAATGGCCATCGCTCTGGTCAGAGCCAGCATACCGCCTTTACTGGCCGCGTACGCGGCAATATCTTTGGATGTAGCCACGGCGTGCACAGAGGATACATTCACCATCGCCCCGCCTCCCCGGCACTTCAGTAATGGGTGGGCCAGTTTTGCACTTAGAAACACCGAACGCAAATTTGATGCCATGACCGCATCCCACTCTTCAACAGTAGTCTCTAGGAGTGGCTTAGTAATTTGATGAGCAGCGTTATTTACGAGAGCATCTAGAGTATCCGTGAAGCCTTGCGCTTGATTAAAAATCTCTTCTAACGCTGAAGCATCGGATATATCCGCCTGAATGAATAGGCCATTATCAGGAAATTCCGAGCCAAAGGGCGCTCGATCCACACCAATTACTTGCCACCCCTTATTCGCAAATAACTGTACCGTAGCGCGACCGATGCCGCCTGCTGCGCCGGTAATCAACATTGTTCGTGAGCCAGTCATTACTCTCCTGTTTTAAATTCTTCCAATTTTGAACTATCGAGACCCAGCCCATCTAAAAGGTTTCGAATTGTATTCCAGTGAACCTGTTCCCAAGCCATCGGGCTGGAATTTGCGTTGTGAGGCGCGATCAAAACATTATCCATCTCGAGCAGCGGACTGGAATTTGGCAGGGGTTCCTCTTCAAAAACATCTAACGCAGCCCCAGCGATAGTGCCATTATTAAGGGCATCGATAAGGGCCACTTCGTCCACAATGGGGCCACGAGCCGAGTTGATAAGCACGGCTCCAGGCTTCATCATTGCCAATGTATCAGCATTGATCAAATGTTCGCTGGTTGGATTAAGATCGCAATTCAAACTCACAAAATCCGCTCGACTAAGCAAATCCACCAAAGTAGTCATCTGCAAACGATGTTCGCGCACAAAATCAGGCCTGATTTCGCGAATATCGTTGCCCAACACTTCCATGCCAAATACATTGGCTCGCCGAATGACTGCTTTACCGGTATTTCCCACACCTATCACCCCTAGGGTGCACTCATGCAAAGCTCGACCAGGGATTTTATCCCATGTGCCGGCTTTCATCGCCCGATCCATCCAGGGTTGCCGGCGTGCAAAAGCAAGCATATACCCAAGAACCGTATCCGCAACCGGCAATGTAAATGCGTTGGGTGTATTTCCAATTTTAATACCCAGACGTTCACACGCTTCCTGATCAATTGAATCGATGCCCGTCCCCCATTTAGAGATTACCTTCAAGCGCGGCACACAAACATCCAAAACCTGGGGCGTATAGCGGTCATCACCACAAACGGCCCCATCGAATTGTCCGGCATAGGACAGGATATCTTCTTCTTCAAGACGTTCTTCCACTTCTGGGACGATTAATTCAATACCATAACTGTCGAACACTGACCGAAAGCGGTCCAAAAATGGGATCATGTACGGAGCGGTGAAAAGGACAGTATACATTGATGTCAGGTATCAGGTGCCAGGTTTCAGGTATCAGATGCGAATAAAAACCTGATACCAAATAACCAATACCTACTTACCTTTTTTTCTCCTCATCAAAAAGTCGACGATCTCAAAATCCAATTCTTCATCGATGTCCCAGGCTTCAGCGGCGTCAATTTCAAACATCATCGGACGCTCACCAAGTCGATTACGGCGTTGTTGCAGGATTTCCTTAGTGAAGATATAGATACATGAGTTTTCTTCATAATTCGGAGGCAGATCTTGGGTTTGCAGAAGAACGGCTGGATTATGGTTTATCGCGCGTCCCAGTTGATCCCACAAACGTGTCTGAATGCGTGTTACAGAAAATAGAGAGTCATACGCCGGATATTGATCTAGAAAAGATTGGATCGCATTCGAAACGGTTTCAGGACACAAAAGTGGATTCGTGCTATGCGTTTGGAGATAAAAGTCGGTCTCTACTTGCCCTGCATCATATGTCAGCACTTCATTCATTGGCACTTCGCCTGGACATAAATAATCAGGTCGTTCAATAACACGTACAGATGGGAAGTGCCGTTGCAGACCATTCATCACTTCTGAGCTATCTGTGTTCACGATAACTTCTGAAATTTCTGGGACATTCAAAAGTGTTTCAACGATGTAGTGGAAAAGAGGTTTTCCCGCAAGTAAACGATAATTTTTCCCTGGCACTCGTTGAGAATTATGGCGCATGGGAACGAGGGCGACGATTCTAGTCATGTCCTGATTATAATCCTACTCTGTCTTGTTCTCATAATCGATTGGAGTAATCTCGCGCGGGGCAGGCGTTTTATCTGACAAAATACTTGGAGGGTAATAGAATGCCCGATGAAGTTGCGCATCGATATTCCCCGAATAACGGTATCCTTGGTGCGTTCCCCAATACTGCAAAAAGCGAAACCAAAAAATGCTCACCCAATGGGCTCCGAGGCTCCTCTCTCGGCGAGCTTGTAATAAATCTGAAAATGTACTCCCTAGCCACAACCCCAAAAAATTCCTAAATGTGAATTTGCTTTCAGGAAGGATTTGCTTCATAGCTATCGCTTCACGTCGATAACGATTATAAACCTGGGCAGGTTTTTCATCATGCAAATGCACAATTTCAGCTTCAGCCACGTACGCAATCAAATACCCTTCTTGTTGCACCCAACTACTCCAGGTTAAATCTTCCAATCCGGTCAGAGATTCATTGTAGGGATTCGCTTCCCACAATGAACGCCGAATAGCGGCGTTGGCGTTATGAGCATAAGCGTGCGCTTGCCTGGGCTGTGAACTATCCGGAAAGTACTTGCGGAAAAACTGGTGTTCAGAATACTGATTGGTTTGGCCCCCACGCTGCTTTCCATAAGTAACGGCAACTTCAGTATTACTGAAAGGTGCCAGCATTTGTTCCAACCAATCGGGATAAACCGGGTAACAATGCGCACTGATAATAACAATATATTCACCCGATGTTGCCTCAATACCCCGGTTCAAGGAACGCCCAAAGGTAAATTCCTGTGGACTGATGTTGACGATTTTTACAGGATAACCGCCTGCAATGGCTACAGTTTCATCCGTAGAACCTGAGTCAACCAGGATAGTTTCCACATCCTTTAACGTTTGCTGCGAAATGCCCTTCAGCAACCGGCCTATGTGGCCGGCTTCGTTATAGGCGCGAATGACCACCGAACAAAGTGGTCGATTACCAATCTGTGGATTGCTCATATCCTAATTGCACTAACAAACCTCCAGCAACCTCTTTGAACAAATATTTATGCTCCTCTGTGAACGATTCTCGCCATTTGCCGACTTTGCCACTTCGGAATGTTGGGGAACGTGCTGGATCAATAGCAGATTTCAAAATATTTATTGTTTCTGGTTCATTTTTCTCAACTGGGAAGCCGCGCCCTCGGGCGTGATTCAGGACCTTTAGGAGAGTCTTGTCTTGATCGGTGATGAAATCTTCAAATTTCAAAACCAAAACTTCGGAGCGTTCGAGCCAACCCAAATAAGGTTCAAAGCGTTCACGAATGTTCGGAAATTCGATTTCTAGTTCAGGTCTTCCCAAAATACTGGCGCGTAAGCGTACATCAAAATTATGCAATTCCATCTTATAAAATTGATGATGAACATGATTGGGCTCCATCTCAGTAACATAGTGGACGTGAGAAACAACTACATCACGCGGATCGCGAAAGATAAAAAATGGAACCACACTATCCTGCGTAAGCAGGGATACAACCCCTGGCAGGGCATGCAAATGACCATAGGCGATATCCCCCGGCCGTAAACGCCGAAGGTCACTCAAAATTTGATTTTGTGGGCGCAGTTCGCCCGTAGGGCCATCGAAGGTAAGCACAGCCGGGAGGCCACCGTCCACCGCAGGCCCTATTTTGGTCAGCCCTTGCAACACCTGAGTGAGCAAATGTGTGCCACTCTTTGGGAAAGAATTAGCGAAGAAGACAGGAACGCCTGAAAGAGAACCATTTCGGGCCAATACTTTTAGGCGACGCATTCGCCAACGGGCTAACTTGAGCAGATTTCGAATTCTCATTCCATCTCCGGCAATAGGAATGGTTTCTGTTGGGTTATCCCTTCGAAAATCACCTTCATTGATGGAGATTTCTCAATGGATAATTCCCGCCACGAAAAGGGCTCGATCTGAACATATCCTGGTGTTGGGTGAGTTTTGATGAATTTTCCAAAAGGCAAAGATACCCGAAAGAGTTGATAATACAAAAAGCGCCGGGCATTGACTTTATATTCGTCGGGCACATTCAGTTTATTCGTAATCAAAAATTCCTCGGCCTTATTCTGATATGCCTGAGGCGATTGCGGAAAATGGACAATCGGATATTGCGTGAAACGCGCTTTTCCTCCACACAATACAGGCGTATCCAATAGTGTCGCCTCCAACCCAATGGAAGAGTTATACACCATAACAAACTTCGCCCGCCGGATCAGGTCATAAGAACTGACGTGGTCTTGCGAGTCAAAAAAGATTACATTCGGCAGCTTATCTGCCCCTTTGCTTGCCAACCAATCGCTGACACTTTCACGGGTCTGCTTACGAGTACCAGGACGCTTTTCATCCGGATGAGCACGGATCACAAATAGAGTCTGCGGATGCGATTTGATGATTTCCAACACTAGATCCAACCAGGCGAACATTTGGGGAAATATCGTATTGGCATGGACCTGACTGGTATCAAAAACTACATTGGTAAACACCGGCACGATCTGGTTGAATTTTGCAGCATGATCTAAAAAATCATCATCCAATCCATTCATTTCTGGCCAAAAGCGTATCCCAGCCATGGTGAAATCGCCTTTGAATCGCTTACTCAGGTAATCGTCCAGGCGGTGGTTTTGGGTCTCAGTTAGCTCAAAATCAGTTGGGATTTCAATGGGATAGGCTGTGGCATCCCCATCCGTGAAAAAGGCGGAAAACTGTTGAAAACTCACTTCTTGGGTGATCGTACGAATGCCATGCTTGCGTGCTGCCCAGCGCGCCGTCGCCTCAGGGAATTGCAAACCGTTGAAAAGCACAACAGTTTGCGGTTTTAATTCCCGCAAAAATTTATCAAATTCAACTGCAATATTATAGGCTGACAAGATATATGCCTGAAGTTGATGGCGATTGGCCTTGTTGTCAACCAGGTGATGTTGTCGCAAAGCCCAGCGCAGCGAAGGCAGCACCAGTTTTCCAAGTGGAATAGTCTGAGAATCAAAAGTGAATTGGAAATTGGACAGTTCAGCCAGGGAAAGGTTTGCGATTTCTTCCGACAAAGTTTGATTCTGTTGATAATCAAACCAGTGAACATCCGAGTGAGCGGTTAGTTTTTTGGATTGGGAAATACAAATTTGACAGGGCGGATCAGCCAGGTAGTCATCTGGATTGGTACCCAAAACACAACGGCTCATACCCGCGCGGCAAACAAAATGAACAACCGGTACACCCTCGAGCTGGAGCCCCCAAGATGTTAGCTGAGTAAAAGCTGCATTTAAACTCAAGCCGCCCAAGCGGGACGAAGCATTAAAAAAGACTGCCGGGCTATATTGCAAATCCCGCTTTGAATTTTTTTGAATTCTGCGAGAAAGATTTGCAACCCGCCAATCCGCTTTCAATCGCAGCAAAAGCAGATGTAATCGCTGATTTATATTCACAAAGATTGTATATTTTTTATTGAATTGATCGCGCTATTTTTGAATGCAGAATTTATCTACTCAGAAATAGCTTCGAGATAGGCATCTGAAAGACGATTGATAGCAATAATGAAACCTTCGCCCCCTCGTTGGTGCCCGCGCCAGATTTCGGGAATCATTGTGCCGTGATATTCCTTGACAATCTTGAAGAAACGCACCCAGTCGATATTTCCCTGACCAATTTGCAACCCTTCCCCATCCAAGCCAGCCGCATCGGAGAGATGCAAATGCGATATGTAGGGCAAAATGACTTTAACTTGTTCATAAAAATCGACTTGTGCCCAATTGCAATAAAGCTTATGATGCGAAGTGTCGTAGCAAGTTTTCAATCCCATTGAATCAAGGAATTCTTTAATTTCATACGTATCCATGAAGGCATTCGTCAACCACTGACCGCCAAAGTACCACGGATGAGGGGGTAAGTTCTCGATGAGTAATTCAATGTCATCGCTGTCAAGCGCTTCAACGGAGCGACCAAGATTATCATATAGACCCTTACGATCCTCAATTGGCTGATCCAGACTGGCGGCACCTGGGTGAACGACTACTTTTGGAGTCCCTGAGAAATGAGGAGCCATATCTCGGGTTACGTTTATGGCGCGCTGCAAGATATCCACAGACGCTTGGCGGTGATCATCATCAAATGTGCATAAATCGACCAAATGGTTAGTCCAAAACTCGGGGGCATGCACCACTAACTGTACATCCAAATCATCACCGGGATAAGGTTCATCCAGGTCCTTATCTGTGAAGTGGAATTCCAACAAGGGAGGTTCATATTTCAGCATTTCGCGAAAATCGTTGAAGCGAACAACCAGGCCCCACTTCATGGGCAGCGTATGTTCCACATCTAATGTTGTGCGCTGTCCCAAATCTACGGGTAGAAATGGATCATCCGCTTCAATGACGCGAGAAGCTATCCGTCCAACTAATTCTGTATACCGCTGGGGGGATAAACCTTGCCCAGGTCCTTTGACAGTGATCACTTCACGGGTAATTTCTTCTCCCGGCTGGATCTGATGTGTGGCTACCAAGCTTTTTGCCAGTACTTCACGGTTAAGGATTTCTCCCATCGTAAAAAATTTCTCATCGCCAGTTCCCAGCGCCAAAGTAACTTGTCGGATATCACGGACCATTTTTCTAAATCCATGCGGCTCTAAACTTGAAGCATGGTCTGGACCATCCATAGTGCGATCGAGCGTGATATGCCGTTCAATGACGCTAGCTCCTAAAGCTGCCGCCACAGTCGATACCGAAATACCCCGTTCATGGCCTGAGTAACCAACAGGCACTCCAAATTCCCGCAGGCGTTCCATAAATCTTAAATTGATATCTGCAAAGGCGGCCGGATAAGCACTGTTGCAATGTAACAATGCAAATTCTGCTTTTTTCTCCTTTAGGAAATTCACCGTTGTCTCAACTTCTTCCATGCGAGACATTCCTGTAGAAACAATCAGAGGTTTCTCCTTGCCAATCAAATAATCAATCAGAGGCAAGTTGATCATATCCGCTGAGGCAACTTTGTAGGCAGGAACCCCCAAGGATTCAACAAAATCGGCGCTGTCATCATCGAAAGCCGAACACATGAAAGTTATGCCTTTTTTCTGACAATATTCGACGATTTTGAAATAGTCATCATTAGAGAGTTCGACTCTTTGCAAAATGGGGAGCAGGTAATTGAGATTCTTCTCGCCAACATTGGCGTTATCCAAATATTTCTTTGGATATAACTTTTCCAAATTTCGTTTCTGGAATTTGACCGCATCTGCGCCAGCATCCACCGAAGCATCGATCAGTTCAAAGGCATATTCGAGAATACCATTATGATTTACCCCAATCTCGGCAATAATATAGGGCGAATGCCCGTCGCCTACGTGTCGATCACCAATTTTAATTTCTGGCATAGTTTTTCTCCGAAATCAATAACCATGAAAACTGCAAACACATTCTCACTGTGCTTTGTGCATTCGTTTCATGTAAACTGGAATCCCAGATCATCTACGGTGATTTCCCCACTTTCCAGCAACCGTTCTGCCCTTCTCCAATCATCAGGTGAATCAATGTCAATCCATTCGCTGGGATCAATCACCAATGGAAGAATGTGATCACCCGTCATAGAATTTTTTCGCAAAATCGTTTCTGTCCAGGCGGCGTCAACATAACCAGTTTGCCAATAGATTTCTGGTAAAACTTGGCGAGGCTGGTTGTAGGCTTCTCCAGGGACGCCAAGTTCGTTGCCAATGGGGTTCAAAAACCCATCAACTCCAATGCGCCACATTTTGAATGGATTCTGGAAAGGAACACAAACGGTACGCACGGCATCAGCATCGGGGCGCTCAACCAGCCGTAATACCGCCTGATCAATATGCCAAACACGTCGAAAGGGTGAGGTCGGCCGCAACTGAACTACAATATCGGGGACATAGTCTTCATTATCCGCCAACCATTCCAGGGCATGCCCAAACACGGGCAGGTCTGGCGTCGAATCTTCAGCGTGTTCTGTTGGCCGAATAAAGGGGGTTTCAGCCCCAAAGCGACGCGATGTTTCTGCAATCTCTTCGTCGTCCGTGGAGACAATCACTCGCGAAACTGTCTCTGCAGTAAGGCCAGCAATGATACTGTAAGCAATCAATGGATAGCCAGCGAAATCTAAGATATTCTTTCTGGGGATGGTTTTCGATCCACCACGCGCGGGTATCAAAGCAAGAACTTCAGTCATCAGTTTTTATCCGGGGATGAAAGATCAACGTCACCAGGTTGTCCAACCTCCATCTATCACCAAATTTGCACCAGTCATATATTTTGAGGCATCCGAAGCCAAAAAAAGCAATGCTCCATTCATTTCATCTTTTTCAGCCATACGGCCAAATACAGATCGTGCTGAATAAGCTTGAACGAATTCATCATCATGATCGTTAAACACACCCCCTGGTGTGATCGCGTTTACGCGAATTTGCGCATCTCTATCAGCATAATAGGCTGCCAAATATTTGGTCATTCCTAGAACCCCAGCTTTGGTCACAGTGTAATAGACCGGCTTATAATGAGCTGGTTGGCCTTCACGTTGATACAATCTTTGATCCGGTGCGGTTAGCCCGTAAATCGACGATATGTTGATAATCACACCATGTTTCTGAGCTAGCATTGGTTTTACGGCTGCTTGAGAACACAAAAAAACGCCTGTCAGGTTGACATCCACAGCTTGCTGCCAAAGTTCCAAGGGGTAATCTTCAAATGCGCCAGAATGTACAGTATCGGAAGTAGGATCGAACTTCGGATCAAGGGCCGCGCTGTTCACAAGGATGTCAAGGCGGCCAAATCTCTCCAGGGTTGAGTCCACCATATCTTGAACAGAATCCCCCCTGGTCACATCTGTCTTTATGCCTAAAGATGAATATCCACTATGGGACAGAGAAGCTGCCAAATCTTTGGCAGCTTCTTCATCGATATCAGCAATTACAATGGAGGCACCTGCACGTGCGAGAGTCCAGCAAAACTCTTCACCCAATAACCCTATCCCACCAGTGACAACGGCCACTCGGTCGGAAAGGTTAAAAAGCTCTGATAATTCCGACATTTATCGGCCTTTACTGAAGGTAACCTTGCTTTTTGAGATATTCAATAATCGAATGGGCGTTTTCATCTGGAGTTGTATCCACCGTATCGAGAACAATCTCGGGGTCAACCGGCTCCTCATAGGGATCATCAATGCCGGTGAAGCCTTTGATCTCACCACGGCGTGCCTTGGCATACAGCCCTTTGATATCCCTGGCCTCACAGACTTCCAATGGGGTGTTGACAAAGATCTCAACAAAACGATCTTCTCCGGCCATTTTGCGGGCTTCGTTACGCGTTGCTCGGTAAGGGCTGATAGCTGCACAAATTACGGTGCCATTATGGCGAGCAATTTCACCAGCAACAAAACCTATACGCAAAATATTGATGTCGCGGTCTTCTTTGCTAAAGCCTAATCCCTTCGAAAGGTTAGTGCGGACAACATCGCCGTCCAATACCGTCGCCTGCCGGCCGTGCTCCATAAGCATTGGAATCAATGCGCTGGCAATTGTAGATTTGCCACAACCACTAAGCCCAGTAAACCATAAACATAGCCCGCGCTTGTGATTGGGGGGATGCACTTCAGCAAGGATTTCAGCTGTTTCTTTACGGGTGAACCATTCCGGCAAGAGCTTCCCCTTTGCCAAATAATCTTCACGCACTTGAGTGCCAGAGATCGTATTCACATTGGCACCCTCTGGAACCTGATCGGCGGGCAGATAGGTTTCCTGATCCGGCAAAAATACCATCCACTGGAAGGGAACCATTTTGACGCCTACTTCATCTTCATATTGTCTTACCATTTCTTGGGCTTCATAGGGACCATAGAAAGGTTTCCCCGCGCTGTCATTGCCAGGACCAGCATGATCGCGACCGACTATAAAATGATTGGCTCCATAATTCCGTCGGATGATGGCATGCCAGAGCGCTTCTCTTGGACCAGCCATGCGCATGGCTAATGGCAACAAACTTAATACTGTGTTTTTCTGATCGTAGTAATTCTCAGTAAGAGCTTTGTAAACGCGAACACGGGTGAAATGATCTACATCGCCGGGTTTGGTCATCCCCACCACTGGATGGATCAATAAACTTCCGCCAACCTGGTTTGCCGCTAATTTGGTGAGTTCTTCGTGAACGCGATGCATGGGATTTCGGGTTTGAAAAGCGACCACATTTTCGTTTTTCATTTCCGCAAGCAAAGCTCTCGTTTCGGCGGGTGCCCGTCGGATATCCCGAAAGTCATAATAATTGGGCAGATTGACAACTTTCAATTCCCCTGAGATGCACAAATCACCCCAGCGTTCCATTTCGGATACCAGAGGATGGCGGTGGTCGGTAGTACCGAGCACGAGGCGTGCTTCCCGTTGAGGATCCCAGGTAAATACTTCATCAATGCGCATTACAGCAATTAGATAATTGCGCGTATCCCGCAGAGCCACCCATTCGGCACGCGTGGGTAAATCTTCTTTGCTTATTGTCAACGTGATGGGGATTGGGAATAATGTACCATTGGCCAATCTCATTTCAGTCAGTACACGTTGATAATCATCTTTCCCCATGAACCGATCTAAAGGAGAATAGCCCCCCACAGCAAGTAGTTCTAAATCATGTAAAGCTCGATCAGAAAGCTGAATGTCCGGGTAGTGGGTAGCCTCCGCACTTATCGCCTCACGCTCTGATGCAGGGACAACCAAATTTACAAGCTTCCCTCCATAAGGTGAAATTAATAATTTGTCCAAATTCTTACTCATCTAACGCAACTCCTGCATACATATTTAGCAAATCAATATCAATTTGATTTGACTTATTTTCTACTTTGAAGACCCAAACAACATTATCTTGGGACATCACTGACATGAAAAAAGCCGACCAGCAGCCGGCGACCTGGAATCATAACATGAAATTGATAATTATGCCGTTATTTTCGGTCACACTGATCACAATTATCCTGTAGCAATAATAGATCAGACCAGTGTTTTTTCTCCCACAACCAAAATTGGAATAGTAACCTGAGTCAAAATTTGCTGCATGATGTCACCCAAGAAGAATTCTTTCAACCCTTTGGTAACCCTCGATCGTCCAATCACCAGCATGTCATAATCTCCAAGATTCACTTCCCGAACTATCTCATCGATTGGAATTCCACGACGTAATTCCAATTCACCTTCAACGTTGTTCATTTCTAGGATTTCTGCCCCTTTCCGCAAATGTTGAGCAATTGGAGTTTCCGTTTTCAGAAGTTCTTCAAGCGTTTCCTCGATTTCATGTAAACCAGTATACATGGAAGGCACGGCACCCGAAGCAACATGCAAAAGGGTAACTTTAGCACTATTAGCATTCGCTAAATTGGCACTCGTCGTAATCACTTCATTTTTTTTATATCCCCCACTCGAGCAAACCAGGATGTGTTCCAACTTCGGAACACCATTGCGGATAACCAGGACTGATGGAAAAATGGACTGGGAAACAATCTTATCAATGGGCACTAGCCGAGGGATGCCCCTTGCTTTAGGGCCAACTTGCAAAATGACCAGATCATATTTCCCCTGATTGGCCTCTGAGAGCAGAACTCCGGCCGGGTCACCCCAACGCAGCAACAATTCTACATCCACGCCATCGGCCATTTCTTGAGCTTTCTCGAAAATCTTTTGTCCAACTTCCTGATCCTCACCCCGGGTCAGAACATGCAATAAGGTGATTTCCGCTCCCATTGACTTTGATAACAGCGCGGCAATTCTCACAGCTGACTGCTTTTTCCGCTTTTTGCCAAGATAAACCAAAACTTTCATTTAGAACCATCCATTTTCAATCAATGTATGCCTGCAACCCCCAATAAACGAAGGATGACCATCAACGCGCCGAAAACAGGCAAGGCAGAAAAAAACAATCGTATCCTGGGGCCAGCAAAGAAACGGGTCAGAGAAGCACCGATTTGAGCGCCCATAGCCGCACCGGTCTGCATTACAAGAGCCATCATCACATCTACATTCCCCTTTATTGCGTGGGTAATAGTTCCATATCCTGCAGAAAATACAATTTCAAACAAATCCGTACCAACGGCAACATGAGTTGGAATCCCCATGAAATACACTAATAATGGCATGCGAATAAAACCACCCCCAACACCAAGAAACCCAGCCAAAAAGCCAGTCACCAATCCTACACCCAAGACCACCCATAAAGAGATCGAAGAAACTCCTGAAACAGGCAATTCAATCATTGGAGGAATCCGAATGGCATGAACACGTCGAGCAAGTCCTTGAAATCCAACGGCATCATGGACATCAACCCGATCGGTGCGGATCATCTGCATGGCACGCATACTCTCCCAGGCGGTAAATCCACTGATCAACAGGAGAATAACTATATATGTAATGCCAATGATCAAGTTAACAGTACCCGCAGTTTCTAAAGCCTCAATAATACGAGCACCAATCTCAACACCCACAACTGTGCCCAGGATCATCAGAACTCCCAATTTGACATCCACATGCCCAAGGGCTCGATGCCGCCTGGCAGCCACCATCGACTTTCCCGTCATATGTGCCAGGTCTGTCCCGACCACAAAATTCATGGGGACACCCAGCCAAAACATCATTGGAGCCGCTAGAAATCCTCCCCCCACGCCAAAAAAGCCCCCCAAGATCCCTACTATAAATCCGATCCCTGCCAAGAGAAATGGATTTACGACGACGCCAGAAATTGGAAATTCCATAAAGCTACTTTTCAGTCGAAACGGTCCAAACGCAAATTATTCAATAGAAATGAGGTCACCAAATCTAAGAAGATCCCCTGCACGACAATCAACCCTAAACACAAAAAAGCATAGAGAATAATATTGTCATGGTACAGGGAATTTAGCCAATTTCCAAGGAAACGTAATACGGCAAAGAAATACGCAATGACAACGAATGCATAAAGAGCTAGCTCGATGAGATAATTGCGAAAATGGTTTAGGGTATTATCATCGGACATTTTAAATCACCAGCCCGTTACCAAAATATCTCCCAACAATGCGTTATTGACAAAGATGACCGCGTGTTGCACATCGGGGAATTGAATTTCTATCGTCTCCCAAATTTGCGCACGCATGCGCAGCGCATGGCATTTGTCATTCGGTCTGGGAACTTCACCTCTCAGCCAAATGTATATTTCTCTTTCCCAAGCAGTTGCTTCCACATCTTCAACGCGCAGCGAGGTCGCATAAGCCGGGTTAAACAAGCCATTATAATACTGGTGCTTATTGGCAAAAAGCGCTGTCAAAGCAGTAGTGATATCGGCAACCATATCCCCAGTACGTGGTTTACCAAAATAAAGATAAAGCAAACCATCACCGCATCCAAATGGGCCGCCGCTATTTTCGGCCACCAGGAAATAATAAAGTCCTTCCCCAGCCGGCAAGGAGGGCGATCCAGCCGCAGGAGTTGGAGGAGGTTCGGTTATTGGTAAACTTGCTACGTTTCCAGCAAGGGAAACGATATCATCAACAATCCAACAAGGCTCACCTTTGCCCTCGTACGTTATGACCCACCAAACTGGTTCGGTCTCGCTTTTGCCAATTACATTCGGCGAATCTCCGGCTGACTGATACCCAACGATGGGATAATCCATTCCAGGACCAGATCGGCAGACCGCGTCCCGATCGACTACTAACAAGGGAGGTTCTTCAGTTGGCGTGTTTGAAGGAATCTCTGTGGGAGTAAAGGTCGCAGTTGGTGTTTCTGTAGGGACTTCCGTAAAAGTATGCGTTGCGGTTGGTGTATCTGTAGGGGGAATTGGTGTCTCCGTCGGAATATCAGGGATGTTCGTCTCCGTGGGAACTTCCGTAGGTCCAGGCAAGTTGTTTGGTTGAGCCTGCTCATCTGTTGGCTCTGGCGTCGCAAATAAACTACATCCCGTTAGCAGCGCCAGCAACAGTATACTTACAATCAAACGGATAAAAGTTTTGTTGTGCATTGTTTCCTTTGTTGAAAAAGGGGCCATGAAGTAAAACAAGACTATTTACAGAACCACAATTTTATTATGCATGCGCTATAATGATGGATATTCAATCCAAAGGTGATTTTGTTGTATGAATAATATCAAAAAGAACTGGTTTTTTCTATTGCTGTTGGTTATTTTTGCAGTTTATACAGGGGTCTATATTTTCCAGACCAGCTTCATTTCAAACAATGTGCGCTATTTCGTGCTTTTCGACGATGCTATGATATCCATGCGCTATGCCAAGAATCTTGCCGAAGGCCATGGTCTGGTTTGGAACCCGGGCGAGACTCCGGTGGAGGGCTATACCAACCCACTTTGGGTGATCTTCATGGCGCTCTTCCACTTATTCCCAATTGCATCAACGAAAATCAGCCTGGCCATCCAAATCAGTGGCGCGATTTTTCTGCTCGCAAATTTGATTTTCGTAAAACGGATCGCAGAATTCATAAGCGACAAACCGATAGTGCCAATCCTGGCCGTAATTCTTGCTGCGTTCTACACCCCATTAAACAACTGGGGGCTGCAGGGCATGGAAGTCAGCCTTTTGGTGCTGCTGCTCAGTGCAGCGGTCTTCAAGCTGCTCAACGATACAAAAAATGACAAATTTTCCCCATGGCCTTATATAGTTCTCGGCCTGAGCACGCTGGTACGCATCGATATGGCCGTGCCCTATTTGGTGGTTCTAGGATTTGCAATTCTCTTCATCACTAAATATCGTCGGCAACATATCCTGTGGGGAATTGGCACGCTTGTCTTTTTCCTGGCGATACAAACCATCTGCCGTTTATGGTATTACGGGGAACCCGTTCCTAACACGTATTACTTGAAGATCGGCGGCATCTCCATTTTCCAACGCATCAAACGCGGTATTCTCGTTTTGTATCAATTCCTGTGGGATATGAATTGGGTGTTGTTCCTGCTGCCCTTCATTTTCGTGTTGCTGAAAAGAGAACGCCAAAGCATTCTTTTGGCCCTGCTCATAGCTGGGCAAATTGCCTACAGTGTCTATGTTGGGGGTGATGCCTGGGAGCACAAAGGCGGTGCCAACCGATATATGGCCGTAGCCATCCCCCATTTCTTCATTCTCTTTTCTTGGGCTATTAGCCTGGTGGTTCAGGCTGTTTCGCAGATTGCTGAGAAAGTCAAAACTCCCTTGCCGGGCAAGGTGCTTTCAAATCTAACCCTGATCGCAATCGCGTTGATCAGTCTGGCAAATTTCAACTTTATCCAACAAGATTTCAAATATTTGCAACGCTGGCTGCTCATTCGGCCGCCCCTTTTCATTGAAGGCAACAAAGAAGCTGTGGCCATTGCACAAGCCGTCGAGAAAATCACTACACCCCAGGCCCAGATTGCTGTCGTCACCGCTGGCGCAATCCCATACTTTTCCGAACGTCCCGCTCTGGATCTACTGGGGAAAAATGACGCTTACATTGCCAGTCTCCCCAGTCATCCTCCTGCCTCACTGGAAGACCTCCGCCCAGGGCACATGAAGTGGGATTATGATTATTCAATTGGAGAACTAAAACCGGATATGATCTTGCAATTGTGGGGTGATCAAGAAATCGCGTACGAATATATCGAGCAGGTTTATACTGTTGTGGAAGTTGATGGTATGCTGTTCTCAGCTCGCAGTGATTCGCAAGATATTTTGTGGGAACGCGTCGATTCAACCCCGTGAGTTGATTCTGTTTCCCCAGGTTATCATTGTTCCCAAACGTGCAGATTCATGCGCAGCTGCGGCCAATTCCTGCGCCCAAATTCCATCGTCCAGGGTACAGTGCGGCTGATCATCCCCGCGTGTCACAGCCAAAAAGTGCCGCATTTGATCCATAAACAAATGGTTGCGCTCGAAATCTTCTGAGAGCGGGTATGATTCCCAAGATTCGCCTGCCGCTCGATAAGTTTTCAACTCACCTTCAAGATAATCCCAATAGATTGTGCCCTCGGTGCCCACGATCTCCATTCGGTTGGTATGCGGTCGCTGGATATAATCCAGATGCACCGAACCTAAAACCCCATTGGCAAAACGCAACCCAATCTCCGCAACGGATTCAACCTCGATTTCGAGTTCTGACACCTGCACTGAGAAAGCCCAAAGAGCAGTAACATCCCCAAAGAGCCACCGTAAATAATCAAGTGGATGCGTCAGGGTCAGGATCACCCCTCCCCCAAGATCCGCCCGGGCACTGAATCCCTGGCGATAATCTTCCCAGGGATGCCACCCCGGTAAATATTCACCCCAATGTACGCGTACGGACACCGGTCGGCCAATGGTCTTATCCGCAAGAATTTTAGAAATTTGGAGAAGCTGTGGGTGATACCGAAACTGGAATCCCACTAAAACCTGGCCACCGCCCCTTTTCACTGCATCCTGCAATTCACCCAGACGCTCTAGAGAATGCGAAATAGGCTTCTCCAAAAACAGATCACAGCCAGCTTCAGCCGCCGGGATAGCCACATCCAAATGCATTGAGGTGGGGTTCGACACAATAACTGCACCCGGGTTATGCGCTAGCGCAGATTGAATATCGGTCTCGACTGGATATTCGGCGATCTCATCATCGGGCAGAGTGCTGAGTTTGCTGCGCAGGAAAACAAAATCACCCTCGCCAAGTGCAGTTAGATTTCTAAAATGTCTTCGGCCAATTGAGCCAAAACCAGCGATAAGGGTTTTCATAGGAAAGGTAACAGGAAAACATTGTAAACAGGGCTACAGGATTGCTATTTGTTACTCCTGTTTACCTGTCTACCAATCGTTGTTCTTTTCATACCCCCATTTGACCAACATCTCCCCAGCAAATTCTTTGAACACTGCCCGGTCTCTCGCAGTAAATAATTCTCGCCAAGAACCCGATTTGCCTTTTTTGAGCGGCTCCACCAGTTCACCAGCTTTTTGCTGTTGCCACTTGGCATCGGGGTTGCTGCCCAATTCTTCGGTCAACAAATTTTGCAATTCCGGCAGTGAAACATCGGCGCCGAGTAAAGACCACAAGCGCTGCATTTCATTCCAGGGTATTTTGAGCAGATCTTCGTATCGCACGGAGGCGTATTGCCCTTCCCCATAGAGGCGCTGACCTTCCTGATCGGTCTCGGTGATATTGCGCACCCAACTCTCGGCGGCATGCCGGATGCCCTTCTGCGTAAAGATGGATCGTTCGCCAGTCATGAAAGGCTCAGGATTGCTCTCAAATTCAGCGCGAATTGCCCAATCCTGTTTGGTGAGGTGCGCCTGGGCATCAATGAAAGCCTGAAAACGATGAGAGATAGCTGCATCACGGCCATCACGAATTATGAAGATCAATTTCCCGTCGGGAAATACCTTGTGCATGCGGCGGACAGCTTCACCATTCAATAAGGCATTGGGACTTTTATCGCCCACACACCTGGCACCCTCCTGTCGGGCTTCTCGTTCCATCACATACTCCACCGCAGCCCGTAACATCACCGGGGAAAGATCACGACCGCGATTCCAGCGGTTGCTGCGGCGAGCGAGCCATAATTCGATATCCTTGCGATCAACAAAAGCCTCAAGCGTTGGCTTGCGGGTAAAGAAGTGTCCCTGATAATTGCAATGCACGTCAGGGTGCAATCGAATCAGCCGAGTTAACAAGGTTGTCCCCGAACGCGCATGCCCAAATACAAAGAATTTGTCCAGAGGAAAGAATTCCTTGAATTCCGCAACCTCTTCAGGGGTGATTGCCGGAACTTCCCGTAACATCGCAGACGAGAGTCGTCCTGTGAGTAATACCTGAGCAGTCAATTTCAAGCGATGGGCTATTTTAATAATCATGCCTTTTAATTCATCAGAGAAAGTAAGAATTCAGCCGTCTTCTCCCCTGCATTTCCATCGGTGAAAGTACATTCGCGCGCTATAAAATCTTTCCGGGTCTGCTGATCCGCCGATGGGTTGGTGAGATAGCGGTTTATAGCCTCCTGCAATTCGGCTTGATTCTGCGCTTCTCGCCCGGCTTTCGATTCCAAATACCGCAAATGAGTTGGCCAACCGCTGATCTTGCTGAGCGGCAAAGTATATTTGCCCGGCCAGCCCTCAGGAGAATCGATACACAGGCTTATCACCGGAGTGCCATGAATGGAGGCTTCCACAACCATGGTCGAATAAACCGTTACCATCACATCAGAGTAATCCATCATGGATGATTTTTCTGGCATATCTTCCCCCGAATAATAACTCATGCCGCCTTCACCGAGGGGCACAGGTTCAACAACGTGCACGTTGGGCAGGTTGGCAGCCAATGCGCGAATTTTCTCGCGTTCACCGGCGAAACGGGGCGTATCCATAAAATGCGTGGGATGCAATCGGATGAGCAATTGGCAAGGTTCGGCCAATTGGTCCGAAGAAATTAATACTGCCAGGGCCTCGACATTTTGATAATTTGGTGAAAAGGACACGAAACTGCTGGCGTATGATATCAATTTACGACTTGGATCAAGGCCGTGAAGTTGAAAGTACTCTTCCCGCGGCATCAGCCATTTTCTGGAAAAATAGCGATCATAGGCTGGAACACCGCCGATATTCACCCGTTCAGGAGGCCAATCTGCCCCCTGAGTAAGTTCTTCCTTTTGGATTTCCGACCAGCATGAAACCCAATCCACGGATGCGCCGGGCAAGCTGTAACTGCTGGAATTGTCCCAACCTACGATTACAGCTGCAGTTTTCACTCCCCGGTCTTTGGCCTCACGTAGCAGGAAACGATCAAGGCGCCATCCTGGAGTGCTGGCTACTACCAATTCGGGCTGATATTTTTCAAATAAGTCCGCATACAATTTCGGATTGAAGCGATCTTGATACAGTACCAATTTCTGACGAGCAGGCTTATTATTGCGCAAAAAAGCGACGACCAACTTCATCAGTGGGAATAACATCTTGCGCTTGTTGTGGGCTTCATCCCGCACCTGATTGATAAAACCGTCAACAGCCTGCAAATTGATGCGATTCGATGCCCCAGCCCGGCGCAAGAAATGCAGCCAGAATTGCAGCGAGGGGCTTTCGTTTCTTTCATATTTTTTTGCCCGCTCAGTGCGCAGGCCCTCGACAATTAAACCAGGACGTCCAAACCGTTTTTCGAGCTGAGGTTTAAGTGAATCGTCTGTCAGCAGGATTACTTCCAACCCTGCATCTAAAAGCGAAGAAACTATGTCACTTTGTAAAAAATAAACAGTCGCCAGGCCGTGGTCGGCACAGACGAATATCCGCTTTGATGCCATAAAATTTATATTTTGTATTGGTCAGCGAAACTTGAATAAAATCACGAATAGGAGCGAATGACACAAATTGCACGAACATTTTTCAAGGTGTCATTGGTGAAATTCGTTGAATCGTGATTTAAGATTTGTTTATGCTTTTCTTGATCACCACAAGAATTTGTGAATATTTTTTTATCCTATTTATGCAAAAATTCAAAAAGGCGATGATAGATCCAGTAAATCAATTCCTCAAAAGGTTTCCATTCCAGTATGCGATGACGGCGACTCTTCCTTCCTTCCAGATTGACAACTGGTTTTCCGTTCAGAAACTCTACACCAGAAATCGTATTGCCCATATGCTGCACCCACCATTCTGGAGTGCAAAGTCGTAGATAACCAGCCTCGTTTAGGGCAATATCCAGCAAACGAACCTGCCCCATAGGACGTTCATTGGGGATGGGAGACAATTTTTGAAATACTTCCTTGTATCCAACGAATTGGAAATGTCCGGCACCGACGTAACACTGCTTACCGTTGTACGACAGACGAATTCCCTGTATGTCTGCAAAGAATTCACGAGCACGCTCTTCCTCTACACCTAGGCTGCGCGCATGACGCCAGTGATCTTCAAAGGGGAGAAATTCCCCCCGCTCGACCAGGACATCCGGGTTCTGTTCAGCCCATTCAACGGTTTGGGTTGAAAATTCCTCAGCACTCCACATAGGCATTGCTGTAATCATTCCAACATTTGGGAACATCTCGACCAGATCAAGCGATGCTGTCAACCACCCTGGGAAGTAATACACGTCGCTATCAGCATAAGCTATGATGTCACCTGGCGCAGCACCGAAGATGACATTCCAGGCGCCGGCCTTGCCGACATTCTGCTCAGAGAGCATCAAGTATTGAATTAAACCTTGATCATGCGCTTCTGAGAGATATTCACGAACTTCGGTGCAACTGGCATTGTCGAATACCATCAGATCATAGGGTTTATTGGTATTCTCCCAGATGCTATTCAAACACACTTTGAGCACATCCAAACTGTGTTCGAAATATCCCCCCAGCACCGGTATATAGGTAACAGTAGCGACTGTCACTCGCGCAGGCTGAGGAACACTCTGAATAAACTTTGCAGGATTTTGACCTATGCGCACTTGTTTACTCCTGTAATTGGTGTAGAAGGAGATTCATATTTTTATTCCGGTTCGGTAAAATAACTATTTCTCCTAGAGAGAGATGATCTAATAAAAACAAACCCGCCATCCAACCCATGAATCGGAATTGAACTCCGATTTGGGCTGCATGTCGTTCGATTTCCATAGGATTGCCATGCCAGATAATAAAAAGCATGGGGTACAAACTGACTAATAAAATCCCAATGACTACCCAGGATGATTGGTTCAAATCGCTCGATACATACCACCATACCCCGACAATACTCATTCCCAGGATACTCAAAAAAGCCAAGGGAGATCTTGGATAAACTTTGCTGGTAAAGTTGTGTAGCCAGTGAGGAATTGTCGAAACGCCATAAAGAGGCGCGTGGTATTCGAGATTGTTACCCCCCAACAAGGATGGGAACTGTCGGATTGGTTCGAGCATTGAAGAAATGGGTTTCGAGAGAAGATACTGCATGTAAGTGGCGACCCCGGATTGGTCAATCCACTCACGAACATGTTCCATCTCAGAATGGTTAGCCAGGTAATCCTGGTATTCATACCCATCCATGGTTGTGATTTGCATAAGATTTTGGTCAACCGGTAATCCTGCCGCTTCGAAGTATTCTCTTGCTTCATCGTCAGGAAGTAAACGCAAGGCTAAATGATCATAAATATGGATCTGCCATATGTTGCTAACGTTGAAAGCGATACTCTTGGTAATCAAAATTACCATGAAGATGACCAAATAAATCAGGTAATCCGTGCGTTTTTGGCGTGATGCCTTTCCAAAGAAACTCGCTATTGGAAAAATGACAGCCCCGAATAAAACAAAATATTGATTGCTCTCGCGGGTGAACATATAGAAAACCGTCACCACGACGAGAATGATCAACGTTGATACTCTTAACACAGGTTTTCCCAAAAATTCGAATGGCAGATCCCAAATTGCCCAAAGGGCTAATAGCAAGGCAAAAAGAGAAAATGAAATCGACTCAGTCAGTATCAAACTTTCCCAAATGCTGATCTCCAAATTGAGGCTAAAGAACAGAACCATCCCAAATGCAATCGGCATCAACCAAAGTTTACGTACTCGGAAAGACAAAGCCGCTCCCAAGGCAGTCCATGAAGAAATTGAAAACCAGTATTGGAACTGAGCCACATTTGCATTTCGAATAGCGTCGGTATAATTTTGTGCATTAATCCCAAACAACTTTAAAATAAATGGGTAAGCGAAGGATCGATACCCTGCCCAGAAGCGCAATGAATTCCATGGTTCACCTGCCGTTTCAGCATAGGAAATCGTATCTCGAAATACCCTGATTGCACTAAATTCCAAATAAGCGAGTTTCTCCCGCACAAAAATAAAAAAGAGTGCAGCATACAACAACCCAATAACAAGATATACAATGCCTGGTTTTGGCCAGCGTAATTCAACGATAAGTGCAAATATAAAAAGAAATGATAGCAACCCAATAAAATAGAAAAGCTGAACAAAACCAGAAACCAACCCTTGCAATGACGTCCATGATGCGCTCTCACCCCGCAACACGATATCCGCTGTTACGCTCTGAGAGGCGAACAAGTCATAATCCGTTTGGGTCCCATTCCAATTGATGGACATTTCCCCAGCATCAAGATTATGGCGCACGCTTAATACAATACCAGCAGGCATTTGGCCACTCCATTCAGCCAAAGAAAATCCGTCTTCACCGGTCGAAAGCAACTTGCCATCATGAATTTGCCAACCGCCCGATAAACTAAATTCCTTCAAGGGGACTGGCGTACCGTCAAGGAATTTCGCGCCCCGAATCTCAATCATGGCAGCCTGGGATCCTTCATTGTTTTCACCTATGCTGATGAGTTGCAGGGTATTCTGCTGCGTAAGTGCAGGGACAGCAAATGGAAACCAAAAAGAGATCAATAAGGAGAGAACTGCACAAGGTATCAGAATGTATCGAAGACCCTTTTGCGAAATCTCGCTGAACTTCGGGATTACAATCTTCCTGGCCAGCAAAACTGCCGTAATACATACAACAGGAAGAACAATGATCCCCTTCTCCAAACCTCGCACGGCATATACACCAAATTGATTCCCAAATAAAATCGATACGATAATCAGCCACCAGGCAAACGATACAACAACCAGAGAGAAAATGTTAACAACAACTCTTCTCCCGGTATTTACGGGATTATCGTTATCGGAGAAAAGAGCTAGAAAGTTTGTCAACATCGAAAAATTGCTACCTGGCCAATTTGATCATCGCATGTTTATAAATTATTGACGATGTTTGGCATAGAGAATATCGAAAAGCAAAGCATAAATTCGTTTTACAAATTGCTTTAAATTTTCAGAGCGATAGGTAGCCCGGATTAACCAGGTTTTGAGGAAATTCTCGCTTTCTACCTTTTGAATGTCCGGAAAAAAATCTTCATAAATTGGCTTGGCTTTTTCTAATACCTGATTGATTTCCGGCACCCGTTTGCCCTGGATAGTATTACCCATGTGGTATACCAGGGGATCAGTAAGTGAAAGCTGAAAATAACCCAATGACCGTATGCGTTGGTTTATATCCTGGTGATCATCAGAATCCAGGGTAAATTCCGCCAGCAAGGGCACCATTTGACGGGCTACATCTCGCCGAATCATGAATTGCATGGAAGTGCTGCCCAAGACCGCTTGAATCTGATTTTCAGGGTTGGTGGCTACCTTCAACCGGTTCTGCGCAACCAGCTGACGAATTTCCTCGGTAGCGTTAATGCCGTCACAATATTCATCAAAAGCATCAGGAAACGGGTCATGCTCACTAATATCAATATTCGGATTGGCCTGAAACATTTTTTCAGCCATATCGTCTATGCTTTCTTTCTTGTTGAAGAAAGCCGGTTGAGCGCTGACGATTCCCACCTGTTCAAACGAATCAAACACCTCTAAACTGCGCTCAGCCCAACCAGGCCGATACAGCACATCGCTATCGGTTGAGACAATAAATTCATTGGGCATCGACGAGAACACCCAATTCAGCGAACCAGTTTTGCCCAAATTATGTTTCGATAGGATGAGCCAATCGATGATCCCGTTATGATAAAGCTCATTCATGAACTCAGTTGCCTCAACGCAACTGCAATTATCAATAACCAGGATGTCCGCTTCTGTTCCTAAAGTTTGGCGCAAACTTAACAAATGGGCTTCAATGACCTTGAGGGCTTCCTTGAAGAAACCATCCAATACAGGCACAAAGGTAATCGATGCTACCCCAATACGTTTTGGGGCATAAACAGGATAGCGATTTCGAACGGGATTTGTTCCAACTCTCATAAGTCACTTACCCGGCCATAATAAATCTGGAATATTTTGTTATACAAAAGCATGAGTCCTTTTTTTATTGGAGGCCATTCAAAAAATCGATTGTACTGCAATTTCTCGAATTTTTGGCCATCGCCCAAGATACTCAGAGTATTACCCATGTGTGCAACAAGTGGCTCAGCCGTCATTAAGCGTAGGTATCCAGCCTCATTTAACTTTTCATCCAGCCTGCGCACTTGCCCCATGGGTTTGTCCATTTCAAATGGCAACAATTCTTGCAAATCACGCTTTTTAGCCAAAAACTGAAAATGTGCCGCTCCAGCAAAAGCGGTAGTTCCTTTATATTGTACTCGCCAATCATGACTTTCATGAAACCATTCTTGAGATTGCTCAATGGAAACGCCGCAACTCTGCGTATGTTGATTGAAAACTTCCCAATCCAGGTATTGCCCTTTTTCTAAAACCGCGGCATCGACGTGTTGGGCCCACTCCAACGTCTTCGAGTAATAGCGTTCTTTGCTGCGCAATGGTCGCGCCGTCACCATGCCAACATTCGGGAAGGTCTGCAAGATTTCTAAAGATTTCGACAGCCAATCTTTCTGAAAGAAAATATCACCATCGGCATAAGCCAGATACTCTCCAGGGGCAGCGCCAAAAATAAAATTCCAGGCCCCGCCTTTTCCCAGGTTTTTCTCGGAGAGCACCAGATATTGAATTTTTCCCTGGGAGTATTGGTCTTGAAGAAAAGAGCGCACCCCTTCATCACTGCCATTATCAAAGACCATCAAGTCAAAAGGATGGCTGGTATTTTCATGAAGACTGCTGAGACTCGCTTTAAGCACATCCAATCCCTGGGAATAATAACCGCTTAAGAAGGGCAGATAGGTGACAATTGCCACCGTCACTTCTTTTGGCTTGGCTACATGGGAAATGGATTTGGCGGGATTCTGTCCAATGCGCATGGATTCGTTCCGGGCTTATTTCACTGATTTCCAGGCTCGATGAGGGACCAGTTTCAATAACACTCTGCGCCACAACATGCCCAGGCGTCGCTTCAAGGCGACATTACTCTCAGGCTTGATCTGATAATCCTGCTCCTGCGGTTGAGCCAAGACTGTCAGATAGAGCGGCAGCATATCCGAGCGTGGTTGGCCGTGTTTCTCCAGGGCGATTACGCGAAAACCCGCCTTCAGGAGCACCAGCTGTAAACTTTGCGCGCTGAAGCTGGTCATGTGCGCAATTTCGAAACTATCATGGGAATAGAGATTTGGCACCTCGATCAGGAGCCCGCCCAAGGGAGTCAGAACTTCCTGACGCAAATCGGCCAGATACCTCACCGGGTCAGGCATATGCTCCAATACATGCGCCATGCTAACCAGATCGAAATCCATTTCACCAGCACCCTTTAAGTCAACGATATCAGCATAAACAGTCAACCCCTGCTTCTGAGCATATTTCCGATATGCCTCCCCAGGTTCCACACCGATTGCCTCACAATCATACTTTTCTTGAAAACGCTGCAACAGGATTCCTGATGAACTGCCGATATCCAGGTATCGTTTTAGTTTAACACTCTGCGTTGAAAGGAAATCCAAGAGGGAATCGGCGCGTCCATTCTGAACAAAGAGATCCTTCTGCGTGGGGCCTTCATCCCCCTGGTAAACCTGACGATATTCGTTGGCATAGAAGTCATCCAGCTCACCAGCCGTCATGCGCGGGGATTGATAGACCAGGCCGCAATTTCCGCAAATTCGATTAATTACTTGCTGATCTCGAAACCGGCGCTGATCGAAAAGTTTACTTCTTTCTGAACTACAAAGTGGGCATTGCTTCAATTTTTCTGGCATAAGAGGCTCACAAATCTACACAAATTTCTTGCGCAACAATCTCAATCGTCGGGTGATAGCCCAACGAATTCCCTGCTGATCTGGAGAATAAAAAACTCGTTCGAGCCGTCGGAAAAAACGCGGCAGGGTGAGGCGTGCTCTGCGAACACGCCGATGGCGAATTTCATGGCTGGAATCCAGAACCATGTACATATTTTGCATACCACCACCGAGGGCGGCGTTGATTTGGGTCTCTTCGAGGTCGTAATGCGCCTGTCCCCCCGGCAGATGACTGTAATCGTGATTCTGATGCACAATCATCAAAGATTGCGTGGCATCGATGACTGGCCAGCGCTGCTGCAAACCCTGATAGATCATCCAATTGTCCCAGCCGGCGCGACCGATAGCAAAGTCTGGAATATCGGCAAAAACTTCTCTGGGGAATATAAAATAATCGCTGCCCGCGGGCGCATGCAGGGTTCCATTGGCCAGCACATAATTTCGCAGGTCGTCGGCCCAATGTGAGGGGAATTCCATTGGCTGAGTAACATCCAAATCCCAGCGCCGACCTACGATGAGAAATTTTTCGACCTGTTCGGCGATTTGGCGGGTGACATTGACTATATCAGGCATCAACAAGATATCGGCATTGACATATGCCAACAAAGGCGACTGACTGTGCTGACGAGCCAACGAAAAGATTGAGCTAACCAAAGGTGTGCCCCACTCATTACAGGCCACATCCGGCAGATGGGAAACGCCAAATTCTTGCGCTGCTTCCGCCATACCCTGCTCATCGCCAACCAACAACACATCTACATCAGTGGACAGATGTTGCCAAGACTGAATTGCATTACGCTGAATTGTATTGATATGCGGATCAGTGAAGGGTTTCGGAGCGGTAAAAATCGTCAAATATGTCATCGATCGTCCACATCCAGATGGGTTTTGTGTTCGATTTGGGCGTTTATCGCCATCAACTCTGCATTGTTTTTTACAAGAGCTAGCACATCCAACCAGAAGAAATACTCATCGGGTAATTGGGCTATTATTTCCCTGACCAATTCCAAATCCTCGGGAGTATCCACCGTCCAGCGATGGTGGCCTAATTCCTCCGTATGATGAAGCAACCCAATATTAAACCCGCGTGGCGATTGGCTTGTTGCCAACGGCACCGAATTGTTTAAGAAGTGCAAATCATCGGCGGGCACATCTTCGTAAAAATAGGGCGTGACATGCTCTCGTTGGTGAGTTTCTTTGGCTTCCTTCCAGGCTTGTTCAAGGGCTGAGAAAGTGAAGACCTCCGTATCCAATCCGATGGGATAGGTGCGCCACCAGGGCTGCGGCAAACGATTGGCAATGAAGTGCCATGTGCCGGTTGATAGTTGATGCTTGTCAGTGGTCAGTGTTGTCACTGCTTGATCAACTAAATCGGGGTCGATCAGCGGGCAGTCGGCAGTGATGCGTACAACAACGTCTGCTCGATATGTTTTGGCAGCCTGATAGTAGCGGTCCAGCACATCCTGGACGCTGCCACGAGAAATGGAATATCCTTGAGCTTGGCAGAAATCAGCCACTGCATTATCGCTGGGATCAACGGTAGTGGCTACGACAACCTGGTCGATGCTTTTGGCCCGCTGCATCCTCTCGACTACCCATTGCAGCATGGGCTTGCCGCCGATGTCCAGGAGCACTTTCCCTGGCAGCCGTGAGGCGCTCATCCGGGCTTGAATGATGGCCACAACTTTCATGCTTCGGGAGCCTCGCTGGGGATGGGCAGAACTTCTACAAAACCTTTGGCTCGAAACTTTTCGACATATTCGTAAACTACCCAATAATCCAACTCAACCAATTCGCCAATCTCGAAAATGGATAAGTTCCCTTCGAAAGACATCATAATCTTTTCAATGGCCCGATTGAGAGCGAAGTTCTCCCGCCAATCCACCCACAAACCGTGACCGGAAAGAAAGACCGGGCCGCGGAAGGTGCGCTTGGGAATGTAGTTGGTTGCAAATATGCGCACAATTTCTTCAACCACATCCGCCGCTCCCTGGAGCATATCTTCGTGGATAATGTCAGGATTATCATCAGTGGTGTGGTATTCATCGTAAGGCCAACGATTGATGGAAATGCATGGCACATTTACACCAGGGCCATTGATGACACGCTCATCATTAGGGGGGAAGTCGGCGAAATTGCGCTCGACATGCTCAGTTTCGCGCAAAACATGAGCCGTGATACGGTCCAGCAAGTGGTTATGTTGACGGGAATGATGCCAGGCAATCTCGCTGCGGTTGCCGGTCATCTCGATGAAAATGCCACCCTTCATCTGTGGGATCAACTCTTCGTGATGCGCCAGATAGACAATCGTCCCCACTGTTTCCGGCCCAAACCAGAAGCGCACACTCATCGAACCGGCCGGCAGCGGATTCTCGGCCAGGCGCCGGGCAACTTCAATGGCGGTCACGACACCGGCAGCGTCATCATTAGCCTGCATGGGGTGGCACAGATGGGTCGAGATGAGCAGCTCTCCAGCACCGGGCGCTTCGGAGGCAGATCCATCATCCGCGGGATGCTGAACCCCCACCCCCACCCGAAAACCACCGGATTCAATATCGGTGAGGAATTCAACCCGAATGACTGCGCGATATTCACCCTCACGCGGCAATGCATCAAAATCATCCTTTGCCAGGCAAAAACCCCAATTACGATCATAAAAGCGAAAATGCCAGGGAATCGCCCAGGGACGTTTTTCATCATAGTGCAGATGCGGCTCCAACTCATCCCAGGTGAGCGTTTCATCCACAGGTAACGAATAGGAAACAATATGCAAGGGATTGTCAGCAAAATCGATCACCCGTTGGCCATCCGGCGCTTCGAGATAGGCTTCATGCACCACATAGCGTTCAGGCACTTCCCAGGTCCAGACCGGCTTCAACGGAGTGAACGATTCGATTTCATAATTGGTCGACTCAGGCATCTCATCGCCGACAATCTGCAAAGCCTCGTCCATCTCTTTGCAAGCCAGCGTGCGATGCAATGGATAGATTTTCTCAAGGATTGACTTCAACGTCATCGAATAATCACCAAATCTAATTCCGAATACCGAGTAATAAATACCCGATTTTTACTTCCCAAAATCAACATAATACAGCAAAAGCGGATCGCGCCGCATTTCGCGCGCCGTGAATTCATAAATATCATTAGCCACCATCAGTTTTACTGCGGCTTCTCCGATCTGGCGGTGTTTGATCAGGCCCTGCTCTTCAGCAAGATCAGCCATGGGATCGACCATGGTATGAACACCTTTTTCGATATCGCGGACCAACATTTGGAAGGTATCTTCATACGAACTGCCATCCTCGTCCGTGACCATCCCGGTGAAATCCTTCAAATAGCGATAATCACATCCTTCGAGTTCCTCGACATGATGGAAAAAGGTCATGCTGTCGTTGTAAGCCAGGCCAATGACCATGATCTTGCCATTCAAAATGCGCAATTTTCCAAATAGCGAATCGGCTTCATAACTGCTCTTATAGCGATCTTTGGTCAAATATTCAGCCTGCTTGCCGATAATCGCAAACGAATAAATGGGGTGGAACACACGCAGGCTGCGAGGATCCTGGCGCACCAACTCGGTGATAATGCCCATATGCGAGGGCGTTTCGCGCGCGTCCCAGGGTTCGCCTTTGCAAAAATCGAAATTGAACGTCGGCATAATCAGTGTGCCATCCTCACCTAAAACATCCAACAAAGCATCGATCACAGTTTGCGGGCCGCCATCTACACCACCGAAGGATTTATAAGAACTGTGAACCAGCAATACATCGCCAGCCACAACCCCGTGCGCAGAAAATTCGTCAATTAGATTTTGTTTCGTTAGCATACTACACTCCGTAATCTCAAATCAATCTACCAGGGATGAACCGGGATCATCGGGGATTCTACATTTATCCCTGTTTGTCACTGGTGAATCAAATTCCTAATTTCGCTTCTTGCCCGAATAAACAAACCCCTTTTTGATCATCTTGATATGCTGGCCCTTATCGATGCCGATCAAGTTGCCGCAGGTGCAAGCCAGCTTATCACCGACAATGTTGTACTCGTACTCGCGTTCAATGCGCGATTTATAACAACGCAGCACTTCACCCTTGCCAATTTTTTCGTATTTCCAGAGTTTGCGTTTGCAAGCCGCACACTTGATTGTGAGCATAGGTAAGGCGGGAGACAGAAGACGGATGACGGGAATTTCGCTCGGTCCCCGGTCATCGGTCTTCTGTCATTTTATAGCCAACACACCAAAAGCACCCGGTTTGGGTATAACGCCAGAAAAGCCAGCCTTCTTCAAGCGACTGACAACGCCCTGAGTCACTCGTGAGCCCGATTTACTTTCAGGGTTGCCAATGTAGTGAAACATGTGTCCATTGGGTTTCAACACCCGGAATGCTTGCTGATAGAAAGCCTGCGAATATAAATCCCCAGCCAGGCTGAACATGGGGGGATCATGAATGATGGCGTTGAAACGCTGATCTTCAAATATCTCGATTTCGTCGTAGCTATCCCCAATAACTTGATTTATTTTATCGTTTTCGAATAAAGCTTGTGACCAGGGGTTGCTGCGTGCGATAGTTTGTGCGGCAGGGTCTAATTCAATGGTAGTCACCTTATCCGCTGTTTTTGCAGCCAAAATTGCCGTATACCCCAGGCCAGTGGTTGTATCCAAAACATGCCCGAACGCTCGCCCCAAAGCTTTGAGCTTACTATGCGTATCTCGCCAGGGGTCCGTACCTTTGATGCGGTGCATGGGGATGCCCGAAACCAACATCGTGGGGGCCGACTCAGTCGGATACAAACTGTACATACGCTCGAAACTATCAGAATAGGTCTGAATGGCTTCGATTTCTCCCCCTTCAAGACGGTAACAGCTATTCTCACTTTCTGAGATTTCAGCAATTGACGCCCAATCTACCCTCCCTCCATTCGCAAAACTGACCCCCTCACCGTCAAGTTCAACCTGGACTTTTGAAACCTCCAAGTCGGTCGAAATTTCGACAGTTGTACTCTTGCCCCTGTTCTGAAGCAATTCTTTTGCCTGGAAATGAGATAGGACAATCATCAGGATAATGCCAGGCGATAAGCGTCGAAAAGTTTTGGAAAATTATTTTCCCAGTTTGCGCGTGCTTCAGCTAATTGACGCGCGGCTACGCCCATGGCGGACAACTGTTCCCGTTGATCCAGTGCCCGAAGGATGCCTTCCCGTAGAGCATCTACATCGCCATCATTGAACAGCCAGCCCACTTCGCCCGGCTGTGTGACCCACTCTTGGTTACCAGGAATATCCGTCAACAAGACTGGTTTGCCGCTGGCCAGGGCCTCCAGGAGAGAAATGGAGGTGCCGTCGCTGTGGGAAGTGCTAATGTAAAGATCGGCAGCGCGGTAATAATTGGGCAAATCGTTCTGATTGATCAACCCTGGGAAATGGACCTGATCCTGCACTCTTGCATTGATGAATATTCTGCGTATTTTCGGAGCCAGGGGGCCATTCCCCAACATTAACAAGCGTAACTCGGGGTGCTGTTGTGCAACCTGAGCAAACGCCTTGGCTAAATCCTCGACGCCATAGATCGGTGCCCAGCCTCGGGTGGAAAGTAAAACAAAAATATCTTCACCCCACCCCAAACGTCGACGCAAACTGCTATCTTCACCGGGAGAATACTTATCGATATTCGCCCCCCAAGGAAAAGTGACGATTCGGTCCGGGTTCATGCCATAATCGATGCTTAGATTCCGAATTGTATTACAGTCCCCCAACAAGGCATCGCTGCGCCGTAATGTGAATTTTGTTGCCCAGACCCACCACTTATTTTTGTATACATCCATGAGCAGATCATAGCCCCAAGACATGCTCAAAAGCGGGTGAAAACCGGTCAATGCTGCTAAAAATGCTGAACGTTGAATCGGCCCTGCCTGGATCAAATCAGGCGAAAACTCACGGATTACTTTCTTCAATCCTGCCAAAAGCTTCAATCCATCCTGAAACCTGGCTTCGGATTTTCCACCCACCCAGGGAATAATTTCAATTTCGGGCGGCAGCGGACGGTCATCCAAATCCTGACCGCGTTTCTCCAAACGCAAGTACCCCACCTGGTGCTCGGTCTGTGCTAAAGCCGACAGGAAGCGGTGGTCGTGGGTGGTGTAATCGCGAGAGAAGTACAAAATGCGGGTCATCTATATAGTGCGGAGTGCGAAGTACTGTGTGTGAAGATCAACTCTTTTTTAGTGATTTTTTAAAGGCGCTGACCATGGCTTTGACTTAATTAGCCTGGTTGTAATTGCTTTCAAAGGTTCTTCTTCGATATATCCAACATCAAAAATTGCATAAAGCAGTGATTGAACTTCAACGGCAGAACGACGAGAAAAGCCCAAAAACCTGGCAAACTCGGGTTTGGATTAACAATCGAAACCTTCAACGCCATTCATCCACCTGAAACCTGACACTTGCTTCTAGATACCCGCAACCACCCCGCACATCGCACTTCTCACATTGTTCTATGCGCCAACATTCTCCCACCGGATATCCATGCCGTAAGGCATATCGATGAGGGCTTTTTTGCCCACCAATTGATCCAAATCCCAGGCCATGAGCGCGCCTTCTGCAGCCGGGCGCAGGGGCTCGACCATGTCTGCAGCGAAAGATTCTCCAGCTTTGATATCGCGAGCTGCACGCAGACAACGTCTTTGCAGGGAATAGGTTTCTTGTTCGCTCCCGGTAACAAATTTGTCATAGGAGCCAAGGGAACGTTCCAAGGTGCGCACCTGGTGCACCATTTCGGCCCAAGTCTCCGGGTTCATGGCGAATTTATGGTCCGGGCCTTCGCGGTCGTTACTGTCGGTAAAATGGCGCTCAATAACTCGCGCCCCGATGGCCACCGCACCGACAATCGGTGCCGGGCTGTGCGTATGATCGGAGAGACCTAATACCACGTCCGGAAACATCGCAGCATACGTCTTGAGCACGTTGATATTCAGATGGTCATAATTGGAGTCGTCGGCCGTATAATTGGTATTGCACTGGAACAAAATGATTTGATCGTTGACCGCTTGAACAGCTCGCACGGCACGTACCACATCACCCATATCCGCCGCTCCGGTTGCCATCAGGAAAGGTTTACCGGTTTTGGCCATCCGCACTAGCGCATCCGGCCATGACATCAACCCAGAGCCCGCTTTGAAGGCCGGCACGTAGGGTTCGAGCATATCGATGGCCTCATAATCATAAGGCGAGGAATAATAATGAATTCCCACTTTGTCACACTCTTCTTTGAGAATGGGAGTCCATTCAAACGGCACCGAGGCATCATCATACACTTCGAAAACGCTCTTGCTCCATTCTGCCTGATGAGAAAGTTGACCGCCCAGCGCTTTGAAACCGTAATCGGAGACGATCTTAGGGGCGCGGAAATTTTGGAATTTGGCGGCTTCAGCCCCAGCTTCTTCGGCCAGCCGAATCAGCTTTTTGGCACGTTCCAGATCGCCATCGTGGTTGGCAGCGATATCGGCAATAAAATACGTGGGGTGGTTCAGGCCAATCTTGCGATCCGCAATTGTAATTTCTGGAGAAGGGATTTTCATTGGGCACTCCTTTTCGATATGTCCTTAGGAGAAACAGAAATGTGGAACCACGAAGACACAAAGACACTAAGTTTTTTCGACATTGCACCTTCCCTTCGTGCCTGCCCCACCGAAGGTGTGCTCGTCTGCGACGTGCACATCGAAGATGGCCCTACGGGCAACGGCAAGGGCCGCTTTTGGCGTGAGTCTTAGTGGTGGATAGTAATCAACTGATTATTCTTTTGGAAAACTCTCACATTCCAAAAAGTTGACGACATTTTCAATAATTTCATCTCGCTCGGGGCTGGCAAAAGTCTCCGCTTCTAAATTTGACCAGATAACGCAAAACATATCCTGTACCCCTTCATCTCCCTTGTAGGCAAAGATGCTTAATGTCTGCGCTCGCTCCCAATCGCCGGCGCGGCCATAGGCTTCGATAAAGGGATACCATTCGACCTTATTGTCCGTATTGGGTTCAAAATCGTTCTCCTCGACAATTTTTCCTAGCGAAGTAATCTGCTCCCAATCCTGTTGGTGATAGGCAATACTGGCCTTTTCGAAGTAATAGCACCAGGTGTGGGGAGGTTCTTCGCCAAAGACATCCTGCCGAAGGAGTGTCGCTTCAGCTGGATCATGGATGATGCGGGAAAGGTTTGAAACTGGGATGGCAGCCTTGGTTATCCCCGTGATATTGGGATGCAAGGCATCTTGATCGCTCAACACCCAGACACAACTGCCGGGGAAATCATAAAAGACAACCAGGTTATCATGCCCATACCCATCGAATTTTAGATTGCGGATACGATATTCGATCGGTTGGTTATCAAACAAGATGCTCATATCAGCAAAAAAATTGTCATCGATCTCAAAGAACCAATAGGGCTGCTGACCGGTTCCTTTGGGGTCTGAATACATGACATTGATTGCAGAGCCGGTGGGATGCTCGCCAGTGTAATTGAACAAAGCCCCATCGGCCAGAATAGCAGTATTCTCTTTAACCGCCGGTGCGCGCCAATAAAGTTGCCAATAGAATTGGCGCTGTTCGACCCACTCCCAACGATATTCATTGGCGATGCGGAAATGAGCGCCAACGCCTAAACCGACGAATATGCTGATCAGAATCAGTTGGGTCTTGCGATTGGATGTAATCCAAACCACCAGGCAAACCAGAACAATTCCTGCGCCAATCAAGGCGGGCAAAGCAATACGATCCGAAAAAAGCCCGCGCGTGATTTCTCGGCCGACCAGCCATCCGGGTAGCATCCCCACAAATATGGCATACATGCCAAATACCAGAGCTTCTTTCAGCCAGCCCGCCTTTGAGGGGGATTCTTCTAAAGGTGGAGAGATCAAGCTTCCAAAGATATACGCAACTAATCCAACAAAAGCGCCTACAATCCAGGCAATTAATGACGAAGGAGATTCCAGATCGATCAAATTTGGTTGCAAGGACCCGTACCAGGCCATTGAAAGAATAGCGACAAAATCTCGCAGTACCGTTTGAACAAATCGTCGGATTCCATTGACGGGTTCAGCGATAATATGGGAGAGCAGCAACAAACTATTCGTGTCACCATCTTCGAAATCCACCCAGACAAAGCGCCAAAGTGCAACCAGAAGCAAAACCACCAAATAGGGGCTCCATGATTTCGCCAGCTTGGATATTTTTTCCCTGTTGGTGTTCTCTGCGTTCTTGGAAAGAACGATCCAAAGCGCGGCTGGACGAAGCAATTCCAGGCCCCAAAAATATTCCATCGTCAGCAGGTGTAAAGCGGCAGCGATAACAGACACAACAAACATTGCGATTGGGCGTTTATTAGACACCATGGACAGCATCGCCCCCACAGATAATACAAAGAAGGCATACGATATGAAATGCTGGCTGTAGGCAACCGCGATAGATTGCTGCATAAATACGGGATGGACGATAAAAATCAATATCATCCAGAAAACTTCTTTTTTTCTGTCAGGCCAAAGTTGCCGCAGAATCCAATAGACACCCCAGGCAGTCAGCCAGCGCAGCAGTATCGTGAAAATCTGCCAATTCAAAGGGAAAAGACCAAGAATCGGTTCGAATACCAAAAAGGTCCAGGCAGAAAACGGACGGTCAGATTGGTAAAACTCCCACAAATCGATTTCGGCGTGTAGGGCCACGAATGCGGTCCAATCATCGAAATATAGTCCTAATTGCGAGGCCAACA
Organism: uncultured Anaerolineales bacterium; assembly: GCA_964629085.1. GTDB lineage: Bacteria > Chloroflexota > Anaerolineae > Anaerolineales > UBA11858 > NIOZ-UU35. Next base: position 86,198 of record CAZVPR010000001.1, read on the forward strand.
AGCCGTAGGTGAGAAAGCTTACTACCAACAGGAATAACGGAGCACTCCACCATTGCTGGAAGTATTTCGAATATTTGCTCAAATCAGTGTATTTCGTCAAATCCATAATTGAAAAATCAGGCCTCGGCCATACAAAGGTCCCGAACCTGCTGTGGATAATTCTGTTGATAAAGCTGGTAAAAGCGCTCGATCCCTGTGGATAATGTCGGGGGGACTCGCCCTAAATCGTGGATAAGTTTGTCAACATTCAGAGAAAGCTGTGGAGAACGTACAGCAGTGAGCCCGCCTTCGGACACGGAAACAGGCGCAATCAGGTCTGAATCAAAGCCAAACTTATTGGCGATGGCCACGCCAAAATCATATTTAGTGGAACTCTCGCTGCTGACCACATGATAGAGACCACTCAAGTTTTTATCAAGCATGCCAAAAAACAGATCAGCAATGTCATTCACCAATAAGGGGCAAAAATATACATCTGTGAATCCTTTGATCTGATTCCCTGCCTTCAGGTTGTTGAAGAAAAATTCTGCCAGACTGCGCTTTCCACTAGGACTCCATCCGAAAATGTTGATGCGTGCCACAATAGCATTTGAAGATGCATCCAAGACAGCCCGTTCTCCATCGAGTTTCGTCTGTGCGTAAATATTGATGGGGGTAGGTTCATCATCCTCGCGATAATCACCCTGTTGACCATCGAACACAGCATCAGTAGAGACATGCAACAGGCGCGCTCCGCCCCTGGCGACATGTTTCGCCAGTTTGCCAGGTAATTCTGTATTCAGATTGCTGGCCAACTCAGGTTCACGTTCGCACTCATCTACATTGGCCAGTGCGGCGCAGTGGATCACCCAATCGGGTTGTGTCTCATCAAGGATGCGCTCCACTACACCGGGATCGAGCAAGTCGGCCACCACGGGCGTGAAGGCCGCTGTTTTCTGGGGGCAGCTACGATCCACCCCGAAAACAGTGTGGTTACGGGCGGCTTCCAAGGCCAAATTGCTGCCCAATAGTCCGCCTGTACCGGTAATCAATACGCGCATGTTTCACCTCGTGTACCTGTCCGCCTGTTTTTCTCCTGAATACAGGTAAACAGGTACACAAGGTAAATTTGCATGTTATGTTAATTTACCTTGTGCGTAGGCTTCTTCAAAAGGAGCCACGATCTTTTTAATCTGTTCGACGTTGAGCCATTCGGTGTTCTCGGCGCTGGAGTAACGAAAACCATCTTCGACAGGCTTACCTTGTTCTGGCCAGGTTCCACCAAACCAGAATGCTTCCACAGGTTGGACCACGTACATATCATCCAATTCAACGGTAGAGCGCGACTCATCGCGCGAAATCAACATCTCGTGGAGCTTTTCACCGGGCCGAATGCCGATAAATTTCATTTCTGAATCGGGCGCAATCGCTTTGGCCAGATCGACAACATTCATACTGGGAATCTTGGGAACGAAGACTTCACCGCCCTTCATCTGTTCGATGCTGCGAATGACAAAGCGTACACCTTGATCTAGAGAAAGCCAAAATCGGGTCATGCGTTCGTCGGTGATGGTCAGAACACCGCTGTCACGCTGACGCAGAAAGACAGGCACAACGCTGCCGCGACTGCCGACAACATTGCCATATCGCACGCAACTCATGCGAGGCTCTTTACCACCAGCATAGGAGTTACTTTGAACAACCAGTTTTTCTGCTGCCAATTTCGTAGCCCCATAAAGATTGACCGGGTTGACGGCTTTGTCGGTGCTCAATGCCAAAACCTTTTTGACTCCGGTATCCAAGGCGGCATCCACAACATTGCTGCTACCCAGGATATTGGTCTTGATGGCTTCCATGGGGTTGTATTCGCATGCCGGCACCTGTTTCAAAGCCGCAGCATGGACTGCAATGTCCACACCGCGCATAGCTCTTTTCATACGCTCCAGATCGCGCACATCACCAATAAAGAAGCGCAAGTTCGGGTAATCAAAACCAGCTGCTTTCATTTCATGTTGCTTTAATTCATCACGGCTGTAAACAATCACTTTCGCCGGTTGATACTCTTTCAAAAGAATGCTGATGAATTTTTTTCCAAAGGAACCCGTTCCACCGGTTACGAGGACAACTTGATCTTTCCAATTCATAAATTCCTCCATATAAAAATCTAGAAATCCGTATTTTCGATAGTTCAGCTTGATTGACAAATTCGTTTTTAGACTGGATTTCTTTTTCGCATCTAAGATTTACGAATGACTACAAGCGGATATTGGCCATGCTCGCCAAAAAATCGCGGGAAGCGCTCTTCACACCAGAATAGTAAACGCAGCAACACACGCCCACACCAACCTGAATGGATGAAGGTGCGCATATGTTTGACACTGACGCCGCGCCAGACGAAGATGTCAAACGGCATCAATGGTTCAAGCTGCGCTTTCAGCCAATCAGCGCCGTATTTGCGAACAAAAGTACTCTTGGGTTTGTCGCCCCGAGGTTTTTCCGCGGGTTTAGCCGGGTGTTCAGGAGGGGCAACGCCAAAAATGCGCCGCAGAATGCCAATGATGCGATTCGTCCAACGCATGGGAACAACCAACAAGCGTGGGATCAGCGCGTCCCCCCATCCATTTACTACCACAGCCTGACTCTCAGCCGCCAAAACCCGATACAACTCTTGATATGCAGGGATGTGTTCATCAGGCGGCAAATGGTGAATTGTGTGCAAAGAAACAATACCTTCGAAAACTTCGGGCTTAAATGGCAAGCGAGCTATATCTGCAACCACGCACAAACCTTTTTCTCCGGTTCGTTTGCGGGCATCTAACAAGGCTACATGAGAAATATCCGCGCAAACCCGGAAATCGTATCCCTTGGAATATTCTAAATACTCCGGATACTGGATCGGCCCCGAACCAGCATCGAGCATAAATCGCCCCTCAGGGTTCAAGTGCCGCGCAACCCGTAAATGACAACGGTGAATATAGTCACGCGCCACCGGTCTCAAATCTTCATAGCGCGCATTCTGATAGACCCCTTCACTGACCTGCTGCCAGCCAACCTGGTCATAAAACTGGCGTACTTGTTGCTTGATTTCTAATTCTGTAGACATACTTATTGGGTCCAAACGATAGGTTTCCCAAGCAAATATTCGAAAGACCTACCGAAAATGGCCATTCCTTCATCGGATAGAACCTTTGCCAATGGCCAGCGCTGAATATCATCTTCGAAATACTGCACATGCCAGGGATAAGGTTGGGGATATTTGAAAAAGAAGCGATAGGCATACGTCCAGGCCGCTTCGACTGCCGTTCGGCTGGGTCGGTGCTTTTGAGGGTCTTTCAGCACCCGCTGGAGAGTCTCGAAAAATTCATCCCATGAGTCTGGATCCTGGGTGAAACCTTTGTCACGGTAATGAGTCTGCCCAGTAACAATGACCGGCAGACCGCTCATGGCCATCTCCATCCCCAGAGTGGTCGTAAATACCAGACCAACATCGGCAACATGCACCAGGTCGTAAGCATTTACCTTGGCGTCGGCCGCTAGCAAGTGAATGTGGTCGGGCAAGTTGGGGAACTTTTCATTCAAAATATCATAGACTGCCGGGCCCCAGCCAATCAATTCGCCAGGATGAGTTTTAATCACAAATTGCACATCATCCCGCCCAAGGAAGTACTCAATGGTGCGCTGCAACCATTCAGTCATGCTGCTGCTGAAAAGCTGCCGTCCTAGTGTTAGGCTGTCACCGAGAACATTGGTCGGCAAGAATACCACCGGGCGTGAATCCAGGCCTAATTCTTGGCGAACATCACCACCTTGTTGAACGGGTGTCTCCTGCCAAAGGCGCACAAAAGTTTCCCACAAATCGCCCTTCTGCCGCGCCGAGAAGAAATCCTTGACCCGGCTCCACTCATCTTCACTGAGTGATTTTTCTTTATTGGCCTCCCAGAGCGGGCCGGTATCCTGGCGCATAACATCGTCATCCTGAGCCAACCACATGCGGTCATTCTGCTCACCGAATTCAAAGGTCATCACAGGAATGCCCAAATAACGTGCTACATGATAAGTAATTCCAAATTCCAAAATACTGCCATTAGGGACCACAATCACATTAGGGCGGTTTTTTTCGATCTGAGCTAGCAACCGCAAAGCATGTCGTCGGTTGCGTTCCAGGCGCAGACGGTATAAGTCGCTATCCACCTCGACGTCTTCACGCAACTCACTATATTGAGTATCGCGAAAAGCGGCATCATCCATAAGATCAGCCAATTCTTTTGGTAATTCCTTCGCCAGTGGGGCATCTAGGAAGGGCACCATTTTGATCAGCGTTTCGGCCGGTTTGAGGGTATCCTGTAAATACAAATTCTGACGACGAATATCAAAACGATTGACCGGCCGCTTCCATTGAGCATAGGGTAAATATGCCAAAGTGATCTCGTGTCCCAGAGCTGCCAATGCCAGGCTCATCAACAAGCTATGTTCTATCCAATAACCGATCATGCTGAATATCAAGACCCTTTTAGGGCGCTGAACCGTTTTTCTTGCAGATTGAGCCTGGGAAACCCAATCTTGCAAATTGTCTTTCACTCGATCAAGGTGATAGCCGCCAACAGGGGGTTGTCCACTCTGCCGCAGCATCCAAAATATTTCAGCCGTCAGCGGCAATCCACCGAGTATATTCTTCGCAGAATCTTTCCAAAGCATGCTATCCTACCAACTCAATTTGCCAATTCAAGCGCGGGCGTACCAAACCCATCCGGGGTTCAGCCCATTGCTTGCCAGGTGCGCCCATGCCATCTACAGTAAACGTCAGGGCGCGTTCATCCATAAAATAGCGTTTGACACGAAATGAACTGGCGTTCATACCAACCGTGTAACGACCCTCGTTGAGAAAATCTACAGGGATAGTGCAGGTACTGGTGAAATGTCCCGCGGGCCGTACACCAAAACTATCATACTGTTCAGGCTCATCAGTATCGAACGAGGTAAAAACATATTCGCCGTGGGTACTCAGCAAATACAATCCGATGCGTAAACCCTGAATGGGTTCGTCCATTTTGTATTCGACTTCTATGGTTACCGGTTCAGTAGAGCGCACCACATCCACGTTAGCACCCTTCGAATTACGCACCCGAATTGCTATCGGCTTGAAAGGTGCTGCGGCAGCAGGAATTTCATCCGCGTTCCATTCGCGTTCACCGGCCTCCGAAAACCCTGAGACCATATAGTAATCTACCGCTTCAACCGTCGGTGCCCGGTAAACGATTTGGCCTTTATCCAGCACGATAGCTTCTTCGGTTAGACGCAGAATGGCGGACATATCGTGGCTGACAAACAACACTGTGCGCCCTTCTTGAGCGACATCGCTCATCTTTCCCAAACATTTGCGCTGAAATTCTGCATCGCCAACCGCCAAGACTTCGTCGACAACCAAGATTTCCGGTTCCAGATGAGCTGCAACGGCAAATGCTAACCGTAAATACATGCCGCTAGAATAACGCTTTACCGGTGTATCAATAAATTTCTCTACACCCGAAAAATCGACAATCTCGTCGAATTTCCCTTCGATCTCAGTTCGCTTCATCCCCAATATGGCGCCGTTGAGGAAAATGTTTTCACGCCCGGTCAACTCAGGGTGAAAACCAGTCCCTACTTCCAACAACGAACCCACTCGGCCGCGAATTTCAACTTCACCTTCTGTGGGTTCAGTTACGCGCGACAAGACCTTGAGCAAAGTGCTTTTTCCAGCCCCGTTACGTCCAATCACACCCAAAACTTGACCCTGTTCAACATTGAATGAAACATTGCGCAAAGCCCAAATAATATCAACACCCTCTTCCCCAGAGGGGGCCAATCCACGACGAATGCGCCGAATCGGCGTGGTCACAGCATTGACAATCGAATCGCGCAGCGTATTGTATTTCTCGGGGGCCATACCGATACGATATTGTTTGCCGAGATTTTTTACACGGATAGCGAATTGCCCAGACGCAGGACGGGTGACAGGGGACGGAGGTGTTGAATTCATTTTCGGAGGTTTTTGCGAAAAGCTTGAAGCTTGATAAAAAGCTCATGACCAAGCTTATTCGTTGATGATAATTCTTTCTCGCCAATATATTGTCGGCGAATAATTAAATCAAGGCAGGTAATGGTTTCTAGATACGATCGGATTGCATGACCCAGAAACCGGTTTTGTTCTGCATCAGTTTGTGCAGTTGAACCTTCAGCAATATTCAGACCTATAGATGTGGCAGCCCTCTCAATTTGAGTTTTCAAATTGAAGCGTTCACTATCAGGCAACTTATTGTTTAAAGAATAATTCGCATCAACATAATCTAAAGCTAACTGATAAACTCGTAAGTCCTGAAATTTGTACTTCTCGGTCATCCGTCTTCGGTCTCCGGTCCGTTAAACCATATCCGCAAACGATCTTTCCATGCGCCGAAAATAAAACAAACCTGTAATCAAGGTCAGTATTGCCACACCGATGGAAATCGACATGGTCATAGGCGCGGAAGCATCCAGTTCGATGCCTAGCAAGGCCCAACGAAAGCCTTGCACAACACCAGCCATGGGATTCAGGGAATAGATGATCTTCCAGGCACCGGTAATGTATTGAGCCGAATAGGCCACAGGAGTGAGGTATTTCCACATCTCGGTCAGGAAGGGTAGCATATATCCTACATCGCGGTAAAGCACGTTGAGAGACGAAAACCACAATCCCACTCCCAGGGCTGTGATCAACGTAAGCAAAATGAAGAGCGGCAGTGTCCAAATGGCCGCGGTAACACTGATCTTATAGTAGATCATCATGCCAATTAGAACAAGAAAAGCGATGAAGAAATCGACCAGACCGCTGAGCACGGTTGAAATAGGGATTACCAGGCGCGGGAAATAAATCTTGGTAATCATGTTGCGATTCGAGACCATCGAGCGTCCGGTATCACTCATCGCTTTCGAAAACAACTGCCAGGGCAACAACGCAACATAGGTAAAGATTGTGTAAGGCACACCTTCTGAATCGAGATTGGCCAACTGACCAAAAATTAGTGAGTAAACCACCATCGATATTACCGGACGTATGATCGCCCAGGCCATACCCAGAATGGTTTGCTTGTAACGAACCTTTATATCACGCCAGGTGAGAAAGAAGATCAATTCACGATATCGCCATAAATCTTTCAACTTCAGAGCGGTCCAGCCGCGCGTGGGGCGCAGCAGGATGGTTTCAGGTGTCGAGCGGTTTGCCAGTGTTGATTCAGTCATACATTGGATGAAATACAATTAGCGTACATCTCTTACGCAATTCGATTCTGATTTTCCATAAACCAATCTATCGTGCGCTTTAGTCCTTCTTCAAAGGGCATTTGTGCATGAAAGTTAAAATATTCCATAGCACGACTGGTATCCAGACCGCGGCGAGGCTGCCCATTGGGTTTGGTTGTGTCCCAAACAACCTCACCCTCGAATCCAGTCAATCTAGCAATCGTTTCGGCCAAGTCTTTGATGCTGACTTCCATTCCTGCGCCAAGATTGACCGGTTCATCTCCATTGTAGCGTTCTGCCGCCAGGGCAATGCCTAAAGCCGCATCTCCGGCGTAAAAGAACTCCCGCGTCGGGGAACCATCGCCCCAAAGCACAACTTGCTCATCACCGCGTTGTTTGGCTTCCACCATTTTCCGGATCAATGCTGGGATAACATGAGATGTTTCTAAATTGAAATTGTCGCGCGGCCCGTAAAGATTCACAGGCAAAAGATAAATGGCATTGAAACCATATTGCTCGCGATAAGCCTGCGCCTGCACGAGCAGCATTTTCTTCGCTAACCCATAAGGCGCATTGGTTTCTTCGGGATACCCATCCCAAAGGTCCTCTTCCTTGAAAGGCACAGGTGTGAATTTTGGATAAGCACAAATCGTTCCAATGACAACAAATTTTTCTACGCCTTGCTCCCAGGCAGCGTGCATCAGGGGAACGCCCATCATTAGATTCTTATAGAAGAACTCCGCTGGACGGGCACGGTTTGCGCCAATGCCGCCCGCCAGTGCTGCCAAATGAATGATCACATCTGGCTTGACATCGTCGAGCATTCGCTGAACGCCTTCAGATGTCGTGAGATCGTAATCTTCAATCGTAGGTATAAATATTTGCGATGCACCGCGTTCTTTGAGTACTTCTTGCACGAAGGAACCTAAGAAACCTGCGCCTCCAGTCACACATACCTTTTTGTTCGCCCAGAATACTTCGGGGTCGAGATAGTTATTGTCACTCATTTTTTACCTATCCATGGTCACAACCTGATCTTCCCAACGATGCCAGCCGTCGAAGCGTTCTCCCAAGAGGCGCTTCCCCTCTCCGGGAGCTTCGAGCCCCATCAATTCCAGATCAGCATCCATCATGATTCGTACTAGCTCGTGGAAAAGAATTTTTGGTTCCCAATTTAGGAACTTCTTGGCTTTCGTTGGTTCCGCCAAAAGATAATCGACTTCTGTAGGGCGGAAATACTTTGGATCAATGCGCACGTAATCTTGATAATCGAGACCGACATACCCGAAGGCTTCTTCGAGAAATTCCCTAACTGTATGCGACTCACCTGTACCTAAAACAATGTCGGTGGGTTCATCTTTTTGCATCAACTGCCACATCAACTCGACATACTCAGCCGCATAGCCCCAATCACGCTTTGAATCCAGATTTCCCATGTAAAGATGTTCCTGCTTACCGGCCAAAATTGCGGCTACCGCTCGCGTGACCTTGCGAGTGACGAATGTCTCGCCTCGACGAGGTGACTCGTGATTAAACAAGATGCCACTGCAAGCAAATATATCGTAACCTTCACGATAGTTTCGCGTCACCCAGTGGGCATAGGTTTTAGCCGCGGCATAGGGGCTTTGAGGCGTAAATGGAGTAGACTCGCTCTGAGGAGGTGGCGCCCCCCCAAACATCTCACTGGTTGAAGCCTGATAGAAGCGGATCGGCCTGCCACTGCGACGGATCGCTTCAAGAATTCGTATCGTGCCTAATCCTGTGACATCGCCAGTATACTCTGGCATATCAAAACTGACCCGCACATGGCTTTGAGCTGCCAGGTTATATACTTCATCAGGTTCAACATTCTGAATGATATTCTGCATGCTGTCCGAACTGGCTAAATCACCGTAATGGAGAAGCAGCTTGGCATCCTCACCATTGTGAGGATCGTGATAAAGGTGATTGATCCGGTAGGTATTCAAGGTACTTGTACGACGAACAATGCCGTGGACCTGATATCCTTTGGACAATAACAACTCCGTCAGATAAGATCCGTCCTGGCCGGTAATTCCTGTAATCAGGGCTTTTTTCATTTTTGTTTTCCTTTGTAAAAATTTACTGCACAATGAATCTAGCGTTGCGATAGCGCAAATCAGATGGATCGGGAATGATGCCCTTTTGGATTGCCTGCAAAACTTCGCGCACGCCGTCATCAACGGAAAATTGGGCATCAAAACCTAATTCTGTCCGGGCTTTTTCAAACGAAACGGTGATATCTCGCATATCACCGCCAAAGGTCATGTCCTTATAATCCACACTTGTTTCTGGTAATCGTTTGAGGATTAATTCCACAACCTGCTCTTTATTCAAATTACCTTGTTCTGAACCAATGTTATAAACCTGGCTGCCGATTTTCTCTATCGGCAACTGAAGGCCCAGAATAATACCATGAACTACATCGGAAATGTGAATGAACGAACGTGAATAGCCCCGCTGATAAATCATCAATCTGCGTTTAGCATAGGCATCTAAAACAAATTGATTCACCATCAAATCAAAGCGGGGTCGCGGGGACAGACCATACAGAGTCGCAGGTCGCAAGACAATAGGTGCACACTGACTATTTTCTGATTGTGCCAGCAAATAGCGTTCAGAAGCAACTTTGGTCTCGGCATATAAAGATTGCGGATTTAGAACAGTCTCTTCTGTAGCAGGTTTTCCATCTGGAGAGATGCCATAATTACTGTAACTGGATAAATAGATGAACCGTTTTGCGCCCAATCTCTCTGCCTGCTCATAAACATGTTGCGTGGACTCAACATTGTAACGCCAGGCTACGAATCTCCCCACAGATTGGCAGGCTGGGAATCCAACTATGGCAGCTAAATGCACAACAGCATTAGGGTTCGGCCAGTCGCTACGCAGCGATGATTGGACAGTACGCGGATCGCTTACATTTGTTTTTACAAAGTGGAAGTTTTCATTGGCAAAATAGGCCAACAGTGATTCACCTCCATATAGTAAGTCGTCGATGACGGTAACCAGATATCCCAGGTGAAGCAATTGGCCGATCAAAAAAGATCCAATATAGCCCGCCCCTCCGGTCACTAATACATGCTTATCCAAAATCACGCTCCCCATCCATATTTAGATACACTTGCCAGCCTCTGATCTCAATTGCAGGTAGTTTCTCACCATCTTCAATATCAATCCCCTGCTCTATGCAGGTCAATCGAATAACCTCTGCTAAATCCCCATCACCCGCAATACGAACATTTTCGAATCCTGCTGCGCGCACTTCCGCAAGAAATTCAACCACTTTTCGCCGAGTGCGCCGATATAACATCATCGAATTCTCAATATATTTCACAGTCAAGTGGGCACGCAAAGCCAGACCTTCCGGTGTGATGATGTATTTCAACTTCTTGCGCTCAGCCCTTTTTAACTTGATATACCCCTTGTCCACCATGCGCTTGATGTGCCAATTTACCGTCCCTACTGCCACGTCCAGCCTATCAGCCAGTGTGGCCTGGTTCACATCCGGATCTTCTTCGATCTTTTCAAGGATGACCCGCTCGCGTTCCTTTTGAGCATCATCCAGTTTTTCTAAATCTTCCAGTAGCATAAAGGCACCCAAATCATCTTATAATTCAGCAAATGAATTATAACCGCGCCTTTCTATAGGTCAAGAGGCAAAGCTCAGTTATAATCATACAAAGCCTATCAAACTTCCACTTACTCTATCTTATGGCAAATTCCCAATTCAAAAGACTTGCTGTATTTATTATCGATTTCTCTGGCATTATACTGATACTAGGCGCCATTAGCCTGGATATGTTTCAAAATTCAGCTCACTATGCCATTGGAACGTTTCAGATCCTATTGGCGATTATGGGATTTGGGCTGACTTTTATTGGCAATTTTCTGGTCTTCCCCCAAGACGACTGGAAATCGAAACTGATGCAAAAATCTCCTAGTCTGGTTATTTTTGTTGTCAGTGTTGTGCTATTGATGATCAATTTGCTCGGTATGCTGATCCCCCTGCGCAACCCAGAAGTTTACGAAGGGATCGAATTTGGCGGAAAAGTGCGCCAACCCCAATATTCTGCCGAACAAGTATACGAACAAATGGCCCGCATTGCTGAAATCGACGAACAGTATCCAGAATATGCCCACCGCCTCACACAACTGATCTTCGATGGCACAGTCCATTATTGGGAAGAATATGAACCCGGCAATCCCTATAACTTACGCGTTCCCCTACGCGAGAACTACCTGATCTATTTTTCGCATCTTTTGCAAGGAGAACGCGAAAATTATGAATTCTGTCGAGCCGAGAGAGCGATCGCGCGTGCAGCCTGTGTTTGTTCCCAATCTTCGAAAATTCTAGCTGATATCTTGGGGCGCAACCGGGTCAAGGCGCACATCGTTGGCCTGGAGGGCCACGTGGTGGTGCGTGCCCGCGTCAATAATGAAACCAACGAATGGTGGCTGCTGGACGCCGATTACGGGGTGGTTATTGAGCACGACATCGATGAAGTGGAGTCCAACCTCGACCTTGTACGAGTAGCCTATTCAGAACAAGGCTATGGCGAATCAGTTGTAAACATATTGGTGGATATATACGGGCCCGAAGATAACCAGATCATTGACGAGAATCTGCAATGCGAGCAGGAGGACCACTATTATCTACTGAAATGGTGGTTGCCAATTGTGGGGTTAATTCCGTTTCCGATGTTTTTACTGATAACCCGTTTACGCAAATCCCCCTAACTCCGTAGAGACGCAGCAAGCTGCGTCTCTACAAAAAAATTGTTTAATCTACAATCTTATAATCAGCGACACGTTTCTCAAGCCGATTCCAAACATCCACGGGGGCATTTCCAGAGGCTAGATTCTCAGCAATGAAGCGCCCCATATCCACACAGTGATCTGAATTGTTGTAGTTATACATACCGATGCGTCCAGTAAGCAGCAAGTTCTCGACTTGCTGCAACTGACTGCTGACCTTCTGCATCTTCTCGGCATAGGCCAGATCATAACGAGGATAGAAATTGCGCTGGCGCTTGACCATGAAGCCGCGTACTTCATCGCGCTCGATGAAACCGCCCTGCACCAAACCATCGATGGTCTTATGAGCGAGTTCTTCATCTGAGGCCGCCCACATCCAGCTATCTTCATCGCAGGTAAAGTCACAGCAGAGAGCTGTCTGATCTTCAGGCCCCAACTTGGGATTCATTTGTTTCTGCTCGAAAATACGGCTGAAAATGTAGTCTCGCTCTGGCAGGAAGATCCACTGATCTTTCAATGCCAGGGAACGATTGGCAAAAACATACACTAAAACCAGATGACGGAACTGCAGATCTTCCACTGAACCGATGAAAGTCGTGGCTTCTTCGCCAAAAGCCAGTCGTCCCAACACTGGCAGGGGAATGGATGAGACCAGATAATCGGTCTCGAATTCAGTTGGTTTTCCCGCCACTGTCCCATTAACAGCAGTAACTTCACCGTCCGTCTGGACCAATTCATTCACATCCACATCGACCAGCACTTGCCCACCGTTGGCTTCAATATACTCGCGCATGGTCTGGGGGAAATCTCCAAAACCTTTGCGGGGGTAATAGAAGAATTCGGCGTTGGTTTCAGCAGTCTCTTTTTTGATGCCCAGCAGTTTTAGGATCACTTCCAGACCACCAGAAGCCGGCACGCGGGCGCGCGCCATCTCTGGGTGTAAGGTCGCCGGTTCACCCCAGACTTTGTCGGCCAGGGGTTCGAATACCAATTCATAAGCCGGGCGGCCAAAGCGCTGGATCATGTATTCTTCGTAAGACTTTGGAGGCTGACTCCCCACCAATCCACGCGCCAACTCTAACGCATATCCGAAACCCAGCTTCAAAAAGGTAGCAAATCCCAAAACACTGGCCAGGTTGCCCAACTTCAAGGGGTAATCCACCAAATGCCCGCGCAAAAACAGGCGGTTATTCTTTGGCAGTTCCAGCAATCGATCGCCCATTAATTCCTGGATTTCATCCAAAACACCAGGGATCACCGAGTAAATCTTATGCGCGCCGTAATCCAAGACAAAATCGTTATACTCAAAGCTGGCGCACAAACCGCCGATGACCGGGGCCTTTTCTACCACCGTGACTTCATAACGCCCGGTCTTGGTCAAGAAATATCCCGCAGATAAACCACCAATACCCGCGCCCAACACGACAACTTTTTCTTTCTGCATCAGTTTATCTCCTCGCGGCGTGCTATAACGAGTGTCTGACCCATCCAGTAGGGGATTTGGGCGTGTTCCATGCGCAAGGCTTTGGCAATCCTTGTACCCAGCTTCGAAAGCCAGGCAATGTAAGGCTCCATGCGGAAGAGAATGTAGCCCAATTCCAGGCTTTGCCAATGCATTTTGAAGCGCTCCACCCGAAAACCAGTCATTTCCAACATGCGGCGGATGGTAGCAGGCGAAAAATAATACAAGTGCACCGAAAGCAAGAAGACCCAGCGACGCCCCATCAAGCGTGTCACCATGGCCTCAATATCGGGATAATTGACGATCAATAAACCCTCGGGCTTCATAATGCGACGACATTCTTCTAATACCGTTTTGGGGTCGGGGGTATGTTCCAAAACATCCCACAGCGTGACCACGTCGAAATGCTCATCCGGCAATTGCATATCGAAAATCGTGCCCGCTTTGATGTCAATGCCATAATGCTCGCTGCCCCACTCGGCCATCCACTTGTTAGGTTCACAGCCAGAGACTTCCCAGCCGCGCTGTTTGGCCACACCTAGAAAGGCCCCGCCCGCGGTTCCGATATCGATGATGCGGCCTTTTTCCAGAACCAGGCGCTCGATTAAATCCAGCGATTTTCCAAAAGTAATCTCGCGTCCCTTATTCTGCGAAATGAAGGCTTCATCAGTGCCTTCACTGTAGCCGGTGATGACGACGTCACTGCGCAGGCGTGGGGTCAGGTATTGTAGGTCGCATTGCTTACAGCGCACCAACTGATCAACCAGAATTTCATCCCCCGAGGAGCGGAATGTTTCCATGATCGCATCGGGCTGCGCCTCATCGTAACGGGGGGGATAAACCACCTCGTAATCATCTGCCCCGCACAAATTGCAGGGGACATCTTCCAATAATTGCTTGTATTGCTCCACTACTACCGTATCAGACATATTTCTATTTTTTCCTTTGTAAAAGTTGCTTCTGTTGGCGAAAGCGCGTATTAACGGCATTCAATATCAATCCCAAACCGAAGGACATGGCACTCAATGGCACCAACAGCCCTATGCCAAAAACCAACATTATATTATTCATTTGCAGAATGTCTCGATTAGTCAGAGACAACATAACCAATAGCACCAACGCAGCCAAAAGGAAGATCATGGCTGCCAGGCCAAAAATCCGCAGCGGGTAATGATCTCGCAGCAGTATGGCTGCCGTCATCATGATGCGGTAACCATCACGAAAAGAATTCAACTTGGAGTGGCTGTCCGCCGGGCGGCTGCGATAGGAAATCGGCATTTCTGCGATGATCATACCCTCTTCCAGGGCTTGCAGGGTCATCTCCGTTTCGGTTTCAAATCCAGGGGTCAGCAGGGGTACATTTTCAACAAACCGGCGGCTGAAGACCCGGTATCCCGAAAGGATATCCAGGTAGCGTGTACCAAACATCAGATTGATAGCACCGACGATCATCTTATTGCCAATTTGGTGCAGCCAACGCATATTCTGATCAGAAGTGGATGGCAGGCGATTTCCTACCACCATATCCACCTCACCAGCCAAGACCGGTTCCAACAAATGGTGCACATCATCAGCAGGATAAGTGTCATCACCATCCACCAAAATAATTGCATCGGCTACGATGGTATCGAAAATGGCCTGCAGCACATTACCTTTACCCTGACGTCGTACTTTGTGCACAATCGCTCCAGCCTCGATAGCCAGAGACGCGCTATCATCGGTGGAGTTGTTATCGAAGACATAAATGTCGGCTTCGGGCAATTGTGCCCGAAAGTCGTTCACCACTCGGGTGATGGTGACTGCTTCGTTATAGCAGGGGATCGCAACGGCGATATTATTGGTTTTGTTTTCAGACATATTCTGAATATTTTATGAGGAAACCAGGAATCCAAGAAATGGATCTAAATCTATTCTCCTGCATTCCTGGCTTGCTCAGAGGTTATCCTTTGCACCATTCCGGTCGAGCCATTTGAGCATCAGCGCCCGGTAGGGCACCATTTCCATTTTGGTCTCAAAGCGCCGCCGCAAAAAATTGAACGCTTGCCTTACAATCTTACCCGGATGATAGCGGAATTTCCACCATAAAAATGCCCCATACAGCTGCAAACGGAATTTACTCAAAATTTCATAATCCGCCCGCCAGGTCGGGGTAAAGTTCATCTCGGAGAGTGAGACGTAACCTTCAAAATCATCAAAAATGGCTGAGCCGGGCACAGGGGTGATAATGAACAAAGCAATCTCATCGACGCCTTTGCGGGTCAGATCGCGCACCATATCCCAGGTCATCTGCAAGTCTTCCTGCTCTTCCCCAGGAAAACCCAACACAAAACAAGCCTGCGAGCGAATGCCAACCTGGTTCATGCGTTTGACCAATCGCACGGCATGCTCTAGGTCGAAAGGTTTGCGCATCAATTTGAGTACCCGCGGTGAGCCGGTTTCCGGCGAAATCGAAATATAGCGACACCCCGATTTCGCCATCAGGTCGAGGGTCTCTTCGCTGCGAATGGTCTCAACCTTGGTGCCAGCGACGATCTTCCAAGTGATCTGCAAGCCCCGCTCGATGATTTGAGAGGCCATCTCACGGATGCGCTGGTCGGAGATCGTGGGGTCGAGATCCTCAATATGAAATTCTCTTACTCCAAAATTGTTCACCCAAAATTCGATTTCATCGACAACGTTTTTCGCTGAACGAGAACGCCATTTTTGTTGATTGGTGAAGGGCACCACACAAAATCGGCAGGGATAGGGACAGCCGCGCGAAGTCAACAATGGCAGATAACGGTTATCTCTTTGGGGACCGTGCGCAAAACGCAAATTCCAGTAATTTTCTAATGGGAACAAATCCCAGGCCGGGAACGGTAAATCATCTAATTCTTGGATGGGATCACCCGGTGGATTAAAGAAAGATGCATTTCCCAGACCTTCCAGGTGCTTCAGCGTTTCAAGATTATCTTGTTTCCAAAGCGATTGCACCAACTCTGCCGCCCGAAGTTCGCCCTCACCAGTTAGCACATAATCAGCCCCAAGGTCAAGAAATTCAGCCATCACATTTTCCAGTGAATACGCTGTGACCGCCTGCGTATTTTCTAAAATCACCACGGGAAGTTGGGGCTTTTCCGCCTTCACGGCCCGCAGAATGCCGGCTGCTGAAATGTGGTTGGTCAGATTTAGCGCAAAAATAAAGACCAGGCTAGCGTCCTCTGGGATGCTTGCCACTACTTCGTCATCACTCAGCCCCATCAGCGTAAATTGATCGACTCGCCGGGCTTGCCTGGGTTTCTCGGCAAAGGCATCGATCACATCCAACGGTATCCCCGCTTCACGCAACGCCGCGGCAATATAAGCCAGCCCAATCGGCATGTAGACGATACCGGTGGTGAAAGGGTCATTGCGCTGCACGACCAGATTGGGATTGATGAGGACAACTGACTTCATTTATTGTTTATAGAATATCGCAAAATCGCGCAGATATTATTCAATACTTATTCTCTGCGTCTCAGCGTTGAACATTACGGTTGATCACACGAAAATACAACATCTGGTGAAAGCACCAGAGTATACCCATCTTCGTTCATAAGGACAACCAGTTTGGCACGGATATGCTCTTCGGCCGGACAACCGATCACGATGGCATCCGTGGCATGGGGAAAGAATTCTGGTGCAGCATCAAGAGGTAAAACCACATGCGCATTCCACGGACCACCGAGCACGAATCCCAGACGAGGGTATTCGCGGGCGGAAAATGCCGGCCACTCGCCGCCTGGCTCGCCTTGATCATATTTGTAGAAACGGGGATACAGCGCCCTGCCCTGCAACATGATTGCTTCTTCTTCAACGAACTGCTCCAGGCCGGGGGCATCATTGAAATATGGGGCAATATCTTCACGACCAATTTTTGCGTATCGTTGGGGCACAAAGCGTTCGATCAGCAATGGCGAAAAACCCAACCCAAGGAAAATTATGCTCAATATAATTCCGTGACGATAATCCTTCCTTTGGCCAGGAGAGATATCCGTAACGCGTGGCCAGAACCCCGCGGACGTCTGCTCTTCCAACTTAAACTTTCCGCCATAATATTCTTTTATCCACTGAGCGATCTGGCCCAGCCCCAGCGAAAAGTAGAGGAATAATACCCAATCAGCCGGTAAGATCAAACGCCAGCCAGAGTAGCGCCCAAGGGAGGTACTCAATATATACACCAACCCAATCCCCAAGGGCACCCAACCAGTAACCCCATTACTTGCCCAAGCAATTGCCAGCCCAATAGCCAGAACAGCCAAATTGATAAGCAAAGCAAGGGTAATTTCACGACTGACTCCGCCAAGCCATTGATCCCAAAAGGGTTGTGCTCTGACATACGACTTCAGCGAACAACAGGCATCCCAGAGGCGATCTCCTGCGCTAGTCCAATAAGGGAATAAATCACTGCTGGCATCCTGTATAATCCAGGGCGACATTGGCAAAGTGATGGTCATCTCGACCAAATTATGCGCAAAATGGGAAACTACAAATGAAGTCACATAGCCAGGGTTGGAGAAGATAAAATCTCGCAGGTAGTCATCAACTCGTTGGGAGAACTCCCCTTCGCTTTCACCCGGCAATGGTTTCAGGCGACCCTGCCCAGACTCGCGGGTGTACTGCTGCGTGAGGAACGCATTTTGACCAGGATCGTTGAGCACAAACTGCCCTGTCAATTGGTAGCTGCGCCACAGCCAGGGGAAGAGGGCTAGCCCTAAACCCAGACCAAAAAGGGCAAGGTTAATAATCCCCAAACGCAGTCGTTTGAGAAACAGGATCACAATAAAACCAATAACCGCAGGAATCAAGACCGTGATTTGCGGGCGTACCAACAATAACAAACCCAAGGTGCCCCCAATCGCCAAGGGATAAATGCGGCGATTTTCTGGTTTACGCAGCCAAGCAACAATAAGCAGGGTCAACAGCACGATACCCAGCGTCGCCGGAAGATCGGACATCAGCAGTTTGACGTGTGATACACCGATCACACCAGCCAGCCGCAGCGCATTGTGCTCACGCACAATGATCAGCAAGGCCAGGATGACACCGGATATTTTTTGGTGCAGAGATTTGGCCAGCCAATATAAACAAACCGGCAGCAAGGCGATGACCATTACCTGCAGGAATACTACATTCTCATAGGCCTGACCGGCTATCAGGTGCAGTAATGTCAAAAATGCGGCATAAAGCGGCTTGCGGGCGATGCCTGGATAACCCTCACCAACTAATAAACCCTGTGCCATCAAATCGTGAGTGGCAGCATCGGAGTAGGGATAGAACTCAAAATTTGGTGCCATCGGCTTGAGAGCAAAATAATCCCCCAAAAGCGGCTGACCACCCCAAAGGTAAGTCGCGGTACCCCAGATCAACAAGCTGATCAGGACATCGAAAAGAATCAGCTTTCGTTTAGAAATTAAGTTCTCTATCCCTATGAAAAAAACTGCAAACCCCCAAATCAACCAAACTTGGGTCGCCAAAACGGGCACGCCTGGGGCATCCCAGCCCATCAGATCAGGGTTTATTCCAACCCCCGTGAGAGCGATAAATCCCCAGAGAGCCGCCAGCCCCGCGAAGATCGCGGCTATGAGCGTTATCAATTTATTTCTGAATGGATTTTGGATGTAGTCAAACCGCAAAAGGGGTGCGAAGATCAGATTCAAAGAGCTGATCACTGCCAAAAAAACCAGCAGCGGAACCAGCCGACCCAAATAACCGGCCACAAATGGATCACTGGAAATTTGCGCCAGACGCAATAACTGGCTGCTGATGAGTAAACTTATCAACGAGAATAACAGCACAAATCCATAGGCCAGATTGTTCGTCAAAACCCCACGAACCCGTTGGATGATTTTCTCGCTCCACTGAGCATTCAGGCGTATAAACGCCATTAGGAGGGCAAATATTCCCCCGATGAGCAGCAAACCCAGGGCCATCAACGCCCGGATGCGGGATATACCCAGAAACCAGGCGCTGGTCAACTCGCTGGGGTCTCGAAACAACAAGACCAGAGAAACGAGCGTGCCCGCCACAGCAACCAGCAAATAAACTTGGAAAACGATCTGTTTTTGTTTATTCTCAGGCATCAAACTTTGCGACAAATATACAAGATATGCGGATACGGCAAAATATCAATCAGGTGGTGAATTTTGACATCGAAGCCGGCTTCATCTATCAGCGCTACCATCTCATCTTTGGTGTAATAGCGCAGCGGAGCACGCCAATCGATCAGTTTATCCAGCAGCCAGGTGAAGGCCATTTTCCACCAAGGCTTGGCAGTGATATCTTTGATGATCAAAATCCCGCCGGTGGGCAGGATTTCATAAAAACTGGCTAATAGCCTTAGGGCTGTCTTTTCGGGCACATGATGCAACAAATCCAAGACCACAATGGCGTTGACGGCTTTTTCGAAGGGATAATCTGCAACATCGCTGACGTGAAACTCAATTTGGTCGGATAAGGCCAGTTTTTCTCGGACCTTGAGTGCAGTTTCGATGCGGCCGGCGTTGATGTCCACACCGATCATTTCACGTTCAGGAGCACACTGAGTGAAGAAGAATGAAAACAACCCAAAGCCGCAGCCTACATCCAGAACGACGCCCTCCTGAGGCAGGTACTGCTCGAGTTCTTCCAAAATCCGCATATTCATGATCAGGAAGCGGATATATGAATACACCCGAATGACAATATTGTCATAGGCGCCGATCACAGCCATTTTGATGGCACGGGTTTTTTCTTCGGTGAGGCGGATTCGCTTGGCCAATATTTCCTGCCTACTCATCGGGACAAATCAATGGCGTTTGGGGTGATCGAACCAACAAAAGGCCGTTCTCCTCACGCACATGGATCGCCAGGGCTTCGACAATATCATCCGTTTCACAACCCAGCACGAGAACTTCTGCCGCATTGGGCAGGTAAGCTGGGGGTTCATCCAGGGCGATGACTACATGGGCTTCGCTGGGACCAATCAGAATGAACCCCAGGCGATCATAATTTCGTGGAGAATAGGCCGGCCAACCGGTGCCCGACTCGCCTTCCCCGGCGGGGTCATAGCGCGGATAAAAAGCCTTACCCCGCAAAACAACCGCCTGATCGCTGGAAAGATATTCGTTCAAGTCACTCTCGTCTCCCCACGAAATGCTCTCGGGGATTTCTGATTCTTCCAGCAGCGTAAAACGATCATTGTCGGTCAATGGGCTAAATTGGGGTTGGATGGACTGTTCGACGATCAGGGGCAAGTAGCCTGCGATTAGCAAAATTAGCCCGACCATAATTCCAGGGCGCAGCAAACCGGCCGATTTTTTTTGCATGTGGTCGACCTGCTGCCAGGTGGGTTCGGATTTCGGGAAAACTTCTCCCAACCGCGGCTTGCCCGAAAGATAAGCAATTGCCCACATGCTTAGCTGTCCTACGCCGATGGCGTAATACATAAAAGTCACCCAGTCGCCTGGCAGGGCAAACCGCCAGCCCGAGAAGCGTGCCGCTGCGGTACTCAAACTGTAGGCCAGGGTCATCGCCAGCGGGATCCAGCCAACAATGCCCCAATTCATCCAGGCGACGCCCAGCCCGATGGCGATCAACAGCAAATTGACAGCCAGCATCAGTTTGATTTCGTTGGTCAGGTTCTCGTACCAACCCCTTTCCCAAAACGGCATCTGCTCAACATAATTATGCGCCAAACAGCATTCATCCCACAGGCGCGGCCAATCGCCTAACTGATAATTGAAGGCCATTGTATTGGGGTTTTGCACCAGCCAGGGGGACATGGGCAAATTCAACAGAGACCCAATCTGATTGTTGAGCACATGCGGAATGATAAAACCGGCTACATTGCCCGGATTCTCCAGGGTGAAATCGACCACGTGCTGGTTGAGGCGATCGAGATATTCTTTTTCAGTTTCTCCAGGGAGCTGTGGCAGTTTGAAGCCGCCGACATCATGAGCGTACAACTCGGCATGATAAGCCACCTGCCGGGGGTCATTAAAGGTGGCCCGGCCGGTCATTTGATAACTGCGCAGCATCCAGGGGATGATGGTCAGAGCCAAACCCAGGAAAAAAAGTGCCACGTTGAACAGACCGTTGAGCGGTTTGCGATAAAAGATGATTACAAGAATGACCAAAATCGCCGCTAACATGATGACGCTGTTGGAGCGGATCAGCATCGAGAGGCCGAAAACGCCTCCGACCAGGAGCGGGTGCCAACGCCGTTTGGGTGGATCTTGCAACCAGGTGACGAACAACCAGGTGAGCAAGGCGATGCCCAGGCCGACCGGCATATCCGACATAAGAATTTTTGAATGCACCATGCGCAGATTGGGCGACAGGGCAATGGCGTTGGTTTCGCGTAAAGTCAGTAGGCCAGCAACGACAATTCCAGAAAAACGCGTGTGCAGTGATTTTGTCAACCAGTAGACGATCACCGGAATGGTGGCCAAGACCAAAACCTGGAGATTTGACACGGCCTGATAATCTTGGCCAGCGATGGCATGGAAGACGGCCAGCATGAAAACATACAGCGGCTTGCGGGCAATACCGGCAAAACCCTCTCCGATCAGTAAACGCTGGGCGCTTGAATCATACATGGCGGCATCGGAATAGGGATAGAGTTCGAAATTAGGCGGGCGCGTCGCCGGAGCATAATAGGCGCGTTCCAGGGGAGCACTGGTCCAAACCCATACGGCACACAAATAGATCAACAGGCTGACCACGATGTCGATCCACACTTGTCGTATTTTGGTATCGCCAGATGTGCGAGCAAAAATCCCTTCGACGATGAAAAATATCACTGCAATGAGCCAGGCCAGCCAAGCCTGGAAGGGCAGCACCGGCGCCCCAGGCGCATCCCATCCATTGATATCGGGGATGATGCCAAAACCAGTCAGCGCAATGATAAGCCATAGGACTAGCAGCAACCCAAAAATAATCATACTCAATCGCAAAACCAGTTTTTGCGTTGTGGACCCAGGCTCAATGATATCGTAGCGCAATACCGGCAACAAAAAAATCGTACCCCAGCTCAGAAAACACAACCACAAAATCAGCGGCATCAGCCGCAAGAGATAACCCAGAAGGAAGGCATCAGTCAGCACCGTGGACAGCCAGATCAGATGGCTGCAGATTACGCCGATTAAAAACAAGATTACGATGGCAAGGTAATAAACGAAATTACGCTGAAGAAACGCCTGGCTGCGATCCAAAAAGCGCTGGCTCCAGAGAGCATCACGCCCAACTTTAATGAATCCAAATCCAAAGAATGCAATCCCGGCCAGCAAACCGAGGGCCAAAATCAGGCGTGTTTTCGACAACCCTAACACCATGGCATTGCTGGCATCGCCGGGGATGCGTAACAGGTACGAGAATACCGCTACCCCCGCCAAAACTGCAGCGAGCAAGTAGATCAGTAAGGCACGCTGGCGCCAGGTTCTATCCTGTGAATTATTATCCATATCCTAAAAATCAAGGCAAGACAATGCAGTCCGAGACATCGGCGCGTGGCACCAGGAACCAGACTGCAGTTTTGTCCTTGGAATATTTCTCTTCATAGTAACAATACAGGGGTTCGGTGACCCACTTCACCCAGGCATCGTTCTCAGCGCCCCAATCATCCAAAGCATTGGAATAACGGATGCGTTGCGGATCAGTGATGATCAGGCCAAAGCGTTGATCGGCCAGATCCCGGTAGAAAGGAGCAAAATACTCTCGATCACCGGCCAGCGCCCGGTCCATAACCTGTTTCTTTTCGTATTCCGGCACGAAGGGAGCCTGGATCTGCCCAAAGGTGAATAACTGACGCTGGTCCATGAACAGCACCTCGCCACCCTGAGAAATAACGTGTTCCGTTTCGGACTGCAAAAGTTCGATGGTCATATCGACATAATGCTGCTCAGGGACTTCCAGGGGCGTAGCATAGACCCAGGGCATGAAAGCCGGAATCAGGCACATCGCCAGCAGTATAACTTTGATGCCGACCTGCTGTGCATCGAGTTCAAAAATTACCCGCCTGCCTTCACTTTCCCAGGCCAGGGCCGCCACAAAGATCAGACCAATCAAGAACATATCGACATTGTGCAGGTTATTACCGCCGCCAATTTTTACGCTGATGACCACCCCCAGGCCCAAAAAGGCACCCAGCACACCCAGAATGCCCACCTGCTGCCACACGTTCAAGCGCCAGCGTTTGCTGTGAATCAGATAAACCAGAAGAATGATTAGCGGCGCCGCGGCCAGCACCAGACCCAAGATAATGCCCAAATCGTTGGTAGGGTTGGGCCACAATCGCTCCCAAAGCAAGGGCTGATCGGTGAGGAAACTGCTTGCCCCTGAACTGACGGTTTCGACAGCGTCAGCAGTATCGGTGTAAGCAACTGCAGGGGCGGGAGTAGCAGTAGGCGTTGCCACGGCCGCGACATCGGCTTCGGAGCTCGTCTCAGCCACCCGGCTGAGATACACCGAAACGCGCCGCCAGCCGCGTCTCAGACCAACGCCTCCCAGGAAACCCGCCAATCCATAAATGAAGGTTTTTACCCAATCCTGGAAAGACAATCGTCTACCATCTGGTACACCATCCACCAGAGCAATCATCACCGCCCACATCGCCGGGGCCACCATCCAGGTCAGGCGGCTGAGTTGGGCATAATACCCAGCCAGATAAATCAATGGCAGCGCGATCCACAGCGGCTTGTGACGAGCGCCTGCCACCAGGATGGCGCTTAGTATCAGTGGGGTGTAGATCGGACCCTGATAAAGGAACAAGAAAACCCACAAACCGATCCAAAAAAATTCTTTCTGCTTCCCCTTGATCAACCGGAAAGCCATCCAACCGAAAAGGGCATAGGGTACAGTCAGTACTAGCATCGACCACAGGCGTACATCTACAATGGAAACATTGGAGAACAAAAAGGGCAGCCCCCATAACGACTGCCGGCCGATATCGATATACGCTTCGAACTTCTGCCCAATTGGATAATCATACAACCGGCGGCCATACAGCCAGGAATAATCCCAAATGCGGTTGCCCTCTGACCAGGTTAATGAGAGCGGGTAATCAGTGACCGATACGAGTTCCTTAGCGAAGATGAAGAAACAACCCACAAAGATGGCGCTCACCATCAAAGCTGGCCAACTGAGGAGCACGCCCTTGCGGCGGGTCACCAAAACTCCAGAGATCAGTACCACCACCAGGAAAATCGCCAAACGAAAACCGCTGCCAATCAGCTTGAAACCCAGGGATAAATACAAGAACACTCTGGCAGGAATGATCGCCAGGATCAGCACTACTGGCCAACGCAACCATCCTAAATAATCACGCCACTTCGCCAATGTGGCGTTAAATCTCACCAATCGTTCTGGAAACCACAAAGTGGCCATCCCTAGGAAAACAGAAAAAATCCCCGCGGCCATGATACCGCCCAAGGCAATTCCCCAGATGAGCGTAAATTTACCAATCCAGTTCTTGGTACCGTGGGCAACATCATAAAAATCCTGGATGGCCAACACTAACACCCAGATCACACCGGCGGTGACCAAAACCCGATAAATCCACAACCGTTTCTCTGCAATTCTTTTAAACCAATTCATTGGACTTGCTCCTGTTGAAAACCCCTCAAGAACAAGCGCTCATATTTTTCACACATGCGATCTACTGTATAACGTTCCAAAACAAGTTGCCTACCATTTTCCGAAAGTCTGCCTCGTAAATCGGCATCATCCAAAACAAGCCGGATAGAGGCTGACAGGGATTTTACCTCAGCCGGCGGAACTAACAAGCCATGCTCACCATCCTTGACCACATCGGCAATGCCTTCCAGGTTCGAAGCAAGCACCGTCACGCCCATGCCCATAGCTTCCAACAATGCCATCGGCATGCCCTCGGAAATCGAGGGCAGCACAAACACATCGGCAGCTTCTAGCAATCGATAGATATCATCACGTGTGCCCAGGAAACGCACCGCTGAAGCAATGCCCAACACTTCTGCTTGTTCCTTCAAGTCCGGCAGCAGCGGCCCATCTCCCACGATGGCAAAGACCGCCTTTGAATACTCTTGCAGAACTTGAGGAATGGCTTCCAGCAAGTAGGCATGCCCCTTCTGGCTGGTGATGCGCCCCACTGAAAGGATCAAGATTTCTTCGACGCTCAATTCCTGTCGAATGGCGCGGGTATCAAATTTTTCTTTAGGGATAAAGACGCCGTTGGGGATCAATTCGACATTGGCTTGCTTGACACCTTCGTTTTGGGTGGTGTGCTGGTACACCCGGGTGGATACTGCCACCAAAGAGGTCGCGATCCACGAGTTGACCATCAAGCCATGCAAGCGCTCCATCCAGCGCGGGATGTTCTCGATAATGCCGTGATGCGAAGCCACTCGCACCGGGATTCCGGAAATCCAGGCCAGGGGAAGGCCCAGCAGATTGCTGTGTGGCGTGAATGTCTCGATGATGTCGAACCGTTCCCGCCGAAGAAAGCGCAAGAACTGCCACAGCGCTTTGACAGCCTGCCCGATCCCAGAACCAGCTTTTCGCACGCCAATATTCATCACCAGGAAAGGGAACTCAGCCACCCATTGCTGATACAAACCCTCTTTATCGTAAAAAAAGGCTACCGTAACGCGATAACCTTTCTCGTGGAACCATTGCGCCTGCGTCAGCAGAACCCGCTGCGCGCCACCCACAGCCATCTGCGAACCAAGGAATAAGATCGATTTGTTCATCTCAGGCACGCTTGTCTCTGACATTTCGCCATATGCCCAACAAGCGATCGCGCAGCCCTAAGCCAATGAAAGACCCAGCATAGCCCAAATAGGCGCTCCACTGCAGCGGCCATTGCCGAATGGCCTTCAAGCTGAATTGACGCGACAAAGGCATGTGTTCGGCTGTACCTTCAGCCAACAAATTATGCCCGGCGTTGGCATACAATTTGGCCAAGGCTCGCCGCTGAAAACCAAGCAATAAGCTCGGATCTTCGGCAAAGGCTTTGCGCAAATAGCGCTCGAAAGCAGCAAAGGCCTCCGGCCGAATTTTGGCATCTGAGGCGTTATCCCCATGGATGCGCATACGGGTCAGGGTTTCAGGCACCACCCCAAAGGGATGCTTTCTGGCAATCCGCCGCCAGACATCGATATCCTCAGCCCAGGCCATACTTTCATCGAAATCCCCTGCTTCCCGCAAAGCATCCGCCCGCACCATGACCACCGAAGGTGGAATCAATACCGACCAATCAAGCAGCATCGCTCGGTAAACAAACCCAGTGAGATGAGACGTGTCACGCCTGCCAAACTCCGCCCCGGAGTCATCGAAACGAGTAAAGTTCGAATGCACCAAAGCCACATCTGGATGATCATCCAGATAGGCTGCCTGTAAAGCCAGCTTTTCAAGATGGATTAAATCATCCGAGTCCAGGAAGGCAATCAACTCACCTTCGGCCAGACGGATGCCGTGGTTGCGTGCCGCCGAGACCCCCTGGTTTTCCTGAAAGATGTACCGGATTCTTTCAACATCAATCAAAGGCTGCAATACATCCCGCGTGTCGTCCGTCGAACCATCATCGATGACGATGATCTCATAGTCGGTATAAGTTTGGGCAAAGATACTCTCTAGGGTTTCGAGAATATACTGCGCCCGGTTATAGGCGGGGATGATAACGCTTACTCGGGGCATCTCACTCAATTAGTTTAAAATTATTGTCATGATCGAAGTTTGCTGGCACTTCTTTATCACGAATTTTCATCCAAAAATCCCGAAACATTCGTGTCATTCGCTTTCATTCGTGATTTATTTCATTCCTTTTTCTGTTCAATCTTCTGCTGACCAACAAATTATTATGCAATCACTGAGCCAGTATCAATTTCCAACGCGAAACCCTTTGAGCAATATCTTGCGCTTCCAGAGCGTCGCTCTCGTGGGCCTGCCAGCCCTGATCTTGGGTTTTTATGCCGATCGCAGCTAAGGTGTCCTGCATCAGGTTCCAGCCAAACTTGCGCGCTTTGCGATAGGCGCTGGCCCAGGTCAGGCGCTCTAACTGCCTGGCGATGGGGAATGGGGCCAGGACTTCAAGATCACCGATCAAAACTGCCTTGAGAATATTTGCCAACTTCGAAATCGGGTCGGCTTCGTTAAGCATCAACCCAACCACCCAGGCTTCAGAATCTGCCCAATTATTAGGAACCGCTTCTTGCGTGATCGCGCTGACGAAGGCATCCTGCGTGGTCACTTTTTCCACCAGGTCATACCATTCGGAATACAGGAAATCCGGATATTCAATCGGATAGAACATGAAGATAGGTTTGCGCGCTACCGCAGCTTCCAGCAGCGTGGTGCTGTACGAAGAAACAACAACATCGCTGCACAGTATCCATTCGCGCACTGTGCCATACTTGATGATATGCAGATCGTCGGGCACTGCACCGGCCATCTCACGGACAGTCTCGATAAAGCCATCCTTGGGAATGGCCGGACGAGGGCGCACGATCAACTCGATGGAATCGATACTAGCAGTATCTCGCCACCATTTGGCAACTTCGGTCATCGAATCGCGGGCGAAGTCGCGATAGCGATGGGCATCCTGAGCCGGAAAGCCGCGCCGGATGCGAGCCCGCACCATGTGGTTAGCATAAAATGCCCAGCCGTAATTCTCTGGGACGAAGACCCAACGCTTTTCAGGATCCAGGTCGAACTTCTTGGCCAGTTCTGCCCGGGCATTTCCATAATAAGCACTGTACGGCGGACGGTATAGCGAATAGGTCGGGCTGCCATTGACGACAATGTGTTCTTCAGGCACGGCGTGGGATTTCAAGTAGTCGGCGAAAAATTCACCCCAGGCATGATGGATAACATAATTGCGAGCAAAATCATCCTTGGGTGCATTGAGGTCTTTCTGCGCCACCCCCAAGACCTGTTCATAGGAAAGGTTGACGAAACGAGCTTCGGGCCACTGTGCCACCAGGCGGTCCAGGCTGGCCTCGTGGACCGCCACACAATAGGGCAGCACCACAACCTTGGGATGATACTTCGCGAAAACCACATCCAGACTGTGCGCGATGGAGGCAATCTCGATAGTTACCCCCTCATCTTTCTCCAAAATAGCCTTGACCGCACAGGCGATATCTAACTCGCGTGCTTTGTGTTCAAAAAAATAAAGGATGTCGATGGTTTCAGTCACAATTTCAATCTTTCATATCGCGTAAATAGTATTCTGCCAGTGCCAAATCTTTGGGGCCGTCGATATCAATCGAATCGCGTTCATTCATTTCATAAGGGAATATTTTTTTTCCGAAGATTTGGTCTTGGTCGAGCACTTCTCTTTTCACGGCGAACACCGCTGGTCCGTTGCGGGCAAAAACCCGGGGCTTGTCTTGTCGCCGCAGGATTTGAGGACCTTCAATGTACGGTGTTAGATGGCCCTGCTCATCCAGGCGCATCACCGAAACCGGGTTGAAATTATGGGGTACAGACACTACAGAAACAACAGTATCGGCATCGGATTCTACTAAAAGGTCTATGGCCTCATCAATGTGGTGGGCGCGCCGCAAAGGGGAAGTCGGCTGCAACAATACGATGATATCTGCTGAGTACTTCTGATTTTCTTTAAGCCAACCGAGAGTAAATTGAATCACTGGCAGGATGAGTGTATCCGCAGCGGCCAGATTATCCGGTCGCAAGAAGGGCACATCCACACCATATTTTTGGCCCACTTCAGCAATTTCCGGATCATCGGTGCTCAGGATCACCCGGGTGAGATGCTTGCTAGCCAGCGCCGCTTCGCAGGTATAGGCAAGCAAGGGCTTTCCTGCTAACGGGATGATGTTTTTTCGTGGAATAGAGAGGGATCCCCCACGTGCGGGGATCAGGCCAAGGATATTCACGATCAGTAGGTCATCCGCTTATGAATATTAAATTCTTCGGTGGCCAGCAAGTCAGCGATGCGCTCACCAGCATATCCGTCGCCGTAAATCGGTTCGGACTCGATATGCCCATGCTGGATTTGAGTCTTGATGGCCGTGACGATCCGATCGCGGTCGTAGTCAACATCGATCACATTCTTGCCGCGCTGGCGTCCGATTTGCCGGGTGCCAACATTGATGGCTGGAACGCCCAAAAATGCGCCTTCACGAATGGCAGCGCTTGAATTACCAATTTTGCAGGCGCAGCGCTTCATCAGGCGCACATACGTATCTACGGAGAAGTTTTTGTAAAAACGGATGTAATCGTGTTTGTACTGTTCCCGAAATTTTCGCATACCACGGGCAACATCTTCCGAGCCGGCATCGACATTAGGCCAAAGCATAATGGTAGGCATTTGCAGTTCGTGCAGCGCCATCAAGGTTTCGACAATTTGATGCTCACCAGCGCCATATTCGGTGGTCACAGGATGCTGGGAAACCAGCAGAAAAGGCTCATCCAGGTTAATCTGTCCGCCCACGCCTTCGAGTTCTAACCAGGCGCGTTCCGGCAAATAGCTGTTTTCTTGAGCAATCTCAGCCACCAGGTCAATGCGCGGGCAACCGACCACATGCACGGCTTCCGGGTGCTCGCCCATTTTAAGGATACGATCGGCGGCATCCTGATTGGCCGGGAAATGAATATGGGCCAATTTGGTGATAGCATGACGAATATTCTCATCAATAGTACCCGAGACTTCACCGCCCATGGTATGAGCCAGAGGGATATTCATGTAAGCCGCGGCAATGGCGGTAGCCATGGTTTCGAAGCGGTCACCGACGGTCACAACCACATCGGGCTGCAACTGATCGAGGATCGTAGGAAGTTCCAACAACCCCAAGCCCGTGGATTTGGCCATTGTGGTGGGCGTTTCGCCTTCGATGATCATGTGCACCCTGGCATCAATGTCGAAGCCATCGGCTTCCACAGTTTCGACCACCGAGCCAAATCGATCTAACAGCGCCGAAGCCCCGGCGATTACCTGCAACTGCAAATCAGGATGGGCTTTCACAGCCTGCATCACACTCTTAATGCTGCTGTAATTGGCCCGTGAACCAACAACTACACATACGTTTCGCATAAATATTATTCTTCCAAAAAATCACTTTCAGCCAGTAGATTTCCCGCCGAGATTGTGCGGGATGTTTTGCGGCCGATAAATTCATCTAAACGGGCAGCTGAAATGCCTGTGCCCGGTTTTTTGATCCCAATCATCGAACGGTCGATCACGCTACTTGCGGGGATATCCACCTCAGCCACCAGGCTCTTCTCGAAAATATTCTTCATGTCAGCATAAGGCTGGATTTGATTCTTATCCACATTATTTGCAAGCATCGCTTCAATCGCCCGAACACCCTGAACCAAATCAACCATTTCATCCGGTTCAAGTGAATGGATAGCGTCGCTGCCGTACATTTTGCGGCTGAAGGTAAAGTGCTTCTCTATCGCAACTGCCCCCAGCGTTACTGCTGCAAACACGGCATAATTAGTCAGTGTGTGATCTGACAAACCTGCTGGAACCTGATAGCGTTCGGCCATCTCCAACATTACATTTAGGCCAACTTGCTCGTACGGGCAAGGATACTCGCTGGTACATTGCATCAGAGTTAATTGTTGGTTATGCTCGCGGATGGTATCTACAGCCTGGTCCAACTCATCCCAGGAACTCATCCCTGACGACAGGATGACCGGTTTGCCCAGGCGAGCGATTTTTTCCAACATCGGTAAGTTGGTGACTTCCCCTGAAGGGATTTTGTACTGGGCTAAGCCAACATCTTCGAGCAAATCAACCGCTTCGTCGGAAAATGGGGACGAAATAAAAATGACACCATGATCGTCACAATGCTGCTTCAACGTCTGCCACTGCTCCAGGCTAAAACCTGTTCGACGGAAATATTCAAAGCGCGGCTCGCCTTTGAAATAAGGCGGCATGGGCGCATCGGGCAGGGTCTCCGCTTCAGGGATGTGAGTCTGGAATTTTACCGCGTCGACTCCGCAGTGGGCTGCTGCTTCGATGAGTTTTTGCGCGTTTCCAAAGCTGCCGTCATGAACGGAGCCAACTTCTGCGATGATAAAAACGTGTTCATATTTCATGAGAACTGATATTCCTGGATAGCTTTCGTCAATCGTGAGGCGGTCTGCTCATCCGTAAGACCGGAAATCTGCAAGTGGCCTTCAACAGCCGCCTCGATGGCGGTTTGCTCCAGGGCGTAAACAAACAGGCGCAACTTTTCCTGATCAATCAAAAAATTATTATTAATTTCATCCAAGGCCTTTATGCAACTTTCGGCTGTATCGATCTTGATAGAGCCCTCACAGCCGCGGTACCAGGGATTGCCGAATAATAATACCGGCTTGCCGCGCAAGACCGCTTCCCATCCGACCGTGCCGGTGGTCGCTGCCACAGCCTGGGCATGATCAATTAAATCATAAGTCGCCGTATCCATGGCTACCAACTGCACATTGGGGATGGCAGCGATATCATCATACATATCAAATGTTCTGCCGCTCTGGGCGCGAAAGAATTTGGCCGGTGTGAACTGGGTAGGATGCTCCTTGACGTATATTTGCCAGCCCTCGGGCACTGTTTTGGCCAGCAAATCCACCATCAAAATCTGATCGACGTAAATCGAGGCCATCGGAGAGGTGGTGCGCTCTGGCTGATAGCTGAGGGCCACATACACAAACGGTTTTTTAAAATCCGCATCACCGGCCAGTTTTTGATAATGGCTCTGCAATTGGCGCATTCGGCGATGAGATCGATTCCAGAAAACCCGGTATTGCCACCAGGACATATGAGAATCTTCCAACTTTTCTCCAGCTTGCTTCACATACGTGATCGGTGCAGTTACACGTGACAGGAAAATGCGCTTCTGTTTGCCGAAGTATTGGGCATAGTTTTCAAAATCGAAGATCTTTTGCCAGAATGACTTTGTCGATTTGCTGACTCCTCGATACAGCTTTTCCTTGGGGTCCCTGCGAATGTAGTCGGGCACATCCTGATAGGTTCCTTGCAATGACGAAATGAAGCGTTCCATCTCAACACTGAGCGTGACCTGGTTGGGGACATCGTTCAATAGTTGTTGATAGAGTTTCTCCGCCGGCGAGGGCTGATCGAATTCTTCCATTAAAAAGGTTAATCCCCGCAAGGGTGTACTCTCGAACATGAGCGTTTTTATATCCCGCTGTCGGCACAATTCATAAAGAATATAGTCAAAGACCATGTGCGGGATAACCGAAAAGAAAACAATTTCCGGCTGGAATTCATCCAAAACGGCCAGCCAATACTGCAGCACGTGATGGAACAGGCGCACGCGGTCGTTGAAGCTAAACGACCCCAGCGCATCAATGCGATCCATCATACGATACACCTGCGCCTGGTAGGGTGAAAATTGGGCTAATATCTCGCTATCGAGGGGTTTGAGGGGCAGTTCTAAGGGATGGATTCCTTTGACGGCATTAACAATGGGGTGGAAAACAACCTCGGGAAAGCTCTCTCGAACTTCAGTTTCGTTGGCGGGATCTCCGACCCAATAGACCGGCTGCCAGCCGTTTTCCTGCGCTAAGCTCTCGGCAACCAACTTCCAGAAGGGAAATGTAAAACCCGAATAAATTGCCTTCATGGTCAATCCAGATGCCAGGAATGCTCACAGAGCACATCCCCGTCGTTGGGATGCTGAGGAGTTTTACCACTGCCGTAGAAATCACCCCCGATGACATCCAATGTCACAGCACGATGGACTCGATCTGCCTTGACGCCGTCGACATTGGCGCCAAAATCGAGATAATACTGCCCGGCCCGCAGCGGGAAGCGTGGCACCCGGCAGACGATTTGACCCTGTTCGGGTAGCTGCTCGAAATCCTGCGAAGTCAGGTCGGTACCAAAGCGCAGCAAACCTTTGGTGAAGGCGTCTCGCAGCCAGATATAAATCGCCGCGCTCTGCATGGGACCCGCCTGACGTTGATACTGCAGGACAAATTCGAAGCCTTCCCCGGCTACAATAGCATCGATGGGATCGCCGTTCAGCGCCCGCAACTGATAGCCAGTTACGCGCAGCGCACCATTGCCCTGCCGGTCAGTACGGTTGGCAATCTCTGTTTGCCATTCGCCATCCTGACTGGATGAAATCAGGTATTCCTGCACAACGCTGTTGACGTCGCCGTCCATGCGCACCTGGCCTTTATCCAGGAGCACGGCCCGAGTGCACAAATTCTGAATGGCGCCCATGTTGTGGCTGACGAAGATCACCGTGCGACCGCTTTCGGCTACCTCGGACATCTTGCCAATAGATTTCTTCTGGAACGAAGCATCACCAACGGCCAGCACCTCATCTACCAGCAGAATCTCTGGGTCCAGGTGCGCCGCCACAGCGAACGCCAGGCGCACAGACATGCCGCTGGAAAAGCGCTTTACTGGCGTCTCGATATACTGCTGCACACCTGAAAAATCGACGATCTGCTCGAATTTGCTATCGATCTCGGCTTTGCGCATCCCCAAGATCGCCCCGCTCAGATAAACATTCTCACGCCCGGTCAGCTCGGAATGGAAACCGGTACCGACTTCCAGAAGCGATCCGACCCTCCCAAAGAGATCCGCATAACCTGTGGTTGGCTCCGTAATGCGTGACAATACTTTCAATAAGGTACTTTTGCCTGCCCCATTACGGCCGATCAAACCGATCACTTCCCCTTCACGAACATCGAAGGTAACGTCCTTCAATGCCCAAATTTCCTTCTTACGCGGAAACGCACGACGGTTGAAAGGCCGTTTGACAGCTCGGAGCAAATCTTCCTGTAAAGTGCGCGCTGAAGCGCCGTCGGTATCAGGGTCGATGCGATAAACTTTGCTGATGTTGCGGATTTCAATGGCGTTGTTATCCATCAGATCACATCCGCAAAACTGCGCTCGATACGCCGGAAAACGAAAGCGCCGGTAACAAAAATGAATAAACTCATACCCAAAGCAATGCCCAAAGCTTCTAAGGGAAAAGCGATCTCACCGAGCAAAGCCCACCGAAAACCTTCAATAACGCCTACCATAGGATTCAAGGAGTAAAGCAGGTACCACTTCTCGGGAATGATGCTGGTAGCATAGGCCACCGGTGAAGCATACATCCAGGCCTGGATCAGGAATGGCAGTGCATAAATAAAATCTCGATAATAGACGCTGAAGGCCGAAACCCACAGGCTGACGCCAACAGAAAGCAACAGATTGATCAGGACAAGACCGGGGATTGCAAACAAATTCCAGGTCAGTGTAACTCTGTAGATCAAAAACAAAATGGAAACTGTCGCCAATCCAACCAGGAAATCGATCAATACCGCGATAGAGCTAGACATGGGCAGGATCATGCGTGGAAAGTAAACTTTGGAGATCATTTCGCGGCCGCTGACCAGACTGCTGCCCGCCCGCTGCAACGATTGCGCGAAAAGTGTCCAAGGCAAAGTGCCGGCAAAGGCAAACAGTAAATAGGGGGTATCGCCCGAAGGAAGTTTAGCCAACATGCCGAAGATCACGGCAAAAATACCCGACGTCAGCAATGGTTGGATGATTACCCAGGAAACACCCAAAGCGGTCTGCTTATAACGCAGTTTGACATCGCGCATCGCCAGGATCCCAAACAGGTCGCGGAATTTCCACAACTCCACAACATTCAGGGCCGACCAGCCGCTGGAGCGCTGGATGCGCAGATACCATTTCGATTTGCTTTGCTCAGTTTTTGCTAATGCCATTTTGGTTACGAGAAAGCCAGTTTTTCAATCCAAAAACCAGGTTTCTTTCATTCTCTCTAAACAAATTAAAAGTGGGCGCAAGACCCACTAATCCAATTCTCATATTTGGCGCATGAATCTTGCCACCTCTCAAATGGTTTGTCAAGCAAGGGTCAGATTGGCCCTTTCGCCCAGGGTTTGGCTCCACAACCCCAGCATGAGCAAGGCGTAAATTCGTTTGCCGTGATTGGCCTTGCCGTTGCGATGTTCTTCCAACAACTGCTGGCGGGGTTGATACTCAAACCAGTCATTCAGAGAACCACGGGGGTCTAGGATGACCTCGCCTGCCCAATCGGCCAGCGGCCCGCGGAACCAGGAGTTCAAGGGGATGCCAAACCCTTGCTTGCCGCGGGCATGGACGCGGGGTGGCAAATCTTCAGCAAAAGCTTTGCGCAGCAGGTATTTCCCCGTACGTCCACTCACCTTCATGTTTTCCGGCAGACGCGCCGCCCAACCAGCCAACTCGTGATCTAAGAAAGGAGAACGCCCTTCAAGGGAGTGTGCCATGGTCATACGGTCGGCTTTGACCAACAGGTCGCCGGGCAAATACGTGTGAATGTCTGTAAACAGCGTCCTATCCATGAAAGAGTCTGCCAGCGCCGATTCAAATTTATCCACCAGGAAAGCCTCGGCTGAATCAGCCTGCATTTTGGCCTGAAATTCGCTGCGCCACAGGCGGGCCACCCAGGTCGGGGAGAAATACGATCCCCAACGCAGAATACTGGCGCGCCGATCAATGGTTGCCAACTGCTCCAGGCGTTTGACCCCATCGAGCAGATTGCTGCCCACCGGGCCGTCGCTGCGATTAGGCAGCAACCCAGTCAAAGCCGGGATCAGCTTCTTGGTCAGAATCCCCGGTAAGGTAGTGTAACGATTGGCCCACGGGTCCAGCCAATAGCGCCAATAACCAGCAAAGGCTTCATCACCGCCATCCCCATTGAGCGCCACGGTAACGTGTTGCCGGGTCAGCCGCGAGAGATGGTACAGCGGCAAAGCCGAGGGGTCAGCAAACGGTTCGCCAAAATGGGCGATCAATTTTCGGATCGTGGCCGGGATATCGCCAAAGGTCAGCGTGAATTCCTGGTGATCGGTGGCGTAACGTTCGGCCACAGCGCGGGCATATGGCAATTCTGAAAAAGCACTTTCCTCGAATCCGACCGAAAAAGTCTTTACCGGCTGCGAACTGGCCTGGGCCATCAAGGCCACGATCACGCTGGAATCGATGCCGCCGCTAAGATGTGCGCCCAGGGGCACATCACTAATCATTCGCATCACTACCGCTGCGCGCATGCGTAAACGCAGTTCTTCGATCAACTCGTCTTCGGAAGCAGCCAGCTTAGGGGCATATTCCAACTGCCAATAACGCTTGATAGATAAATTGGAACCCTCAAAGGTAAAAGAATGGGCTGCGGGCAGCTTATAAATTTCCTTAAAGGGCGTCTGCGGTTCAGGGATATATTGCAAGCTCAGGTACAGGTTGATAGCATCAAGATCAATTTCCGGCTGCTGCGGAATAGCCGTCAGCAAACTGGTCAATTCGGAACTGAAATACAGCGTTCCAGCTTGCAGCGTGTAATAGACGGGTTTCTGGCCGAAACGATCTCGGGTCACAACCAGGCGCTTGGCTTTCTCATCCCAGATGGCGATGGCAAACATTCCCCGCAGGTGCTGCACAAAATCATCACCGTATTCTTCGTACAAATGCACCAGGCATTCCGTATCGGTATTCGTCCGGAATTGATGACCACGTTTTTCCAGATCGATGCGCAGGTCGGGGAAATTGTAGATTTCACC
This sequence comes from uncultured Anaerolineales bacterium, assembly GCA_964629085.1. Classification (GTDB taxonomy): domain Bacteria; phylum Chloroflexota; class Anaerolineae; order Anaerolineales; family UBA11858; genus NIOZ-UU35. Next base: position 123,186 of record CAZVPR010000001.1, read on the forward strand.
ATTCTGGATCACCCAAATGGTCTCATCTTCGTTGGCGATGGGTTGATCACCAGTCTTCAGATCGATAATCGCCAAACGCCGCATCGCCAATCCCACGCCAGGACGGATATAAAAACCATCACTATCTGGTCCGCGATGGGCAATGGCGGCATTCATACCTTCCAGTTGTCCGCTATCAACTGGGCGCTGTTTACCATTAACGATTCCGCATATTCCGCACATAGCTAACTCCGAAGCGCAAAAAATTTAATCACGAACAAGAACGCATGACACCAAAGACACGAATTTTTGGGATAGTCATTCGTGGAATTCGAGCCATTCGTCTAAATTCGTGATAAAAGGGATGCGCATATAGTTTAACATTACCCTGCCTTATTAGATACAAGAACAAGGATAAACTGATACATGTCATTTTTCTGTGTTGCTCTCCGGCAAATTTGGATTTCTTCCTTATTCACAGTTTCAAAAGCTAAGTTAGCTTTTCGATTTTCCAGGTTAGCTTTTCAAAAAGCTAACCTAGCTTTTTAAATTCTCTTGAAGGGAATTTAT
>CAZVPR010000001.1:123834-142060 GCA_964629085.1 uncultured Anaerolineales bacterium
GTTAGCTTTTCAAAAAGCTAACCTAGCTTTTTAAATTCTCTTGAAGGGAATTTATTTACCCTTATGGCAAAAGTGAGCAATTTGCGTAAAGACGCCCCGGCGGGACGTCTCTACAGGGCACATTTCCCTTTTGGCCCATTTTCATTGTTTGATCTCTTGCAACAAGGCCAGGTATTTACCGGCAATCTGGCTCCAGGCATAATGCTCTTCAATATACCGGCGGGCAGCCATCCCCATTTCCTGTCGGCGGGGAGCATCGGAAATCAGTTCTGCCAGGGCATCTTTCAGGGCAGGCACTTCCTCCGAGGGCACTAATAAACCTGTCTCCCCGGTTACGACCAGCTCTTCATTGCCGGCAATTCGGGAAGCCACCACAGGCAAACCGCAGGCCATGGCTTCCAAAACAGCGTTGGGCATGCCCTCATGACGTGAGGGTAACACAAACAAATTGGCGGCCTGATATTGGGCTAACAACGCATCACCCGAAAGCCAGCTCTCGAAGCGTATCCGCTCAAGGATGTCCAATTCTTCGGCCTGTGAGCGCAGATTTTCCGCCTGCGGGCCATCGCCAACCAAAGAAAGCGTCCAATCGAGGGATTTCAATTCTGCCAGAGCATCGAGCAGTAAATCGATGCCTTTTTGATAAACTAATCGTCCTACCAGGAGCATGCGAGTAGGCTGCCATTGTCGCTCGACTTCGACATAATGAGCGATGTTTACGCCATTTGGAATGACTTCCATGGGGACGCGGGCATCAAATTTTTGGGCCAGATCCTGCAACCCCGTGCTGTTTGCCACTAAAACCGCCGCCCGATGCCAGACCAGCCGCAGCAAAGGGGCCACAAGTTTATGGTAAGTAGCGAAATCGTAGGGTCGGAAGCCGGGCACATCGCCGCCCCGCATAGAGATCACATAGGGGAGGCCATAAATGATATTGGCCAGCCAGGCCGCCGGGCCGCTGGGAACCCCGAAGAAAGCCACAATGATGTCTGGGCGCCGTCTGCGAACAAACCCCAAGGTAGCCAAACAACTCATCACCATAAAGATGATCTGTTCCAGGGCGCTAGAACGATCATACCTGCGCCGCAATGCTTTAATGCGCAAGACCCGCACACCACCAATGGTTTCATTTGCTGGCAGGTCTGCATAAGAAGAAGTCAGCACGGTGACATCTTGTCCCATGGCAGCCAATTCGCGGGAAAGATTAGCGCTGGCTTTTCCAGCCCCACCGCCAATAGGAGGGAATTCGCTATTGATGATCAGGATACGCATGGGATTGTCTATGGTAAACCCAGGTTAAATTCCAGCTGGTTCTCGGCGATACTCTTACAACCGCTGGTGTCTGGCCTGGGAAATAGAATTTGCATGTGGACAACGCGTAACGTCAGGCGCGGCTGGTAGTAGCACAACATCGGCCGCGAAACATATTGCACCCAAACATTGTGCTCTTCCGACCAGGCTTCATCGCGATCTTCAAAGTGTGATAGCGCCTGATCCGAAACGATGGCTGCATACCGTTGCGTTTGCAAGTCTTCATAAAAGGCGTTCAAATATTTCGGGTTCTTCGACATGGTCATTTCCATGAAGAATACCTTCTCATATTCAGGGATCAGCGGAACATCGATCTGCTCATCAAAGTATGTCAGATGGCGCTGGGAGATAAACAGCACTTCACCACCCCTGCGGGCAGCATAATCAATGTGCTCATGGACAGCGCTCAAGGAGGCAATGACAATACGCTGCGGCGGCAATTTCATTGGACCGCCCAATATGAGCATCATCAACAATGGCACGGCGATAACGGCAAGAGACATCAACCAGGCATTAGGAAGTGGTTCGGCAGCATCTTCTTCAGGTTCAAAGCGGTTGAAATAAACGTACCCAGCAATCAACATCAGCAGGGCCAAATAACCATCTACGTTGTGCAGGTTGCTGCCGCCTCCGATCTTGACGCTGACCACCATACCACCGGCAAACAGAACCAGCAGCATAGCCCATAATCCGAAAATTCGTATCCAGGCCCAGCGGCCGCGGCCAGCCCACATACGGGCGATAATCACCCACAAAGCCGGGAAGGATACCAGCAGCACGTTAATGATCAGTCCCTGGGGATAAGTTGAGTTAGGGAATAGTCGATACCACAACAAATCCGAGAAGAAACTGGATGTAAACTGATCTGGGTCATTCCCAGACCACAACACATACAAGGTTTGCGTCCCAAAAGCCACCGCTGTCCCCAAAATGCCCCAAACCGCCGGAGGCAGCAAATACCGCCAGAGAGGTGTATCGGCTTGCTTTTCTTCGAGAAGGTATAAAGTTGCCGCCAGCATTCCCGGCATCGGGAACCAGTTCACCCGGCTGATCCCTGCCCAGGCCGAGGCCAACAGCACCAGGATCAGACTGCGCCAATACCTTTTCGAGTCGAACCAGCCCAGGATCAATATCAGCGGGATGGTGAGGTGGTAATACACCGGTCCCTGGAACAAGAACAGATAGGCCCAGATGGCGATCAAAGCCAGTTTTGCTTTGTTATCCGGTTTGAAACGCCGGGCAAACAAGTACGCTGTCCAAGAGGTGAAGAAGGTCCACAAAAGAACTTGCCAGAGACGATGGCCCCACAAAGGCACTGAACCAATCCAAAAGGGAACCGCTTGCATCAAATAGCGGGTGGGGTGCAGCACCGATGTCGGAATTGAAAAGCCGTAAACCATATCCGCGGCGAACAATGAAGCGTAATAATAGCGGCTGGTTTCCGACCAACCCAGCGAAAAGGGATAATCGTTGACCTGGGTGAACAAAGTGGCAATCTGATAAACAAAGACAATACAAAGGGAGATTGCCACAGCAGCGCGACGATTGGACAGGTCGGGCTTGAGCACCCGTAGTGAAACAGTCCCAATGATTACCAGCAAGCCAAAGAGCAGCAAGCGCGGGTAGATATCGATCAGCAGGTCCCCCAACAGGTTTAGTACCAGGGTTGGGAACGCGACCACCACCAAAACCAGGCTAAGCCAGAACAACCACCGGAAGCGAGAAAAAGCTTCTGGAATACGCACCAGCTTTGAAAGTAGTTTCTCACCCCAGGTTGTCCAGCTAAGCACGATTACGATCAAATCGAGAAGCCCCAATACTACCAATCCGATCACCATCAGCCAGCGCTCGGCGCGCGGCGTAAAGGTGACACCTACAGCCAGCACCTGCTGAGCAATTTGATACGCCGATCCAAAAAACAGCAAGGCGAAAGCCAGCAGCACCCAGCGCAGCTCGCGTTTTGGATTTTGAGTTTCCCAAATTTGATCAACCATTGTTCTGCTCACGCTCGCGAATACCAACCAAAATCGAAGGCACAAAGGCCGCACCTGGTAAACTGGCCAACATTTGCAAGGTTCGAATGAGAATCGCTATCGTCAATCCGCTCTTCATGGTGATGCCACCCACGTTGGTGAAGATCAGGGTCATGGCCACTTCCTGAACGCCATAGCCGTTGATTGAAATCGGAAACAGGGTTATCAAATAGACAAAACTCCACAAGCCGGCGATCAGGTGAAGCGGCATCGGGTCTTGCATGCCGTGAAGGAGAAGAGCAATGGTGGCATACAAACAAATCATGTGGACAGCCGTCATCAGCAACGATATAAGCAGCGTCCGCGGCGATGACTTCCACAACGAAAATGCCTGCTTCAATCGGTTGATGCCATCCTTTAGTCGCTGCCAGAGACTTCTTGATTTAGGCGCTGTGACAGTGCCCGCAGAAAAAACACTTTTCCAACCTTGGGCTGTGATCAGCCAATTCCACAGCGGGCCCGCCCCAAAAGGGACAGCCAGCGCCATACCGAACAAACCAATCAACCGATCCGCAATAAGGGAAGCAGCGCTGACAGCGCCGTCGAATTTATTCTGCACGGCACCCGCCAGGCGAACTACATCGCCGCCTACCGTGGTCGGCAAAAAGTTCGAGGCAAATAACCCTGCAAAGGTCAGCTTGACAACCTGCCCCCAGGTTGCTCCTACATCGGTCACGGCCAACAAGGCATACCAACGCAATCCAACAGCTAACCTTGAAACAAGAGTTAACGCAAAGGCCACGATCAGATACCAGACCGGGATTTGACGAATAGCCGTGATGATTTCCCCCCAACCCTGCCGGGTGAACAAATATGCGAGCAATAGGATGGTTAACAGCGACCCCGCCCACCGTAAAACCATTCTCTTTTTTGAATCTGGCTGAAGATCATTCATTTTGTGAAAGACCAATATTGCTCAATTTATGTTTGTTTTCAGGTTGTTGATTGGCTGCTCTATCAAAACACACGGGTCGCAGATGCGCGCAGATTTACAAGATTTTTTAGGGATTTTGCCCAATTTTCATATCTGCGAAAATCGGCGCATGCCCGAAGCGCGCCTAGGGCGTCAGCGTCCCATTTACAATTCTTGGGCATCAATCGATTGCTAGTCAAGAACATCACTTGTCCTCACGGCCGTTGAAGACACTGCGAACCGTGTAGGTGGTCTTTTGCTGCGCTTCGTGATAGGTGCGAACCTGTAACTCGGCCAGCAGGCCCATCAAGATCGATTGAAAGCCCATAATCAGCAAGGTCAGGCTTACGGGGAAAAAGGGTGATTCGAAGACTGAAACTAGGGTTGTCATCCGCCGGATGACGATATAGGCCAACATGGCCGAGCCGATACTCATTAACCCCATCCCGAAACCCCCAAACAGGTAGTTGGGTTTGTGTCCATAGCTGATCAGGAATTTGACCGTCAGCAAATCCAAGATCACCTTGACGGTACGCTCCAGCCCGTATTTGGTCTTGCCATAACGACGAGGGTGGTGGTTTACGGGAACTTCAACAATTTTAGCGCCAACATAGCCCGCATAAGCGGGAATAAAACGGTGCATTTCACCATATAGGCGAAAACCCGTCATCACTTCACGACGATAAGCTTTGAGCGTGCAGCCATAGTCGTGCAGTTTTACACCTGTCACCCAGGAAATGAGGCCATTGGCAATGCGTGAAGGTAAAGTGCGCGTGATAAAGGTATCTTTGCGACGTTTGCGCCAGCCGCTGACGACATCGTAGCCTTCATCCATTTTATCCAGCATCATAGGGATATCGGCAGGGTCGTTCTGCATGTCGGCATCCATCAAGACGATGACATCCCCCTGCGAGTTATCGAGCCCGGCAGCGATGGCCGCAGTCTGGCCAAAATTTCGCCGCAAGGCAATCACCCGCGTATGCGCCGGATCTGATTGTGCCAGTGATTCAAGGATTTTGACGCTGTCATCGGTGCTGCCATCATCGACATACACGATTTCCCAGGGCACTGATACACTGTCCAGCGCCTGGTGCAGGGCCTGGTGCAATGTGTCCAGGCTTTCCTTTTCATTATATACAGGGATTACTACTGATAGTTCTTCCATAAATTATCCAAACATGGGGCATTGTAGCCGACCCACAGGGTGCGGTCAAGTTCATTAGTATTGGGGGGAATCAAGCTTCGAGCTTGCGAATGATCTCTGCGGGGATGCCGCCCACGACTACGTTCGGCGGGACATCCGCTGTCACAACTGCACCAGCAGCAACGTTGCTATTCCTACCGATAGTGACTCCCGGCAAGACGGTGACACGCGCTCCCAGCCAGACATCATCTTCTATGACGATAGATTTCGGAACAGTCCGGCGCACACCATCAGCATCCAGTTCGTGGTTGACCGTCTCGAAAAAGCAATTTGGGCCAACAAAAACGCGTTCACCAATGCTGATCGTCGCTGGGTGCCGAGCAGCAAAGCGGGCATGACTGTTGACAAACGTATCCCGCCCAATGGATATTCTGGGAGAGGCGCCAATGGGCCGGATTTCCAGCGGAGCCCAAATATGCGCAGGATATTGAATTTTCATCCCGGCCAGTTTCAAGACCAGCGCCCGCATGGCATCCGACGTATAGGCGCGCGGCAGCAGATTTGCAACAGTCAAGAATAGGGTCTCCCGAATGGCCGCAAGTTGGAAATCTTTCTTTACAACTCGAACAACTTCTGAAAAAGTCATGATTCCACGCTCGCGGCGGCTTTGCGGCGCGCTTCGGCGGCTTCGAGGGCGTCCGAAATCCAGATGGACCCAGGCAAGGTCTCGATCATCAGGATGAAACGGGTGATCACCACCAGGGCCGAGGCCTGCTCCAGGGTGGCCCCCAATTGGACGTACAGTGTGGTCATGGATACTTCACGCAGCCCAAAACCATTGATCGAGATAGGCAAAAGCGCCAGGACGTACGTTATCGCGCCAACGCCAATCACCTGGAATAATGTTACCGCAATATCCAGGCCATTGGCCAAAAGCCAGACGGCTGTAAATACAAACAGGCGCGCGCCATATGAGATCAATAAGGCCCACACGACTGCACCTTTTCGATCGCGCCAAACCTGAAAGGCAGAGAAAATCTTTTTCAGCCAGCGTTTGATCTTATTGATCAGTTTCCTGCCTAAGGGCAATACCGCACCAAAAAACGGGTAGCCCCCCCGGTTCCAGACAGTCAGGCTGAGGCCGTCCAAGCCTTTAAATGAAATCCAGGAAAAGGGCAGTAAAGTCGCCATCACAAACATATTTAACAATCGATCCACGACAACCGAGGCAAAACTCACCGACCAGCCGGCGAAGCGTGCCGCGCTGACAATGCGTACCGTATCACCTCCGACCGTCGAGGGCAGAAAATTAGACGCAAAATTGCCCGACAGGACAACTTTCAAAACTTCAGCATACGGGATTTTTACAGCCTGGGAACGCAACAGAACAAACCAGCGCAGCGTGTTGGCCAGCACCGCCATGAAATACATGGCGAACACTAACACAAACAACCACCAGGGTATATTGGACAGGGTATTGAACATGGTCGGCCAATCCTGCCGGGAAAGCAGCCAGATGAATAGGGCCGAGGAGACAATGCTGCCGCCCCAGCGCACCCAGCGCATATCAAAATTGAAACTAAGTGTGGGTTTTGAATTCTGGTCGTTCACCCTAAATACCCTAATCCACGTAGTCGTTCTTCCAACTCATCCAGTTCATCACCATCCAAAACAGGAGCAGCGCTGTCAATTTCGGCGGAATCGCTAGCTTCAATAAATTGTACGTTTTCCTTTATATCATCAGTCATTGCTGCCAGAAGCGGCTGGCCATCCAAATCTTCAGGCACAGGCAAACCTGAAAGGGCCAGCATCGTCGGCAGGATGTCGGCAACGTTGGCATCTTCGATGCGCTCACCTGCGCGAATGTCCGGTCCAGACATGACGATAATACCGTCCGGCCGATGGCTGCCTGAGTCTTCGTATTCTGATTTACCCAAGATGCTCTCACTGTCCAAGCCCATCTTAACTGAGGATTGGTACAAATAATTCTGGATGGAAAACATCACATCGGCGGCTTCATCCAAATAGGGTCCATCGTAAACAGCCGACCTTTGGTGAATGTCAGTGATGAGAGGTTCGCCTGTCTCCGGATGTTGCAGCTTCTCCAATGCTGCGACCAATTCCATCATGAGTTGATCATAATCCGCGCCGGGTTCCACAATGCCCTGGGGCTCACGGCCATTGAGGTTGACATAAATCTGACCAAAGGCGCCCCGCGAATAGGCCTTGGTGCGGGACCAATCGATATCATCGAAAGAAATGAAGGAATTGAGCACTTTGTTGCGGGCCGGTTTGGATACCAAATTGGCGATTTTTCCCAATCCAAATTTGCTCACCAAGCGATAGACACGACCAATCAAATCATTCTTTGCCAACCACAGTTTCAGATGAGTCGCCAGATTGCGTTTCAAATGCAGCAAACCGATATCCTGCAACCAACGGTTGATATACATGATGCCGTGTACAGGTCCGCCGCCATGGTCAGAGAGCAAGACGAAGTTCGAATCCTCACCGTACCTGGAAACTAGAGCCCCCAAAAAGCGGTCGGCTTCCTGATAAACTTGCAATATGCCATCTTCATACTGACTATCATGTTGTGGGTCATAACCTGGGAATTCCGGGTCAAGATAGCGCCAGAATTTATGCTGAATGTGATCAGTCTGCATGAACACCAGCAAATAAGCATCGCAGGGTTGATGTTGGATCAAATAATCGGTCACGCGCTGCTGGTAATCTAACAAGTCGAGTACGTTCTGCAAATAATCTTCTTCTCGGCCATACCCATATACCTCGGTTTCGGCATGCCAATAGGGGCTCACTTCGGCATCCAACTCGGCCACCAAATCGGGGGGATAAGCGTACTCTTCTGATGAAGCATCTGGTGCAGCCAACCCGGATAGCATAAAGCCTTCCAACGGAACAGCCGGGTACAGCATCGGCAAATTGAATACGCCAATTCGTTGGCCCGCTTCATTGTAATATTGCCAGACCGGCCGGGCTTTGATCTGACCGGTGTTGACATATTCCACGTCGTAACTGCCCGGCTTGCGAGCGAACCAATCGTAGATGCCATGTTTGGCGGGATTCTGACCGGTGATGATCGTGCTCCAGGCTGCCGGGCTGAGCGGCAACGCTGTTGAACGGATCGAACCGTGACACCCCGATGCCATCAAAGCCGCCAAGTTGGGGAGCTTGCCAGAATTGACCCAGGGGGATAGTAGGTCCCAGGTGGCCGAATCCCAACCCAATACGATTAGCTTGGGCCTCGAGGAATCTACGTTTGGTGGTGATCCTGTTCCCATACGAAAATCAAGCCTCCGATGCTGTGCCAATGACATCCAGCAGCGCAGTTTCATACGAATCGACGATGTGTTGAATATCGAACTTAGCAGCATGCTGGCGGCTATTCTTGCGGAAGGATGACAACAGACCTGGAGAAGTAAGCAATTTGCGCAATTCCGATTCACCCATCGCTGCGTTCTGTCCATCAAGTAAAAACCCATTGAAATCTGGCTCGACCAGGTCGATAAAACCACCTACGCGGCTGGCAACAACTGCCAATCCCATAGCAACAGCCTGGACACCCACAACCGGCAGCCCCTCAGAAAGTGAGGGCATAAATAAAATGTCGCTCCTGGCAAACCAGGCAATCACTTCGTCCGGCGTGATCCAACCTGTCAAAGTAAAACGATCCTTCAAGCCGTGTTCATCGATAGCATGCTCGACAGCTTCTCGCAGCGGACCATCCCCAACCATGACACAATTCCAGGGAATATCCTTCAGCTTGGACAAAGCGCGTACTACCTGAACCGGGTTTTTCTGGGTCACAAATCGGCCCGCAAACATGATGCGCGGCGGCTCTCCCAATTTGATTTCGCCAGGATTCAACAAATTCAAATCGACCCCATTGGGAATGACGGGGGCTTCGATCACATAACTATTCTTGGCTAATTCGCGGGTAAACTCACCCACGGAAAATACTTTTTTGGCCTTGCGCCAAATCGGGGGCGTGAAGGGGAATACCCAACGGAACCAGCGTTCGGTCTTATCGGGGACACCACCGGGCACATCACCCAGGTGAGCGGTGAGAATATACGGTACTCGCGTCAGGATGGATAAAGGCAAGGCCAGGGCTCCGCTGGGCACTGCAAAGTGAACGTGGATCACATCTGGCTTCCAACGTGAAATCAGGCGTAAACCAGGGCCAAACCCAGAGACTATATACCCGAGCATATCTAAAAATCCCGCCTTGAAGGCCTGCTTGCGCCCCACCGGTACGCGCAGCAACTGCATGCCATCGCGTTCTTCATGGTGCGGCAAGCCCTTCAAATGTGAAGTCAAAATGCACACATCATGGCCGCGCTGAATCAATCCCCGGCAGATATCCTCTGCCACTCGTCCGCCGCCGCCTCCTACCGGAGGAAATTCATAAATCAAGACCAGGACACGCATAATTGCTACTCATTGCGGATATAAATGTGAATGGGGGAATTCTTGCGGCAAGGCACCATCTGTGGAGAGGGAGATACTTCATCGAACTCTTCGCTCTCTGCGAATTGGGTGGCAAATCCCCCGTATAAACGGGCTTCGATCAAGATGACATCGGCTTCTTTGAGCCATTGATCGGCCACTTCGGCGCTCCACCAGCCATAACGGATCAACTCGTCGGGGTCCCCGCCTCGACGATAGGAATAACCATGATTGATTTGGGCCGGAAAGATTTCAACATCCGGCAAGTAGAGCAGCGGCACGGCCGTCAATCCGCCCCACCAATAAACTTTCGACCCTTCAGGGACATACTCTGCCAGGTGAGCACCGCCCGCTTCATAGGAGGCAATTACATCCCAGCCGCAGTCACGGGTGTCGGGCGCAAGGCCGGCGGTAATTGAAAAAATTGTCCCAACAATAAGAAGGGTCACCAAGACAGCCACGCCAGAGGAGACTTTCGAACCGAGCAATGCTTGGCCTAACCGATTGCCGAATTTCAACACGAGCCAGCCAAAAATCAAACCCAATATAATGAAAACGATGGCTCGCGACCAATCGATAGCGTACTCAACAACTTCAACCTGGGACCACCCGAATTTGTTGGCAAACAGGCTCCACAATTCCGTGGTGCCCGGCTGAATGCGGAACGACTTTAATCGGGGCACATCGACATGCATCAAGCGGGTAATAAAGCGGCTAGTGACCACCTTATTGCCCCACACCGGGATCAGGCCGTAGCCAACACCGGCGGACAAACTCAATATCAACACCGCTGGCAGCCATTTCTGCGCCCAGGGCAACACCTGACGCCAGGAAGAAGCGGTAATGACAACCAACATGATACCCAAAATAGTAAAGAAACCAACATAGACGTTGAGGCAATAAATGCAATAATCTTTCCCCAGAGAGGCCCACATGTGGAAAGCCATCAGAACAGCAAAAAGAGATGACAGAAATACAGCGGCACGAAATCGCCAGGTAGAAACCCACTCATCTTTTTTAGGCCACATCGCCCAGGCGACCAACACTCCTACAACCGAGTAGAAATGCATGCGGATCGCTTGCCAGAAACTCAAAATTCGATCGTTGAATTGCGTATTTGGGGTCCAGTTCGGCAGCGCACCCTCCGGGCGCAGCCATTGTTGGAAGTACGGAATCCACCCCAAAGGAAGCCAGGAAACCCATAACTTGAGAATCTCAGGCCAGAAGATCGACTGACCAATCACAAAGGCAGCAACTCCTACAGCCAAGTTCCACCAGCCAGCCTTCTTACCGTGCTCCCAAAAGATGTAGAGAATCAGGAAAGGTAATACGGGACTCATATTTAGTCGCGTCATCACCATCAAGACCGTCAGAAATGTCCCAGCTATCAGTTGCCAAATACGACGGTCTTCGCCCAGGGTAAGCACTAAGACCCACACAAACATGCAAGCAACCAGACCTTGCGAGGCCATAGCCGTATAAACTTTGATCAACGGGATATTCAAAGCAATAACGCTAACGGAAGCCAATGCCCACCAACGCCCGCCCAGTCTGCGCGCCAGGAGCCACACTCCAATCAACATCAAGATACCCAAAAAGACGGCAAAATATCGTCCGGTACGCAAGCCCGGGCCGAAGAGGCGCTGTACATAGCCTGGAATCAGGAACGAAAGCGGCATGTGGTTGGTCCAGGGGCCATATTCCTGGAAGGGGAAATAACGTCCGCTCGCGAACAAATACCCCTTCATAAGATAGGCACCTTCATCCAAGATCGAAGCCTGGGTATGAGCATAGAACCAGGTTTGGACAAAAAAGAGTATCCCACTTACCAGTGTCAGACTTTCAGCCAGCCAACGAATGGACCTTAGCTGCTTCAAGCGGTTCGAAAGATTCACTAGAGAATCTCCTTGCCCAAATACTGCAAATCGGCATCCACCATCGTTTGTACCAGATGATCAAAAGTCACACTTGGCTCCCAATCCAATCGATTTTTGACATGCGTTGGGTCACCAACCAAAACTTCTTTCTCGGCAGGACGATAAAAACGCTCGTCCTGGACAACAAATTCTCGATAATTCAGACTTACATGCTGAAAGGCGGCCTCGCAAAAATCGCGCACCGAATGGGTCACTCCGGTGCAAACCACATAATCATCCGACTGGTCTTGTTGAAGCATGCGCCACATCGCTTCGACATAATCGCCCGCAAAACCCCAATCCCGGCGGGCATCCAGATTCCCTAAGCGAATCTCGTCAGCCAGGCCGAGTTTTATGCGAGCCACACCATGAGTAATCTTGCGAGTGACATACTGCAATCCCCGACGAGGGCTTTCGTGGTTATAGAGAATTCCAGAGCAAGCGAATACATTATGCTGCTGACGATAATTCACTGTGATCCAATGGCCATAAAGTTTGGCTACGCCATAAGGATTTCGGGGGTGGAAGGGTGTATTTTCAGTTTGCGGCACTTCGCAGGCTTTTCCAAACATTTCACTGGAAGAAGCTTGAAAAAACCGAGCTTTGGGGCAAACCAATCGAATGGCATCGAGAAGGCGCGCCACGCCCAGGGCGGTAATATCACCCGTAATTACAGGGCGGGACCATGAACCCGCCGGAAACGACAAGGCTGCAAAATTATAGATTTCATCAGGGAGGTTCTCTTCCAAAATGGATACCAAAGAACTTTGGTCGTTCAAATCACCCCGGAAATACTCAATTTTATCCTGTATATGGTGAATATTCTCATAGGTCAACATGCTCGAGGCGCGGTCCAAACCCAGCACACGATAACCCTTCGAAAGCAGCAAATCGGCCATATAGGAACCATCCTGACCGGCTACTCCAGTAATCAAGGCTGTCGGCACGTCATTCTCCTCGAGTAAAGAAAATCATTCAACATACATTTGATCCAGGACCAGAATATTGGCCGCGGGATACTACTGACTCTTCAATCTCTTTTGCACTGACTCTAGCCCAATCCCAAATCCAATATAAAACGGCGTTCGCAAGCCCAAGGCCAATCGTTTTAGAGACGTTGATCACGGGCCATTCGATGGGAGTGTATCGGCGCAAATACCAGGGGACGAACCACAAGAGTAGAAAGCCTGCACCAATTAGCACCCGCCGCAGCCAAGGATCAGGAGATCGTTGCTGCTCGATCAAAACCCAGGCTGGCAGAGCCATTTGCAAACTGGCGAACGCGACCCGATAACGGGGATTATCCCACATATCGCCACCGCTGCGATACGAAGACGCCAATATCACAATCCAAACGGCAACACTCGATCCGATCACAAACCACTGCCTGGGTTTGCGCAAAGCACGTATTGGGGCATACACTAGGAGAGGCAAGACCAACGTCCAGCCAAGCGCCCGCCATATGGCGATCCCTCGCCAAAGCCAGTTTCCATCTGCGATCAGCGCGGCCGGCAAAAAGGGCTGCACCACTCCGTATAGCAAGATCACCCAGCCATAAATATGCGCCGGTAATCCTTCAAATACTTTGTGCATCCAACCGGAAGATGTCCGGCTGACGATAGTTTCCCAAATCCGCGTCCGTTCAACCCAATGTTGAAAAACCGCAATCGGGTTCATACCCACTTGCGAATCAGGAGCAATTTGCGTCCCAAAGAACCATAAGCCAATAATGCCCGCCAACAATACACCTGCCAAAGCTACCCAAACACGCCAGTCACGAATCCACCTCACTGAAACCAGTGAGATTGAAATTAATATCAACGCAACGATTAATAGAATCACAAAGGCTGGGGATAAAGGCACGCTAAGCACCAGCGAACCGATCAACCAGGCGATGCCATGCCAGCTTCTGTCTTTCCGGGTCAAGATCAACCCATAAATGGCCGCAGCCGCCAGGGAAATCGTCAGCCCCTCCCGCATTTGGGAACTACCCAATAAGACGGCCTCGGGATAAATAGCAACAAACCAAACAGCCAATGTTGCAGCCCGCTGATCCCAAAGTCGTCGAATAAATGCCCAGGTAAATAAAACAACCAACGACGAGAATGCAGCTACCAGAACAATGATTATCAGTGGTTGGTGGAACTCGCTTCCGAAAAGCCGATAGATTGCAGCACTGAAGAACAGCATCCCGCCATATTGATCAGCTGACCGATATGCATCGAAGGCCTCAAACCAGGAGTCTTGCAAATTAGAAAATTCCCAGGCTGCCACATCGCGATTGTAAGCATCTGCCATGATGTACCCAGCCATTTCAACATCGTTCCCCCATCCCCACCGAGGCAAAGATATCGCCCAGAAAACGCCGACGAATAGACGCAGGATGGCTGCTGATACCGTGAGCCACAAAACCCAATTAGGGATAAACTCCCTGCGGAGGGCCAGCCAGCAAAGATAGATCAGTCCTGCCCCCAAAGTTGTCACCCCAAAAAATGAACCCCACCCATGAAGGGATTCAAAACCTGATGATACCCATGCTAAGCCCAAAGACAGCAAAACTAAACTTCCAAAAATAAGCAGTAAACGCCTGATCATAATTCCATCACAAATCCTGGAAAATCATTCGAGCTCGTGATTTCCAGGAATACTTCTGAGCATCACTACGAGCCTGCTTTCCAAGTCTTTCACGCCAGGAAGGATTATCGCGCAATTCCAGCAAGGCAGACTGCCAGGCATCCAAATCATCTGGTGGCAGCAGAATAGCATTTTTCTCGTTCAAGGTTTCCAGTAAAACTGGCAGCTTGCTGGAAACAATTGGGCGGCCGCAAGCCAGATATTCGAAAATTTTCATCGGGCTGAGGTAGCGGGAGATATCCCCGCCTGACGAAGCAGCTACCTTGCGCTGATAAGGCATTAGCAGTACATCACAGGCCGCCTGGTACTGGGGCAATTCAGCGTTGGGAATAAACCCGGTCAGCGTGAC
The DNA here is from genome assembly GCA_964629085.1 of uncultured Anaerolineales bacterium. Classification (GTDB taxonomy): domain Bacteria; phylum Chloroflexota; class Anaerolineae; order Anaerolineales; family UBA11858; genus NIOZ-UU35. Next base: position 138,605 of record CAZVPR010000001.1, read on the forward strand.
ATTTTTGAGCCCTAACGCGGTAACCTTTTGACGAAATTTCTCAACATCCGAGGGATTGCCGCCAATCAATAAAAATGAAATTTCAGGCAACCGTTCGGCCAAACCTAAAAGGACATCGACACCGCGGCCCGCGTAGAGATGCCCGGTATACCCAGCGGTAAATTGATCCCGCAGAGCCAGCTCTTGGCGGGCTTTACCAGAACTTGTCAAATTTTCATAACGTTCCAGATCTACGCCATCGGGAGCGATGACGATGGGGAAATTCCCCAGGGACAAATCATCTCTCAGGGCTTGGGTGATCACCACCAAACGTAGTGCGCCTTTCCCTTTCAAAAAGCGGTTGAGCAGCCGGGGGCCGAGGATTCCCTGGGGAAGATCATGCACCTCAAAGATGGTTCTATCACCCAAAGTACTGGCTATCGCAGCCGCTTGTGGCAAACGGGTATAAATCAGATCCGCCCTCCAGGCTTTAGCCTTCAAAACAGATTTGAGCCCATAATCATGGCGGCGAAATCGGGGCATCACAGAAACCCAGTCGATATCAAACGCCTGCCACAAACCATAATGCTTTGCCAGACTCTCCCAAGAAGGTTTAGATTTTATACTCTCCGTGTTGGGTACCAAAACTTGAACGGTATGCCCCAAGCCCACACATGCCTGGGCCATTTTCATCACCTGGATGGTGTTGGCACGGCGAGAAGGGAGAAAGGTTGGCGCAATCAGGCAAATTTTCATTCAACCACTTGAGCTTGGGTATGGGTTCGTACATCCAGATACACACGTCCTGCAGCCAACCCGACCGTAAAAATATAATAGGCAGCCAGCAATGTTGCAAAGGCCAGGTAACCATAGCGCGGAACCAAAAGAAAGATCGCCGAGACTTTAAAAACCATGCCCACAAAATTGACCACTGTCGGGTAAATCGGCCGAGAGAGCGAAAGAAGAGCGACTCGATTCCAATAGAAAATGTTTACGAAGGTGTATCCAACTAGCAATACCAGCAGCGCGGGGTAGGCCGGTAAATACTCTAGGCCGTAAGTAATCGATAGCACCCACTGCCCAAATATCGCCAGACCCAGTGTGACGGGCACGGAATAGAGCGCGGCCAACCGAGAGCCCTGCTTGAGTACATAGCGAACGTTATCCCAATTCTTGCGAGCAATTTCCCGCGCTAACTCCGGGAATGTGGCCCTTGGCAACGGGCTCACGGGGAGTTGCAACAAATTGGTGATAGCCATAGCAACCTTGTAATAACCCGCCTGGGCGGGCCCCAAAAAGGCGGACACCCATAGAACTTCGCTATCTTTGGCGACCAGACTGATGGTGCTGCTGAGATTGGTGCTAAAAGCAAACGTCAACAGGCTGCGCCGTTCTGATTTCAGAACACTGATCGGTATGCGCCACCATCCAGGGCCCCAGGCTTTACCCGCTTCTATAAGGGCCACGATACTGATCAAAAGAGAATAGGTAATTTTGCCAATCATGTAAGCAACAATGACGGCTGTCAGCCCGCCTTTGGCCAGAAAAATCGCAATGATCAGCACCAGGGTAATGACGCTTTGGGCAACCGTGGCAATTGCCATGACGCGAAACCGGTCAAATATCTGCAACAAGCCACTGGCAGTCTCAAAAATAAAATTCGCAAAAATGATAAAGCCATAAATACGGAACCAGGGAGCGAGACTGGCATCTTGCGCAAAGAATCGGGCACCCAGCGGAGCCAAACCCCAAATCAAAGCCAGCGCCAAAAGGGAGCCGCTAATCTCCATGAAGCCAGCCAGTTTAAACACTGCAGCAGCCCGCTGATGATCATCTTCTTCTTGATAATGGCCAACATAGCGCACAACCAACTCGTTCATGCGGAAGGACGCAAAACGATTGGTCACACTGGTAAATTGCGTGATTGCTCCTAAAATACCAAAATTGGCCGGGCCTAAGAGGCGACCGGCCAAGATGCTCTGAAAAACACCCATCCCCGCCGATATCCCGGTTGCACTGAGTAAATAACCAGCATTTTTTACAATGCGACGGAGAAGCTCGTTTTCGAGCAAACGTGAGATCAATAGTTCAAATCGTTTTCGCATAAGCGGAAATTATCAGGCAAATCAAACCGTTTCGATGTCTTTGGCCCACTGGCGATTTTCGTTGTACCAATCAACCAGACGGGAAATTCCCTCATGTAAGGATACCTGAGCTTCCCAACCCAACAGTTCACCTGCCTTGGTGACTACGGCATGGTTGCCCATGGCATCGGCCGGATGCTGTGGGTGCCGCTGAACGGTTGCTTTTTTCCCTATCATGTTTTCTAGAATGTTGATCAATTCATTGATTGTGATCACTTCGTGTCCACCCAAATTGATGATCTCGTAGCCCACCGGTTTGAGAGCCAAAATCGTGCCCCGGGCAATATCATCGACATACGTGAAACCGCGCGACTGCGTGCCATCACCATTCAATTGCAGCGGCTTGCCCTCGGTGATCCACTGCACAAATCGGAACATGACCATATCTGGCCGGCCGGCCGGGCCGTAAACTGTAAAGTAGCGCACAACAGTGACATCCAGGTTGTTCAAATAATGATAGGCGTGAGCCATGGCCTCGGCGCCTTTTTTGCTGGCGGCATAAGCTTGTAAAGGTTTGTCGCTATCGGCGGATTCGGGTGTCGGTAGAGGCGCATCACCGCCATAAATGCTGGATGTTGAAGCTAATATGAATTTTGGAACATCATTTCTACGACAGTACTCCAGCAAATTTAGCGTGCCGGTCATGTTTGTGTCGACATAAACCCAGGGATCCTCTACGCTGGCCCGCACACCCGCACGAGCAGCCAGGTTGATAATGGCATCAAATTTTGGGAAATTAAACTGCTCAACGGTCTGCAAGAAATCTCGCGTGGAAATATCTAATTGATGATAAGAAAAATTATCTCGATGCGCTAACTGTTCCAAACGATATTTTTTCATACGAACATCATAAGCATCGTTCATGTTATCAATGCCCACAACGGTATGACCATCATCCAGCAAAATCTCGGCCACGCGAGCGGCAATAAACCCGGCAATCCCAGTAATCAAATAGTTGGACATATACATCTCTCACTCAAAAAGCGACCGCTGACAGCAGATCGACATAGTACGACTTTCTCCTGTCAACGGTCACAGAAAATATTTTAACGCTAAAGTTTCACAACTTTTGGATTGTTGCGACCAATCTCTCCCAACGCATTGCGGGTATCAACAATACAATTCGCAGTATCTAAAATTCCTTGGTAGTCGTAATCAGAATGATCCGTAATAATAACCACACAATCGGCTTTTGATACGGCTTTCATCAAATCCGCAACACTATCCAATTCAAAATCTTCTTCTTTGATTTGGGGGATGTAGGGGTCATGGTAGCTTACGGTCGAACCCTTTTGCTGCAAAAGGCCGATCACATCCAGCGCAGGCGATTCGC
>CAZVPR010000002.1:0-94643 GCA_964629085.1 uncultured Anaerolineales bacterium
TATTCTACCCCCATATCTAGGGGTCGCCACGGAAGTTCCCAAAGAACCAAATTGTCTTTGAAAATCTTTTCTCATTCTGCGGGTATAATGTTAAATTGAACCCATTCTTCCGTTCAACCGTTCTCTCTTTGGAGAGTTTCTCATGAATATCCACTTCCTTTTTCAAAAAAACAGTCGCCGATGGTTGGTCATTTGGCCCGTAATTCTCATCCTGACGCTGGCGTGCAGCTTGCCCTCGGCGTTTCAATCCGCTTCCCCAGCCAGTGATGCAACCACTGCGCCACCGCCAACAATCACTCCCACCCCCCAACCGCTGCCCCCAGACCTTGCCGAGGTTGATCCCCAACCGGACACACAATTACCACTAGATGGCAGCATTACGCTATATTTCAACCAGACTATGGAGCGCGCTTCGGTGGAACAGGGTATCCGCGTGCAAGGAACATTGGGCGACGGACAGGTTGTATCCCAGCCAATTAGCTATTCCTGGCAAGATGACACGTCACTGACCATCTCACCAGAAACGGAATGGTTGCCTGGAACAGATTGGGTTGTTGAAGTTTCTTCATCGTTACAAGCTGCCAACGGCCTCAACATGTCCCAGCCGATTAGCCTGAATTTCAAAACAGTTCCTTTGTTAGAAACAACTCAAATATTGCCCGAGCCAGGAACAGACGAGGTCGATCCCGCCTCCGCGCTGGTGGTCTCTTTCAACCAGCCAGTGGTAGCTCTAGGCGCAGACCCAACGACACTCCCCGCGGCACTGAATATCGAGCCGGCTGTCCCCGGCCGCGGCGAATGGGTCAACACCAGCACCTATATTTATTACCCGGAAACCGCCCTTTTTGGGGGTGCCACGTACTCTGTTTCGCTGAACTCGAAATTGCAGGCCACATCGGGTGTTTCGCTGGCTGCTGGGGAGCAGTGGAACTTCATCACCGCCTCACCCGCCTTGCTTTCAATCGAACCCGAAGCGGGCAGCAGCGACGTTTCGCTCGATCCATCCATCACCCTGACCTTCAATCAAGCCATGGATCCCATCAATGTCGAAGGGCATTTCACCTTACATAGCCTCAACGGAGAGTTCATTCCGGGCACATTCGAGTGGAAAGACGACGATACCGTGATGGTCTTTTCACCATCACAACCACTTGCGCGTGACACAACTTACTCGATTCAGCTGCCCTTTGGCGCACAGGCATTGGGCGGTACACCTGTGGGCGAATCATACAGTGCCGAATTTTCAACCGTCGCCCCTTTGACAATCACATCAACCAAACCAGAGCAAGGCGGCTTTACCAGCATTTACAGCGGAGTCACTTTATTCCTGACCAGTCTGCTTCCAGGCAGCGATGATGTCGACCTGCTGGAATTTATTTCTATCACCCCGGAAGTTCCCGACCTGTATACTTGGTTGGATTGGGGAGGCGCCGCGCTGAATATCAACGGCAGCTTTGCCCCCATGACCGAGTATCAACTGGTAATCAGCGGAAATCTACCCGATCGTTGGGGTGGCACTGTAGGCACTGACTATGCTTTCAACTTCCAAACCAGCCCACTAGAACCCGGTCTGAGCTTCAGCAGCTACGCATCGTACCTGTTCATTACACCGCGCGAGACCTCACTGGCAGCTCAGGCCAGCAATTTGTACGGCGTGGACATGTTGATTGGTGAAGTGCCCTTCATCGATTTTGTCAGCCTCTTGCAACCTGCGGCACATGATGTCATTAACAATTATTATCCCCTTGATGCCCAAGCCTGGACGCAAGAGCTCAATCTGGCCGGAGATCGGCAGCACAAAGTTCAGCTCAATGTGCAACCCGATGGCAGCAGCCTTTCCCCAGGAATCTATTACCTCACCCTGGACGCACCGGGGCTGCAATATGCGCCCGGCCCCTTTGTGCTGGTTTCCAGCAACGTCCACCTGACAATGAAACTCAGCACCTCCCAGGTTTTTGTCTGGGCAGTCGACCTGCGCACCAATACTCCCGTGGCCAACGGCAATATCACGGTGTACGGTCCCGACGGCATAACCCTGATCAATGGCGTCACAGATGCAAATGGCGTTTTCCAATCGACGATTCCCAGGCAAGAAAATGTCTACGATAGCTACTTCGCTACGCTGGGACAACCGGGGCATGATAATTTCGCCATCACGTTGATCGAATGGAAGCAGGGCATCGATAGTTATGATTTCGGCATTACCTCCGACTTCAGCGGGCCGGAAAACCTGGCCTATATTTACTCCGATCGCCCCATCTATCGCCCAGGCCAGACGATTTCTTACCGCGCAATTCTGCGCCAGGCTTATAACGGCCGCTATGCACCCGTTATTCTGGAAGCCGACGCAGTTACCATCCGGATATTCGACCATGATCACAACGTCATCAACGAAGAAAATCTGACCCCGTCACGTTTTGGCACGGTAAACGGTCAATTTGCGCTCAGCGAGGACGCCCAACCGGGAACTTATGAAATCAGCACCGATTTTGGCAGCCTGTGGTTTGATGTCGCCGAATATCGCAAACCAGAGATTGATTTGCAGGTATCTATCCCAGGAGATGTCGAAGACGTTTTGGCGGATCAGGTGCTGCAAGCCGAAATCCAGGCGCGCTATTTCTTCGATGCGCCTGCCGGGGATATCGACGTGCGTTGGGAATTGTACAAAAGACGAGATTATTTCTCATTGCCCGGCTACCGCGTAGGGGAAGAGAATTATCGTTGGCTGTATCCTTATTGGATGGGCGGATATTATGGCCAATCGGTTGCTTCTGGGGACGGCCAAACGAACTCGCAGGGGCTTCTGAACCTGGAGCTTGAGATTCCTCCCGAGGAGATCCTCCAGAATTACACCCTCGAAGTGACCTTGGCCGATGAGAGTGGCTTCCCTTTGAGCGCTCGCACTGAATTTGGCGTACATCCGGCAGATGCCTATGTTGGCGTACGCCCGGACACCTGGCTGGGCCAAGCCGGCAACGAGATTGCCTTCGAGATATTGGCTGTCGACTGGAACAGCGCCTCCATCCCAGATCAGGGGCTGACCGCCCTGTTCCAAACGGTGACCTGGGAACGAGTAGAAGCCGATGATCCCTACATGCCGCCAGAATTCACCCCGCAATACACGGAAGTATCCAACACCGAATTCAGAACCGGTCCCGATGGCATCGCGCGTCTGGCGTTCACACCGCCCACAGCGGGCACCTATCAGTTAGAAATCAGCGGGCCGAACACCGCAATTACCCAAATCTTGCTCTGGGTTGGTGGACAGGAGCAGGCCATCTGGCCCAATTTATCCAACCAACGCCTGCGTATCAGTGCCGATAAGACCAGTTACGCACCCGGTGAGACCGCCGAAATATTCATCCCGAATCCCTTTGGTGCTGGAACACAAGCCCTGGTCACTATGGAGCGCGGTGTCGTTTCACAGCACATCGTGCTTCCTTTGAACGAAAGCGGATATTCGCTGCCTCTGCCATTGACCGATGACGATGCCCCAAATGTCTACATTTCAGCAACGCTGATTGGACAAGGCTCGAACGGGCAAGCGGATTTCCGCCAGGGTTATCTCAACTTGCTGGTAGAACCATCTGCCTTGGAATTGAACGTCGAGGTCACTGCCATTTCACAGGGTAGAGACGTTGCATGCAATGTCTCTACGGAATGTTCGGAGCATCTGGGGCCGCGTCAAGATGTCAGCTTCGATCTGCGCGTTACAGATAACAACGGCAATCCTGTGCAAGGTGAGTTTTCACTGACGGTAGCCGATCTGGCTGCCCTGGCGCTGGCCGATCCCAACTCGGAGGACATCCTAACAGCCTTCTATGATGAACAGCCCCTGGGCGTCACCACCAGTCTGGCGCTGACCATCCACGTTCAACGTCAGTTATTCACCCCCGGCGGCATGGGCGGCGGCGGTGGCGATTTCGTGATTCCCTTCGTGCGAGAAGATTTCCCCGACACCGCGTATTGGAATGCCAACATTGTCACCGATGCCAATGGTCAGGCCCAGGTGACCTTTACAATGCCCGATAGCCTGACGACCTGGCATGTTGATGTGCGCGGCCTCACGGAAGATACGCGTGTAGGCCAGGCGGAGGCACATATCATCACCAGCAAAGATTTGCTGGTGCGCCCGGTTACGCCGCGTTTCTTTGTGGCTGGCGACCGTGTGCGCATATCGGCAATCGTCCACAACAACAGCGAGACCGATCTTCAGGTTGATGTAGCTCTGCAAGCTGCTGGTCTCTCGTTAGAAGATCCAAACTCAGAAATCCAAGAGATAACCTTAGTCGCTGGTGATCGCCAACAGGTAATTTGGTGGGGCGCCGTTGAGGCGGTGGACACCGTAACGATGATCTTCTCCGCTTCCGGTCAGAACCCAGCCGGAGATATCACCTACCAGGATATCACCAAGCCGGTCTGGGGTGACGGTGCCATACCCGTGCTCAGCTACCTGGCTCCCCAGACATACGGCACGGCTGGTGTGCTCGCAGAGAGCCGCGAACACCTGGAATTGGTCAGTCTGCCACAAAGCTATGATCCGGATGCCGGTGAACTCAGCCTCGAATTGGCACCGTCGTTAGCCGCGGCCATGATTGCCGGGTTGGATGTGTTGGAACATTATCCCTATGAATGCACCGAACAAACTGTCTCGCGCTTTTTGCCCAACCTGGAAGCTTATCGTGCCATCCAGAACCTGGGCGTGACTGCCCCAGATTTCCAGGCCCGCGTCGAGCGTACCCTGGACGTTGGCTTGGAGCGATTGCAGGCCAACCAGAATTCCGATGGCGGTTGGAGTTGGTGGCCAACCACATCGATTTCTTATTATATTGAAGAGGGGGACGATGGCTTGGTCAGCGATCCATACATCTCGGCGTATGTGCTCTTCGGTCTGAGCCGGGCCAAGGAAGCCGGGGTATTTGTTGATGATGCGGTCATCCAAAATGCATCCAATTATCTGCTAACAACGATGGCAAGCATGTGGTCAGATCTGGAAAGCTGGCGATTGGATCGCATTGCTTTCATCCAATTTGTGCTGACTCAACCTAATTTAAACCCCATGGATCGATTGGGAATGGATGCCAACGAATTGTTCCTTTATCGAGATCGGCTTAGCCCTTGGGCGCAGGCCATGCTGGCGATGACCTATGAAAACCTATCACCTGGAGATGAACGCGCAGCAACCTTGCGCTCGGATTTGAGTACCAGTGCCGTTCGCACAGCCACCAGCACGCATTGGGAAGGCTCTGGTCACCGGCGCAACATGGAAACTGGCATATTCAACAGTGCCATCGTGATCTACGCCCTGGCACAGCAAGACCCTGCTTCGACGACATTGCCCGAGGCGGTGCGCTATCTGATGGACCACCGTGACGCCCGCGGTGCTTGGCCCTCAACCTACGAAACCGCCTGGACGATCCTCTCCCTGACGGAAGTGATGAAAGGCACCGGAGAATTGGCTGGAGATTTTGCCTTTTCAGCCGATGTCAACGGCACCCAGGTGGCACAAGGGCAAGCTGGCGGTGACATGCGCCTCAACGCCATCACCTCGACTTTGCCGGTTGCTCAACTTTACGGAGACTATCCCAACGCGCTCAGCATTCAACGGGAAGCCGGTCCCGGCCGTCTGTATTACACCGCTCACCTGAACGTCATGCAGCCGGTAGAAGATGTTGAAGCAGCCAGCGCCGGCATCCGTATGGAACGAACATATACAACACTAGAGCAGTCAGTTGAAGGCGGACAACCGGCAGCTTTGGAATCGGCGCCTGCGGGTAAGACGATCAATGTGCGGCTGACGCTGACTTTAGACAACGAGGCCTATTACCTGATCGTCGAGGATTTCATCCCGGCGGGGGCTGAGGTGCTGAACGCCAATTTGAAGACTAGCCAGCAAACTGTTCAATACGATACCAGCGATCCGTTTGGCGATGGGTGGGGCTGGTGGTATTTCAACGATCCCCAAATCTTCGATGACCATATCGCCTGGGCGGTGGATTATTTGCCCGCAGGCACTTACGAATTGACTTATCTGCTGGTGCTCAACCAGCCCGGTCAATATCAGGTCATCCCTGCGCAAGCCTGGCAATTTTACTTCCCGGAAGTGTATGGCAACAGCGCCGGGATGGTGTTTGAGATTATTGAGTAAAGTTCTATTGAGACCTCCCAGGTTTTCCGGCTATGTATCCAGCGGAAATATTCTTTTCCGAAACCTGGATGGTCTGAAATCCGGAAAGGGTGAAGCAAATGAAAAAGAAATCGATCCAGATATTTGTTGTGATTTTCGCCGTCTTTTTGGCTGTTACTCTGATTGGCTGTCGGGGAGGTGGTGAACCCGAAGAACCAACACCTACCACCTCGGAGACGCCCTCCGAGGCTATGCTCACGGAGGCGGCTGTCACCATCCTGGCCCAGTTAACTCAATCCGTAATGGATGAGTTCACAGCCACGCCAACCATGCCACCCCCCACGGCGACAGCCACTGCAACCGTGCCTCTTCCCACACCGACGGGGCCGACTGCGACTCCCTCAGAGACACCCTTGCCAACAACCACCCCAATTCCGACCTTTACCCCAGTAGCCACCCTTGGCCCTGACGACCCCAAAAATGCGTTGGGCAATCCCGATTGGCAGGCCGATTTCACCAATGTTTACGATTGGTTCTATTTCGATGAATCTTTCGCCAGTTTCCAGTCCGAATTCGAGCAGCTGGTCATGACCGCGAAGAAAACTGACTCTATGGATGTCTGGACTCTTTCTTGGCCCGTGCTGAATGACTTTTACCTGGAGTACACCGCCACCACTGGCAATGTCTGCGACATCAAGGATCGCTACGGCATGGTTGTGCGCGCCCCGGACACCGAAGCAGGCTATCTCTTTGGGCTAAGCTGTGATGGCGAATATCGCCTGCGTTATTGGGATGGAATCGAGTTTACCGAATTGGTTATCTGGACGGCTAGCGACCATATTTACACCGGGCCTAACCAAACCAACCTCTTGGGGGTGAAAGCAGTCGGCAATCGCATGAGCCTGTATGTCAACGGTCACCTGCTGCACGAAGTGATCGATGATACGCTGCTAGAGGGCAAGTTTGGCTCTTTCATCAAAGCCGAAAGCACGCCCGGATTCCAGGTGCGCATTTCCAAGGTGGTTTATTGGAACGTAACCGAGTAATTTCGAACGCGGACGACGCGGACCAATCTGATTTTCACAATTCGGTAGTGGGTGATTTGCAAATGATGATGAAATGGATTGTCACCCGAGACAACGCCGCAAGCGAACGTGTCTAGTGGAACGCAATATGCACCTGAAATTAAGCTTATTCGCTTCGCTGATGCTTCGGCTTTGGGCCTCAGCATGACATCATCACTTACATTGTGACCACTACCCGAATTTTTTTCTATCTTGATCTATCTAATCCGTATCATCTGCGTTCAATAGAATCACCCCAATGCTCTATTACGTCCTGGCCATCTTCCTATCTTCTTTCCTGCTTTTCCAAATTCAGCCCCTGATCAGCAAATACATATTGCCCTGGTTCGGCGGGACGACGAACGTCTGGTCGGCCAGCCTGCTCTTCTTTCAACTTTTCTTGACCGGAGGCTATGCCTATGCTTACTGGCTGATTCGGCGCGTGTCGCCTCGCCGCCAAGGAGTTGTCCATATTGGGGTTTTGGGCCTTTCGGTGCTGATGTTGACATTCAATATGTACAATTGGGGTTCACCAAATTTGCCAGGTGAGGAATGGCGTAACCTGAACCTGGATCAACCCCTGGGCGAAGTACTCAAAATTTTAACAGTTGCAGTGGGGTTGCCATACTTTTTGCTTTCGACCAACAGCACGCTGATGCAGGCCTGGTTCAGCCAAGAACACCCTGATCGCTCCCCCTACTGGCTCTATGCTCTCTCCAATGTGGGGTCATTCGTAGGCCTGTTGACGTATCCCATCCTGTTCGAACCCCGGCTTTCTCTCAAAGCCCAATCTATTTTTTGGACAGCCGGGTATGTTGTTTTCGTCCTGGTTATTGGTTTTCAGGCATTCAAAGTATTCCGATCAGCAAATAATCCAAACCAGAAACCCATCGAGAGAGATGATGCTAAAAGATCAGCCAGCCTGCCCATCCGTCAGTTCTTTTCCTGGGCCGGATCTGCGGCCTTGGCCTCGAGCTTATTACTGGCAACTACCACCAGCATCACCCAAGAGGTCGCCGCTATCCCATTCTTGTGGGTGCTCCCGCTGACGATTTATCTGCTTTCCTTTGTGCTCAGTTTTTCTGGTGAACGCTGGTACAACCGCACTGTGTTTTTGGGGTTCTTGACACTGGCTTCGCTGGCTTACATCATCATTCTCGTCAATCCCAACATGAACTACCTGCTCCAACTGGTGGTCTATTTGGGCTTACTCTTTGTCAGCACGATGATTTGTCACGGCGAGTTGTATCGCTCGCGTCCCAAACCGGCTCGATTGACCTCCTTCTACCTGCTGACGTCCATTGGCGGTGCGATCGGCGGCATTACTATCAACCTGGTTGTCCCGCTGATTTTTAATGGGTACTGGGAGTTCCAGATTAGCCTGAGCCTGGTGTGGGGCGTGTTATTTGTATTGATCACCCGCTCTTTGCCGAAATTCAGGCCCCTTGTGGCGCGCCTGCTTTTCGCCCTGACTGCCTTGGGAACCATCCTGTTTATCGGCATTTTCTTCGTCCAAACGCGTTCCAGCCACAGCGATTTGCTGACCTCGGTGAGGAATTTCTACGGGGTCTTGTGGGTCCGAGAACAAGATGCAAACAACCCGACTGAACATCGTTACGTTCTAAACCATGGCATTACCATGCACGGGTTCCAGTTTACCACTCCCGTAAGAAAATCGCGGCCCACCGCCTATTATGCCGAAGATGCCGGCATTGGGCTGACCTTCCTAAACCATCCCCAACGACCTGCCAATTTGAAGGCTGGCATGGTGGGATTGGGCGTCGGGGTTTTGGCAGTTTACGGCGAACCGGGTGATGATTTCCGGTTTTATGAAATCAACCCGGCCGTGGCTGAGATTGCCGAGGGGCAATATTTCTCGTTCATGCGTGATTCGGCGGCGGATATCAATATCGTATTGGGGGATGGACGCATCAGCCTGGAAAGCGAACTATCGCAAAGCGGCACTCAGAACTTTGATTTGTTGGTAATCGACGCTTTCAACAGTGATTCTATTCCCACACATTTACTGACCAAAGAAGCCTTCGAACTTTATCTGGCACATCTCAAACCTGACGGCATTCTGGCTTTGCATGTCAGCAACCGCCATTTAAACCTGCGGAACGTCGTCTGGAAACTGGCCGACGAATTCGGTTTGCCCGGCGTTGAGATCACGAACTCCCCACCTGAAGACGATACCCGTTCTTATCGCGCCACCTGGATCCTACTCACACAAAACGAAGAATTTCTGGCCGTTCCAGAGATTGCTACAGCCGGTGCCCCACCACCATCTGATCTACCCGATCTTCGTCTGTGGACGGATGATTACAGCAATCTGTTCCAAATTCTCTATTAACCTGAGTGGCGTTTAGTAAACAAAATCGTTGAGCGGAGGCGTAGTCGTAGTCGAAGCGCACAAAATTGCCTTCACTGCATTTCCCCTTTGGGGTTGCTCCGCTCAGACAGTTTGCTGTGTTACTTATCTGCACTCGGGTTATTCGCAAAATCTTAGCCGAGAGCAAAATTCATCCCGCTCTAAGCTCAGCATGTTACAATCCCACGCATTATGTCGGTAAACTGGGACAGGGTTTGGCGATTCATCCGCATCTCATTCGTGGTACTGGCTGGAATTATATTTGTCCAACGCAGCGCACTCGAACCCGAAGATCAAATCGAGCAGGTGCGCAAATTCACGCGCCAAATCGAGTTCGACTACATCACCTGGACCGTCGAAGCCGTGCAAACCAAGCTCGAGCAGGTTGCCCTGGGAACCCCGGCCTATCTCTCGCCCAAACATCAGCACAATATCGTCCTAGATTACCTGGAACTGGTCGGGCAGATATTCCACTATGAAGATTACATCGAGGAATATTACACTAACCCGAACGTCCTCAACCCCGATATAGCCTCGCAGCAAATCCGCCAGGAGTTAGAAAAGTTTTACGAACAGCGCAACCAATTGGGGCCACTGGCCGAGACGGTTTTCCAAAATCAACTCAGCAGCATTGCATCAGATTTCGGTTTGACTTTCGCCGGGCAACCGTTCCCGCCGATCCTGTATCACGCCACGCCGCTTCCCTATGCCTTGATCGTCTCGCCGCGCGATGCTATCCGGCAGGATGCCAACATATCCATCCACCCTGATATAACCGTCGATCAGCGAGCCGAGTTGGAAGCACAGGTCGACCAGGCGCTGGATGTATCCAGCCTGGTGGTTAATATCGGTGGCATGGGGCTTTATCCGACCATGGTGGCCCAAACCACAAATATCAACTGGCTGGCCGAGGTCATCGCCCACGAATGGGCACATAACTTCCTTACGCTGCGTCCCCTGGGAGCCAGTTACTTCAACAGCCCAGAATTGCGCGTGATCAATGAGACCACTGCTGGCATCGTCGGAAACGAACTGGGCGCGGCGCTGATCGAACGTTTTTACCCTGAGCATGTGCCTCCGCCTCGGGACGAGAACCCTCCTCCAGCGCATTCTGATTCTGAGTCCGAACCGCCCAAATTTAAATTTCGTGCTGAAATGCATGAAACACGCCTAACTGTAGATGAACTGCTGGCAGAAGGCCAGATCGAAGAAGCAGAATCGTATATGGAATTACGCCGCCAGATTTTTCTAGAAAATGGCTATCGCATCCGTAAACTTAACCAGGCTTACTTCGCCTTTCACGGCGCTTACGCCGACCGCCCTGGTGGAGCCGCCGGTGCCATCGAAGATCCAGTCGGTTCTGCCGTGCGCACATTGCGTGCCCAAAGTCCATCCCTGGCCGCTTTTCTCAACCGCATCTCGTGGATGTGGAGTTATGATCAATTGCAAGCGGCTGTTGCCGAATATTCAACCCCATAGGAGAAATTCATGTTGAAACGTTTTCTAATCCCTCTATTTATGATGGCCTTCCTGTTGGCCGCTTGCGGCGAGGAGGTGCAGGCTACTGAGCAGGGGGCAGCAGTTCAAGAAGATAGCCCTGCTCCCGAGGCAGAGGAAGTGACAGATGCAACTGACGATGAGCCCACTGAATTTGTCAGCGAATGCACCATTGTCACCTCCATGGCCGAATCAACCTCACAATATGAAGAGCTTTTCGCCGTCACCGACAGGGATTGGGTCTTGGGCCCGGAAGATGCCACCCTGACCATCGTCGAGTACGGCGACTTCCAATGACCGTATTGCGCTCAGATTGCGCCCGTGTTGGCGCAACTCAAAGTTGATTTCCCTGAGGATGTACGCGTCGTCTACCGTCACTTCCCCCTGGCTTCGATCCATGACAAGGCTTTGCTGGCTACTCAGGCATCTGAAGCAGCCGGTCTGCAAGATAAATTCTGGGAGATGCACGAATTCCTATATTACAGCACTGCCGATTGGAGCAGTCTCTCCGTTGATAAATTCCAGGATTGGCTGATTGACAACGCCGCCGGCCTGGGGTTGGATGCCGATCAATTCGCTTCCGACCTGACCAGCGAAGAAATCGTTGCATTTGCCGAGGGCACCTGGGAATTGGGCCAACAAATCGGCCTGCCCGGCACGCCCTTCTTCGTTATCAATAACAACCCCTATAACGGGCCGGTTGATTCAGCCAGCGTGGCCTCGATCCTGGAATTGATCGACTTCGCTGACCAGCAATACACTGAGTGCCCGCCGGTGGTGATCGATCCACTCAAATCCTATACCGCCACCATCGCGACCGAGAAAGGCGAAGTGGTCATCGAACTCTTCGCCGATGTAGCCCCACTGGCCGTCAACAGCTTCGTGTTCCTGGCCGAAGAGGGCTGGTTTGATGGAGTCACTTTCCACCGCGTTTTAGAGGGCTTCATGGCTCAGGGCGGTGATCCAACCGGGTCCGGTCTGGGTGGTCCAGGTTACGCTTTCAAGAGCGAAGTCACTGAAGATTTGGGCTTCGACCGGGAAGGGTTGGTCGCTATGGCCAACTCCGGCCCGGATACCAACGGCAGCCAGTTTTTTATCACCTACGGACCAGCCGCTCATCTGGATGGCGGTTACACCATTTTCGGTGAGGTCATCGAGGGCATGGAAGTGGTCGAAAGCCTGACGCCGCGCGATCCATCTCAAGGCAGCGATCTGCCACCGGGTGATAAAATTATTTCGGTTATGATTGAAGAATACTAGACTTTCAGAGTGGAATGTGCCTGTCAAACACATTCCACTCGCAAGACTCACTCTCCATGGCATCACAAAATTCATCAGGCATTACTACTACTCAAAAACAAAACGATGCTATTCACTGGCCTTCTGTAGCCCAGTTAGGGTTTAGCTTGTTCGGGACACTGAACCTTTGGGGAATTGCCTTAATTACAGCCTTAGTTGGGCTTATCAGCTTTTTCGAGAGTGCAGCCAGTGATTTGTCCACCGATGTAACCTTGATGATGACAGTGGCCGCAGGAGCGTTCGCTGCCGGAATATTATTGCTGCCTTCTGCATGGTATGCTCTGTTGCGCCTGATGAGAAGGAGCACATCGAAAAACTTTCACCTTCGTCGAACCAGATTTTTAATCCTGTTCGTTCCGCCGCTCTTGCTGTTTGGGTATTGGGTATCGCAAAATAAGGGGATCTCATGGTTCATTATGCCGGTCATCCATATAGCTGTCACGATTCTGACTATTTTGTGGCTCCTTGGCCTGGGAATGCGCGACTTATCTCCCGGATCTCCGCAACGAGGCTGGGGTCTTTTTAGTACGGGGTTAATCGCAAGCCCATTCTTCAGTTTTTTAGTTGAAATGGTGATCTTATTTGGCGGTGTTATTGTCGTTTTTATGGTCCTCTTTCAAGATCCGGTATTGATGGAAGAGGTTATGAGCTTGTTGGACCAAATATCAATTGCAGAGCAACCACCAGAAGCTATTCTTCAATTTCTTGAACCGTATCTTTTGCAGCCTGTATCGATTATTCTTGCGTTGCTTTTTGCCTCTGTTCTCATCCCGGTATTCGAGGAATTTTTCAAATCCATTGGAGTGTGGTTGATCGCCAGTCGGACGCTTACGCCATCCCAGGGATTTTGCGCTGGGATGCTCAGTGGCGCAGGATTTGCTCTCTTCGAGTATTTCGTGAATGCTGGAGGCGGTGAAGCCTGGAGTTTTATTATGTTGGCGCGTACGGGGACGACCGCGATGCATATTTTTACGGCTGGCCTGACAGGCTGGGGAATCGCTCAAGCGCTAAATCAACGGCGATATCTACGTTTAGCCGCTGCCTACCTGATTGCTATGGGCTACCACGCCATCTGGAATGGTTTTGCCATTTTTTTGGCAGTTTCTGAACTCATGCCTCTGGATACGTTTCCAAGAGGTTTTCAAGTTCTCAGCAATATTGCGCCTGCCAGCCTCGGAGTGCTAACCGTTGGCGGTTTTATATTTTTAATCTGGTTCAACAAGCGCTTGGGCACTGTGACGATACAAGAAGAATAACCATTTCGAGGACCCGTGTTCCTTCAGTATATTCCTATTGTTGCCCATTCAACGTTTCCGAGCTATAATTCCGCCCGCATTTTACTTTATTAGGAATTTCGCAGTTCGCACCCTTCGATACAGTCCCTTGCCAACGGCACGCCTTCGGCGGGGACTACTCAGATGCAATTTTCTCCTGGAAAGTTCTCAACTGCGCAATTCCTGTTTATATTACGGACGATTTTGTTTTGACGCAAGTATTTGCTAATTGTCGCCCTCTGAAAGAAAAGGAATCTCATGGAAATCATCACCTTCTTAATTGATTTTATTTTGCACCTGGACGAGCACCTCAGTTCGATCATTGCGCAATACGGCACCTGGACCTATGTCATCCTGTTCCTGATCGTCTTCATGGAAACCGGCTTTGTGGTCACCCCCTTCCTGCCCGGTGATTCGCTGCTCTTTGCGGCTGGCAGTTTTGCCGCTCTTGGTGCGTTGAACCCCTGGTGGATCGTGGGCCTCTTGATGGTCGCCGCCATTATTGGCGACACGGTCAATTACAGCATCGGCAACTACATCGGCGAACGCGCTTTCAGCGGCAACATACGTTGGCTAAAACAGGAATATCTGGAACAAACCCAAAAATTCTACGAGAAACACGGCGGCAAGACCATCATTCTGGCGCGCTTCGTACCCATCGTGCGCACCTTTGCCCCCTTCGTGGCCGGGGTTGGGACCATGGAATACAAACATTTCCTCACCTATAATGTTGTCGGCGGAATTTTGTGGGTCAACATCTTCACCTGGTTGGGATATTTCTTTGGAAACCTGCCCTTTGTGGAGCGGAACTTCGAGATCGTTATCTTCGCGATAATCTTTATCTCACTTTTACCGCCGGTCTTTGAGTACTTCAAAGCGCGCCAGGAAGCGAAGGCCGAACAGGCCGAAGCCGCAAAACAGGCTGAAGAAGCTCAGGCGTAGCATTTTCGAATTAATCAAGGGGGATATAGCAACGTTAGATTTGATATTGGGTATTAGGTATTGGATTTTGGAATATCCATCCATTTTCCATATTTAATATCCAATCTATTATTCAAATTACAACCACCCACCATCAACTTCTAACCATCAAAGGCTAACTACTTCTCCCCCATCGCCACCACAAACGCTATCGCATGTGTTTCGGTATGGCTCAGACTGACAGACCAGGAATGAAGATCCAGGGAATCGGCCAGTTTTTGGGCCTCCCCGTGCAGATATAAAACCGGCGCCCGCACATCGTCGCGCAGGATTTCGATCTCCTGCCAGCGCACATCGCCGATGCCCGTCCCAAGGGCTTTGGCCACGGCTTCCTTAGCGGCAAAGCGCCCCGCCAGCGAGGCAACCGATTCGCCGCATAGCTCCATTTCGTTCTCCGTGAAGACGCGCTGCGTAAAACGCTCCCCGTGACGTTCAACGGAATCACGGATGCGCTGGATTTCGATCAGGTCAACACCGGTTGCCAATTTCATAGTTCCAAATTGATTAAATCACGAATCCCTGCGAATGGCACAAATTCCACGAATAATTCTTAATAGAAATTCTTCCAGGCTTCTTCACCCAGAGATTGAGTGATTTTACTTTCCAACATTTCAAATTCGAAAACTGTGCGCTGGCGGGCGGCCTGGATGGCATAGGGAAACAGGGGGCCGCGTTCGGGGTAATCGAGGTTCATCCAGGCATGGGAATCGCGCGGCAGGCGCGGCAAGATCCAATCCGTCAAGGGCGGGATTAGAAACATCACCGCTTCACCAAAATAAACGCGCCCAGAGATTAAATCCGGGTGCGAGAGGATCGATTCGTCCATAGCCACTACCTCCTCAGGGGGCGGCAATTGACCTTCGGGAAACCCGGCTTGCCACAAGGTTAGATAATTACTATGGGAATAGAAATCCTGCACGGCGTGCGTCAAACGACCAAAGGCTTTCCAGGCCGCAGGTAATTCTCCGTTTTCGGATAAGACTCGCTGCACAATCTGGCGCTGCTTTTCGAGATAAGCATAGCTCTTTTCAAACTCACTCTCATCGAAGTGATACTGCGGGTGTCCGATCAGCCCAAACAGCGAATCCTGGTTGAGATTGGCGGCAATGATCACTTCCAGAGCTTGCGAGCTGACGCGCTCCGAAAGCGCCTGGGTGCAAATATCATTATGGTAATTTTTTAACATAAACTGATTTTAACGCAGAGAACGCGGAGTGGGAGAGACGCGGAGAAAAAATATATAAAAAACTCTGCGCTCTCCGCGACTGGCTAAAGGCCCGCCTACGGCGCACGTTGAGTTTTTACGGCCCAGCCACAGCCATCGCCAGTTTATCAGGATGCAAATACTTTTGCGCCGCGGTCATGGCGCTCTCGGGGGTCACGCCGTTAACCAGATCAGCGTAACGCTGGAAATAATCCAGGCCCAGATCGTAACGCTCCTGGCTGATCAGGGCACCGGCCACGCCGCTATTTGACTCCAGCGCCAGCGGCAAGCGCCCGATGAAATTGGCTTTGCTGTCGTTCAACTCATCTTCGCTGACTGGCTCGCTGACAAAACGCCCGATCTCCTGGCGGATCAGGTCGACGGCCTGCTCGACGTTGGCCGGATTGACTCCAGCGCTGACCGTCCAGGGGCCCGGCCCAACACCAGCGCTCAGTCGGCTGTAAGCGTAATAGGCCAGCCCGGCCTGTTCACGCACCACATCGCCGATGCGGCCCATCATGCCGAACTGCCCCAAGACGCTGTTGCCCAGCGAGGCATCGTAATATTCGGGGGCTTTGCGCTGCAGACCGGCGGCACCTATTACGATATCGGCTTGCGATTTACCGGGAATGGATACTTTTTGAGTAACCAGCTCTGCGAGCTGAGTCACGGACGGGAGTTGGGGCTGCTGCGGTTGATCGGGGTTGTTCCAATCTCCGAGGGCGGCGCGCACTTTCTCGACCGCATCCTCGGGAGCTACCGCGCCGACCACGGCCACAATCATACCTTGCGGCCCGAAATGCTTTTTGTGGAAATCCACCAAATCCTGCCGCGTGATGGCCTGAATCGTCACCGGATAACCATCTTCCGGGCGTGAGTAGGGATGATCCTTATAGACGAGCTGATCGAAGGTCAGCCCGGCCATATCGGCGGTGTCCTGGGCGCGCAGGGTCAGGCCGGTGAGTAGTTGGGCGCGCAAGCGTTCGACGTACTGCTCAGGAAAGACCGGCTGACGCAGGGCATCCGAGAGCAACTCCAGCAGCAAGGGCAAATCTTCAGAAAGCGATTTGGCCCCAAAACCAGTAGTGTGGGTAGCGCCGTTGAAACTCAGGCTGGCACCGGCCGACTCTAGTGCCTGGTAAATGCCCTGAAAATCGCGCCTGGCGGTGCCGCGCATCAAAGCCTCGGCGGCGAAATCCGTCAGCCCCAGTTTGTCATCGGGATCGAAAATTCCGCCCACTTGCAAGTAACCGGTCAGAGTCACCGAGGGGCTGTTGAAGTTGGGCCGCGTCAGCACGACGATGCCGTTGGGCAGTTCCACACGGGTGATGTCGTCAGGACCAGGTAATGATGAGTAAGTAGAAGTGTGAGGGTAGTGGATAGTCATCAGTTCACCTCCCCATTTTTGCTGAGGGGAAGATAGGTACCCAAAATCCTGTTCTGCGAACGCAAATAGGTTTGGGCAATACGCTGCACATCAGCGGGGGTGACGGCGGCCAGCCGATCCAGATAACCGGTAAACCAGTCATACGAATCGAACATCTCAGTGAAGCCCATCCAGAAGGCCTGATTGGTAATGCTCTCGCTGCCATAAGCAAAGAGGGCACGCGCCTGTTTTACGGCGCGATCGACAGCCTCTTGGGTGGGCGGCGCATCCTGTACGCGCTGAATTTCTTCATCCAGAGCGGTGATGACTTGATCGGCGCTGCGCTCCGGATGTACAGTTACGGTGATGCCATAGACATAGGGATCAATGGTAGCAGGCAGTCCACCGTAGATGCCCACGGCCAGATCACCCTCAACCAGCTTGAGGTACAGCTCCGAGGTTTTGTTGGAAATTCCGCCGCCAAACATATTCAGTCCGGAGGGGCCGGTCAGCAAACTGTCCAGCACAACGAAGGGGGAGAAATCCGTGTCCGATGCGGCGGGGGAATGGTAGTAAGCCTGGACATAAGTGGTATCGTCGGGGCCTTCGACGGTCAGGCGGTGCTCGCCGCGCTGCGGGGGTTCTGGACGCACCTGGCGGGGCGGTTCATCACCGGACCCCAAAGGTTCGTAGAGTTCACGGATGCGCCCGAGCATTTCTTGGGTATCAAAGTCTCCAACCACAACCATTACGGCATTGTTGGGACGATAAAAATTTCGATAATGGTTGAAAAGCGCATCACGAGTAATCGATTCGAGATCAGCCATATCGCCCAAGATTTCATGGTGGTAGGGATGCACGCGAAAAGCCGAAGCGCGCATAACTTCACCAAGCTGGAACATGGGCTGATTTTCCCGGCCCTGCCGCTCGGAAATGATCACCGTGCGCTCAGACTCGACTTCCTCAGGCTCGAAGAGACTGTTGACCATGCGGTCGGATTCCAGGCGCAAGGCCAGGTCGATCTTGTCTGCGGGCATGGTCTCGAAATAGGTAGTCCAATCCAGGTAAGTGAAAGCATTCCAGGTGCCGCCCTCACGTGAGATGGCTTTATCCAAAATGCCGGAGGGGAATTCGGGGGTGCCTTTGAACTGCATATGCTCCACCCAATGGGAAAGGCCTGTACCGCCGGGTACTTCGTCGCGCGAGCCAACACGGTACCAAACCCAGTTACTGATAATGGGAGCGGTGTGAATCTCCTTCAGCATGACTTGCATGCCGTTGGGGAGTTTTTCGATGGTTACAGGAAGGTTCATATATGAAAATTACCTCTTTATGAATATTTCAGCAGTTCTGACGATGTCACTTCGCTCAAGTTTACAAAACTAATTTCAGTTCACGGCCTCATCTCCCCAGGCGTGTCCCAAAGTGAATAAGGATCAATGGATTGATCTATGGAAACAGGAACTGCTCAGGGGTCAGGAACCACCCACAAAGGAATTGTAATTGGCCCTGGCACAAAGCCGTTTCTTCCCATGAATCTTGCGCCTCGTTCAACATCACATCATAAGGTTCCACCACATCAATCAAACCCTCAAACGGCGTACTCAGGCCGGTTTCACTGAGTTGAATATGGACCGGCACTTCAAGGTGCACAGGAACCGTCTCGGATACCGGCACGGTGATATCCAGCATGATGGGCAGACTGGTTCCGGCGGGCAAAACGATGTTAGCAGGGGCATTGATATTTAGCACACCGGCCGCGATGTTGACCTGCGCGCCATCGATGCGGGTGGGCTCTGTTAGGGTAACGCGCGTCGACGTGCGCACCGGCAGCTCAAACTGAACGGGAATTGTATCATCAACAATGATGGTCTGCTCAATAACGGCTTCATTCATCAACTCGAAATTATTGTGCAGACCAGTCACAAGCTGATCGGAAACCGTATTCTTTAAAACAAAAAGTTGCTGCCCAAAGGAGATCAAAACAGCAATCAACACGACGTTTACAACCAGTGAGATTATCGAAACGATCGTCCAAAAGGCAGGCATGATTTTTCCCTGCCAGAACAGTCGCCGAAACATTGCCCGGAGGAGCAACGTGGCGGTTACTTTCGATTTCGACGGGGTGTATTGATTTTGTGCCATAAGTCTCTCTCCGGTCGGCATTTTGGGAGGACGGTGTTTAGAATATAGCATAGAGAGAGGGACAATGCTAGTGAATATACGAAGTTGAAAGCCCCATGATATTGCCTGGATATATTCGGACTAAATTGGTAAGATTGGCTTGGTAACCAACGACTAAGTTTCGGTTTCACCATCTATTGTGTTCATTTCTGGAGGCATGAAAGTTTATGAAAAATGGGAAAGAGACTATAGCTGTTGTAGGCGCAGGGCCTGCCGGAATTTATGCCGCGAAAAAACTGGCTTCATTTGGGGCGCAGGTTGTGTTGCTAAACCGAGATATCAAACCTGGCGGTCTGGCCGAATATGGCATATACCACTCGAAATATCGCATGAAATCCGGCTTGCGCAAACAATTCCACAAGATACTGTCGGATGAGAACATCATCTATTACGGCAACGTACGCATTGGTGATGAGGGTGACCTTACTTTGGATGATTTGCAGCAACTTGGTTTCCGTGCCATTCTTGTGGCGGTGGGTGCGCAAGGCACCAAATGGCTGGGGCTGCCCGGTGAAGAACTCGAGGGTGTATTCCACGCCAAAGACCTGGTCTACCACTACAATAAGCTGCCACCCTTCAGCCGTAAGGATTTTGCCATTGGCAAACGCGTGGCATTGATTGGAGTCGGCAATGTCATGGTGGATATTGCTCACTGGCTGGTAGATGACGTTCAGGTGGATGAGGTCATCGCAGTGGCCCGCCGAGGCCCCGCGGAAGTGAAATTCACCAAGAAAGAAATGGAAAATGTGGCCAATAACCTGGACCTGGCAGCGCTGGATGCAGAAATCGAACGAGTCAGCGATTTCATGAAGGCGGTTGATCAAAATCCCGAAGCAGCCAAAGATTTCATTCTTTCGGCAATTCCCAAGGCAGCAGAACCCATCTCGGATACACGCATGATTTTCCAATTCCTCTCTTCGCCCAAGGCCATCCTTGGCGACGAGAACGGCCGTGTACGTGGTTTGGAGGTCGAAGACACCAAATTGATTATTCAGCCCCCCGGCGGCAGAAAAGCAGCCCATCGCCTGGGGACAGCACGTGTTTTGGATGTCGATACCGTGATTTACTGTATCGGTGACAAGGTTGATGAATCTTTTGGTTTACCGGTGCAGTGGAACGAGTTCGTCAAGCATCCCATCCCCGAATTTCCCGTACAAGATTTGACTTATGAAGTTTACGACTCTGAAGATGCCAAACCCCTGGAAGGCATTTTTGTTACTGGTTGGGCGCGCGAGGCCAGCAGTGGTCTGGTGGGTTATGCCCGCAAAGATGGAGAAAATGGTGCTGAAGCCGTACGTCAATACCTGGAGACAATTTCCCCACCTCAGAATTCGGTCAACTTGTTGAATGCCTTGCAAGAACGGCTGGTGAACCTATCCCATCCCGTAGTGGATAAAGCCCAAATTATGAGGCTGGATGAAATCGAGCGCGATGAGGCAGAAAGTCGAGGTCTGGAAGATTTCAAATTCGCATCGAACGAAGAAATGCTAAAGGCGCTCAATGGGAAAACAGAACTAGTGTTGGCCTGATACAACAAAAAAGGAGCCCGTCGTTTTGGCGGGCTCCTGTACATTTAGCAATGTCTTGCTCAAGAGTGTTTGACTCGGGGGGTGATCATTAAGATAAACCCCACAGCGATAAAGCCTTCAGCAATGGTTACACCCACAACTTGCAGTGGTCCGAACAGGGGAATCACTGGCCAGGGTTGCGTGCCGAAACCAAATACATCTGCCAGCCCCGATGTGACAGCCATAACATAGCCAGTGCTCACCAGTCGCAAGCCGATGTCGGCGGCAATCGTGCGCTCACGGCCGATCCACTGCACCGAAAAACAAATATAACCCCCAAAACAAATCAGCGCCAGACCCAACAGAAAAACGGAAATCTGCACAAAACCGACCACCGGGCTGCGGTCCAAACCGAACACACCCGGTTCCAGTCCCAGCACGACCAAAAACACCCCAACAGCGACTAAAATCAAACCTGCCCGCACGCGGCGGTTGCCGTTTATAGGTCTACCTTTGGCCACTACGATATTCCTTCCGGCAAACTGTTCTGTAGATATGTAATCCAGTTCTGTCCAAGCACAGCAGCGACATCATCTTCAGTATACCCTTTTTCTTGCAATAACAGTGTTAATTTCCTCAAATCGGCAATGGTATCGATGCCGTCGGGCACACTCTGTAAGCCAAATCCGCCATCGAAATCACTGCCCAACCCGACGTGGCGAGCGTCTCCGGCCATTTGGCAGATATAGTCGATCTGGGCAACGACATGATCAAGAGTCACCAGGTGTCTACCATCTCGCTCCGTCCATCCAGCCAACAGGAAGGGGTTAAACGGCACAATTCCGATGACAGCATCTCGCTCTAACAGGCCACGAATTACCCGATCCGATAAGAAGCGATTGCTCTCAGTGCCTTTTAGCAATGCCAGGGCATTGGCATGCGATGCAAGGATTGATCCAGGATAAATATCTAGCGATTGCAGAACGGATTTTTGGTCCATATGGCTGATGTCCAAAGAAAAACCATGGTCGGCCATGGCATCGAGCAATTCGAACCCAGCTTTAGTTAGCGGGCCGGGTTCACCGGTGCCGCCGCAAAAACGCGTCCCCGTCCAGGCCGGTCCGATTAATCGGACTCCCCGATCCCACCACTCAGCCAGTTCCGATGGAAAGCGGACCGCCTCTGCCCCTTCCATGAGCACAACCAGGCCCACAGGCGGAGCAGCAGTTTCAGGTTGCCACTCTTCCAGGTGAGCGTTCAATTCGGCTTTGTTCTGAAGCAAGCGGAATTTGTCGGGAGACTCATCTACCAGGCGATGGTAAACATCCAGTTGGGCACTGTAGCGTTGAACTGCCTCGGTATCATCAGCATAACATTCTACGTCCCACTCGCCTAACTTCCGCCGGGCAGGGGCGGCGAACAAAGTCGAGAATATGATGGCTACTTTGCCTTGCTGGAAATCAGGCCAGCCCAATAAGGTGTCTCCATTATAGTTTGGAGCATCTTTACCGCGCTCTCGCTGGCGGGTTTCCTCAGCAGAAAGTGTGTAATCACGTCCGAACGAAACGACGTTCCAGGCCAAATCTTGGTGTGAATCGACAATGATCATAATCTATTTGTTTAGTATATTGGCTATTTGGCGGTCGATCTTACCCATGGGGAATTCCGATAATTCATCCAATGAGGACCAACGCAAGTCAGCATGTTCCAATTGTTGAGGTTCGCCAGCGACCAGCGTGGAGCGGAAAGCGTGCAGCGTTACTCGAAAATGACTGTACGCATGCTCATAAACTCCGAGATGCTCTCCAACTTCGATTTGGACACCCAACTCCTCACAAATTTCTCGCTCCAGGCAGGCTTGCAGAGATTCCCCGGGCTTCTGTTTGCCTCCGGGGAATTCCCACATGCCAGCCAAAAGGCCATCTTGTGGTCGCTGGGCGATGAGCACATGACCATTGCGCTGGATCACTGCCGCGGTCACAATGTGGTGTGGAATATCTGTTTTTGGTTTCTTCACCGGGCGTTGTTCCTGGATTCCTAACTTCAACGCTTCACAAAATTCTGCCGCCGGGCACTGGTCACATTTGGGATTGCGAGGAACACAAACTGTTGCGCCCAAATCCATCAAGGCCTGGTTATAATCTCCGGCCCGGCCCGCAGGCAGGTTTTCCTGCGCCAACTGGATAAATTCCTTTTCAGCCTGGCCCGCGCCCAAAGGTGCAGAAATGTTGAATACTCGCGATAATACCCGCCGAATGTTGCCATCCAATGCGGCTTCATCTTGATCAAAGGCAATGGATGCTATCGCTGCGGCAGTGTATTGGCCAATACCAGGCAACTTCTTCAATTCTGCTGCATCCTCCGGTAATCGTCCACCATAATCTGCAACAATCACTTGCGCTGCTTTGTGCACATTGCGGGCACGCGTGTAATATCCCAACCCCTCCCATAGTTTGAGCACTTCATTTTGATTCGCATTGGCCAGGCCGAAGACAGAGGGAAAGCGTTCCAGCCACCTCTCAAAATAGGGGATAACCGTTTCCACGCGTGTCTGCTGGCACATGATCTCAGAAATCCAAACTGCATAAGGATCACTGATCCCGCGCCAAGGGATATTTCGCTCCCTTTGCGCGTACCAATTCAGCAAGCTTTCGGCGAAAGATATCGACATGACTTTGAAACAGTGGGATAAAACAAAAGACTGGATATCAGGAGTGATTCGCTAAAATTGTCTCTCCCGCATCCAATCTCAATTACATTTGAAAACCGGGACGTTCGCTTACGGTTTTAAATTCCAGATCTTTTACATAATCTAACAAGCGAGCTGTGAGCCCATCCCATTCCTGGGACAACATAATTCGGCGCAGCTCGGCGGCATCTTCAGAAGTTACGGCTGCCAGGATTTGTGGCTGATCCCCATATACCGTCACCCAGGCTTCGGTAGCTTCCAGGCCAAGGTCTTGAATCTCGGGCATGAACTCACGCACAACAAATTCGAAATATTCCTGTTCACGCCCGGGCACGATATTCCACGACATCAAAAGTTTTACAGCCACGATAATCTCCTGGCCTAAGACTGGTAATCCAAGACCACAACCTGGGTTTCACTGGGCACAGATGATTGGGTCACGTTCAATTCTTCTTCCGGCGCGACCTTGCCTAAGCCCATTTCTTTCAGGAATTTACTCAGGGGGTCGAGTTTGAGTTTGCATTCGCTGGTTTCATATTGCATTGGAATCACAATTCCTGGTTCCAGCAGGCTGATAACCTCAGCAGCCTTGGCCGCATTCAATCCGCCGCTCCCGCCCACCGGCACTAAGGCCACATTTACAGAACCCAGAGCTTCAATTTGTGATTGGCTGGGTACGCGGTGAAGATTTCCGAGGTGGGCAACTGAAACGCCCTCATAATCGAAAACATACAGGGTGTTTTTCAACTCGTCTTTTTTGCGCTTGGAACCGCCATTTGTGCTGACAGCGGTAATGAAAACATTGCCAATTTCGAATTCACCCGGCCCGCGCAGCACGCGCTCTTTCGAGCGGACCCCAGCTTCAAAATTGTATGGTGGTGCATCCTGGCTGATCGAAACGATGTGTCCGCGTAAGTTCAGTTCTTGATAGCCAACAACTTCATGGTCATAAGGATCTGTCACAACTGTCGCCAGGCCGCGTGCGGTAAGTCGAAAACAGGAATGTCCATGCCAAGTAATTTTCATGTACTACCTCCAAAATATCGGCCTGATTATACTTCATAGGTAGGAAATTCGCCAAAATTCTGATATGATGGGCAACCATGAAACGAAGAATATTGCCTATCTCATTGGTCCTTTTTTTATCTGTAGTTTTTGGTGCTGCGCTTACAGCATGCCAGGTTGAAGCGCCGCCACCCCCCACCGTGACACCCCCACCAACGGTGGAAATCGTCCTTCCTTCAAATACGGTAGAACCAACGGTTCCCCCCACAGATACCCCAGAACTAACCCAAACGCCAACTCAAACTGCAAGCCCCACCGCCACCACGCCTCCCCCGCCCGAACTGAATTATGCCATTTGGGCAGAATTCGATTATGGCAGGAAAATCTTGGCTGTCGAGCAAATCATCGATATTCCCAACAATTCTTCCACTGCTTTTAATGATCTTATATTGGTAATTCCACCCCTGCTTTTCGAAAACACATTCTATCTAAAATATATTGGCTGGGGTAGCGGCCAGGAGATCACCGATGCCCGCGAATATGGGGCGGTGATGACCATCCCGCTGGCGGAACCCCTGGAACCGGGCATGATCAAAAAGATCAGGCTTTCTTACGAACTGCATCTGCCCGTAAACAATTCTTCTGCCCAGGCCGGCCCTAACCCCTTTGGCTATACAACCCGCCAGATCAACTTTGTAGATTGGTACCCTTTTGTGCCGCCTTACCGGGATGGCCAGGGCTGGGTGGTAAATGATCCCTGGGCCTATGGCGAATTCCTGGTTTACCCGGTTGCTAATTTCAATTTCACCCTCACGTTATTAAACACACCCCAGGCTGTAAACATCGCCGCCAGCGCCCCAGATACCGGAGATGGGGTCACCCACCATTATTACCTGGAACGAGGGCGCAATTTCGTCTGGTCGGTCAGCCCTTCGTATGAAGTTTTCGAAACGGATGTCAACGGCACAACCATCATGGGGTACGTATTTTCACCGGATTACGAGAGTGGGAAAAGCGCTTTCAATGCCACCGTGGATGCCTTCAAACTCTACACTGATTTGTTTGGCCCTTATCCACACCCCATGTTGACCATGGTCGAGGCCGATTTCGACCACGGCATGGAATATCAGAGCCTTTTCTTCTTGAACAAAGGATTTTTTGCCTCCTTTGATGGCGCTAATGGGAGTTTTTTGGTCGCCATTGCTGCGCATGAAACTTCCCATCAATGGTGGTATGGCCTGGTTGCCAATGATCAGGCCAACGAACCCTGGCTGGATGAGGCTCTGGCGACCTACAGCGAGTACCTGTTTTATGAGTACTATTACCCTCAGGATATTGACGAGTTCTGGTGGGCTCGGCGGATTTTGCCCCAAAATCCATCTGGCTGGGTGAACACATCCATTTACAGCGCCGAGGGCTACCGCGAATATCGAGACGCGGTCTATTTGCAGGGCGCCAAGTTTTTGGTTGATCTGCGCGCCAAGATGGGTGATGAGACCTTCTTTGCATTTCTCAAAGACTATTCTGCAACATATACAGATCAAATTGCGACGGGAAATGATTTCTTTTGGGTGCTTTCTAAATATCTAAAAACAGATCTTGGACCGTTATTAGAGACGTATTTCTTGCGATAGAACCATGGCTGAACACAAACTATTGAAAATTTAGGGGGACAGCTGTGCCCGGAGTATTGCTTTCCAGTTGATAGGCTTTCTGATTGTGATGGCCATTTTCATCACCCCCGCCATCATAGTTGCCGTGGCAATCGGCGACCGTAATTCTGGCTTCGGTTTATACATCAGCATCATCATTGGGCTGATGCTGGCCAGTATGGTCGGGGTGATTGTATGGGGCATCAACAGCACTCGTAAGCGTGCCAAAAAGTTGGATGCCATCTTCACACCCTGGGGATTGACCGGAGAATCGTATTACTACAGCGGACGTCAATATCACGGAGAGGTCAAACGACGCCCTGTCGATGTTTATTTTCATCGCGGGCCAACCCTGGACATCTCCATCGAATCCCGGTTGGATGCCAGGGCATTTATTGTATTCAAAAGCGAAATCGGCAAATACTCTGCCAGCCTGGCCAACTTCGAAGATGTGGCCCTGAACAACCCTACCTTCCACAACTTCAGCATTTATGCTCAAGATCGATATTGGATGGAAAACATCCTGGACGGTGAAGCCGTCCGTCAGGCTCTGCGCCAATTGATGAGCGTCACTGGGGCCTACGAGCTGCGCAAGGTAATGATCCAGCCCAAGGAGCTCAAGTTCACTTTGCGCCGCATCCACATGGACGAGATCAACCCGGAGAACATGCAAGCCTGGTTCGATGATTTATTTACCTTCCTCAAAGCTGCTGAGGCGGCACCCACACCACAGGCTGCAACGTTAGCAACCCCCATTGAAGAAGATTCCGACCAGGTAGATCGCAAATCAATACCCATTTTGGCCTCTGCAGTAGCGTGCAGCGTAGCCGGCACCCTGGGCTTTTGCGCATTCGCCATCACGGTCATCAGCCTGATATTCCGTTCTGTGCTGGCACCATAAACTAGAAAAGCAATATTTGAACTGGAATCTCCCTATCCAATGGTGGGGAGCTTTTCTTTTGAGAACGATAATCTAACTACACGGCTCTTCAGATTTTTAACGCTGAACACCAGGGGGATTGCGGCTTTCGATTTTTCGCAGAAAATTGACCTGGTTGGAATCATTTTGAACATATACTGTTTTATTAGTGCATTTTCTTGATAGATTTTCGGGATTTCCCAAATATGTGTTTCGGAACAGCACTAGGATATAAACGAAAGACATATTCGGAGTTGAATAAACGCTTCGCTACGCCCTGCCCGCCAGAGGCGCGCACATCGAAGATGGCCCTATGGGCAGCGAGGCCCACCTTTGGTGGGCGCGCCTCTGGCATCTCAGGGTGACAGAATGTATGCGTTGTCATTAACCAATCACCCACTACTTCATTTTCAAACTCAAGGGGTTGATTTTTAAAATAGACCCCTTGAGTCAAACAAGTCAACCGGTTGAGTCGCGCGACTCAACCGGTTGACTTTTAAAATGAACTGGTTTGTTTTTGCAAAACAAGGCGTTGATTCTTGCTCGTGCATTTTCTTGATAGATTTTCGAGATTTCCCAACTATGTGTTTCGGAACAGCATTAGGTTCCCTCACCCCTCCTTCGCTTCGCTGCGTTTTTCCGTTTTCAGCGTCCCATTGGGAGAGGGGCCAGGGTTGAGGGAAAAATAGCCACTTCGACTTACCAAATTACTCATGATTGTTATCGATTGCGTGACTTATTTCTCTCCAGGCGGGCTGACCACGGTCCGAATGCATTGAAAACTGGACAATCCCACATATTATTGTATAATGGACACGATTTATCCAATTACGAACCCCAAGGAGAGCACGATGAAACAAGGAAAATCATCCAACTTGCTGCGGATTTTGGTCGCGGCAATGGTATGGGTATTGGCTTTTGCCATGTCGGCCTTCAATGGTCAGGCTGGGCCAGTACTGCAAGAGGAAGACCCCTATTTAGAAATTATCAACGAAACCGAAACAACTTTGTGTTTATTCGGCGCCGTGCCCGATGGGGTAACTGAAATTGCCGAAGAGCATATTATCGCCGAACAAGAACTCGAATCTTATGACGATTTCTGGCTGGAAACCGGCCTGGAAGGTACCTTTACATTGATTGCAACCGATTGTGATGAATATTCGATCGTCGCTGAGGCCCCGGGAGTCATTTTGGGGCAGGTGCCCGTCGTCTGGTGGGTCGGCTATGAAGTGGAATACCTGGGCGATGTTGTCGAGACTGAAGAGCAGGCGCCTGTTGAGGAAACAGAATCCAGCTCCACGGAATCCGCCGGCACCGGTTCTGCTGAAGTCAGCGCTGGCAGCGCCGACAGCGGCTTCCGCCCCGCGAGCCACGGCTTCAGTTTCGAAAATTATGGTGACAATATCCAGGTTGAGAACCTGACCGCAGTCGAGATGCAGCGTCTGTTTGGCGATAAGGTTTGCGCCAGTCAGGCCGGTGGTGAGTGCATCTTGACGCCACCCGCCAAGCAGTGGATGAAAGAAATCAACAATTATATGGCCGGCGGACACTGTGAGGGTATGGCCGTGCTCAGTCTGTTGATGTACAGCAACCACGTCAATCCAGGCGACTTTGGTGCCACCAGCACGTATGATCTTTCCATAAACAACGAGGCTTTGCAGCGCGAGATCGCGTATTGGTGGACTACGCAAGCCACCTGGCCAGCCGCAGCGGTAAAAATTAACGAATCGCCTCAGGCCGTCGTGAATGCCTTGATCGAAACCTATACCTCGTATCCTTCTCCAGAGGAAGAATGGGTTATGGGCATTTATATGGCCGACTTCAGCGGTGGCCATGCCATTACGCCCTTTGCCGTAGAAGATAAAGGAGAAGGCATCTATCATATTTTGGTCTATGATAACAACTGGCCCGACCAGAGCCGCGTTGTGGAAGTGGATTACGATGCCAACACCTGGCGCTACCAGGCTTCTACCAACCCTAACGAGCCCGAGTCGCTCTACGAAGGTGATCAAAGCACCCAAACCCTGGAGATCGTGGGCATCAACCAGCGCATGATGCAGCAAGAATGTGATTTCTGCGCCGGTGGTGGTGCTTCAGGCCAGATTCGTGGCGGGCGAGGCCTGGCGGCTGCCTCGCAAGAATTCAACCAGATCTGGCTCAACGGTCAGGCTGACCTGCAAATCATTACTGAAGACGGCCAGCGCATCGGCTTCTTCGATGGTGAATTCATCAATGAGATTGAAGGCGCTCGTGGCGACAATATGAAGTTTGGCGTCGATATCTGGGACATCAACAACGAGCCGGTCTATTTCATCCCCCTGGGGATTCAGTTCTCCATCACCGTGGATGCCAGCCGCGCTACTGAAGGCATTACCAATGATGTGGTCATGATCGGCCCCGGATACGATCTGGTGGTTGCTGAACTTTACCTTGACCCAGGCACGTCCGACACGATCACCGTCTCTCCCGATGGCACCTTGCTGGCTTACAGCACCGAGTACAACGACGCCCCGGACATGATCTTCGGCGTCGAGACTCCGGCAGCCGACTACGAATTCATCGTCGCCGCGCTGGACATCGAATCGGGCGCTGAGTTTGTCATCGAACTGGATATGGACGCAGGCTATCTGAGCGTCAACACGGATAACACGACCGAATATGGCGTCTACGAGATCGTCATGTACCGCATCGACGATGAGGGCGAATCCTGGTTCAGCAATGACGATATTTACATGGAACCCGGCGATACCAGCTACTTCCTGTTCAGTGAGTGGGAAGGCCCTGGCAGCAGCTTATTCATCGACATCGACTACGGCAGCGATGGCTCTATCGATGAGAGCATCGAGTTAGCAGATGAGTACGAAGCTGAGTAAAATCTTAGTTTAATAACAGGAGTTACGCATTTGAGTTTGTATTTATCGAAAATTGACCCTTCGATACGCATTCACTACTCATGATGCGAACTGCATAACTCCTGTCAATAAACAATATACAAGACCCTTTGGGAAACAAAATCCCAAAGGGTCTTTATTTATCACGTCAACTTACAGCTTACCAACCAACCGGGTCATTGACGACATCGCCGCGCGGCCACCAATTCAGGTTGATGCCTTCAACCAATTCCATGGCCCCCACCATAACAGGAATATTACTTCCATTACCATCGACATGCCCGCCGATCAGGTCATATTGGGTGTAAGCATCGATGTAATAAGACCCAGGCGGCAGATCAAAGATAGTGTAGACACCGGCATCTTGTGCTGTGCCAAGCCAATACCAGAAACCGGTTTCCACGTTGGTTGCTACGATGTGCATTGGCGGAGAAGGTGCTACCGGGTAATTGGTGAAACCGGTGAGACCACCTGTTCCCGTCTGAGGTTCTGTTGCCGTCAGGGGCGAGATATAGATATAGATTTCATAATCAACCGGTTCGCTGGCAATCGATTTGACATCTATGTAGTACTCGCCATCTTGGGGCAAAATACCCTGCCAGCTTGAAGTAGCGGGATAATCCATATCCATGGGTGGCGTACCTTTCACGCCAATATCCATGACCACATTTTCGCGTGCTTCAACTCCATTTTTTGTCACAAATACGTCAACCAACATCTCTTGCCCTTGCATGGCGTAGAGCACATAGTCGTGAAGTTCACTTGGCTCCAGCCTGTTGTACATGGTGATATCTGATGCCCCTGGTGCGAATGAAACCTGGAACTGCTCCGACAGGAATTCTGTCTCCGCTGTAGCAGCTCCCAACACATCCTGAGCGCAAATCAACATCGCTGTGACAACGATCTGTTCGGGTTCAAGCGCGGCCAGACAATTGCCAATAGGCCCATCGATGCCGGAACACAGTTGAATATCTAGTGGGTCGACGGATGTAAATACTTCACAGGTTTCATTATCACGCATGAAGCAAGACATTGAAGCTGTAGGTCCAAATCCACCATAGCCCAGGCAGGGCATGGTCATGTTTTCTGTCCAACCCTGACTCAGCATTATGCCTTGCAGCACTTCATAAACACTGTGAGCACCATCATAATGGAGGCCTTCCCCCAAACCAAATACCTGACAGCCTTTGCCTGTCTGCCCGCTCCAACTTTGATCGATAATGATGCCATCACTGATCCCCATGGGGATTCCCAGTGAGGCTTCAGCAGCCACTTGCAAATTCATGCAATGATCATCCAGGGGTTGGAGTGCTTCACCCAGAAGGGCTGCCTTACATTCTGCAGTTGGTCCAGGAACTTCTGGGTACAGCCCATCGGGCGTAGCCGGGATGCCAAACATCGGCCCACAATCTGAGAAACTCGGTGGTGCCAGTACGATGTCCATAACTGTTTGGCCAGCAGCAACGGCTACAATGCCCAGGTCCCAACCATCCGCTGAGGGGTAACCGATCCCCATGCTGGCGAAGAGCAGATATTCCCCAGGGGGTACTTGCAACGAAAAAGTACCCACGGTAGCGCTTTCCAGTGTTTCTGTGAAGACCCAAACGCCGGTTACGGGGTCCAGTGCGTAAACGGTCATGGCTGGGGTTGGAGCCGCATGTAAGTGCACCGTACCTGTGATCGTGCCCGGCTGACCCTCGGTATTGGCGTTGGCTGCTAATACGCCCGGAAATGTTGTCATCGCCATCAACAGCAGTGCAAGTAGGCTAAGCAGAATCGTTAGGGTTCGTAAATTCTTCGTGGTCATAAATCATCCTTTCGTATATTGAGACGGATTATTTCGAAAAACAAGTGTACCTTAGGCCATACGCCTGCTTTTCGTTTTACTACTGCGAAGGCGTTGGCCTGAGCAGTCGATTTCTGAAAATCTTAGTTGCTTCCAAAAGCCAAGTAGGGTAAATAGACAAAATACTGTTCAATGCTCTCCGTGCAATTGGGTTGTGTAACCGTGACCGGCGGCATCTCCCAGGCAAGCAGCCTGGACTATGAATAGGGTGTATTTCCAGTTTGATTTCTAAAGAAGGGGGAAATTCATGCCATGGACAATCACCCTCGCCCTCAATGGAACAATGATTAAACGAAAGATCTTTGACAACATAACGAAGGCCCTCTATCATTTAACGTTTTTATAGCTTGCCGGGGGCGTAGCGCAGGTATTATACAATAACAATGGCAAAAGCATGAGATCGAAATGTATTTATGACAATATTTGTCAATTTTATGCTATTGCCCATCCGAAAAATTTAAATAGGGGTGGTTATTTCGAGAAACATTCCCACATATAAATCTTACAACTTTAAAACAGCATCTAAACAATTTCTGAACATCTTTTGGATAAAGTTAGAACCAAGATAAATAGGTATCAGGCAACAACCGAATACCTAATAACGAATACTCAACGCCAAGGAGCGTTTAATGACTACAGGAACACAAACCCTACCAACCAATACAGCCCGATCACAGGCCATGTCGATCAATTATCAAAAGATCATCGGTGTGGTAAGTCTGTTAGCCATTATCCTTCTGGGCGCGTTTTTTCGATTTTACAAACTTGGCGCTTACACCATTGGAAATACCTATTATGCGGCCGCAGTCAAATCGATGCTGACCTCCTGGCACAATTTCTTTTTCGTTTCCTTCGAGCCAGGTGGCACTGTGACGGTCGATAAGCCCCCCTTGGGATTTTGGGTTCAAGCGATTTCCGCCTACTTTTTTGGAGTCAATGGCTTTGCCCTGGCCTTTCCGCAGGCCCTGGCCGGGACGCTTTCCATCCCGGTGCTCTACCATCTGGTGCGCAAAAATTTCGGCATTTGGGCCGGGCTGATGGCAGCCCTGGTTCTGGCGTTAGTCCCTGTGACCATCGCCACCGAACGCAACAATACCATCGACGGGTTGCTTGTCTTCGTGCTGCTGTTGGCAGCCTGGGCTTTTCTCAAAGCTACTGAAACTGGTAAAACCCGTCATTTAATTCTGGGCGCAATTCTGGTGGGTCTGGGATTCAACATCAAGATGCTGCAAGCCTACATGGTGCTGCCGGCGTTCTATGCGCTGTATCTCTTTGGCGCTCGCAATGCCTGGTGGCAACGCATCCTACAGCTTGGCGCAGCAACCATCGTTTTGCTGGCGGTGTCCTTCGCCTGGGTGATCGCCGTTGACCTGACCCCTGCTGACCAGCGTCCTTATATCGGCAGCAGTGATAACAATACGGTTATGGAACTCATCGTCGGGCATAACGGATTGAGCCGTTTGGGATTAAATGATAATCGCGGCCCCGGTGGGGGGGATGGCCCCAGGGATGGCGCTGCTCCCGGGGGCAATGCGAACCTACCTCAGGCGGGCTTCACCCCTCCCGGGCAGAATTCTGCTCCCGGTGGGAATCAAACCAATAACCGTCGACCGCCACAAGAAGCCTTCGATGCCTGTACAGGGCTGGCAGTTGGGGATGCCTGCACCGTCGACCTCCCTAATCAAGCTATAGAAGGCATCTGTTTTGCCCCCTCGCAAAATGAACTGGTCTGTGCTCCAGAAGACAGGCTGCCGCAACAGGCCAATGCCAATGCGCCCGGGCAGTTCCAACCGCCCTCCGGGGGTAACGGTCCAGGGAATGATGGCCCCGATGGAAACCGAGGCCCATCGACAGGCGCAGGACAGCGCAATATGAACGGCGGTGAGACTGGGCAAGCGGGCGTACTGCGTCTGTTCGCAGAACCCCTGGTCACCGAGACCAGTTGGCTGCTCCCCCTGGTGCTTTTAGGCTTGCCTGTTGGTTTGATTGCTGCGGGCTGGTCATGGCCGCTGAACGGCAAACACAAGAGCATCTTGCTCTGGGCTGGTTGGCTGCTGCCTGCCATGGCATATTTCAGCTTTACCACGGGGTTGTGGCACCGTTACTACCTGATCATGTTGGGGCCGCCCATCGCTGCACTAGTTGGCATCAGCCTATGGAGCCTGGCAAAACACTGGCAGAAGAATCCCACCCTCGGTTGGATCCTGGCTGCCCTGCTGACCAGCCTGACCATCATCTTCGAAATCTACACCTTCCAAAATTACCCTGATTATTCCACCTGGGTGAGCGTGATTTCCATCCTGATCGGGCTGGCAGGAATCGGCTTCCTGGCCATCAGCAAGTTGATCCCTCTGCACAAAATCGGCTTGAGCCTGCTGTTGCTGGCCATGTTGGTGGCCCCTTTCGCCTGGTCATTGCTGACCACACTCAACACCAACCCCAACGTAGGTCTGCCCACCGCTGGGATTTCAGCCTCCGACCAGACTCGTTCATCCTTCATGACCCCAGACGTATCTACGCTCAGCGCCAATGGGCAGGCAATTTTAGAATACACATTGGCCAACTCCGAACCCGACAATTATTTGCTGGCAACGCTCAATGCCCGCGGTGCAGCGCCCTATCTTCTGGAAAGCGACCGTAAAGTGCTGACCTTCGGCGGCTTCGGTGGCCGTGATGACGTGATCGATCTGAATGAATTGATCGCTATGATCGATACTGGCGAACTACGCTACATCCTGGGCATCCCCCAACAGAAACAGGAGATCGCTCAATGGATGGTCAATAACTGCTCCGTCGTAGACATTCCTGGCGTGACAGTCACAAATTCAGCCAATAATCAGAACAATCGCCCCGGACCTGGCGGGCAATCCAGTGAGGTGCTTTATGACTGCGGAAAGTAGAACAAGTAACTTGGAAGGTGATAAAAACCTCCCAGGTTTAGAAACGATCATTCAAGCCATCAAATATGCCACTGTAGGCGTATCCAACACGCTCATCGACGCGGCAGCTTACTTTGCCCTCACCCGTTGGCTGTGGCTGGGATCGCTGCCGGTGTTAGCCAAAGGAATAGCCTATGCCATCGGCATGGTGAACAGTTTCTACTGGAATCGAAATTGGACCTTCAAAAGTAAGGGCACGATATATCGTGTCCCAACCTGGAAGGCGGCTTTCCTGTTCACCCTGACACACATCGCGGCCTTGGGAATCAATGCTGGCGTGATGTTCTTGGGGCTAGAAGTCTTGGCGTTGAGTGAAATTCTCTCGCTAATTCTGGCAACCGGTGCTGCCTTCGGCTGGAATTTTATTTTGAACAAGTTGGTCGTTTTCAAGGCATGATGATTCACCGCTAAGACGCAAAGAGCGCCAAGATGATTGTTTTTTCTACATTTTGTTTTCTTTAGAATTAACTTCGCGATCTTCGCAACTTCGCGTTAAACAAGGAGTAAATCATGAAATCTTTATCCATTGTCATACCCGCTTATAATGAAGAAGCCAATCTGCACACCACCATAGCAGAGATATCCAGCGTGCTCTCTGACATGCCTATTGATTATGAAATTATCCTGGTCAATGACGGCAGCCGCGACCGTACTGGAGAAATTGGCCGTGCGTTAGCCAAATCTGTGTACAACTTCCGTCTGGTAGAGCATTACCCAAACCGCGGTTATGGCGGGGCGTTGAAATCTGGCTTCGACGCCGCGCAAAAGGAGTTGATCGCTTTCTTCCCCGCGGACAACCAATTCCACTTTGGTGAGATCATTGTCCTACTTGAACGCATGATCGTGACAGAAGCGGCTATTGTCTGCGGCTACCGTGCTCCTCGGCGCGATCCCTTGATGCGTAAAGTCAACGCTTTTGGTTGGAACATGCTTGTCAGGGTATTATTTGGATATCTATGTCGTGACATCGATTGTGGTTTCAAACTCTTCCGGCGCGATATTCTCAACTGTGTGAACATCACATCTGATGGCGCGCTGATCGATACCGAATTCTTATCCAGCGCCCGACGCCTGGGTCTTCGCATCGAAGAGGTACCCGTGACTCACCGCCCGCGTGTTGGGGGCGAAGCAACGGGCGCAAATCTGCCTGTGATCATCAAAGCATTTCGCGATTTATGGAAATTGCTGCAGGAGCAGGCTGCCAATAACGGCTACCTGAAATGGCGTTTTGGATTACGGTAGAATAACTATACCCTTTTATCAGTATCATCCAATAAAGGAGTCATAGATGACCAATAAATCTTCTCTTTCACGGCGAGATTTTCTCGGCTTGATGGCAATGGGCGGATTCAACTTGACTTTTGGGAAGGCTTTACTAACGCTTACAGGCACCCAAGCCACATCAACGGGAATTGATATGGCCATAGCCCGCGCGACCAGTTACAAACCGGCTGCCCTGGTTGAAGCAGCCATCGCCGCGCTGGGCGGCATGGAAAACTTCGTCAAGCCGGGCGATCATGTCATCATCAAGCCCAATATCGTCGCTGCCGATTATTCCTATGAATATGCGGCTTACACAAACCCTGAAGTGGTCGGCGCGCTCACGGCGCTGTGCGTCGCTGCTGGCGCCGGAAGTGTGCGTATGATGGATTCCCCTTCCACTAGCTCCGGTGAACAGGCTTACGCCCGCAGCGGCATCGGCGAGGCAGTGAAGGCAGCCGGTGGTCAAACCGAAGTCATGAGCCAGATCAAGTTCCGCAACGTCGATATTCCCGAGGGGCGCG
This sequence comes from uncultured Anaerolineales bacterium, assembly GCA_964629085.1. GTDB lineage: Bacteria > Chloroflexota > Anaerolineae > Anaerolineales > UBA11858 > NIOZ-UU35. Next base: position 36,601 of record CAZVPR010000002.1, read on the forward strand.
ATATCAAAAATTGGACGATTTATGGGGATGTGCTCGATGCGGATGTGCTCATCAATGTGCCAATTGCCAAACACCATTCACTTGCCAAACTGACTCTGAGCATGAAAAACCTGATGGGTGTGATCACAGATAGGGGAAAATTTCACCGCAAATTGGGGCAGCGCCTGGCCGATCTGGCCAGCCTGGTCCGTCCCACGCTGACGATTATGGATGCGGTCAACATCCTGATGAATCGCGGCCCGCGCGGCGGCAACCTCAACGACGTCAAAGCGATGAACACAATCATTGCCAGCCAGGATTTCGTTGCCACTGGGGCCTACGCGGCCACGTTCTTCGGCAAGACCGGCTCAGATATCGACGCACTGCGCCTCGGTGCTGAGATGGGGCTGGGCAGCCTCGATCTGAACGGCCTTTCGATCGAAGAAATCAGCGTTTAAGTGTTGAAACCGTGAGCATCCGGGAAGCCCCATTCACACCACCCAAAGATCAGCGAAAAAAGTGGAGCCGCTGGCGTAGATTGCGTCAGATCGTGCAAATTCTGGCTTTATTGCTGTTTTTCTATCTGCTGATTGTCAACTGGCGCGCCGGCGCGGCTTCTGCTCAATCGGGAATATTCTTCCGGCTCAACCCGTTGACCGCGCTGACAGCTATGCTGGCCAGTCGAGCCTGGATTCCCAAGTTGGGTTGGGCGCTGATCACAGTAATGGCGACGTTATTGCTGGGTCGCGTGTGGTGTGGCTGGCTTTGCCCCCAAGGGACTATCCTGGAATGGATTCGCTTCCCTGGGGCTTATCAACGCTCAAACAGGATCGCGCCCCGCTGGAGGTCGGTGAAATATCTTCTTCTGCTGGTCATTCTCGGCATGGCATTGATGGGCAGTATGACACTGCTACTCTTCGATCCCATCACCATCCTGACGCGCTTCACGTCCACAAGTTTATTTCCGGCGTTCAACGATGGCATCACCCAACTTGAGTTCGCGCTTTATCGATATCCGCTTTTCCAACCGCCCATCAATTGGATCGAGAGCAATCTGCGCGGGGTAGTCTTGCCCTCCGTTCAATCAGCATTCAGGCAAAGCGTCCCCATTCTGGCACTTTTTGCAGGTATCCTGGCGCTCAACGCGCTGGCAGATCGATTTTGGTGCCGGTACCTGTGCCCACTGGGCGGAATGCTGGGGCTGCTCTCGAAAATTTCTTTGTTCAGGCCGTTCATCACCACCCAGTGCAATCACTGCGATCACTGCCTGAGTGAATGCAAGCTGGAGGCTATTCAGGCACACGATGGATCGGATATTGCTCCGCACGAAATTATCATCTCGGAATGCACCATGTGTATTGATTGTCTGGCCAGTTGTCCGGAGAGCGGCATCACGTTCAGGGGCCAAACACAGCCGGTTTATTCACAAGATTTCGACCCTGACCGCCGTCAGGCTTTGTTGTCTTTGGGGGCTGGTGCAGTTGGCGCTCTGCTCATCGGCACGGATGCGGCGACAAAATCGCCCAGCCCAAGCTTGATTCGTCCGCCGGGCGTCGAAGACGAAGATGATTTTCTGGCCCACTGCATCCGGTGCAGTGAGTGCATGCAAGTCTGTGCCACATCAGGTTTACAACCAACCCTATTCGAGGCCGGTTTGGAGGGACTTTGGACACCGACATTGGTGCCGCGGCTGGGCCCTTGTGATTACAGTTGCACAGCTTGTGGCGAGGTTTGCCCCAGCGGTGCCATCCCCCTGTTGGATTTGGAAACCAAGCGCCAGCAAATTATCGGACTGGCCGTTTTGGATCGCAACCGTTGTTTGCCTTGGGCTTATGCCACGCACTGCATCGTCTGCGAGGAAATGTGCCCGGTGCCGGACAAAGCCGTGCGGTTAGAAGAAGTCACCGTGATCGACCCATGGGGGTATGAGGTGATTGTGCAACAGCCTTTTGTAGTGCGTGATTTGTGCACTGGCTGCGGCATTTGCGAATTTCATTGTCCTATGGAAGCCCAATCGGCCATCCAGGTTCAACGCCGGTAAAGCATTCAAAATCAATTGCTCCTGACGTAAGATACCGTTACAATTACTCATCTTTATTCCAGCAAAAGATAAGCACAGTTGATGTGGCTATTTTCGGAATTTACTGCAGCGGATCACAGATTTCACCGGATTTTTTGAATAGACGATGAAAGGTGAAATGATTGCAATAATCAGCGCTTTTATTGAGTAGAATTATGTTGACCCAAACAAAAGAAACATTGACTACAATGACACCGAAAAAAGCCCTGTCAATTCTAAAAGAAGGCAACCAACGGTTCGTGGAGAATCAGGTTGAAAAGCGCGATCTGTTGGAACAAATGCGCCAAACCAGCCAGGGGCAATTCCCGTTTGCCATAATCCTGGGATGCATTGATTCACGTGTCCCTCCAGAGCTAATTTTCGATTTGGGCATTGGAGATGCGTTCAGTATCAGGATTGCGGGCAACATTATCAACCAGGATATCCTCGGCAGTATGGAATTTGCCTGCAAAGTTAAAGGCTCAAAACAGATCGTCGTGCTGGGTCACACAAGTTGCGGTGCTGTTCGAGGAGCACTCAATGAGGTTGACCTGGGCAATTTAACTGCTCTAGTTAGCAAAATAAACCCGGCGATTGAAGAAGTAAAAAAATTATCAAATAAAACCCAGGTCGATGTCGATGTCGACCAGGTTGCAGAAATGAATGTTAAAATGACTATCGAGCAAATCAAACGGAGAAGCCCAATTCTTCGTGAATTGTTTGAAAAAAACCAAATCGGCATTGCGGGCGCAATGTACGATGTGAGCACAGGCAAGGTTTCTTTCTTGTAATTCGCCAGTTGTTTTACCAAATCAATTTCAAAGGCGCATTTCATGCTGGAGTTTGAACATTCCCTATTTAAGTTATTGCTTCTGGTAGCGGTTTTGAACGCCCGACCACCGGGACGCAAGTGGCTGCCGGCTATCATCGCCGGCGGTTTGTTGTTGGCCTTTCTTCCGCCCATAGTGACCGTGACCGTCCCCTGGGATTTGGTACTCGGTCTGACCATTCCGCTATTGCTTTGGCAGAACGCCCGTCAGATCATCACTGCCCAATGGGTCGGCAGATGGAAAGATATCCTGATCTGGTTGGTAGCTGCGGCCTTGTTTGCGGTGGTATTTTGGAGCTTCAAAGGTCTGGAACCCTCAGTGGTGATCCTGTTTAGCCTGGTAGCTGCCAGCATGCTTTGGAGCGTCGGCAGGACGAAGAACACAACCAGCGTGGTCAGTTTGATCGGTCCCTTCACACTGATCTTTTTGCTCGCCGAAGTGGAGCCTTTGATTCAAAGCACATCCCGTTATATTGGCGGGGTATTTAGCGGGTTGGCGATTGGCGCAGTAATCGCTTTGGGGGCGGTTCTGTTGAACAAGAGAAGCACGCCAAACGTTGGCAATGTTATTGCAATCGCTCAAATCTATCTGGCTTATGGTTTCGCCTTATTTGCCGGTGTTTCTGCCGTCGCTGCCAGTCTGGCCAGCGTGATTGTCTATATCACTTTTGGCTTGTATTCAGACCTTTGGCCGGAAAAACGCGTCCAACCGACCCCTATAAATTCATGGGGCGGCTTTATCTATATCCTGGTAATCTTCATCTTCCTTGGCTGGCAGGCACATTACCCACCCTCCAGCCTGATTTTTCTGGAAGTATTGGTTGGATTTGTGATCAGTTTATTTATCGCCCGGATTGGACAATTCTTGAAATTAGATGCTTTCCCCGATGATCTCCCCCTTTGGCGGGTGGGATTCAAGGTGGCGTTGCTCCTGTTCCCAGCGCTATTAATTTGGCCTCATGATACACTACAACAACCGGCATTGCTGGCCTATGCGTTTGGGATTGCGATCCTAAACCTGATCGTTGCCAGACTGACATTAACTTACTTTTTTGAAAGAACTGAAGAAATTTACCAATGACAACATCGAACATCCCAAAACCGTGGCACACGTTTTCTGTGGAGACCACGCTCGAAAAACTGGCTGTTGAAACCGATAAGGGGCTTAGCCAGACCGAAATTACAAACCGTATAGAAAAGTTCGGTTTGAATGAATTGGTAGAACACGGGGCCAAAAACCCCTGGAAAATCCTGTTCGACCAGTTCCGAGAGACCATGGTCGTGGTGCTGATCCTCGCCGCTATCGTATCGGCGCTGGTCAGCGACTGGAAAGACGCCATTGCCATCCTTGCCATTGTGATCCTCAATGCCGTCCTGGGCTTCGTTCAGGAATTCCGCGCCGAGCAGGCTATGCAGGCGCTAAAGAAAATGGCCGCTCCATTGGTGCGGGTGCGCCGCGATGGCAAAGTACTTGAAATCGAATCGGGGCAACTGGTGCCCGGCGACGTGATCTTGCTGGAGGCCGGCAACGCCGTTCCCGCTGACGCCCGGCTGATCGAATCGGCCAGCCTGCGTGTTACCGAAGCCTCCCTGACCGGTGAATCCCATCCCATCGACAAAACGGTTGAAACCCTCGAGGGGGATGATTTGCCCTTGGGCGACCGCCACAACCTGGTCTATATGGGCACGGTGGTCAATTATGGGCGCGGCGTGGCCGTTGTTGTCGAAACAGGCATGCAGACTCAATTGGGCCGCATCGCCGAATTGATCCAGTCCGTAGAGGGCGAACAAACTCCTTTACAAAGACGTATGGCGCAACTTGGAAAATCGCTGGCCTTTGCCTCACTGGGAATTGTAGCTGTGGTCTTCGCTTTGGGCTTAATGCGCGGTGAAGAGATCGGCGAGATGTTTATCACCTCGATTGCCATGGCCGTAGCCGCCATCCCCGAGGGCTTGCCCGCCGTCGTGACCATTTCCCTGGCTTTAGGCGCCCAACGTATGCTGCGCCGCCAGGCTCTGATCCGTAAACTGCCCGCCGTAGAAACCTTGGGTTCCGTTACCACGATCTGCTCTGATAAGACTGGCACGCTGACTGAGAACCGCATGACCGTCACCATCCTGGATGTGATGGGTGAGACCGAACAAATCGATGCCATGCTCGAAAAGCACATTGCTGTGCTGGATGCTGAATTCCGCCCCAGCGAACGACCTCCCGTGCGCAGCCTGGGCCTGCTGCTCAAAGCGGCCGCCCTGGTCAATGATGCTATTTTGCAGGAATCCCCCGAAGAAGATGATGCTTTCCGAGCGATCGGTGATCCTACCGAAGGTGCCTTGTTGATCGCGGCCGCCAAGACCGGCCTGTGGAAATCCGAACTGGATCAACGCTGGCCGCGCGTGGGCGAAGCTCCATTTACATCAGAACGCAAACGGATGACCACCGTTCACCAGGTCAATATCCCCATCGATGCCCCCAGCGATGCACCCTGGCGAGACGCTCCCTATGTAGCGTTTTGCAAGGGCGCGGTCGATGAGATGCTTTCAATCACGGCCCAGGTTTGGGCTGGTGATCAGGCGGTACCCTTGGGCGATGAACTCAGAGAACGCATCCTGTCATCAAATAACGAGATGGCCGAAGACGGCCAGCGCGTGCTGGGGGTGGCTTTTCGCCCCCTGAACGAACTGCCTGAAAAAATCGATGAAGAATCGCTGGAAAAAGAGATGACCTTCATCGGCCTTACCGCCATGATCGACCCGCCGCGTCCTGAGGTTGAAGCTGCTGTGGATACCTGTCAGACAGCCGGCATCCGCCCGGTGATGATCACCGGCGACCACCCCCTGACGGCGCTGCGCATTGCCAAAGACCTGGGTATCGCTGACGAAGACGCCCAGGCAGACAGCCAAATTCTTACCGGACAACAGCTTTCCCAAATGTCGGATGACGATCTTGAGGCTGTGGTTGAGGATGTCTCGGTTTATGCGCGCGTATCCCCAGAACACAAACTCAAAATCGTCCAGGCTCTGCAAACTCGCGGCCATATTGTGGCCATGACCGGAGACGGCGTCAATGATGCGCCCGCCCTGCGCCGCTCGGATATCGGCGTGGCTATGGGCATCACCGGTACAGACGTCTCTAAAGAAGCCTCTGATATGGTGTTGCTAGATGACAACTTCGCCACCATTGTGCGAGCAGTCTCCGAAGGTCGTACGATTTACGACAACATTCGTAAATTCATCAAATACACCATGACCAGCAATGTGGGCGAGATTCTGGTCATGCTGCTGGCGCCTTTCTTTGGCATGCCGCTGCCGCTTACCGCGCTGCAAATCTTGTGGATCAACCTGGTCACCGATGGACTGCCTGGGTTGGCGCTGGGTCTGGAACCCTCCGAGCGGGATACCATGCGTCGTCCGCCTCACCCCCCCGGAGAAAGCATTTTCGCCCGCGGCCTGGGCGTGGCCGTCTTGTGGGTCGGGCCGTTGATGGGCGTCGTTGCCCTGGGTGTTGGCCTGTGGGGCTACCTGACCGGTAACCCTTATTGGCAAACAATGACCTTTACTACCCTTACCCTGGCGCAGATGGGCAACGCGCTGGCGATTCGCTCCGATCACGACTCACTTTTCCAGATCGGATTGCTTTCCAACAAACCCATGCTTGGAGCCGTATTGCTGACCCTTGGCATGCAAATGGTGGTTACCTATTGGGGGCCGGCCCAAAATCTCTTCGGTACTCAGGCCTTGCCACCATTCGAGTTGGTCATCAGCCTGGCGGCCAGTACGCTGGTTTTCTGGGCCATCGAATTGGAAAAGCTCATCAAGCGGGGAAGATAAATTTTTTGCAAATTATTATTTCAATATCAATACTTCCTTACTTCCTACTCCATATTTCCGATTTTCTAAAGGAGTAGGAAGTAGGGAGTAAGGTTTAAGGTTTCTTTCCCATGCTCCCAGATTTACTTCTTATCACTTTTCTAATCCTGGCCAACGGCTTCTTCGCCGCTGCCGAGATGGCCGTGGTTTCAGCCCGGCAGTCGCGCTTGCAAACCCTGGCCGAAGAAGGCAATGCCCGCGCCTCAAAAGCCCTGGGGTTGCGCGAAAATCCAGCCGAATTTTTGGCCACTGTGCAGGTCGGCATCACGCTAGTGGGTACCCTGGCCTCGGCAGTTGGCGGTGTGGAAGCTTCGCGCTGGCTGGCCCCACAGATCGCTCGTTTGCCTATGTTGGCACCTTATGCCGAACAGATTGCCCTGGGTTTGGTGGTAGTTACAATTGCCTTTGGCTCGCTGCTCTTTGGCGAATTGGTACCCAAACGCCTGGCCATCCGCAACCCGGAGAGATTGGCCATCACGGTGACGCGCACCTTCGAGGTCATGGCGCGCATTGTGAGAATTCCCATTCGCATCCTGATGGTTTCTGCCGATGCCGTGCTGCGCCTGTTCGGGCCCGAACATCCCCAAGATCAGGCCACCCGCCCCGAAGAGATCGAAGTGTTAGTGCGGCGCAGCGCCGCCGAAGGGATGATCTTGCCCTTGCAGGAGCGTCTGATCGAGCGCGTCTTTGATTATGCTGACCGCAGCGTGCGCGATGAAATGACCCCACGAATGGAGATTATCGCCATTGAAACAGGCACCCCCCTGAACGAAGCCTTGGACCTGGGCAAGGAACATGGCTATTCTCGATTCCCGGTATATCGCCAAAACCTGGATCACGTTCTCGGCTATGTGCACATCAAAGACCTGATCTGGTCGCCCCCCGACACGCCGCTAGAGAGCATCCTGCGTCCATTGGAATACATCCCCGAAGGTGCCAGCCTGCCGCAGGCTTTCAACCAGTTGACGCGCAGCGGTTACCAGATGGGCATGGTGCTGGACGAATACGGAGGCACGGAAGGCTTGATCACGTTGGAAAACCTATTGGAAACGATTGTCGGAGAAATCGAAGACGAACACAGTCCTATTGCTACGGTACCCGAGGCGCGCGGTACTGGTGTTTGGGAAATTGCCGGGCATACTGCTATTGTTGAGGTGGCGGAACTTCTGGGTGTGGAATTTGAGGCGCAAGGGAAATACAACACCCTGGCGGGATTCATCATGGCGCAGTTAGGACAAATCCCCCAGGAGGGGGATTCGGTTCTTTGGAATGATTTTTGCTTCACCGTTGATGAGATGGAGCGTTTCCGGGTGGTGAGTGTGTGCGTGCGCTACATGCCCTCGGAATCGCAATTTGAGTAGCAAACCTTTTATCAGCTATCCCTTCACATAGCGGCTATGGAAAGCGATCCATTTGGGCAAGATTTCCTCGAGCAGCTCTTTCGGGGGCAAAAAGGCAATCCTGAGGTGATGGGTAGCTTCTTTTTGCCCAAAACCAGAGCCATTCACCGTGCATAAGCCAACGTCTTCCAACAAAGCCATGCAATAGTCATAATCCGTGGTGCCTTCGGGCAACGCATTTAACCGGGGGAAGAGATACATGCCGGCAGTCCTTCCAAAGCATTCCACCCCATCCATTTGTTTGAATGCTTCCCGGATCATGGTTGCCTTTTGATGCAACTCATCTAGGGTTCGCTGTTTTTCCTGATTGTACTGTCCATAAGAAGGGCTGCCTTCCTCGGGCGGGCTGACCATCAAATAGGTAAGGATCTGCCCGGCGGTATTCGAACACAAGCTCACGGAGGCCTGTTTGAGCAGCAAATCAGCGAAGTTCAAGTTGCTTCCGCTTATTTGGGGCGGATTCCTCACTTCAAGGTAGCCCCCTCGGTGTCCGCATTCCCCATAATACCCCTTCGAGATGCTGTGCAGGCTGAACAGCGGCACAGCTTCAGAACCCAGGATTTTGGCAAAGGACACGAATTCCCCAGAATAGATATTTTCCTGATAAACCTCATCGGCGATGATCACCAGGCCGTGATCTTTTGCAAACGCAATCACTTCGCGAATGCTATTCTCATCTAAGATGGCGCCGGTTGGATTGCCGGGATTGATCACCACAATCCCCTTGACCTTGACTCCCTTTTCCTCAGCAGAAATCAGCGCGTCTTCCAACATTTCTCTGTCGAAAGTCCATCCGTTATCCTCGTTGGGGTAATAATTTACCTGAACACCGCCCGCCTTTGTGATGGTCGCCGAATAGAGTGGATACTGCGGGATTGGGATCATGATGCCATCCTGCGGGCCGGCGATGAGCAAATCCAGCACAGACTTGGCCCCCTCGCTGGCACCGCTGGTCAGAAAAATCAGCTCCGGGTCGGCAGCGACACCATCAGAACTTTCGTAACCATCCCTTTTGTCGATAAATTCGGCGATGGCCTCTCGGATAAAGCGCAATCCCTTACTTTCGGTATAAGCCCCCATACCGGTGCCGATATTTGCGAGGATCTGTTCGCTGATATCCAATACGTCATCAGGAATGAAATCATCTTCACGTAAATCGCTGAGCGGTGACTCTTCAAACAAACTCTTCAACTGCCGCTCACGCTTGATCTTGGCCGCATCTTCTACCAGGCTTAGCACCTGGCGGTAATACGTCATGGCGGGTTGACCCAAAGCCTGCGGATTACCGATATTGCAGAACACAACCGGCTTTCCTTCCTGCTTCAAAGCGGCTGCCCTTTGGGGGATCGGGCCTCTTACGGCGTATTCCATCTCGAGGATATTCTGATTGACTTCGATACCTGCTGCGGCAAGATTCATATTGACGGGCTCCTGTTTTTTGAGAGTTACTTTGTCAAATCTGCAAAAGCCCACTAAGTATACTCGATGCTAACAAAACCTAAAAACCATCTAAATATCTTTTGAACTTCTCTTTGTTAAGATCATCAAAATTCAAGAATTTAGAATCTATTTCACAAGAAATCATAATCAAATTTGTTATTGCGAGGAGGCATCGCCAACGAAGCAATCTACAAACAAATATTCAGATTGCCTCGCGGGCGCGCCCGCAATAACATCATGCAAAATTGAAGAGGATATTAGAATGCAAAAAACAAAAATGCTCGTTTTGGCTCTCGTACTACTCGTCAGCGGATTGGTGGCTCTCAACAACGCCCAATCCGCGGCCGCCTCATCGCTGGCGGATATATTGGGTCAATTTACCAGCGAGGCTTGCCTCGACAATACAGCCGATGAGGGCCAGTGCAAAGATTGCTGCGACAGCCTTGATGCGGACGGCAAAGCTCGCAAAGCCTGCCGCGATTCTTGCGCGGTACAGGATTTCGCTCAAAATATTGAATTGATCTCATTCGAAATCACATCTGTACTCGGACCTGGTGGCGACTACTCTGTTTGCTCGGCCAGCGGCGATGAACGTACCTGCAAGGATTGTTGTGACGATTCCAATTCAATAGCCGGCGGCGACCGGCGCTTTTGCCGCGATGCCTGTTCCGACGCAACCGGCGCACAGAACAACCAAAACCCCGCTCCACCCCCCGAGCAAGGACAACCACCCCAAGGTCAATCTCAAGGCCCCCGAGAAATGACTATCCAGCAAGCCATTTCCGATGAAGCCCAAATGAAGACCATCGCCTTTGACGCTTTGTCTTTCCTGACCGGAAGCTTGGGCGCCGATTCCTTCTTCCCACCCGGAAAGGTGGCAGATTTCTGGGGTTTCCAATATTTGCGCGACAACGACCTCAGTGAGATGGGCCACAACACCGATTTCCTCACAAGTGCCGCGTTCAATATGCTGAACGTGCTGACACCTGCTCAGCGCGCCGAATTGATCGTGCTGGCCAAAAGCCAGGTGGATGAGATCAACCAGTATGGCTACATGCGCTTCACCCTGATGGATGCTTTTCGGAGCTTGTTAGAAGGCGATCTGCCTGCTGGCACATCTGGGCTAAGCGAGGCGGCCGTCAAAGCTTACTCGTCAGATCTTTATCGCCTGGATGGTGAGATCAGCTTCGAGCGGGCGCAGGTGATGGGCAGCCTGTTGCACGCCCTGGATTCTGATCAACGCGCTTATCTGGATGTTATGGTCGGTCAGGGTATGCTCGATTGGCCCGATGTAAATGAACCCGACGACATGCGCGGTTTGGCGCGCGATGTCAAGGTGGCCGTGATGACCTACGCTGGCGATATGTTCAGTTGGTATGTCGGCTCTCTGGAAGCGGACGTCTACTTCTGCCCCGAGCGTCAAGGCACTTACTTCGGCGCTTTCTATATGAAAGACGCTCCAGCAGTCGGCAACCCCGGCTACAACATCGGCACCAACATCACCGCTGATTCGGGCCAGGCTTTGTTGGATACACTTAACCCAGAGCAGGCCAATCTGATCACCAGCCTGGTGGATGTACAGCGCAGCGATCTGACTAGCATTGTGGACGTGCGCCAGCAAGTCGCAGTTGAACTGCGTAAGTTCATGGCTGGTGAATCCGCCGATTTGGCTTATGTACTCGGTCTGATGGAAAGATACGGAGAATTGGATGGCGCCATCGTTTATAACTACGCCAAGAATTTTGCCCGAGTAAAGCAGATGTTGAGCTCAGAACAACTGGCGCAATTGATGACTTTGCGAGAAGAATTACTTGGTGAGTTGATTTTCCCGTCTGGGGCTTATCTCTACTCTCAGCCCATCCCAATGCCAGAGATTGGGAATACGGACTTCTTGTTCCAATAAACAGCTGGCAATTTGACAATTGGTTCAATTGGGGCGCAGATTACCGCAGGCACGCCCGCTCGCAGAGCCGCACAGCATGGCATCTGCGCCCAAAATCAAAATGTCATTGTATAGGGTAAATAAATCAAAACTTCTCTGCCATACATCTGGCAAATTACCACAGATGAACCGGATAAATTGGATGTAAAAATAATCTGTGTTTGCCACGCTTTGCGCGCATTCTGCGGACCAGGCACGCCCGCTCGCAGAGCCGCACAGCGTGGCGTCTTATTTATCTGTGGCGCATTTTTCGCACGTATCACGCAATATAATCCTCTTGTCGGTCAAATGTACGGTAGAGAAATCAAAACTACTTAGTGGAGGGGCTGCGTTCCTGTATGTTATAAATTCAGCAATTCCGGTACCGGCTCATGATGCTTGGTCAATTCATGCGCCACATCATCCAGTTCTGTGTCAACAAACCAGGGGTCGACATGCACTACAATTTCAGTCAACCCTTCTATTTCATGAAATAACTTATGACGGACATCTTCTGCGACCCGATGCCCATCAATTGTTGAAAGATTAGCATCCACTGCAATACAAACTTCGGCATGCAATTGATGGCCAACCCAGCGCATTCGCAACCGCTTCAGTTCTTTGACCTCCGCATGATGCCCAATAACATGTTCAGCCCGATCTAAATTTTCCGGCTCAATGGCATCCATCAGACGATACCAGATTGATTTAGTGGCATCCCAGGTGATAAACAGAATGGTAATTCCAATCAGAAACCCTATAATGGGGTCCACGATGGGAAAGCCCAACCAGGCCCCACCCGCAGCAATCAACACCGCCAGGGAGGTCAATCCATCCGTACGGGCGTGCAATCCATCAGCCATCATCGCCGCTGACCCGATGCGCCGACCCACACGAATCTGAAGGATCGCTACCAACTCATTGCCCAGGAAACCGATCAAGGAGGCGGCTGCTACCCAACCCAGGTTAATTATCGGTTGGGGGTCGATCAGTCGTTGGAAAGATTCCCAAAACACCACCCCGGCACTGACCGCAATCGACAACACGATGAAAATCCCGGCGATATCTTCAGCTCTTCCAAAACCGTAATTGTAGCGCCGCGTAGGCAGGCGGCGCGCCAGGTAAAAGGCAATCAGCAAGGGAATCGAATTCAACCCATCGCCAATATTGTGCGTAGTATCTGCCAGCAGAGAAACGCTGCCACTGAAATATACAATCACAATTTGCATAATTGACGTTGCCAATAAAATCGCCAAAGCTATCCAAATCGTTCGAATCCCCTCTTGATTATTCTTGAAGGCTGTTTCAGCGGCAACGTGCCTGCGATCGTGACTGTGGACGTGAAAGAGTGAACTTATCCTTTGGAAAAGGCCGTCCGAATGCTGGTGCTCAGCATCTCCTTGATGAGAATGATCGTGATTGTGATGGGATCCCATTTTGCAATCCTTTACAGGGGTTTGAGCCCCATGATGAAACTCAAAGAGCCATAGCGCATCTCTTTAAGTTCGATTTCGCCAAAGCCCTGCTCACTCAACATACGCTCTAGCTGTATGGCAAGCTTATTTTCACGAGTCGGGCGCCCGTGGATAAAATTGATCAGGCTAAAGCGGGTTGAATCCAATTCGATGATCGCCAACCTGCCGCCCGGTTTCAACACTCGATACACTTCAGCCACTCCTTTTAGCTTGAGTTCATTGGGGAGATGGTGAAACATCAGGCTGCTGAGCACTGCATCGAAACTGCTATCGGAAAAAGACAGCTTTTCGATCACGCCCACGCGGAAATCCACAGATTGTTCCTTTTGAGTCGCTTTGCTTTTAGCCGCCGCGATCATGTTTGGAGCCGGATCAATTCCGGCGACTTCCCCATTCGCGCCAACCCTTCTGGCCGCGGTCAGGGTCAGGTTGCCGGTGCCACAGCCAACATCGAGGATATGTTCGCCCGGTTGGATTTTGGCCAGGGTCACAGCTTCTTCTCGTGCTTTTTGTTCCTTGCCCAGCGTTAGCAGATTGACAAGTTTGTCATAGAAAGGGGCCCAACTATTGATGATCCTCCCTTCCGTTTCGGGTACACCCTGAGAGTGGGGTTTTGTGTGCATATTTTTCTCCGTTTATTGTATAATTTATCAGATAACGAACATAATGTTCGGTATCTAGTGTAATAATTTGCCTGACAGGTGTCAACAAATACTTCCTACGTTATGTTCGTTTTGGGACAATCTGGCAAAATTGTTCGGAAATTATGAGGTTTCAAATGCAATCAAGAATTGCCTCCAATGACTACCCAGAAGATTCAAATGTCGATATTTGAGACAAAATCGCCAGGATGTGGATAATTTATAAGTGATCGCAGAATCAATTTGTCACTCTAAGATGCCCTTGCGAAGTATCCCCGCAGGGGGACAGGGGCAGTCGAAGGGTCGCCACAGGCGCGTCCACCAAAGGTTTGCCTCGCTGCTCATAGGGCCATCTTCGATGTGCGCGGCTATATGCTAACCATTTGACGGAGAAACCATGGAAAAAAAGAAACCCGACCGGCGCATTCAACGCACACAGCATGCCTTGCGCAAAGCTTTGGTTGAGCTGATTTTGGAAAAGGGGTATCCCAAGGTCACCGTCCAAAACATCATCGATCGCGCCAATGTTGGCCGGTCGACATTTTATGCTCACTTTTTAGATAAAGACGATTTATTAGTCAGCGGATTTCATGCCTGGGCCTTTGATCTCTCCCAAAACGTTGGTGATGGTCAATATTCCCGAGAAGACGATCACATCATTCACAGCCGAGATTTCTTTGAACATGCCGATCATCATCGGGATCTGTACCGGGCGATGTTGGACAGCGGAGGTGGAGACTTGATTTTGGAGATCGGGCAAGAGCATATTCAACGTCAGATCGAGCAACATCTGCGAGAACTGCTGGGGGAGCAGGATTTATCCATTCCGCTGCCATTTATCACGCATTATCTGGCGGGTGCCCTTTTATCTTTGATCAAATGGTGGATTCAAGAGGAGATTCCATTTGACGCGGTGCAGATGGATGCCATGTTTCAGGAAATGGCCACCCCCGGGATTCGCAATATTGTTGGGGGGCAGTGAGGCATGAGGCGCTAACCTCAAGGGGGGCACCTGCAAACCCTAACCAGCATCAGCCTTTGGGCTTTCATGTTAGGGGCCTGGATTATCTTACAAATGCCGTCATTCTGAGTAAACCACTACGTGATTGCGCTGCTCACGCACAAAGTGCGGGAAGAAACTAGATTATGTGTCATTGCGATCCCTGAAAGGGAGCCCCTCGACACTTCCTTCGGTCGCAGGCTAAACTCCGCCGACTGCGGCAATCTCATCCATGGGTGTTAGAGTCTGCCACGTCCCACCTTTGGCGGCTCTTCGTAGTGACATCAATGTTTGTTTCTTATTTTCGCCCACACAATCGCCAGGGGTTGGACTCAGCATGACATTGTTTTTCCCTCAGTCATTGTGCCATGATTCCTATAAACCTAAGCGTTTCATGAGAAATCCCTGAAAGAGCACAAAACGGCGTATCTTCATCCAAAATAGTAGGTTACACTTTAGAATAAATGACACCTGGGAAGCAGCCAAAGGAGGCAACAGCATGTCGAAAGAGCAAAAACTAGAAGGGGAAGTTTTTTACCCGGCCGAAGAGATCGTACAAAACGCCAATGTCCAAGATTACGACACCCTGTATCAATATTCCATTGATGATCCTGAAAGTTTTTGGGCCGAAAAAGCATCCGAGTTGGAATGGTATCGTCACTGGGACAAAGTTCTCGATGACAGCAAGGCCCCATTCTACAAGTGGTTTGTCGGGGCCAAAACCAACATCATTCAAAACGCCATTGATCGTCACTTGACCACCTGGCGGCGCAATAAACTGGCACTGATCTGGGAAGGTGAACCCGGAGATGTGCGCACATTTTCTTACCATGCTTTGGATCGCGAGGTCAGCAAGATGGCCAATATCCTCAAAAGCATGGGGGTTCAAAAAGGGGATATCGTCACCATTTATATGCCCCGCATTCCGGAGACCTTCTTTGCTATGCTGGCCTGTGCCAAGATCGGCGCGGGTCACAGTGTGGTGTATGGCGGCTTCAGCGTTGAGGCCCTTGCCGAGCGCATTGAGGATGCGCAAAGCCGGGTGCTGGTCACAGCCGATGGCGGCTGGCTGCGCGGCAAGATCATCGAACTGAAAAAAATCGCCGACGAGGCCATGGCTCGCCAACCGACCATCGAAAGCTGCATCGTGGTCAAGCGTACGGAGCAAGAAATCTATATGGAAACCGGGCGTGATTACTGGTATCACGATCTGCTGGAATTGCCCATCGCCAGCCCAAAATGCGAAACCGAGCAAATGGACGCCGAAGATCTGCTCTTCATTCTCTACACATCGGGGACCACCGGCCGTCCTAAAGGCGTGCTGCACACCCACGGTGGGTATCAGGTCTACACCTACACCACGCTCACATCCGTCTTCGATATCAAAGATGAAGACCGCTGGTGGTGCGCCGCCGACCCCGGCTGGATCACAGGGCACAGTTATATCGTCTACTCACCGCTGATCGCCGGCGCGACCAGCTTCATGTTTGAAGGTGCTGCCAATTATCCCTATCCCTACCGTTGGTGGCGCATGATCGAGAAGTACGGACTGACCATTCTTTACACCGCGCCGACCGCCATCCGCGGTTTGATGCGCTATGGCGACGCCTGGCCCCAACGATACGATCTCTCCAGTTTGCGCTTGCTCGGCAGTGTAGGAGAACCAATCAACCCCGAGGCCTGGAAATGGTATAACAAAGTGATCGGCAACGATGAATGCCCCATTATGGACACTTGGTGGCAGACCGAAACGGGCGGTTTTGTAATCACCCCGCTGCCATCAACCCCGCTCAAACCAGGTTCCGCCACCAAACCCTTCTTCGGGCATGAAGTGGATGTCGTCGATGATGACGGCAAACCGGTCAAAGCTGGTGAGGAGGGTTACCTGGTGCTCAAACGCCCCTGGCCGGGGATGCTGCGCACCGTCTACGGCGACGATGAGCGTTATCAGCAGCAATACTGGAGCAAATTCGGGAATATGTACCAAACTGGTGACTCTGCTCGCAAAGACAAAGACGGTTACATCTGGGTCATCGGACGTATGGACGATGTGCTCAAGGTCAGTGGCTATCGCTTGGGGACAGCCGAAGTCGAGAGCGCGCTGGTCAGCCATTCTGCCGTGGCTGAAGCCGCAGTAATCGGCCTGCCGCATGAAATCAAAGGCAACGCGGTGCACGCCTATGTGATTTTGAATGCCGGTCAAAATGGGAATGATGAATTAGCCAATGATCTGCTTGCCCACGTCCGGAAGGAGATGGGCCCCATCGCCAAACCAGAGAGCATCACATTTGTGGATAGCTTACCCAAGACTCGCAGCGGCAAAATCATGCGGCGCTTGCTCAAGGCCCAGGCCTTGGGGGAAGAT
Source organism: uncultured Anaerolineales bacterium (assembly GCA_964629085.1). Lineage (GTDB taxonomy): Bacteria > Chloroflexota > Anaerolineae > Anaerolineales > UBA11858 > NIOZ-UU35. Next base: position 53,577 of record CAZVPR010000002.1, read on the forward strand.
GTTGGGGACACAAGCACACTCGACGAATAACAGAATCACCTTTGAGGTAATTAGGAGCCGGTCTTTTGGGAAAAGACCGGCTTCTTGTTTGAGCAAGCCCTTCATAAATTACGCATATCGCATACATCAATTCCAAAAGCCTTCTAAACAATTTCTGAACATGGTTTTGCTACTATTTTGGCAAGTTTATTCGTAAAGGAGCAAACCATGAATATCAAAAAGAAAACTCTATTCGCAGCAATGGCATTCGTTTTTGCGATAACAGCAAGCAATCTCGTTTTTCCTCTGGTCACTGTCGTTGCCAAAACCGTCGAAGCCATACCAGAAACAGAGCCTTCAGGCGATGTTGAAACTCAGGACGCGGCGATATTCAGTTACCCCATCGTCGACACCGGACAAGAATACTGCTACAGCGATAACGGCAGTATCCCTTGCCCGGAGGATGGACAATCGTATTACGGCCAGGATGGTCAGGTGATCGGCAATCAAGCCCGCTACCAGGATAACGGCGACGGCACTGTGACCGACCTAGTGACCGGTTTGATGTGGCAGCAGGACCCCGGCGAAAAAATGACCTATGCCGAAGCCGCTTCCGGCGCGGACAGCTTCAGTTTGGCGGGCTACAATGATTGGAGATTACCCACCATCAAAGAGCTGTATTCGTTGATTGATTTCAGCGGCACCGATGTCAGCCGCTGTGTTGAAGAGGGCACCTGCACGGGCAACCCCTTCATCGATACTGATAATTTCGATTTCGAATATGGGGACACCGCCGCCGGAGATCGCATCATCGACTCGCAGTGGGCTACCAGCACGATTTACGAAGGCAGTGTTATGAACGGCTCCCAGGCCATGTTCGGGGTCAACTTCGCCGATGGTCGCATCAAGGGCTACGGCACGGGAGTAGGCCGCGGCGGTCAAGCAAAAGGTTTCTTTGTGATCTACGTACGTGGGAACACGAGCTACGGAGAGAACAACTTTGCCGACAACGGCAATGGTTCGGTTACCGATAACGCTACTGGCCTGACCTGGATGCAATCCGACAGCGCCCAAGGCTTAGACTGGGAAGAAGCTCTCAATTATTGCTCGAGCCTCGACTATGCCGGGATCAGCGATTGGCGGCTGCCCAATGCTAAAGAGCTGCACAGCATCGTCGATTACAGCCGCTCTCCAGACACAACCAACTCAGCAGCCATCGATCCAATCTTCAATGTAACTTCGATTACCAACGAAGCTGGTCAGACCGATTACCCCGCTTTCTGGAGCAGCACGACCCACGCAAACTCCAATGGAATGACAGGCGCCGGTGTATACATCAACTTTGGTCGCTCGATGGGCAACATGAACAACAACTGGATGGATGTGCATGGTGCTGGCGCACAACGCGCTGAAATGAAAAGCGGTGATCCCTCCATCTATTCAACCGGCCACGGGCCGCAAGGCGACGCCGTTCGGGTCTACAACTACGCTCGCTGTGTGACCGGCGGCACGACGGATGAAGTGATCACCGGCGGTGAGATCGACCCCAACGCTGTTGCCAATTCAGAATTCGCAAGTGGGTCGCCGCAGGCGCAAGCCGGTCAACAGACTGGGCAGCCCTCGGGAAATAATCTGGCCGGCGCGGCTGGCAGCAACCAGCTTTCCCAGTCCGGGCCGCCTCAGGAAGCCATTGATGCCTGCACCGGTTTGAGCGCAGGCGCCACTTGCTCCGTAGGCCCTGGCAGTGGAACCTGTGAGAATATCCAGAATCAACTAGTTTGTGTGCCGGAAGGCGGCCCTCCGGGAGGAGGGCAGGGTCCACCCCAAGGAGGTGGGCAGCCATAAACCCTCACCCCTTCTCGCTTGCGCTTGACTCCCTTCTCCCAATGGGAGAGGGGCTGGGGTGAGGGCAAAAAAGGAGCTTGTCATGAAGAAAAAACCCTTTACCATTCTAACCATTCTGCTCAGTTTATCGATCCTGGCCTGTGTATTTGCAGAAACCGTTGCCGGACAAGTACTCACAGGCGCCGATGGTCATCGCCAGGACGCTGATATCTCTGAGAGTACTGATAATAATTCATCCATCCCCCTTCTCCTGGATTTTCCCACAGATACTTCACAAGCCAGCAATCAAATCACAGACGGGTATTACCTCTTTTCACCAATTCGCTCTACCGAGACCTACCTGATGGACTCCAATGGAGTGGCTGTTTTCACCTGGCAGAGCGATTACACTCCCGGTCACGCGGTCTATTTCTTAGATAACGGCAACCTGCTGCGATCCGGAAGCCTGGGCCGCGGTACCTTCAGTGCCGGCGGCGTGGGCGGGGTCATTCAGGAGGTCGCCCCCGATAACAGCGTGGTTTGGGAATTCCAATACGCCGATGGCCTGGTCCAACAGCACCACGATATCGAGCAATTGCCCAACGGCAACATTCTGTTGATCGCCTGGGAGTTGAAGACCCGAGAAGAAGCTATCGCCGCCGGACGTGACCCCAGCTTGCTAGATGAGGGCGAACTCTGGCCGGATCATGTTGTTGAGGTGGATCCTGCCACCCATGAGATCGTCTGGGAATGGCATGTCTGGGACCACCTCATTCAGGATTACGACTCCAGCAAGCCTAACTATGGCATGGTTGCGGACCACCCTGAACGGATCGATCTCAACTATACCGTCAACCGTAAAGCTGGTGCCGATTGGAACCACACCAACTCGATCGATTACAATGCCGACCTCGACCAAATCATCCTCAGTGTGCTGGGGTTCGGCGAGATTTGGATCATCGACCATAATACGACTACGGAAGAAGCCGCTGGACCGGCCGGCGACCTGCTTTATCGCTGGGGTAATCCCGAGGCATATGACACTGGAACCGCGCAGGATCAGCAACTTTTTGGTCAGCATGATGCCCAATGGATTCCCACTGAGTATCCTGGCGGCGGCAACATCTTGATCTTCAACAACGGCGACCGCCGCACGCGGGCTTACTCCTCCGTGGACGAGATTATGCCCCCCCTTAACAGCGATGGCAGTTATGCGCTCACAGCGGGTACTGCTGATAAGCCAGAGACCACAACCTGGTCCTACGCTTCCCCCAACGATTTCTACGCCGATCATATCTCCGGTGCACAGCGCCTGCCCAATGGCAACACGCTGATCTGCAGCGGGACCGACGGGCGCTTCTTCGAAGTGACTCCCGCTGGGGAAATCGCCTGGGAATACAATTATGGCGCCGAGGTCTTCCGGGTCTCGCAGATCGCTGCCGATCATCCTGGTTTGGCAAGCCTAGCTCTGCAACCTGGTGATGTGCTGATCGGTGAGAGTGGTGTTCGAAACCAAAGCTCTGGGGGCCAACTCCAGGACAATGGTTCCCCTCCGCAACCGGCGATAAACGCCTGCAATGGCTTGGTCGAAGGAGACGCCTGCACAGTTCAACTACCCAAACGGACGGTAAACGGTTCTTGCCAGACTATTCAGAACCAATTGGCCTGCGCACCAGACGGATAAGAAACCATGACGCGGTACCTCGGAAATTTGGTATTGGGTATTGGATAATCGGTATTCGTACCTCATTACCCAATACCTAAAACCTGAACATTACCAAACGCTTACAAGCCCCCAACCCGGCCTGAACAGCTTCTAAGCAATTTCTGAACAACCTTTTGCTATGCTTATAGCAAGATACCAAAGCACGTGTATGCAGGAGGATGTCATGAACAAGAATTTATTTTTCATCATGGTTTTAGTTAGCGCTTTGTTTATTGCACAAATGGCGTGCTCAATACCCGGCTCATCCGAGGCACAGGTTGAAGGCTCCCAGCCTGTCAATGCGCTGGAAGAGAACGAAGAGGAAGGAATAGCAGATGTACCAGCGGCAACACAAGCACCTTCTCCACAACCGGGCCAGGGCAACAATCAGCCGGGCGGCGGCCAACAAAATCAGGGCAACCAGGGCAATAATCAACCGGGTGGTGGTCAACAACCGCAGGGAAACCAACCCTGCCAGGATGGCTTCATCGCCAATGGCAACATTGCCAACGGGCAAGTATTCGAATCAGACGAGAGTTTTCAAGTGATTTGGACATTGGAAAATACCGGCAATTGCACCTGGAACAGCGGTTATGTTCTGAAGATGCTTGGCGGCGATATTATTACTTCAGAAAGCGAACTAGCAGTGAGTGCAACGGTAAACCCTGGGAACACGACCACCCTTTCAGTAGACATGCAAGCCCCCTCAACGCCAGGCAATTATGTATCCGCCTGGAAAATGACCGATGGACAGGGCCATGCCTTTGGGTTGGATTCTCCCCCTAATGCTCCCTTGCGGGTAGCTATCAAAGTCATCCCGGCAGGCAACCAGGGCAATCAATCCAACCCCACCCCCGAAGCGAATCCCGATGCGGCAGTAACCGGGAGCGGGCAAACCTTGCTCGACGGGCAGTGCTTCGACCTCAACAGCGGCCAGGAAGTCGCTTGCAACAACAGCGCCGCCGATGTGATGTATCAGTTCAACCCGGTAACCAGCGGAAAATTCCATGGCCAGAACAACACCAACCTGGCCAACAACCGTGATGAAGAGCCCGATAAAGCAACTTGCGAAGCAGAAACGTATCCGCCCATGGCGCATTCAGCACTGGAAGACAAGTACTTTTGCTTCCAAATCAACAATATCGTCAACACTACCTACGGCTGGATGCGAGTCGAACGCTTCGATCAAGACGGCGTCACCTTCGATTTCATGACCTTCAAGACTGACCCGCCTGTCGCTCAGCCGATCAACCCCAATGCCCTCTTCGTCGAGAGCCAGGGTGATCAGGTTACCATGTTAAAAGGCGAATGCTTCGATGTAGGGAATGGCCAACTCAACGAGCAGTGCACAGGCGTTTTCGCCGGCTTCCTGTACGAAGAAACTACCAAACGAAATATCACTGTCATGCAGATCAACCCCAGCGAAGTTACATATGCAGCTGCTTTGAGTTTTGAACCAAACAAATCGGATTGTGAAACTGCCAGTTATAACCAATCCCCTATCTGGCCCATCAAAGAAACGGAATACTATTGCTACCAATTCACATCGGGAATCAATACTCATTACGGCTGGCTGCGCCCGACTTATTTTGACACCAACGGCATGACCTTTGATTATCTGACCTGGCAGGCGATGCCATGAATGGTGGGAAGTTGATTGTTGATAATGGGCAGAATTGTGAGACACTGCCCACATGCTAACTTGCTTACTTGCCCACACGCCCACTTACAAACTTGCACTATAATTAAACTATGAACAAAACCATCCTCGTCGTAGACGACAAAGCCAATGTGCGCACCCTCTTGCGGGAATATCTGACCGAAGAGGGTTTTCACGTTGTGACGGCCGAGAACGGCCAGGAGGCGCTATACGTCGCCCGCCACGAAAAACCCGATCTGGTCATCCTGGACATTATGATGCCCGAAATGGGCGGCTATGATTTCCTGCGTGCCTACCGCAAAGAGCAAGATACGCCGGTGATCATGTTAACCGCCAAGATCGAAGAATCCGACAAAGTACTCGGTTTAGAACTGGGCGCCGACGACTACGTCACCAAGCCATTCGGCATGCGCGAGATTGTCGCCCGCATCCGGGCCGTGCTGAGGCGCACCGGCCAGACCGCGCCCCCCTCCGAGGTGCTGCGCGGTGCCGATATCACCCTCGACAAAGGAGGCCATACCGTCAAAGTCGGCGACGATTTCATCGACCTGACTCCCTCTGAATTTGATTTACTAGCCGTACTGCTGGAATCCCCAGGGCGAGTCTTCTCTCGACTGGATTTACTGGAAAAATTGCAGGGCACCGCTTTTGAGGGCGTGGAACGAACCATCGATGTCCACATCCGCAACTTGCGCACCAAGATCGAACCCGACCCCAGCCAGCCGCGCTATATTGAGACCGTTTTCGGTGTGGGATACCGATTCGGAGCGGGGAGCAGTGAGCGGTAAGCCGAGAGCATTTGACCCTCATCCTCACCACTCTCCATTGTCCACTTCCCACTAAAATTATGCGCTCATTAACTCCCAAACTACTGCTCGCCTTTGTCTGTGTCAGTCTGACGGTGGCAGTATTAGGCGCGGCGATCATTCGCTATACATCCCAAAAAGAATTCGAGGATTTAGCACTCAATAACGCCCGCAACAATTTCATCAATCGGGCCAGTACCTATTACCGTACCACCGGTTCCTGGGAGGGCTACGCACCGATATTCTTTGGCCAGACCGCGGCTCAGGCGCAGAATCAACCCAACCAACAGAGGCCCCCCCTCCAAGGGCAACCGCAGAATCAACCCCCAAATCAGCGTCCACAAGGTCAACCTGAACCTGATCCCAATGATCAACAAAGGCAACAAGGTCTCACATTTATATTGGTTGACGTGGATGGACGCATTGTGATTCCCGTGCGACCGTACCGAGTGGGGGAATTCGTGCCGGATGAGTTGCTTTCGGATAGTATCGACATTGAAATTCGCGGCGAGGTGGTTGGTAGCGTGATTACCCTCGGTGAGTTACCTCCCCTGGATCAACGCGAACTGCGTTTCCTGGAGCGCACCAATAATTCACTGATTTTCGCAACCCTGGGTGCCACCGCCATCGCCATGATCATCAGTTTGGTGCTGACGCGCGGCCTGACACGTCCGCTGCGAGAATTGACCGGCGCTATTCGATCGCTCCCTCAGGGCGGCATGGGCCAGCAGGTAAGCGTGCGAACCAGGGATGAGATCGGCCAACTGGCCCAAGCTTTCAACCTGATGAGCGCTGATCTGGCTCGGCTCAGTGAACAGCGCCGCCAAATGACTGCCGATATAGCCCACGACTTACGCAGCCCGCTGACTGTCATTGGAGGATACATCGAATCGATGCGCGATGGTGTACTACAGCCCACGCCCCAACGATTGAACGCCATTCACGATGAAGTGCAGCATCTGGAGCGCCTGGTAGAAGACCTGCGCACGCTTTCCCTGGCTGACGCCGGAGAACTCTCACTCAACCTGGCATCCATCTCGCCGGCCGGATTGCTAGAACAGGTCCAGGCTGCTTATCAGCACGCCGCCGAACGCAAGAACCTGACATTGGCGACGAGTGCCAATGGCAGACTGCCTACCTTCAATGCCGATCCCGACCGCATCATGCAGGTATTAGGCAACCTGGTCAGCAATGCCATCCGACATACGTCCGAAGGAGGAAAGATCAGTGTGCAGTGTGCAGTGTTCAGTGAGCAGGTGGCCTTTAGCAGTCAGCAGCCCTTCTCCCGTCATCCGTCCTCAGTCATCTTCACCATCAGTGACACGGGCTCTGGAATTCCCGCCGATGATTTGCCTCGCATCTTCGACCGTTTTTACCGTGTGGACGACTCGCGCCACGGCGGGGAGGGCGAATCCGGGCTGGGGCTGGCGATCGCCAAATCAATCGTCGAGATGCATGGGGGTACAATTGGGGTCGAGAGTGAGTTAGGGCGAGGGACGACCTTCACCATTTCATTACCCCTCTAAATCTAAGCTATCAAACCTCCGCCCAGCCGCATGGCTGCCAATAAATCCAGAATGCCCGAAGCCACATATTTTAAAACGTTTGTCTATTTGTTGTGTTCGCTGGCAGTGATAATATCTGCCTGTAATTGCAGTCAGAGCGAAAATAATCCCATAAGCACCCCAACCCCAACTGATGAGATGGTGCCAACCTCTAAACGGGAAGCTTATTACATCAATATGCCATCACAACCTGGGGTGGTGGTCTATAACCGGGTAGAGGCCTTCATTCAGGCCCATGATTTCATGGATGCATTCCAAGCCGCGCTGAGCGATGGCCAATTTTCAGAGGATGAGCTGGAGCAAATAGCCCAATTAGCCGCCAACGCCGAAGCCAGCCTGTACAATACCGGCGACTGGCCGCTTTTTGAACACGCCCGGCAAATAGACAAACTTAGTAAACATGCCTTTCGGGGGGAATTGGCCCAAGCGGAGATTGGGATTGGCGAACTGAAAAGATCATTACCCCGCCGGCCGCGGCCTTGAGGCGATTTTCCAACAAAGCCACCCTGCCTCGGTACCAGAGGCAAGTTGAGTTGCTATCAGTACAACAGAAACCAAGGTTTTCCAGGAATTTTGATAAAGCCTGACATTTTGACAAGCGGTTTTTTCCAAATTGCTTAAGATCCACTGCTGTCGAAGACCTGGATGCGGTGGTTGTTACCGTCCGCCACGTAGATGTTCCCGGCGCTGTCCACCGCCACGTCGGCTGGATATTTGAACTCCCCGTCCGCGCTGCCCCATGACCCCCACGTGCGTAGAAAAGTCCCGCTGCTATCGAAAACCTGGATGCGATAATTGAAGAAATCCGCTACGAAGACGTTCCCGGAGCTGTTCACCGCCATGCCCCATGGGTAATGGAACTCCCCGTTCCCGCTGCCCCTTGACCCCCATTTTAGGATGAAGTCGCCTACAGCGGCGTAGGCAATCTGGGAAATGACCAGCGTCAGAATTAGCGTCAGGATGGTCGGCTTCGACCATCGTCGGGTTCGGTGGGGCTTTGGAGTTGGCATGGAGGGTTGGGTTGGTCATCCTACCTGCTGATGTATTCACCCTCAGATACTGGGTGTCAATCTGCGACGTATGGTGTGCGTCATCTATTGAGAGCGCAAGCAGCCAAAGGGCCTCTGCTATAATCATCGGGATGTCTGCACTAGAGAAGTACCTGGATCAGTCCCTGGAGGTACGCGCCAGCCTGATAGATGCTGACCACACTCAAGCGTTGCGTTTGTTCAGCGGATTCTACAAAGGTTGTCCTGACCTCGTTGTCGATCTTTATGGGGAAACGTTGGTTTTGTTCAATTACGGGGAAAATGGGGATATATTGGAATCCGCTCAGGAAATCCTTTTGGAAAAATTACCCTGGATTAAATGCGTGTTTCTTAAGACTCGCTCGGCGCGTGATCCTGTTCAAAGGAGGGGGGTGCTTGCCTTTGGACATTCACCAACCGAAAAAGTCCAGGAGCACGGCATCTGGCACGCCCTCGATTTGCAATTAAACCAGGATGCCAGCTTCTACCTGGATACTCGCAACTTGCGCAAATGGCTGCTGGACCATGCCTCTGGCTGGCGCGTGCTGAACACGTTCGCCTACACCGGCAGCCTGGGGGTTGCCGCGCTGGCCGGGGGTGCAGAATACGTGCTGCAGACCGATCTCAAGCGCAAGTTCCTGGAGCTGGCCCGAAAGAGCGGCATGCTCAACCGGCTGGATATCGGCAAAATGAAATTGAGGGCGAACGATTTCTTCAGCATGGTCGCCGAACTCAAACACAAAAGAGAGCTTTTCGACTGCGTGATCCTGGACCCGCCTTTCTTTTCCAGCACCAAGAAAGGCTCGGTGGATCTAGTCAAAGAAAGCACACGCCTGATCAACAAGGTGCGTCCCTTGGTGGCCGATGGCGGCTATCTGGTGGCAATCAATAACGCCCTATTTCTCAGCGGGGCAGATTATATGCGCTCATTAGAAGAGCTGTCAAAAGACAGATATCTGTCCATCGAAGCAACGATCCCCATCCCCCCCGATATCACTGGCTTCCCAAACACAATTGTGAACACGCCGCCCACCGATCCAGCTCCCTTCAACCATCCCACCAAAATAGCCATCCTGAAAGTGCGGAGAAAAAACATGTAACGCAGAGATGCAGAGTACTATTATTTTTTTCCTGCACCTCTGCGTTATTATTTACCCAACCTATCAGACACTGGAGAATGCACATGTACACCAATAAAGCTTTACGTTACGGCATGTTCGGCTCGTTGTACTTTACCCAGGGCACCATCCTGAGTTATTTCACCGCCCTGAACGCGCTTTATTTTTTATCGCGCGGCCTGTCGATGACCGATGTGGGCGTCTTCGCCTCCATTGCCCTGATCCCGTTCGTGATTAAGATTTTCCTGGGGATACTCAGCGACAGGGTCAACCTGTTCGGAATGGGCCATCGCAAGCCTTATATCCTCCTGGGCCTCTTGGTGCAATTTGTGTGTCTGATCCTGGTCGCCTATGTTGATCCCGCTGAATACTACTGGGGCTTTGTTGGGGTAGCTTTCACCCTCCAGATGGGCATGGCGCTCTATGATACCTGTACGGACGGCCTGGCATTGGACACTACACCCCCGGAAGAAGAGGGCACCATTCAGGGCTTCATGGTGGGGGGACGGGCTTTGGCTGTGGTGGTGACAGCCTCGGTGGTGGGCCTGCTGGCCGAGTACGTCTCCTGGACGGCCGTTTTCTGGACCCTGGCAGTGATCACCCTGGTGCCGATTCCCCTGGTACTGGGCATCAAAGAAGATGAACGCACTGCCGGAGAAGAGTTCGATTGGTCAGCCTTTGGGGCCTTCAAACAGAAAACCGTAATCTTTCTGGCCTTATTGGGATTCCTGTTCTTCTTCATCATCCAGGGAGCCAATCCGTTGGTGAACGCTTTCCTGCAAACCGATTTCGGCATCTCCTTGAGCATGGCTGGATATTTCACTACGATTTGGGGAATCGGCGTGGTGCTGGGCGGCGTGTTTGGCGGAAGGCTGTACGGCCGCATCGGCATGCGCAACGCCACCCTGCTGGCCATGGGTGTGGGTCTGGTTGGCATTTTGTTGTTGGCGTTTATCAGCAGCCCCGGTATGGCCTGGCCGTTAATAGCACTTTATGGTTTGGCCTACGGCACGCAACAGACGGTCTTCTTTGCCCTGGCAATGAAATACACCGAGAAGCGCATTGCCGCGTCGATGTTCTCGATCTTGATGGCGGTAACCAACGTGGCCCAGGGTGCGGGCATGGCCATCAGCGGTATCTCTGCCGATGCTGTAGGCTTCCGCTGGACGTTTGCCATCCTGGCGTTATTGAATATCCTGGCTTTGCCGCTATTGCCGGTGATTTTTGGAAAGAGAGGCTCTTCGCAAACGTAGGAGTAAACTTACCGTAAAAACGCCCCGATCGCAAAGAAATATTTTGGGTAGAGGATGATTTGTAAGTGATGATTAAAATGATTATCACCCTGAGATATCCCAAAGGGGGCCTGTAGGGGAAGGGTCACCATAGGCGCGTCCACCGAAGGTGTGCCTCGCTGCCCATAGGGCCATCTACGATGTGCGCGCCCCTGGCGGGCCTCAGCATGACATCATCACCTACTTTGTGGCCACTACCAAATTTTTCAGTATTAAATGATTTTTCCTTGGTGTTCTTCGCAACTTCGCGGTGAGAAACAGGATGTTTGCTTGACTTATGCTCAGCCTTCGGTATAATCACCCCACTCAGCACGGAGCCGAGTAATCGTGTAACTTTTCAGAGAGCCGCCGGTCGGTGTGAGGCGGCAGGCCAAGCGATGAAATCCCCTCCGTCCCGTGGCGCAAGTTTGAGACTGTGTCACGAGCAGTTCCTGCAGGGATAATGATTGTAAAGATGTAGCATGCTACGTCTTTACCCAAACAACTATTGTCGTAAGGGAACCGGGTTCGCCCGTTAGCGCGAGTTTGAGTTCGCCCTCACCCCCAGTTCCTCTCCCCGAGGGAGAGGGGGGAAGAGCGGAGAAAGCAGGTGGCACCACGAGCGCCCCCCTCGTCCTGCATGGAGAGGGGGGTATTTTTGTGCAAAAGGGTGTATTCCCATCACCCTTTTGCCACCCCAGTGCATGGCACTGGGGAATAACTAACTTTATCGGAGGTGCACATGATAGACATCAATCTTATCCGCGAAAAACCTGACGTCGTCCGGGATGCGCTCAAAAAGCGCCAGGAAGACCCCGCTCCTGTCGACCAGGTGCTTGAAATGGACGCGCAGCGCCGCGACCTGATTCAAAACGTCGAGGCTCTCAAAGCAGAACGTAACACCGTCTCTAAAGAGATCGGCAAGATGAAGGACCCTGACGAGCGGCAGGCCAAAATCGAGGCCATGCGCGCTGTTGGGGATCAGATCAGCAACATCGATGAAGAATTGCGTGAGGTACAGGCCTCGCTGGATGCCCTCATGTCCACGCTGCCCAATATCCCCGGCGCGCAGACTCCTTTGGGGGTGGATGAATCTGAAAACGTAGTCCTGAAAACTTCGGGTGTGAAGCCTGAATTCGATTTCGCGCCCAAGCCTCACTGGGAATTAGGCCCTGCCTTAGGCATCATCGATTTCGAGCGCGGCGTCAAGATCACCGGCTCACGTTTTTACGTGCTCAGTGGTGCGGGGGCGCGCTTACAGAGAGCGCTGATCGCCTTCATGCTCGATCTGCACATCAAGCAGGGTTACACCGAAAAGTACACGCCCTTCATGGTGCGCACCGAGACGGTCTACGGTTCCGGGCAGTTGCCCAAATTCGCCGACAATCTCTACAAGGACCACGAAGAAGAACTCTACTTCGTTCCCACTGCCGAAGTACCGCTGACCGGATACCACATGGACGAGATTATCGATGAGGAAAACCTACCCCTGTACTACACGGCCTATACACCTTGCTTCCGCCGAGAGAAGATGAGCGCCGGTCGAGATGTGCGCGGCATCAAGCGCGGCCACCAGTTCGACAAGGTGGAGATGTACATGTTCACCAAGCCCGAAGATTCTCCGGCCGCCTTCGAGAAAATGTTCGCCGACGCCGAAGAGACTGCCGAATTGCTGGGGCTGCCTTACCGCACGCACCAGCTTTGCACCGGCGACTTGGGCTTTGGCGCCAGCATTACTTATGACCTGGAAGTTTGGGCCGCGGGCTGCGGTGAGTGGCTGGAAGCCTCCTCAGTTTCAAATGTGACCGATTTCCAGGCCCGCCGCGCTAACATTCGCTATCGACCTGAAGAAGGCGGCAAACCCCGTTTTCTGCACACGCTCAATGGCTCCGGGTTGGGGCTGCCGCGCGTGATGATCGCCGTCATCGAGAACTACCAGCAAGCCGATGGCTCAGTGGTTGTCCCCGAAGTGCTACGCCCCTGGATGGGCGACATTGAAGTGATCAAGCCGGGTTAAGCAACCACTGGTGTTAAATACCGTAAATAGAATTAAGATATCAGGTATTCGGAATTGAGTATTACCCTTCATTCCGAATACCTGATACCCCATACCAGCGAAAAAGGAGCTATACGTGCCTGATTGGTTATCATCAACAGTCAATGTTCTTCTTGTAATCACGGTGATCGTGGGCCAGCTTGGCCTGGTGATCCCCATATTTCCCGGTAACATCATCATCTGGGTGGCGACACTAATTTACGGTATTGTGTATGGTTTTGGTCAATTGGGAGCCATCCTCTTTGCAGCCATCACCATCCTGACCATCCTGGCTATGACGGCGGACAACATTTTAATGGGCGCAAAAGCCAAAGAAAAAGGCGCGGCCTGGAGTTCGATCATCATGGCGTTGGCGTCAGCCGTAGTGTTCACATTTGTTTTCCCGCCGATCGGCGGCATCATCGCCGCACCATTGGTACTCTTCTTGTTAGAGTTCCGCCGCTTGGGAGATAGTAAACAGGCTACCGAGGTGGTCAAAGCCCTTGCGCTTGGATTGGGACTTTCCTTTGTGGCACGCTTCGTTTTAGGGTTGATCCAAATTGGATTGTGGGGGGCTTGGGCGTATTGGGGGTAACGCCTTCGGCGGACTGGGGACCGGAGGCGGAAGACGGAGATACGATCTCCAATCGGTCTTCCGTCAACTAGGCCGAAGGCCGAAAAAAGGTCATGCCAACACCCATGCGATCGAAGGCTTCTTCGATCCAATGCTGCACAATTGCAGAGCTATTCTCCCAGATTTCGAACATTACCGGAATTGCACGTGTGTCTGCTATCAGGGCCAGGGCTCGAGCCGCCTCACCCCGGGCACGCTGAGCCCCATTCTTCAAAACTTCCATCAGGGGGATAACCGCTTGCTCCCCGATAGCAACCAAAGCATCGGCTGCTAAGCGAGAAAGTAAACGATCTCTATCATCGAGAATTTCAATAAGTGTGGTTGTTGCCTCAGGAGAAGGATTCTCTTTGATGGCCAGAGCGGCGCATTGGCACACGGTCAGGTCATCATCCTGCAAACTCTTTAGGAGCAAAGTTTGCGCTTTGGGTACGGCGATCCCCGCCAAACTGCGCGTCGCCCACCAACGTTGATCTGCATCTGACGAGGATAACAATTCTTCCAGCGCAGGTAGAGCATCTTTCCCAAACCTGACCAATTCAAGCGCGGCGGCTTCAGCCCGCTCATCGTCCCCGGATATAAGGTTGGAGATTTGAGATTGGATGTTGATCATTCAGAGAGAGGTCCGACTTTTCTAAAAAGTCGGACTTCTATTCGATTATTTTTCAGGCGGCGGAATGGGCAATTCTTCTTTAGCCGTTTCAATCCACCTGTCGCCCTCGTCGATCAACATAACTGGAATATCTTCACGGATGGGATACTTGCGCCCACAATCCTGGCAGATGAACCAGGTTTCTTTGTAATATTCCAGCAAGCCTTCCGTATCCCGCACACAGGCTGGACAACGCAGAATTTCGATTAGCTCTTTACTGACCATTGGTTTCTCCTCGTTGATTCTAATAAAAGAAGTTTATAACATATCACCGCGGAGACGCCAAGTTCACAGAGAAAAAATTAACCGAGAGCATCCAATGAGACAGGCATTCCTATTTTAAATCTCTGCGCTCTCTGTGTCTGGCCCGTCGTAGGCGCGCAAAGCAGCGAGGCCCACCTACGGCGTGCGGAAATTTTTTTAATGTTTAAACATCCTCAAAACGGATATTGATGTTGGTGGTGCCGTTTCCAAGGTCAACGCCCTGAACAACAACCGCTTTGCCATTCTCGTGTCCATCGAAAACCATACTGAAGGTGGTCTCGGTGATGGCGGTATTGAGCGTGCGCTCGGTCAGAGCCATGTCACCCAATGCACCCCGATAAAACTCAATGGCCTCTTCGACAGTCAGGCTGGTAGCAAAATTGACCTGGTCGCCGCCACCCGTAAAGTTCTGGACATCATCGGGTAGAGGGAATTCTGTGTCGTATTCCTGGGCCTCAGCTTCGTCTGCAGGTGCCTCAGCAGCCTCATCAGTAGCTTCAGCTTCACCCGATGAATCTTCTTCGGCAGCTTCCGCAGGCGCTTCCGATTCTTCTGCATCAGTACCTTCAGCATCAGCAGCAGCTTCGGCTTCGGTTTCCTCTGCCTCCTCACCGTCGGCATCCTCACCGTCGGCATCCTCCGCAGGCTCTTCAGCCTCTTCGGCTTGGGCTGGTTCTTCGGCCGGGGCCTCAGGCTCGGGCTCATTGCTTGATCCACCTACAACGGAGCAAGCCAAGCTCACAATCAGAAGAGTTACTACTATCAAAAGTAATGATTGTTTCGATTTCATGTTTTTTTCCTTTGGCATATACGAATAAAGAAATCCTGGTCAGCGGCAGGCTTCTCGCCAGGCATCCAAATCCCAATTCTTCTTGAGAAAATCAAAATTGAGATCATTGGCCCGAGGACAGAAATCGCTGCGCTCGAGTTCGTATTCTACCCCAAAAACTGCTTTTCCGAATTGCACAAACGGTAAAAGAAGATCACATTCGTCATAATAAAAGCATTCTTCATTGAGCGCCCAATCGAAATAGGGCAGCAAGTCTTCGATCTGATCGAGATCATTCTTCAGACCTATGGAAAGGCCGCGGCTATGAGCGCTTTCAGCAAGCCAGATATTGAATTCGAGTTGATCCTGATAGCTGAGGAGAAAACCACTCTCATTGGCAAATCCATCGACATTATCCGGCTCAACACCATCACAACCCAGTTCCACCGCCAAATCCAGGCGCGCCTCTAATAAAGGCGCCAGAGCTTCAATCTGACGGATATCCAACCAGCTTTCATCTGGCCATTCATCGAGGGGTTTACCAATGACGGCTTTCGGGAAATTTGCAGCATCATCCCGCCAATTTTCCCAACTTCCAGCGCTGAAATAACAGATCACAATTCGGCCCTCTTCGTGTAACGCTTGGACTACATCTTCAGGAACCAGATATAGATCGACATCATACATCTGCACATCGAATGATGTATCGATCTCCCCGGTCAACTGCCACTGCCAGGTTGTTCCCGGAGCTGGCTGCCACCAGACTGCCTCCACGGATACACCTGGGACATCTGGATCGGGGTCGGCGCGGGGGGGCATTGCTATCATCCACGAGTTTGCCTGAGTTATTCCTAAAATTAGCACTTGCATTACCGATAACAACAATTTTCTCTTCATCAAATATTCCTTTGCTTTGCTTTTTGTTGCCCCTGATCAGTGATAACTGTTACAACAACCAATCCAAAACAACTCATCGGACACTTTTATTCGGCGATTCTCTACCGTACATGTGTGACCTAAAAAAGATCATGTAGCCTGATTCATACAAAAAATGCACCACAGATGAATAGGATGAACACAGATAATTTACTTTTTTCCCGCCCATGACGTTCTTGTCATCCGTGGCAATTTTCTAGATCTACGGTTGAAAATTTCATTGGGTACGAATTTTGCAAGTTATACGAATTCAGAATATATTTTCTCAACAAAAAATATTCGTGACATTTGTGAAATTCGATTTCATTCATGATCACCTCAGCTTGATCGGTTGTCAATTCAAAATCGGAAAATTAAAAGCAGCTTCCTTTTCGATCCTTCCCCCATTCGCTCTACGTGACTATAGATGGCCCCTTTTTATTGAAAGGTTATCGGCTCAATACGTACATTTTCGGGGCCGACCAGGGATTGCAGTTCGGCCACCAGTTCAGGATTTAGATAAGTGGTGTAGTTGGGGAAATCGAGCAGGAAGCCGCGGCCATATTCAAAAATATGGAAGGCAAAGCGATCCTGTCCCGGCGAACTGATCAAACTGCCGAAGACACGCCGGAGCAGAAGGTTATCCCTCACCCGGCCTAATTTGGGCCGCAAGATGATGGTGGCCATTTGAACATCACCGCTGGTCTCGCGGGACGGCAATACAGGCGCAGTTGGAGGGATCGATTCTGGTTCAATACCGTCATTATCCACAACTGGATCCACCGGCACCGGCTTGACTTCGGACTCTTGAATCTGGTGAGCAGCATGAAAATCCTCTGCCAGAGAGAGAGCTTCTTCTAACAGTGACTTTTCGCCCTCGAGTTCAGGCTCTGGTTGTTCGCCTTCGGGTTCAAGTTCCGGATGCAGTTCTTGATGTTGTTCTTCAGGTTCTGCTTCCTTTGCCGCGATGGGTTCAGGTTCTTCGATACCATTGACGTCGTTCCAGCCATCGGGAAAGGCTTCGGGGGGGGGTGGGAAGCCATCATCCTGCCAGTCATCCGATTCCGCGTCCACGTCCGTGTCGGCCTCGTAAACAGGTTTTTCATCGGCAACTTTGGGTTGCGGTTGTGATACAGACGTGGGTTTGGGCTTTGACGCCACGGGTTGCGCCATTTCCTCAAAGAAAGGTTCTTCGAAACTGGCAGCTGGAGGCGATGTCGGCTTTAAAGGCGTGATATGGTTCATTTCAGTCGTGACTTTATCAACCAGGATTTTGGGCTCGCCGCGCGAGGCATCCACTTTGCCATCGACCAGCACGATCTTGTCGAAATCAATCACTTCCTGATACTTGCTCCAGGTGCGGGGGAAAACCACCAGATCAATATTTCCCTGCATATCTTCGAGGGTGACAAAAGCCATCGGCTGGCCTTTTTTGGTGGTGTGTGGACGAATGCGGCTGACAACCCCCGCCACGCGCACAATGTGCCCATCACCGGCTTCGAGCAGTTCCGTTGAGAAATGACTGATATTCTGGGTGATGGCATCCATCACTGGGCTCAGAGGATGATCGGACACATACAGGCCAATCAACTCTCGTTCCCAATCGAGTTGTTCACGGCGGGGTATCTCGCCGACGAATTCTGGCAATTCGATAGTATCCACTAAGCCGGTCTGCGATCCGAACATGGACATCTGCCCGGAGTCAGCAGCGGCGAAATGGGATGAACTCAATGAAACGATGCGATCAAGCGCATCCAACAAGGCAGGCCGAGTGCCAAAGAAATCCAATGCCCCAACTTTGATCAGGCATTCCAGGGAGCGCTTGCCAACCTTGCGCAAATCTGCCCGCCGGACGAATTCATTCAAGTCGCTGAACGGGCCTTCTTGCCGCGCTTCAAGCAGAATCTCCACCGGGCCTTGGCCCACGTTTTTGACGGCACCCAGGCCAAAACGGATTCTTTGACCGGAAACAGGAGACGGTGGACGGGCCGCCCGGTCTTCGGTCTTCGGTTTCCCGTCCTCTATTGTAAAATCCCAACCACTAGCGTTAATATCCGGCGGTAATACCTCGATGCCCATACGGCGGCAATCAGCCACATACACGGCCACTTTGTCGGTGTCGCTTAAGAAGACCGATAACAGGGCGGTCATATATTCAACCGGGTAGTGAGCCTTGAGATGGGCCGTCTGCACGGAGATGACGCCGTAATCGGCGGCGTGTCCCTTGGGGAAACCATAACGGGCGAAAGCTTCCCAATTGTCGAAGATCTGATCAGCGACATCTTTAGTAACCCCGTTTTCCATTGCCCCAATGACGAAGCGATCGCGTTGTTTGAGTAGCTCTTTTTCTTTCTTCTTGGCAACCGTCTTGCGCAGGAAATCAGCTTCGGAGGCTGTATATCCAGCCAATTCCATGGCCGAATACATAATCTGTTCTTGATAGACCGTGATGCCATACGTTTCTTCGAGGATCGGTTCCAGCTTGGGGTGCAGGTACTCAATCTCCTCCTCACCATGCATGCGCCGGATGTAACTAGGGATGAAGTCCATCGGTCCTGGACGGAAGAGCGCTACCATAGCGATAACGTGATCCAGGTTTTGAGGCTTCATCTCCACCAGGTTGCGGCGCATACCCGCGCCCTCAACCTGGAAAACACCCGCAGTTTCGCCGCGTCCCAGAAGTTCAAAAGTTTCGGGATCGTCCAATGGGATATTGTCTAGATTAAAATCGATCCCGTGCCGTTCTCGGATCAGGTCGCAGGCCTTGGCCATCACCGTCAATGTGGAGAGGCCCAAGAAATCGACTTTGAGCAAGCCCTGCTCGTCGATGACCGACATCTCGAACTGGGTGACGGTCTCGATGGGGCTGTCTTGCGCACTGCCCGTGGGACGATGCAGCGGCAGATACTCGACAATTGGTTTGTCGGTGACCACGACGCCAGCGGCGTGCGTCCCGGCGTTGCGGGTGACCCCCTCCATGCCTTTGGCGGTATCCACCAGGTCGCGAATATAGTCGGCCGATTTGTAGGCTTGTTTGAACTCGGGGACTTCTTCCAGCGCCTGGGCAATGGAAACAGGCTTGCCAGGAATGGCCGGGATCAACTTGGCCACTCGGTCCACCTCACTGAGGGGGATATCCTTGACACGGCCGACATCACGGATGGCGGCGCGCGCTTTCATGGTTCCAAAGGTGATGATCTGCGCAACTTTATCGCTGCCGTAGCGCTGGGCGCAATACTCCATCAACTCAGCGCGGCGGTCGTCGCGGAAATCCAAATCGATATCGGGCATGGAGACGCGGCTCGGGTTGAGGAAACGCTCGAAGATCAGGCCGTGCTCGATGGGGTCAACCAGAGTAATCTCCAGGGTGTAGGCCACAATCGATCCGGCGGCAGAACCACGCGCGTTGTAAAGAATATTTTTTTTCTGCGCATATTGGCAAAGATCCCAAACGATCAAGAAGTAAGCATCGAAACCCATATCATGGATAATGCCTAATTCATAATCCAGGCGCTCCTGGTAAACCTGATCACCAGCCCGGTTACCATAACGCTTGTGCAAACCCTGTTCGCATAATTCTCGCAGATAGGTTTCGGCCGTCAGTCCTTCCGGAACCGGGAAATCAGGCAGGTGATAGCCCTTGAAACCCAGGTCAATCTCACAGCGTTCGGCAATCAGCAAGGTGTTGCTGATCGCTTCCGGCACCTCGGCAAAAATGTTGGCCATTTCCGCTGCGGAGCGTAAATAGTAAGTACTGTCCGACATGCGCATGCGCTTGGGATCGGAAAGCAGCGTCCCGGTCTGCACGGCCAGCAAAATGTCCTGCAATTTCGCATCAGAAGAATTGACGTAATGGACATCATTGGTGGCGACATAATTGGCCTGGTAGTGCGGGCCCATCTCCAACAATGCTTTGTTGATTTGTTCTAATTCTGGAATTTCGTGCTGCTGCAGCTCGATGAAGAAATTTTTACGCCCAAAGACCTCATAGTACCAATCTAACTTTGCGCGTGCTCCAGCCAGATCACCTTTTTCTATCGCCCGAGGGATTTCAGCGGCCATACAGCCAGAAGTGCAGATTAAGCCCTCGGAGTGCGCCGCCAGGAAATCGTGATCGATGCGCGGAAAATAATAGAAGCCCTCTAGCTGAGCCGCCGAGGCAATCTTGAGCAAGTTCTGATATCCAGTCTGGTTTTCCGCTAACAACAGCAAGTGTGAAGATTTCTTGTCAAATTGCGAGTCACGGTCCTGCATCCCCCGGGCTGCCATGTAGGCCTCGACGCCGATGATGGGCTTAATGCCATGTTTGGTGGCGGCGTTGTAAAAATCAATCACCCCAAACATGGTGCCGTGGTCGGTGATGGCGATCGCGGGCATCTCCAACTCTTTGGCACGTTTGACCAAGGCATCGATATTGCTGAAACCATCCAAGAGGGAGTATTCGGTGTGACAGTGCAGGTGGACGAAGGACATAGGCCAATTGGTTTGTTGGTGGGTTTGTTTGTTGGGCTGTTGATTGGCAATGCACCAACCAGCAAACTATCCAACCAATCGCGATTATAGCACAAGGGTTCGAAGAATCCGGATTGTGGACTTAAAGAATCCAATTTTTTAAGCTTCAAAACTTGGCATAGAACATAAGTTCGAATATAATGGAAAAGATTTTTTCACAAAAGGAGAAAGCGCATGTCTTCCACCCTCTTTTCCGGCTTTTCCAAAGAGACAATTCAATTCTTTAGCGATCTATCAGATAACAACAATAAACCCTGGTTTACGGAACATAAACCCGATTTCGAAAATTATGTCATGGGGCCGGCGCGAGACTTTGTGGTCGCGATGGGAGAGAAACTGAAAGAGGTAGCCCCCAGGGTGAACGCCGACCCGCGCGTCAACAAATCCATCTTCCGCATTTACCGTGACACGCGTTTCAGCAAAGACAAAACCCCCTACAAGACCAATCTTGGATTGTGGTTTTGGGTCGGACAAGGAGCCAAATTTGAAAACCCTGGATACTACTTTCACCTGGACGCTCATGACTTGATGCTGGGCTGCGGGTTGTACTCTTTCGCGAAACCGATTCTGAAGGCATACCGTGATGCTGCAGTTCATCCCGAACTGGGACCCGCACTGGCAAAGTCCGTTGTTGAAGTCGCTGGAAAAGGCTACAACTTCGGCCAAAAGACCTACAAGCGTGTGCCGCGCGGCTACGATCCCGACCACGAAAATGCCGAACTGCTGCTCTACAGCGGTTTGACCGCCGGCACGGAAATGGATCACCCCGAAGAATTGTATTCGCCGGCGTTGATCGACTACTGCCTGGAACGTTATCGAGAAATGGCCCCCATCGTGAATTGGTTGCAAACCATGATTGAGAAAGCTGAATTAGGCACAACATGAACTTCCATGAAAAGAAATCTCTCCCCAAATACAAATATGGCGCGGCGCGCACGATGGTTTACTTGCGCGGCCTATACTTGCAGGAATGCCATGAAACCTGGAAACAGGCCAAAACTGCAAAAATCGAATTGCCGGAAACGGATGATCCAGCCTATATTTCTCTGGAAGCCTTGCTATCCCACGTGCTAAGGGCGGATCGCGCCTACATAACCTGGATTTGCAAGCAATTGGAATTATCCGACCCTCAAATCAATCCGGCTCCCGAAATTGAAGTGATCGCCGAGGAAGCCGAAGATTACATTGCCCATCTGATTGAACGCTGGGGGATGCCTCTTGCAGATGTCGAAGAAGGACGCTTCCACAGAGAAGAATATGTCTCCAATTGGGGTGTGCGCTATTGTATCGACGCCATGTTAGAACATGCCGTTATGCACCCTATTTTGCATGGAGAACAGTTAGAGGAATTATTGTTCGAGCAATCTGGCGTGTAACCCCCTGCAATTTCTCTCAGAATCACCGAGAGCCGGGTTCGCCATACCCGGCTCTCTCTAAGGAGGAGAAGAAGAGAAATCGCCCTTCGATCATAAATATATCAACAATCGTAAAATAGTGCTTGACGCAAACCCTACGATTACCCTACGATAACCCATCACTTTTGAAAGTTCAGGCAAAACCTATGGAATTAGCAATTCGCACGGAAAAAATGGGCAGAATCTACAAGATTCGCGGCGGGAAAAAATCCGATCCCAAGGAACTCACTGCCCTGAAAGATGTCAACTTGGAAATCCCCAAAGGGGAATTATTCGGGCTGCTAGGTCCGAATGGCGCTGGCAAAACCACGCTAATAAAAATTCTCACCACTTTGCTGGCTCCCACCTCAGGTCAGGCCTGGGTGTCAGGCTTCGATGTTAACGCTGCGCCCCAGGAAGTACGTGCCCGCATCAACATGGTCTCAGGCGGTGAATCCTCCGGGTACGGCCTGCTGACGGTGCGCGAAAACCTGTGGATGTTCAGCCAGTTCTATGGCATTCCCTCCAAAGAGGCCAACCGGCGCATCAAACAATTGCTGGAGGTCGTCGGGCTTGAGGATCGCTTGAACACCAAGTCTTCCGACCTTTCCACCGGCCTGCGCCAGAAGATGAACATCGTGCGCGGCTTTATGACCGATCCTGATGTGCTCTTTCTTGACGAGCCTACCCTGGGCCTGGATGTAGGCGCATCACGCGATGTACGCGGCTTTATCCGCCAGTGGATTGACGATGAACCCAAACGTACGCTGCTGCTGACGACGCACTACATGGTCGAAGCGGATGAGCTATGCGACCGGGTGGCGATCATCAACAAGGGACGCGTGCTGGCCTGTGATACACCCGCAAATTTGAAACAACGACTTCAGCAGGATGTGATCTTTAAGATGGAGCTCAGCCCCTTGAACGGATTAAGTGCGGACTCCTTTGAGGGGTTGCCCGGAGTCAGGAAAGCGATTCATGCTCCCAAAGATGGCGCCGCCGAATTGGACCTGATCCTGGAGAAAGACGACGCCCTGGGAGGCGTGATCAATATGATGACCTCCAACGACATCCACATTCTCAACCTGCAAAAGCGCGAGCCTACTCTCGAAGATGTCTTTGTCGACCTGGTCGGGCACAGCATGGAGGAGGCGGCAGCCAGTGGACAATGAACAGTTTTCAGGTAATCGTAATCAGATTCCAGTAAAGAGGAACACCGGCTTTCGGTTGTTTGTGCAAACGGTGCTGGCGCGGGCTTACCCGCGCATCATCGGGCAGCAGCGCGAGAAGTCCTGGTTATTCTTCGATATTTTCCTGCCCATGCTGGCTGTTTCGGCTTATGTGTTTGTCTATCGCGCCATCGGCGCGCCGGAGGAATATGTCGGCTTTGTGGTCATGGGCGGCGCGATGACCGCTTTCTGGATGAATGTGCTCTGGAGCATGTCCAGCCAGTTGTACTGGGAAAAAGAAATGGGCAATCTGGCGTTGTATGTGATGGCGCCCAACTCGATGATGGCTATCCTTTTAGGAATGGCGCTGGGCGGCCTGGTAGCGACGACGCTGCGTGCATTAGCGATCACGGTTTTGGGCAGTTGGATTTTCAAGATTCCGTACGCGGTCACCAGCTATAGCCAGCTATTCCTGGTGTTTATGCTGGCTATGATCGCCTTATATGGCATGGGGATGTTATTCGCTTCCCTGTTCCTGCTGCTAAGCCGGGAAGCCTGGCATCTTTCTAACCTGGCGCAAGAGCCAGTCTACCTGTTTTCGGGCTTTTACTTCCCTATAAAAAGTTTCAACTTTTGGGTGGCGGCCAGCGCTTCGATTATCCCGCTGACCTTGGGCCTGGATGCTATGCGCCAACTGGTATTTCCCTCGGGGCCAGCGCTGGGCTTCCTCAGCGTACCTTTGGAAATCGGTATCTTATCCGTGTTGTGCGTGATCTTTCTGACCGCGGCAAAATTTTTGCTCAGCTATATGGAGAGATTGGCAATTCGCGAAGGTCGGCTGACGGATAGCAGGAGGTAGTCAAGTAAACATGTATGCATTGCTTACCTGTTTACTCTAAACTTAATAGATTATGGACAGCACAAAACGAACCTCACTAAATATCCGAACTATATTACCCGATCGCCAAACTTTCACGCGCTCATTCCGCATGGCGACATGGCTGGGTTGGCAGATCGAATCCAATTGGACAGATCCTTTCCTGTTTGCGGTTTACTCCATCGTCAAACCCCTGGCTGGGGCCGCGATCCTGGTGGTGATGTACAGCATCATCACCGGTGGGGATTTCGACACGCTGATCTTTCCGTACATTTACCTGGGCAACGCTTTTTACATTTATGTGGGTCAGGTGATGACCGGCATTTCCTGGGCCGTTATCGATGACCGCGAACACTACAAAACGCTCAAATACATGTATGTAGCCCCCATCCACGTTCCAACGTATTTGCTCGGACGCGGCGTGGCGCGTTTCATCGTTGCTTCGATATCTGTGCTGATCACCATCCTGGTTGGCGTGACATTCTTGCACGTTCAAATCGATTTAGCCGCGGTGAACTGGGGGTTATTCTTCGTTTCACTTTTTGTTGGGGTCATCATGCTGGCCATGATGGGACTGATCCTGGCAGGTATCGCGATGACCATTGCCAATCATGTCTGGTTCCTGGGCGATGTGGCCGCAGGGGCGTTATATCTTTTCAGCGGGGCCATTTTCCCACTGGATGTTCTGCCAGCCGCAATACGCCCCATCGGATTTATTATGCCCATCACGTATTGGTTGGAATTGTTGCGGCGATCGCTGGTTGGTTCAGTCGCGGAGGCCTTTCCTACGCTTTCAAGATTTAGTAATGCCCAATTGATGGGCATTCTATTGGGGTTGACAGCAATTTTTGCTGTTCTTTCTGCTGTGATCTTCTTATGGTGTGAGCACCGGGCACGCGAGCGCGGCATGATCGATATGGTCACGAATTATTGAAAATCCAAAAAATATTGCGCAATGGAAAAGTGTGAGGTATGAAAAAGACATTGTATTTCGGTAGTGTAGCCACACAGACTCTCGGTTCCATCTTTTTCGCGGTAAGCATAAATGGTTTGATTTCGTTGTCGCTTGATGACGAGCAGGAGAATTTCTCTCAACGAATAGCAGATCGTTTCGGGGCAGAAGTTGTCTGGGATCAGGAGCGCACAAAAGCAGTAACACGCCAAATTACAGAATATCTGGATGGCGCCCGAAAAGCTTTTGACTTGCCCATCGACTGGTCAATCATGAGCCCATTTCAAGAAAAAGTTTTACGCGCAACAGCAAATATTCCTAGCGGAAAAGTTCGGACCTATGGCGAGATCGCGGCGATCATCGGCAAACCGCGCGCAGCTCAAGCTGTTGGGCGCGCCGAAGCAACCAACCCAATTCCAATTGTGATCCCATGCCATCGGGTCGTGGCCGCGAATGGCGGTCTGCATGGTTACAGCGCCCGCGGCGGATTGGCAACCAAAGCCTGGTTGCTAAAACTGGAAGGCTATCTGGTGTGAAATTTTGGCGCGCAAAATTGACAGGGCAGCCAATTCACCCTGCTATTATCGGTGATGAACAATCTATTCTTCTAGAATTTCCTCAGTTGGTTCAGGTTCACCT
This sequence comes from uncultured Anaerolineales bacterium, assembly GCA_964629085.1. GTDB lineage: Bacteria > Chloroflexota > Anaerolineae > Anaerolineales > UBA11858 > NIOZ-UU35. Next base: position 79,342 of record CAZVPR010000002.1, read on the forward strand.
GATTTGCGGTCAAGCATCTGCATCTGCGAGGCGACAACTTTGGTGAAGTAGCGTGTCTCACCTTCACTTTCAAAACGATCGGTTTGCAAACGCCCCTCCAGAAAAACCAGGCTGCCTTTCTTGAGATACTGTTGGCAGATTTCTGCTAAACGCCCCCATGCTTCGACGTTGAACCAATCAGTAGCTTCTTTGTTTTCACCGCTACTCTTCCAGCGACGGTTCACAGCTACACTGAATGCGGAAACTTGCTTTCCTGATGATGTGTAGCGCATTTCGGGGTCTTTCCCCAAATTACCAATGAGTTGTACACGATTGAGACCAGGCATATACCCTTCCTTATGATTTGCAATCTAATTTATCTATTATTGTAACGAAAGTTTTGAATTTGTCAATTACTTTGTTGCCTGTAAATTCAAAGGCTGGTATCCTTGGGAAACGTCAGGCGTCGAAATATTATTACATTGGGAAATGAGGACGTATGTACATAGCAATCGAAGGTGTAATTGGCGTTGGAAAAACCACACTAGCGCGTTTGTTAAAACCTGCTTTTGAGGCATCGTTATTACTGGAAGTCTTCGAAGAGAATCCATTTCTTTCAAATTTCTATATTGATCGCGATCGTTATGCTTTTCAAACGCAGGTTTTCTTTTTGCTCAGTCGATTCCATCAGCAAAACGCTGTCTCGGGAATGTTAGAGACGAAAAAGAATCTAATCGCCGACTACACTTTCAAGAAAGATGCCTTGTTCGCCAGTATTAACCTCAAGGGGGATGAACTCGACACCTATTATCAAGTTCATGAGGCTTTGGCAGAAAAAATCCCTTTGCCAGATTTGATCGTCTATCTTCAAGGTAGCACAGATGTTCTGATGCAGCGGATCGCTCATCGCGACCGGCCTTATGAGCGGGGTATGGATGTAGCCTACATTGACGAATTAAATCAGGCCTATGAGAAATACTTTGGTGATGGGTATAATGGACCTAAGATACTTATCATCAATACGGATGACCTGAATTACGTAGCAAACCTTGAAGATTTGAAACAGGTTGAAAATCGCATTCGCCAGGCTTTGGAGATAGCTCCATTTCAAACCACGTTACCCCTAGACCTCAAAAATTATCGCTAGATGATTCTATTTCGTCCTGCTTCGAAATTAGGATGAGAGACCATGCAAATTAATACAGAAACTCTCAAGCAATTTGCGAATACAACTGTTGAAAAATATACGCGCGCAAATTTCGACATTATGGCTGCGTATTTGAGGGGTTCGATGGTAATGGGGGATGATCCATTTTTGGGAGGAACCACGGATGTTGATCTGGTATTTATCCATTCGGATGCACCTACCACCTCGCGAGAGATTCTGCGCTTGACCGATGAGGTACATCTGGATATTGAACACCACGCGCAAAAGGAATATCTGAAAGGCAGAGATTTGAGAGTTGATCCCTGGATGGGTCCGAGTCTGTATAACGCACAAGTTCTTTTTGACCCTCAGCATTTCCTCGATTTCACCATCGCCACGGTGCGGGGCATGTTCTATCGATCCGATCATATTATCCTGCGCTCCCGGCCACTCCTGGAAGCAGCGCGTCAACGCTGGTTAGAGATGCAAGAGGCATCCGAGACTACAGATGAAAATCAATTGGATGAATATCTGTTTTGCATCGAAAACACGGCCAATGCCCTGGCTCTCCTGGTCGGAGAACCGTTGCCGGAACGGCGCATGTTATCCTGGTTTGCTCAACGTGTCGAAATACTCAATCGCGGGGGAATGTATGCTGGGATGCTGGGGTTGTTGGGTGCCCCAAAAGTTAAAGTTGATACGCTGAAAGAGTGGATATCGATTTGGGAAAAAACTTTCGATTCAATTTCTGATGACGATCGGCCTGTTCGAATTCACCCCTATCGAAAGCAATATTATTTGCACGCCTTCAAAGCGATCCTTTTCGGCGATCAGCCCAAAGATGTGCTCTGGCCACTGATCCGTTCTTGGGCATCCTTGGCAAAAGAAGTGCAAGACCAGGAGGCACTTACTACCCAATGGATTGATGTTGTCCAACAGTTGGGTCTATCTAATGAAGAATTTGGAGAAAGGCTTGCAGGATTGGACGCCTATCTGGATCAGGCAGAAGAGGTCACCGAAATCTGGGCCATGGAAAATGGCGCATAAAATAAAGAGGCAAAACCCTGAAAATTCCTTTCCCCGCAGCAACTACGGGGTACGCCTTTGACGTTCAAGTAGAATAAACTGGCCTTAGCTCGGCCAGTTTTTCATTTGGGGAAAACTCTAGGTAACAACACCTTGAAGGTAGACCCTTTCCCAGGACCAGCAGATTCAGCCCAAATTTCCCCGCCATGTAATTCCACCATCCCCTTGGAAATTGCCAACCCTAATCCCAAACCTTCATACCGCCGCGTCATGTGGTGCTCGACTTGATAGAACTGGTCAAAGATCCGGTCCAGTTTATCTGAAGGGATGCCTATGCCATAGTCCGTAACTGCGATCAGGACATCTTTGTCATCCGGATTCACTTGAATTTTGATCTCACCACCTTTGGGTGAAAACCGGAGTGCGTTATTTAGTAGTCTCAAGAAAACATTATTTATGCGAGAATCTACTTCCACATACACATCGGATGTCGGCAAATCGAAGTCAATTATATGATTGGTGATAGATTTGGATACTTCATCATGCACACTTTGGATGATCTCTTGAATCAAGAGAACTTTTAAATCTAACTCCGTTGCTCCCGTATACAGCAAATTCATATGGGTCATATCTTCCAAAAGAGACCTGAGTCGTAAAGCGGCATTCAACAAAGTTTCCGTAATGTCTTTTAGCTCATCATCCACTTCCGCTTTCAGAAAAGTGGCGTATCCCAAAATCAATCCCAAAGGTGTTCTTAACTCGTGGGATGCCACAGCCAGAAAATCGGCTTTAACTTGATCTGCCTGGCGAATTTTTTGAAGAGATTTGATGTGATGAAATGCGATTGCAGTTTGGGTGGCTACAAATGACAGCAGCTTGTCATCTGTCTCTGTGAATTCTCCCTGGTTTTTGTTGAGCACCTGCAGTGTACCAACGATTTGATCTTCATAGCGAATAGGGACATCCAAAAAATCCGTCGCCCCACTTTCTGAAATCGAACTGTAGCTCTCCTGCTCATAAAATAACACGCGTACGTCACAACACGCAAGCAAATCGCTGGTGTTTTCCTTGACCAATTGAATCAATGATTCGATATTCTTGGCAGAATTCAATTGCTGGCTGATTTCCAAAAGGCGCTCTATTGCGACCATAAACCACTACCGCTCAAATCGAGACTCATCCAGGAGGTCGTTATAATCCATTTCTTGCTTGACAATTGCAGATTCACCGTCATCCAGCGACTGATAGCGCACTTCCGCTGCTTGCAGATTTTGCGACGATGCTTGCGGCACAATGGCCCACTTGCCACAGTGGGGACAGCGCTAGAGCTTTCCAACCACTAGATTTGGAGCTAGCATATGCCGCGCATATGGCAACCGGCAGCGCGGGCAAACGGCTCCCCCGGCCAACCCATAATTACCTATAACAAATTCCTTCTTGCGGCCAATCAATCCACCACCCAAGGTACCCAAGACCGCAATCACGCCAATCACAACAAACACTGGGACAATCAATTTCCCTACACTACTCCAGGCATCTTCAGCACTGATAAATTCACGTCGAAATTCACTGGAAGATAACGATGATTGATCAGCCCGAAAGCCAACAGCTGAAAAAGTGTGATCGCCAGGTTCGAAGTCCGCGGTATTGAATTTAAACCGGAAAGGCGGTTGTGTTGAGGTCTGCACCAGTTGCCCGTCAATATAGAATTCGACGCGTACTAAATCGTCGGGAGACCGTACAACCAGGGAAAAACTGCCCTGAATTTGCCCGGCGGCCGCATACCCGAAATCCTTGTTCAAACCAAGGATCAATGGTTCGGCATCCTCTTGAGCTGCGCTGGGCGCAAGCAAGAAGAGCAGAAATGCAACCTGGAGAATAGCAAATGTTATTTTCATTGGATTACAATCAGTGAAATAGCGCAGCTACTATTCTACCCCCAAATTTCAGGTTTTATTGAGCAGTTTTATGGAAGGGGCTGAGGCCTTGTGTATCAGCCCCTTCACATCTACTTCCAGCGCGTCAGAATCGATTCGCGTTGGAATAGCTGTGTGGCAAAGGCAAACAAGCCGACGTCCAAAACCAGTAAACCGATCGCCATCCATAGGATGATCTGTTCATTGATGAATATCAATCCTGTGGATTGACCCACGAATAAGCCGACCAACGGCAGCACAAAGACAGCTGAGATCTGTTCTGCCACCCGGGGGTCTGTCACCCGAGAAGAAATCATCACCGCCAGGCTGACACCGGCCAGGGCTAATAAGGGCCCCACCACAAAGATGGCGCTCAGCCACAAAGGGTCAAACAATTTCCCCAACACCCCCGGGCTGACCACCAGGAAACTGGCACCAAGCATGTAGAGAAAGAAACTCAGCCAGGTGGCAATCACTGCCGGGATCGAGGCTGCCAACGCCTTACCAATCAGCAGTTCCAGCGTGGTAATGGGCGTTGCCAGCAACGGTTCTAACGTGCGAGCTGTCTTTTCCCCAACGATGCTGTAAGACGCAAAAGTAATCGGCACGATCATGGGCACCATCATGAACAAGAGCATGAATTGGGAGACAACGAAATACTGCATGCAGCCCTCGCCATCGAGATTGCCACACATCTCCAAGAAATTTGGCGGCAAGTCCGACATGGACATGGCATCGCTGATATCCCCAGATGACTTGGTGAAGTATAGAATTGCCAGCGGCATAATCGTAAACAACAGCGGCAGAAAGGCTACTGTGAAAATCACAAAACGGTTTCTAAATACTTCCGCCCATTCTTTTTGAACCAACACCCAAATCTTATCCATTATTCTCCGCCTCCGCGGCCTGGTCGACAAGCCGCAAATAGACATCTTCAAGACGTCTGCGCAGCTCTCCGACAAACTGAATTTCTGCCCCGGCTTCAACTAGGGCCTGCACTAATTGAGGATTACGGGCTTCAGGATCATCGAGTTGGGCGACCAATTTATTGTCGACCACTTCGGCAGATTGGACAAAATCGAAAGTATTCAAGATATCCGCCCAACGCTCAGACGCCACTTTGAGATGAAATACCGACGTGCGACCAAACAGTTTCCGGCGCAAGTTGGTCGGTGTATCCAAGGCTAACAGCCGACTTTTTAATACGGCAATCCGATCACACAACCGGTCGGCTTCATCCAGGTTGTGCGTACATAAGATAATGGCCCGTCCGCTATCTCTCAAATCGGCGATGAAACCCCGCAACATGCGCGCTGCCTGGGGATCGAGTCCGCTGGTAGGTTCGTCAAGGAAAAGCACACTGGGCTCATGCAGCAAGGTGCGGGCAATGGCCAGTTTCTGCCGCATGCCCTTAGAGAATGTACCCACCGGTTCGAAGCGCCGCTCCCACAAACCCAGCATGCGCAGGTAGCGCTCCACCTGGCCAGGGATATCTTCCACGGCATACATCTTGGCGTAGAACGCCAGATTGCGTTCTGCGCTGAGTTGGTTGTACATTCCCGGCGCTTCGGTCAAGATTCCCACACTGCGGCGAATAGCCTGATCGTACTGCCCCACCAGGTATCCATTGACCCAGGCCTCACCCGCACTGGGGCCAATCAGTGCTCCCAGCATGCGGATTGTAGTGGTTTTGCCAGCGCCATTGGGCCCCAGCAGCCCAAAGATTTCTCCCGCTTTTACAGAGAATGATAACCGATCGACGGCCAAAACCCGGCCAAAGGTTTTCGATAGACCGTGAAGGTCGATTAACTGCGTAGTGTTTTTGTTGAATGTCTCTGCCATGAGATTACCTGCATCAAATAAAGATAGCGACTGTCTTCAAGTTTTTCTTGTGAAAGATCGGGAGAAACTGACTCCGTTTGGGGTGGCTGAGGCGGCAAATCGGTTTGATCCTCATCTTCATGAGAATCCCGCAAAAGCCAGATCATCAACAGGCTGACCAGCCCAAAGAGCAAAATCAGAGCTTCGGTCACCAGGACCCCCCAAACCTGGATTCCATACACTGCCACAGCATCAAGCAAAGTATGCCAGCCAATCGCAGCCAAAACCCACAGATTATTCTCCCGCTTAAAAGCTTGCAAAACCAGGATAGATGCACTCAAGTGAAAGCAGATTGCGCCAATCCGTTCCACCGCCCCCATGATCGAAAGATACCAGGGCGTCGACCAATAGGCTTCCAATTGCGCAACAGCCAGCTCCATTTGTTCGGGAGGGACAACGGTCGTCAAGTCGGCGTTGCGGTAAACCAGCGCCTGAACGAGCGCGTAACCCGCCAATGCCCCCAGAATGATAGCCTCAAGCCCGCCATGCCCAGCGCCAAACATCAGGCCTGCTTTCCAGCTACGAGCGTCTTTCACCCAAAAACGATAGGCCAAGTATCGGGCCAGTTCTTCGAAAACACCCGCCGATAACCCGTAGAGAATTGCCACGATCACCAAGCCCAGACCAGCGCTTGCGTCTGCCAATCCCAAGCGTTCAATCCCCGGATTCAACACCCAAAGATTGAAGGGAATATGCAGAACCTGAGAAGCCACAATAACCAACGCTCCGATACCAAAGAGGCGCCACTCCACCTTTAGTCGCCTGGCAAGCAAAACACCCAAAGCCAGGGGCATGGCGATCATCAAAAACGCGTTCGACGCTCGTACAAAAATATCCATTTCAACACCAGATTCCATCAATAAGGTTTCACGTGAAACACACCAGATTTATCCAATCAGCTTGTTTCACGTGAAACAAGTTTTCGTCCTTTATCTTCGCGATCGAACAACAGCCACGGCCAAACCGACCACAACCAGACCAATGATTAAAGAAATTATTGGAAACGTTCCCATCGAAGGATCGCCACCAGCATCCCGGTAAACCAGGAACACAAAAAGAAAAACACCCAACATAAACAAACCCAACGAGAGCATAACGCCGGTCCGGATCATTGATGAGCCATAACTCGTGCGATAGGGATCAACATCCGTTGGCAGCATGGCGTCGTGCTTTCGTGCCTCAATGGGTCGCCTGAAGCGGATCCGGCGGTTATCGAATTTCTCCAACATTTCCCAGCCAGCGATGGCTTCTTCCTCCACTAAATTGGCCAGCACATTTGGGTTTCGGAACGCCCCCAATTCAGAGCGCACGATCTTGTATTCCCATTTTTCAGAATCTTCTTGATGATATTTGGTCATTTTTTCTTCCTCAGCTTCTTCTAGTTTTCTACGTTTTTCAGCTGCTGCCGCAGCAGCGATATGAGCACCATGATAGGCCATCTCTACCTCTTCGATTTTTAATTGAATTCCCAGTCGCGCTGTCTACGCCTTCTGCGATCTTCCGTTTCGGTCAGCGGCCGCTTTGCCGTGACCCAAACTTTGTTGCTGTTTTCTGGGTGGTGCAAGTTGATGATCTCCCAGCCCTGCGCTCCCATTTCGTTGAGAAAAGCCTGGACATTTTCGGGCTTAGGGCTTTTCCAAACAGTCCCATAAATTTCAATGCAGTATTCCCATTTTGTGTCACTCATTGGCACCTCCTTTCAAAGAAACTGGCTCAGGAGTGAAATGCTCCCCGAGCCAGCAAATCAGAACATAATCAGTTCTATTCTTCGACAGGAGCAGTCTTGGCCAGGGAGACCATGCCGCTCAAGCCACCCAAATTCATCGTATCCACTGCGCTGCTGGGAACAATGACCATGGCGCCTTTTTCTTTGAGCCCTTCGAAGAGCATGTTCATCGCTCGCAAGTGCAAAGCCGTGGGGTTATCGATGTAGGCCGTGGAGGCTTCGGCAAATGAGTCCGCAATCTGCTTTTCAGACTCGCCCAGAATGTCGCGGGCCTGGCGTTCACGTTCGGCCTGGGCCTGGCGAGACATGGCATCTTCGAGTTCTTGTGGAATGACCACATCGCGGATCTCAACAGATTGCACAGTGACACCCCAAGGTGTAGTACGCTCATCAATGATCTTCTGCAAGTCAGCATCCATTTTTGCACGGCCAACTAAGATATCTGCCAAATCCATTTGACCGATCACTTCTCGCAAGGCGGTCTGCGCAGCCCAAGCGATGGCCATCTGATAATCTTCAACTTCCAAAGCAGCCTTCTCTGCATCCCAAACCATCCAGAATAGGACCGCATCGACATCAACGGGAACAGTGTCTTTGGTAAGCGTTTTTTCCGCGCTGAAGGGAGTTACCATCACGCGGTGATCAATCCATTCCGCGATAGAGTCCACAATAGGCACAATCCAAAACTGGCCGGGGCCTACTAAACCTCGATACCTGCCCAGCCGCAGTACTACGGCCTTTTCCCACTGATTGGCGATCTTCAAAGCAAACATCAAGTACAAACCAATCAGGGTCATCACTGTTGCGAACAAGACAATGATCCAATCGCTGACTCGCCACAACCCCATCAGAATTGAACCCACTGTACCGAAAGCAATGGCAATGGCGAACAAAGCTCCAGAGACACCATTGATGCGCACAGTGTCCGTATTCGATCTTTTCATGCGTTGGTAATTTGGATTTCTCATCATAAACCTCTCTATTTATTCATCATGCAATGGAGGTGGAGAACCACCTTCGATCCAATCCTTGATATTCTGTTCAAATATCTTTTTCACTTCATCGGCCGCATAATCCAGGTTTGCGGCTTCATTGAGATATTGGCGCGTCAACCATTCGATATCTTGGCGACGCAAACGCTCACCATTCTCTTCGGTTGAGGGCGGCAAGATGTAGGTACCGCGTCCGTGCTGGGTTGAGATCAGCCCTTCTTCATCGAGCATGCGGTAGGCCCTTGCTACCGTGTTGAAATTGACCCGCAGATCAGTTGCCATTTGCCGCACCGTAGGAAGCTGATCACCGGGCTCCAAATTTCCCGTGGCGATCATGTGTTTTATTTGATCGATAATCTGCACATAAATGGGAATTTTTGAAAGCAGATCGATTTCTATTTGCATATGCTCACCCAGCTTATTGTATCTTTGTACGATTGTATAATTGTATCTTTGTATTATTGTATACAAATTGGCCTATTTGTCAAGTAACAACTCACAAAATCGCCCCCAAATAATCTTGGTAAATCGAGAAGCACCCAAGCAAAAAACTGGTGCAATATTGCGCCATTTTTCCTTGTTAAAAACCGTAGGAGCGACACATGTGTCGCTCCTACGGTATGGCGAAATGAGTTTGGCTGAATACCAATCAGGCAGCCTGCACAGCCGCCCGAAAATTGATGTACGCCGTCGGCATATCGGGGGCGGTCAATTCGATGTGGGTGGCATCAATCCGTTTTGCACCAGGGAGTCGGCAGGCGTTATCGGTCATCTCGGATAAGCGAAATTCAACCGTCAGTTTTACCGGCGCGGACACCGTAAAAGGTTGCGGCGCTTTGCCATCTTTCGTTTGAGCTACTGCTTTCGAAGCAGCATCCCTGATCATTTCTTGAGCAACCTTAGGATGTAGACATTCGGCGGACGAGAAACTTGTCGATTGTTTGACGGCGACGGTTTCCAATTTGCCAAATAATTCTTCTGCTTCAGCGCAGGTGGTCTGGTCCCCGGTGATCATCAAAACGGGCGCGCCGAAGGCACCACAAACTGCTGCATTCAAACCGTGCTCACCCACCAGGATGTCATTGAGCCAGACATTGGCTACGCGCTTGCTCGACCAGGTATGTGCCAGTACCGCGTTGTCCGTTCCGCTGCGGGCGTGATACCCCACAAAGATCACCCCAGCAAAATCTCCGGACTGGATTCCCTGGATCATCGCAAAGGGTGCAGAATTGCCTGAATTCAGGAGCACGCGCGGGTCCAGGTCTTCGATCAAGATATTGTAGCCGCCCGCGTGTCCATCCGAAACAACCACTTCAGTGGCACCACCATCAAAAGCCCCCAACACAGCCGCATTGACATCAGCAGTCATCAGCTTACAAAAACGGGGATACTCCGGCTTGGACGGATCGACCTGATTCCAATTTGTAACCCCCGAAATTCCTTCCATATCTGCAGCTATCAAAATTCTCATCATACCTCTCCCGTCGATTTATGCAGCAGCTACTAGCAACGCTGCTTCCACAAACTGCGCTAAATCTGTTTTCAGTTTTTCCAACGATGGCAGGTGGATGTACATCATATGTCCCGCTTCGTAAAACCCCATCGAAATATTATTTCGCAAACTCTCGTCGAGGTCCATGTGATCAAAAGTGTAGCACGTAGCAAAGTAGGGTGTCGCCAGATCATAATAGCCATTACCTACAAACACTTTCAGATAGCGATTGATCGACATGGCTTTACGTAAAGTTTCTGCTACATTGATATATTGATTCTGGTGCTGCTCATAACTCCAGGGATGCACGCGGCTGGTCAGGATTTCGTACGGCAGATCACTTTCGAATTCAAGTTCGGTGCGAACGTAATCATTGAGGGTGGCTGTGTAAGGCCCAGTGATAGCTGCCAGGCTGGAGTCAAACTCCCAGGATTCTCCGGCGGCATCGCGGTCAATGCCTTTGAAACGCGAGTCCAAGCGACCCGTTGTGCGCCGCTCATCCCGCAGCAATTCCTTGGTAAAACGCATGATCTCCACGCGCAAGTTGGTCTGCTCAATATAATCGGGAGACAGTCCAGTATAACGAGCCAGCTTTTGAACTAATGCCGCACGCTCTTTGGTTCCCAAGGCAGCGCCCTTCATCAACGCAGTGCTGTACTCTCCTTGGGCAAAGGCTTCGACCTCATCCAACGTGTTGCGCAAATCCTTCTGTAAATCATCATCGAGGCGGCCATGGTACCAGGCCGTGGCTGTGTAGGTTGGCAAAAACAGGATATATGGAAAATCGTTGCCTGGGATAAAGCGTGCTGTCTGGAAATTCAAGATCGATGAAACCAGCATGATCCCGTTCAAATACATGCCATGCCGTTCCTGCAGATATCCTACCAAACCAGCCGCGCGCGTGGTGCCATAGCTTTCGCCAATCAAGAACTTGGGCGAAGTCCAGCGTCGATAACGGGTGGTGAAAAGGCGAATGAAATCGCCAACCGATTGGATGTCTTTCTGAAAATCATGGAACTGTTTGGGGTCTTCGCCGGATACCGTGCGGCTGTAGCCTGTTGTGACCGGGTCGATGAAAACCAGATCAGTGACATCCAGCAGGGAGAAGGCATTATCAACCAGCTCAAAGGGAGGTGGAGGCATCTCGCCGTCATCCAGCATCTTGACGCGGCGCGGACCCAGCAAGCCCATGTGCAGCCAGACCGAAGATGAGCCGGGGCCACCATTGAAGGAGAAGGTGATCGGTCGTCCCCGACGATGTTCTGCATCCGAGGTGGATTCGTCTTTTTCGAGCGAATAGGCCGTGAAGAAGATCGCCGCTTTGGGCTTCTCGTTTTCAAGTTGATCTTCTCCTTTAGCTTCAACCTCTTCTTTCAGGATCATCGTACCTGTGGTGGCTGTGTAATGAATTTCCCGCCCGCCAATGTTTACAGTGTGATGGGTTATCGATAGATTGTCTTTGTGCTTGATAGATTTTTCTTCGAAGTTTATTTCTTTTTCAACCATCCTGGATAATTCCTTTCATTTAGCCATTTATCGAAAAAGAACTTTTCGCTGTCATCCTGAGATCTAGCGCAGCGTGCTTCGGGCCTGCCTTCGTCAGGTCTCAGCATGACAATTGCACTACGCCATTTCATCTCGGACTGCCTGATAGAGCGTCTCCGCTTTGAGATCGTGCAGCGTGTAGCAAGGCGCGGCCAGATGATTGGCCAATTCCTGTGCCAGCCCCTGATCGAAGGCAGCGTGCTCCATGTTGATTACAATGCTGCGAATTTCATCCAGGGCGATTTTCTCGGCCAATCGATGAGCTTCATCTTGAGGCGGCATGTCACCCATGGAAACATTACCAGCACCGTCGGTGAGCATGATCATCAGCGCTTCCACATCCGGATACACCATACTCTGTTGCTGGATTACCTGATGCGCCAGGAACAATCCCGCTGCCAGAGGTGTCTTGCCACCTACGGGAATATCGGTTAGTGCTCGTTGTGCCAGTTGCACAGAGTTGGTTGGGGGCAGTACTAATGTAGCGCGATCTTTCTGAAAGACGATCAGACCAACGCGGTCACGGCGTTGATAAGCATCGGTCAGCAATGATAGGATGGCGCCTTTGGTCGCCGCCATTCGTTCAGCTACGGCCATCGACCAGGAAGCATCCACCACAAAGAGCACCAGATTGGCGGTCTGTTTGACGCGTACCTTTTCTTGCAAATCTTGTTTGCGAATGGCGAAGGCTACTTCTTTGCGTTGCTCCTCGCGTTCGACCTGATAGGGCGCGGCCGCGCGGATGGTCGCATCGAAGGCGATGTCGCTGGTTTTGTCACGCGCCGGACGGGCCTGAATGTAGCGGCCGCGTTTGCGCTCGGTGCGAGTGCGCGAGCGTCGTCCGCTGCGGCGACGGGACAAACGATCTAATGGCGTATCAATTTTCTTGGTTTCGAAGGTTTCGCCAGACTTGACATGTTCTCCCCCTTCCCACCAATTGGCCGAGGCCGAGTCGAAAACATCTTGCTTAGCAGGTTCGACTGGGCCCCGGGATTGTTCTTCTTTGGTTTCCTCGACGTTCTCAGTTACGGCTTTTTTTTTTCGTCGAGCTTTTCTTGCTGATCAGAGTCAGGGTCGGATTTTTCTTCCTGCATGGGGGCAGAGGCACCTTGAAGTTGCTCGATCCGTTCCTGCAGTTCATCGAAGCCGATATCAGCCTGATCGAAGGGGCCGCGTTTGATGCGATGCGGGAAGGCCAGTTCGGCTGCTAATGCAATATCACGGTCAGTGATCTTGGTGCGCCCTTCAAATGCGGCGTGTGCCCGGGCAGCTTTCAGTATCACCAAATCGGAACGGTGACCGTCGACATTCATTGAGGCACTCAATGCGGCAATTGAAAGCAAATCGCGGCGCGTGTATTCTACCTGGCCCACAAGCTGGCGAGCACGTTCGATCTGTCCAGAAAGATCCTGCTCTTTATCAATCCAATGTTGGCGGAAACCCTCAGGATCCGCTTCAAAGGCAAGATTCCGTTCCATTATGAAGACCCGCTCTTGAGGTGAGCGAATTCCAGAGATATCCACGGAAAGCGCAAAGCGATCCAACAACTGCGGGCGCAGATCGCCCTCCTCGGGATTCATGGTTCCTACTAATATGAAACGGGCAGGATGACTGAAGGAAATTCCTTCACGTTCAACGATGTTCATTCCCATGGCCGCTGAGTCCAACAGCAGGTCGACAACGTGATCGTCCAAAAGATTGACCTCATCGATGTACAACAAACCGCGGTTGGCAGAGGCCAAAACGCCCGGCTCAAAGTGGCGCTCACCTTTTTGAATGGCCTGTTCAATATCCAGGGTTCCCACAACGCGGTCTTCTGTAGCAGATACCGGCAGGTTGACAAAAGGTGTAGTGCGCATCTCGATCTCTTGCTCGGCGCGTTCGCGGCACTCTGTACACCAGGTGTGAGCCCGGTCAGGATCGCACCCAAAGCGACATTGACTGATAACCTTAACCTGGGGCAGCAACTCGGCTAGAGCACGGGCGGCCGTCGATTTGGCCGTTCCACGTTCTCCGCGAATCAAGACACCACCAATGCGCGGCGACACTGCATTTAAAATCAAGGCACGCAGCATGCGTGCTTGTCCAACGATGGCTGTAAAGGGATAAATGGTTGCCATAAAATCTATTCTCTCAATGGTAGAAGATCGCGACAATCTTACCACAAAGGTTGTCAAGTTACCTTTTAACACGTATAATGTACCGTCGATCCTATAAACCTGGAGTGTATGTTTAAAGATGAAAGAAAGTGAAGCGCTCGTCGAAGAGAAAGTTGTAGAAGAAGTAGTAGAAGAATCGCCCGAAGAACCCCGCATTTCCATGGAAGAACTGCTGGATGAACAAGGCCTAGATATAGATCTACCCAAGGCCGGGGAATTGAGAGAAGGTGTCATCGCAGCTATCTCGAAATCCGAAATTCTAGTCAGTATTGGTGCAAAGTCCGAAGGTATGATCGCTGGTCGAGAACTTGATCAGATTGATTCTGAGGAGCTCGAAAACTTCGAGGTCGGTCAGCCAATCAAGGTCTACGTTCTCACCCCGGAGGACCGCAATGGGAACCTTGCCATTTCCTATACCCGTGCCAAAGAAGAAATGGATTGGGAACTTGTCGAAGAGTTGAAAGAATCAGGAGATGGATACGAAGGTGTTATCTCTGGTTTCAACAAGGGCGGTCTGCTGGTTCCGATAGGGCAGTTGCGCGGCTTTGTTCCTGGCTCGCAAATTAGCCTGACCCGCCGCACTACTGGCGATACCCCGGAAACTCGTTGGGGCAAGTTGATCGGTGAACCTATTGAAGTCAACATCATCGAGGTTGATCGTTCCCGCCGCCGCCTGATATTGTCAGAACGCAAGGCACTGAACGAAACTCGCGAAACCCTCAAAGATCGCTTGCTCGACGAACTAGCCATTGGCACAGTGAGCAAGGGTCGCGTTACCAGCCTGGCAAACTTTGGTGCTTTCGTCAACATCGATGGCGCTGATGGGTTGGTCCATCTTTCCGAGATCTCTTGGGAACGCATTAAGCACCCGAAAGATGTTCTCAAAGTTGGGGAAGAAGTTGAGGTCAAGGTTATCAGCCTGGATCAAGAACGCAAACGCATTGGTTTGTCCATACGCCAGCTCCTGGAGAATCCCTGGCTGGTCAAGGTCAAAGATCTCAAAGAAGGTCAATTGGTGGAAGGAACCATTACACACCTGACCGATTTTGGGGCATTTGCCAAGTTAGGCGATCGTGAGCTCGAGGGTTTGATCCATATTTCTGAGTTGAGCCCAGACCGGGTTGAGCATCCCAAAGAGATCGTCAAAGTTAGCGATACGCTGACCTTGCGCATCATCAACATTGACCGCGAAAAATTCCGCATTGGTCTGAGCTTGCGCAAAGTCGACTCTGGTGCCTACATTGACCTGGATTGGAAGATGGTCAAGGACGAAGTCGATTCCAGCTTCGAATCAGATTATGAGGACGCCGAAGCTGCAGTTGCTGAGGCCGAGGTGACCGACCCCGAGGAACCCGTGGCAGAAGCCGAAGTCGTTGACGAAGCTGAAGTCGTTGACGAAGCTGAAGTCGTTGACGAAGCTGAAGTCGTTGACGAAGCTG
>CAZVPR010000002.1:94743-102270 GCA_964629085.1 uncultured Anaerolineales bacterium
GCCGATGTTGAGGCCGATGCTGATGCTGATGCCGATGCTGAGGCCGAAGCCGATGCTGATGCTGATGCCGAAGCCGAAGCCGATGCTGAGGCCGAAGCCGAAGCCGATGCCGATGCCGATGCTGAAGCCGAAGCCGATGCCGATGCCGATGCTGAGGCTGAAGAAGCCCCTCCGGAAGAAAGCCCAGAAGAGGAAGAATAAAGTAACTTCCAGGCGCACCCGATCGGGTGCGCCTTTTCCATTAATCAGAGCATTAGATTTTCGTAAGAAAACAGTCTATCAAGGGGTGCGAAAAGGTCAAATTGGACAAACTCTGGTAGAATATTTTGATAACGGAATGTAAGGGATCAATCCACCAAAACGACTGTAC
Organism: uncultured Anaerolineales bacterium; assembly: GCA_964629085.1. GTDB lineage: Bacteria > Chloroflexota > Anaerolineae > Anaerolineales > UBA11858 > NIOZ-UU35. Next base: position 95,114 of record CAZVPR010000002.1, read on the forward strand.
AATGGTATTGGATCAGGATCCCCAAGAAACCAATTCTTGGTTTTTGGATCACCCGCTCTTTAATGTTTTTAGGAGGTAGTGCCATGTCTAACATGGAGCGTTTTACACAACGGGCACGGCGGGTGCTTAGCTTGGCTCACGAAGAAGCCGAGCGTATGCGGCACACACATATCGGCACTGAACATCTTCTGCTAGGACTGATGCGAGAAGAAGGTGGCATTGCCGGACGCGTCTTGCGCGAACTTGGCTTGGAATTCGACCGCGTTCAGAAGATGATTGAAAGAATGGTCGGTTTGGGTGAATACACTACCCAGCGGCCGACTTTGTCACCCGGTACTCAGAAAGTACTCGAATTAGCTGTTGAACAGGCCCGCGAACTTGGGCATCATTATATTGGTGTGGAACACTTGCTTTTGGGAATTATCGAACTTGATGAAGGCATCGCTATCGATGCACTCAGCCAGTTAGGCGTGACTCCCGAGCAGGTGCGGCGCCAAACCCATAGAATTCTCAAAGAAACCAAATCATCTCAGCGCACTGCCCGCCAGCAACGGCGCGAACGAGCCAGAGAGGCCGAAGGCAAGGGCAAAGGCAAGTCCAAATCGAAGACTCCTCTGGTTGATCAACTGGCCACCGACCTGACCCAACACGCCGAGGATGGCAAACTGGATCCGGTCATTGGGCGCCAAATGGAAATCGAGCGCGTGGTCCAGATTTTGGCCCGCCGCACGAAGAACAACCCCGCCCTAACCGGCGAACCTGGAGTTGGCAAAACCGCCATCGTCGAAGGCCTCGCGCAACGCATTCTGGATGGGGATGTTCCCATCCCTCTGCTCGGCAAGCGAGTCTTGCAACTCGACGTTGGTTCCCTGGTAGCAGGCACCATGTATCGCGGTCAATTCGAAGACCGCCTCAAGCGTGTCATCCAGGAATTGAAATCATCGGATGCCATCCTCTTCATTGATGAGGTGCACATGCTGGTCGGTGCCGGTTCAGCCGGTTCCGCCATGGATGCAGCCAACATTTTGAAACCGGCCCTCTCCCGCGGTGAACTGCAGGTGATTGGTGCCACTACTTTAGATGAATATCGCAAACACATCGAAAGCGATGCGGCTCTAGAGCGCCGCTTCCAGCCCATCTACGTGGAAGAACCCAGCCCTGAAGAAACCATCGAAATTTTGCGTGGTATCCGCCCGGCTTACGAGGCTCATCACCAGCTCTCCATTCTGGATGAGTCGCTAGATGCTGCTACCACCTTATCTACCCGTTATGTATCCGACCGTTTCCTGCCCGACAAAGCCATCGACCTGATCGATGAAGCTGCCTCGCGGGTAAGGATGTACAAAAGTCCGGTAGCCGAGACTACCAAAGAGTTGACCAGCGCCCTGAGAGAGATTCGCAGGCAAGTCGCTGAGATCGAAGGCGAAGCTGGACAAGAGGCCGATATGCAAGGCCTGCAAGAACAAAAGAGTGAAATCGAGGCTGAAATCGAACGTCTGCGCACAACCTGGGATCGAGAAAATAGTCCCAACGTCACCCCCGAAGATATCGCCGAAGTCGTCGCCATGTGGACCGGCGTGCCGGTCATGCAAATGGCGCAAGAAGAATCTGAGCGTCTGTTGGATATGGAAGATGAATTGCGCAAATCGATCATCGGTCAGGAAGAAGCCATCGAGACGATTTCCAAAGCGGTTCGCCGGGCTCGCGCCGGGCTTAAAGACCCCCGCCGCCCCATCGGTACGTTCGTATTCTTGGGACCGACCGGCGTTGGCAAGACTGAATTAACCAAATCGCTGGCTCGCTTCCTCTTTGGCAGCGAAGAAGCGCTTATTCAGTTAGATATGTCTGAGTTCATGGAGCGTCACTCCGTCAGCCGCCTGGTAGGAGCGCCTCCAGGATACATCGGCTACGATGAAGCCGGTCAGCTCACCGAGGCTATCCGCCGTCGACCCTACTCTATTGTGGTGTTCGACGAAATCGAGAAGGCCCACCCCGAAGCGCACAATATGCTGCTGCAAATCATGGAAGAAGGCCAACTCACCGATGCCAAAGGCCGCAAGGTCGATTTCCGTAATGCCATCATCGTGATGACCTCCAATGTCGGTGCGGATATGATCAAGCGCCAGACTTCCCTGGGCTTCGAACTCAAGCGCAATGAAGAGACCGAAGAACGCCAGGAATACAAGAAGATGCGCAAGCAGTTGATGAAGTCCCTCAAGCGCCTCTTCCGCCCTGAGTTCATCAACCGTCTCGACAACGTGATCGTCTTCAAGGCCCTGACCAAAGAAGACCTGGGCGAGATTGTCAACCTGGAGATCGACAAAGTTGCTATACGTCTGGTTGAGCACGCTATCAACCTGCAAGTTACTGAAGAGGCTGTCAACCTGATCTCAGACTTGGGCTATGATCCCGATATGGGCGCCCGACCCCTGAGGCGCGTGATCCAGCAAAAGATCGAAGAACCGCTCTCGGACGCGATCCTGTCAGGTAAGTTCGACATCGGAGATACCGTCATCGTGGACATCGAACCCACCGAAGATGACGAACCCGAATTCGTCTTGCTGCCTGGAGAACGCAAGGATGACTCTTCCGAGGACGAACCCGAAGAGATGGTCGCAGCGGCCTAGCGTTCAACAATACCTTTTAGCAAAATCCACAGGGCACGGCATACCACCCGGTAACCGTGCCCTGTTCGTTTATAATTGGTTGGAAAGTAAACCGAAGACAGAAGACCAGTGACCGCAGTTTGCATCCTGAGTTACGCGAAACGTAGTGAAGCGTGTATCGAAGGGTGCGCAATAAAAAGACCAACCATCAACCACCAACTGATTACTGAACACGAACAACTTATCCACTACCCACGAAATCATGGCTAAAACAATCTCTCAATACATCTGTCAAGAATGCGGGCGCAGATCGCCCAAACCTATGGGCCGCTGTCCCAAGTGCGGTGAATGGAACACGATGGTCGAAGAGATCATCGAGAAGTCGCCAGCCGCAGCTAAACACGCCCGCCCCAGCATGGGCGAACGCTCATCACCGCGCCGTTTGTCCGACATCAGCGGCGATGTGGAGGAACGCATCCCCGTGCCCATCGAAGAATTCTCGCGCGTCTTGGGTGGCGGCATCGTGCCCGGCTCGGTTGTGCTGATCGGTGGCGACCCCGGCATCGGCAAATCCACTCTGCTCTTGCAGGCCACGTTGGCGATGGCCAGCCAATTCACCGTGCTATATGTTTCTGGCGAAGAATCCGACCGACAAATCAAAATGCGCGCCATGCGCTTACTCTCCCCTCTCCCTGAGGGAGAGGGGTCGGGGGTGAGGGAAGAAGAAGTCCCCGAGGATCTTTACCTGGTCACCGAGACCAACCTGGATGTGATTTTGGAACACGTCGAAGAAATAAAGCCGCAACTGATCGTGGTGGATTCCATCCAGACCACCTACATGCCGCAGTTGGAATCTTCAGCCGGTTCAGTGTCTCAAGTCCGAGAAACTGCTTCGCGTTTGCGAGAATTAGCCAAGAGTGCCGGGATAACCGTCTTCATTATCGGCCACGTCACCAAAGAAGGCACTATCGCCGGGCCGCGCGTCCTGGAGCACATCGTCGATGCCGTGCTCTACTTGGAAGGCGACCGCTTCCAGGTCTACCGCCTGCTGCGTACGGTCAAGAACCGCTATGGCGCTACCTCCGAAGTCGGCGTCTTCGAGATGCGCGACCGCGGTCTGATCGAAGTCAGCAATCCCTCCGAGGCATTCCTGGCCGAACGCATGGTAAACGCTCCTGGTTCAGCCATTGCCGTGACCATGGAAGGCACCCGGCCGCTATTGGTCGAAATCCAAGGCCTGACCAGCCCGACTGCCTTCGGCAACCCCCGCCGTACGCCCAATGGCATCGACTTCAACCGCCTGCTGTTGATAACCGCCGTACTCAGCCGCCGCGTCGGCGTGCGCCTGGCCGAGCAGGATGTCTTCGTCAATGTGATCAGCGGCCTGAAGATCAGTGAACCGGCCGCCGACCTGGCCGTCGCCGCCGCTATCGCCTCCTCCATCAAAGATATCCCCGTGCGCGCCGACACCGTGCTGATCGGCGAGTTGGGCCTCTCTGGCGAATTGCGCATGGTCGGACAAATGGAAGCCCGCCTGCGAGAAGCTTCCAAGCTGGGTTTCAAGGCCGCCATTATTCCCCGGCGTCTGCGCAAGAGCCAGCCCTGGCCCAAGGGAATCGAAGTGGTAGAAGTGAGGTCGCTCCGCGAGGCGTTAAAGCAGGCACTTGTTGAAGGTGATTAGGGATCAGCTATCAAGCTGCATGTGCCAGGTATCTAGCATGCCATCAGCTAAAGCCCACCGGCTCATTGCCAAACCCCTGCGGGCTAGCCCCCTTTGGGGGCGTCCGCATTTAGCCCGAACTAACCGCAGATGTGGTTTTTTGGGGTAATAAATAATTCACCTATCCCCTTTTGAATTTTCACGAACCACACTTAACTCCTGAGCCTAGCACAGGAGTTAAGTGTGCGCTGCGCGGCCCCTTTCCCTGGGGAAAGGGGGATTTGCTTTGAGTTCATGGAGGATGGTCTGCAACACCTGGTTGGTGTTATTCATCACTTCCCTGTTTGTAAATCGGATAACACGCAGGCCACGGGCGAATAATACCGCATCACGTTCGGCATCCTGATCTTTCTGCTGCAAATGAATAGGACCATCGACTTCGATGACCAACCCAGCTTTGTGGCAATAAAAATCGACAATGTAGCCATCAATGATTTGCTGCCGCCGGAAATGCCAGCCTTCCAATCGATTTGCCCGCAACTTCTGCCATAAACGCCGTTCGGCAGGTGTCATATTCTTGCGCAATTCCCGCGCCCGTTCCAACATCTCTGAGCTGACTTTCTGACCTCTTACAATACTTTCCTTTCCCATATAACTCTCAAACTCCCCCTTCTTCCTAGGAAGGGGGCCGGGGGGTTGGTATAGAATCAAAGACCACGCTCGACACCTCCATCAAACATAAATACTTTCCTTTCCCATATAACTCTCAAACTCCCCCTTCTTCCTAGGAAGGGGGCCGGGGGGTTGGTATAGAATTAAAGACCACGCTCGACACCTCCATCAAGCATAGTCGTTGCGCTCGTCGAGCATAGTCTTCCCGCGCATCGAGCATGCTCAACGCCGCCGTCGAGCATAGTCGACGAGCTTGTCGAGCTAGCTCGATGACCTGGGGCCAGGTTCAGGTTTCGATGAGATCATCCGGGTAAGCTTCGTTCCACAGGGCGATGATCTCAGCTTCTTCCTTGTCGATATTCTCGGCGTTGCGCCACTTGCCGCGGAAGGCATGATTGACTTCTTCCACGACCTCCGGATTGACCCGTACGCGCACATTGATCTTGCCGTCCGCCTTGCCAATGGGTTGGTAGTGAGTGCCATTGGGAAGCTGCACAATGCGCCCCGACTTCAACCCGGCCATTGTCTGCACATCCAGTTCGGCCAGCATCGCCAGCACACTGCCTTTGCTCTGGTTCGTAGCCAGGACAATATTCTCGATCAATTCGTCTGGCGTCATTGGATCGTTGGGTTCCAGGCGCGGGCCAAACTCTGTCCATGCTTGAATTTTGTTAGCCATTATAGACCTCCGAAAATACGGTGATTATTTTGAGCAGCGTTGCCGAACACCCCATAAAGTGTTCCCCGTCGTTGATTGATACCCTTAGTATAACATAATTATACTAATTTACAACTATACACACTAATAGAAAACCACAAAGGCACAATATCATCGTATTTTGCAACAATCAATAACCGATACTTCGTCGCTCACTGGAAGAGTAGCCCAAAGACTTTTTTCATCAAAACCGGTAAAATATGTAGCGGTACCAAAAGTTTGGTTACTAGGTAATTGGATTGCTATCAAGTTGTAAGCTGCATGTGCCAGGTATCTAGCATGCCATCAGCTAAAGCCCACCGGCTCATTGCCAAACCCTGCGGGCTAGCCCCCTTTGGGGGCGTCCGCAATTAGCCTGGACGTTTACGTCCGGGTAAATCTGGGAGAGTAGGCCGCAGGCCGTTGCCCAAGAGACTCCTTCTCCCACAACAAAACTCTCTGCGTCTCTGCGATAAAATATCTTTCCCCGATGATCACCGAAATCCACAGTAAAACCATCCTCAATCATGTCAAACAGCCCGACACCTACTTTGGGTTGAAATACAACATGAATCTGTACCGTGGCTGCCAGCACCAGTGCATCTACTGCGACTCGCGCTCAGAGTGCTACCAGATCGAAAACTTCGCCGACATCCATGTCAAAGTCAACGCCGTAGATTTGCTGGCCGATGCCCTGCCTCGCAAACGGATGCGCGGCACCATCGGCTTTGGTGCGATGAACGATCCCTACATGCCCGTCGAGCGAAAATACGAAATCTGCCGCAAGGCGTTGGAAATCATCGCCGAACATCAATTCCCCGTCCACATCATCACCAAGTCCGACCTGGTGCTGCGCGACTTGGACCTGCTGCAACAAATCAATCAAATCTTCGCTGCGGTCAGTTTCACTATCACCACATCCGACGATGAACTCAGCAAAAAGCTGGAACCTGGCGCACCGCCTTCGTCTGCGCGCTTCGAGGCCATGAAAATGCTCTCGGATGCCGGTATCACCAGCGGGGTCACCATGCAGCCCATCCTGCCCTTTATAGAGGATACCCTCGAGAACATTACTCAGCTTGTCGAACTGAGTCACGCCCACGGTGCAAAATATATCCTGCCCTGGTTCGGTATGAGCCTGCGCGCCGGTTCGCGCGATTATTACTACGATAAGCTCGATCAACTCTTCCCCGGCCTCAAAGAACAATACATCCGTCAATATGGCGAGACCTACATCTGCAATTCTCCCAACTGGGAACAACTCGATGCCGCATTCCAACAAACCGTCGCCGATTACGCCATCCCCACAAAAATGCCCGTCTTCACCCCCGAGCCGGTCAAAAAGTCAGCCCAACTGCCCCTGTTCTAATACCTAATACCCAATATCCAATACCTAATACCTAATACCCAATACCTAATACCTAATACCCAATACCCAATACCCAATACCCGATGCCCCCCACCCCCGGGCCCCGGGCGGCCCCCCCGGTTTGGAAGGCCCCCGGGGGATAAAAGCGGCGCC
>CAZVPR010000002.1:102280-138285 GCA_964629085.1 uncultured Anaerolineales bacterium
CATGCCCCCTCGCTCCCCCACGTTTTCCATCGGCCCCATCTCTATCAACGGCGACACGCTGCTCTCGCCCATGGACGGCTTCTCCGACTGGCCCTTCCGCTCGCTGTGCCGCGAACTGGGCTCGGCCATGAGCTACACCGAGTTCGTCAAGGCCGAAGACATACTCAAGCCGCCCAAACTGGTGGCCGACAAACTGCGTTATGAAGAAGACGAGCGCCCGGTGGTGATCCAGATCTACGGGGATGATCCTGAAGTGATGCTGGCCGCCGCTGCCCGTGCTCAGGAGTTGGGGGCAGACATCGTGGATATCAATATGGGCTGCCCCTCCAAAACCATCGCCAACCGCGGCGCCGGCGTGGGCCTGATGCGGACTCCCTTGAAGGTGGCGCGCATATTCAAGCTCATGACAGCCTCCTTGCAGATTCCCGTGACCGGTAAAATCCGCCTGGGCTGGGACGACGACTGCCGCAACTACGCCCTGATTGCGCGCATCGTCGAGGAGAACGGCGGCCAACTGATCGCCCTGCACGCCCGCACTAAAGAGCAAGGCTACGGCGGTCAGGCCAATTGGGAGTCTATCGCCGAGGTGCGCCAGATCGTGAGCATCCCTGTCATTGGCAACGGCGATGTCAAGACCGTCGCCGACATCCAGCGCATGAAAGACTACACCGGTTGTGATGCGGTCATGATCGGTCGGGCGGCCATCGGCAACCCCTGGATCTTTTCCGGCCTGGACCGCCAGCAGGTCACACCCGAGCAGGTGCGCCAGATGATGATCGAGCACCTGGAGCGTAACCTGGAATTCTACGGCCCCGAGATCGGATTGGTGCTCTTCCGCAAACACGCCGTGCGCTACCTGGCCCCCTACCGGCTGTCGAAAGAAATCCGCAAAGAATTGCTCACCGCCCAGCAAGTCGATGAATTTTTGCAATTGCTTGATAAAATTTACCAGGATTAATGGAGAGGACTAATTATGCCCAACCCGATCATTGTTCTGAATGAAAAAGAATTGCGCGCCTGTGTTGCTTTAGACGAGCAGGCGCTGGAAATTGTCGCCGAAGGGTTTGCTGCCCTGGCAAAAGGGGAGGTGACCTTACCCCCCATATTGCGCATCGACGTGGAGGCTCATCACGGCGAGGTGGATGTCAAAACAGCCTACATCCATGGACTGGATAGTTTTGCCATCAAAATCGCTTCCGGCTTCTTCAACAATCACCTGCTGGGTTTGCCCACTGGCAGTGGATTGATGGTGCTGATCAACGCCGAGACCGGCAACCCCAAGGCCATCCTGCTCGATAACGGTTATCTGACTGATGTGCGCACTGGCCTGGCCGGGGCCATCGCTGCCCAACATCTGGCCAAAATGAAAATCAATACCGCCGGGGTGATCGGATCGGGGATGCAGGCTCGCTACCAGATCCGAGCCCTGAAGCTGGTGCGCGATTTCTCACGCTTGCTGGTTTACGGCATCCTGCCAGAAGAAGTCGACCGCTATGCAGCAGAAATGAGCGAAGAACTTGGGGTCGAGGTAATCAAAGCCGCCAGCTCCGAAGAGGTTGTGCGTCAGAGCGAAGTCGTGGTCACCACCACCCCATCTCGCCAGCCATATTTAAATGCCGATTGGCTGCACCCAGGTTTGCACATCACCTGCATGGGCTCTGATTCCGAAGACAAGCAAGAGCTTCACGCGGATGTTTTTGCCCGCGCCGACCGCATCGCCTGCGACAAAAAATCCCAGGTGTTCCGGCTGGGAGAATTGCACCATGCCAGGGAAGCCGAGATCATTCGTGATGAGAGCGAAGTGCTTGAAATTGGCGAGATCATCGCCGGACAGAAGACTGGCCGCCAATCGGATGACGAAATCACGATCTGCGATCTGACCGGGGTCGGCGTGCAAGATACGCAAATCGCACGCTTTGCCTACGCCCAGGCAAATGAACGACAACTCGGCCTGGTGATTGGTGAATGACCCACCGTTGGCTTCCAACTCGTAATGATAAATTGCAGGTTGGAAATTTTTGAGCTGCAAATGATGAAATCACTCCAAAGAAACCGGGTTTGTCCGGGAAATCTGCTCAAGCCTGACATTTTGGCAAGAGTCCAAAAAACCCGGTTTCTAGAAAAATTTCAGACACCTTTTAGGAGAATACGATGAATAAGAACTTCTACCCCTTCATGCTCGAACGCGAGATGGGCATTTGGGAACACCAGGTTAAATACAATCTTTCGGAGAGTGGGGTGCACCCCATGACCATTCGCGAGTTATTGGGGGATGACTCGGATCGCATCGCTGAATTTCTCGATGTTGAATTGAATTACCCCCAGACCAACGGCAGCCATGAACTCCGGGAACATATTGCCAGAATTTACGGTGCTCACAAGGACGATATCTGCGTGACCACCGGCGCAGCCCAGGCCAATTTCACCACCATTCTAACCGCCCTGGACCCTGGCGACGAGATCGTGGTCATGCTTCCTAATTACATGCAAGTTTGGGGAACAGCTAAAAATCTCGGGCTTGAGGTCAAGACATTTTCTCTGAAGCAAGAATTAGATTGGTGCTTCGATATTGATGAATTCAAGGCGACAGTTTCAGACCAGACGCGCTTGATCGCCGTATGCAATCCGAACAACCCCACCGGGCACATCATGACTGCTGAGGAGCGGGAGGCTGTCATTCAGGCGGCTGCTGATGTTGGAGCCTGGATTCTATCCGATGAGGTTTACGCGGGTGCCGAACACACTACCGATGAGTTCACGCCGTCGTTTTGGGGGCAATACGATAAAGTATTTGCCATCGGCAGCATGTCCAAGGCCTATGCCCTGCCCGGATTGAGAACTGGCTGGGTGGTATCGAATCCTGAAATGGCGCAGGCTATCTGGGCCCGCCAGGATTATGTCACCATTTGCGCGTCCATGTTGGGGAACAAACTGGCGGCGCATGCGCTATCCCCCGAGGTACGCGCCCGCATCATCGCTCGCACTCGCAAATATGCCCGCAATGGCTTTGCCAACTTGCAACGCTGGTGTGATCACCACAGCGATATGTTGAGTGTAGTTCCCCCGCAGGCAGCCGCTATTGGCTTTGTCCATTACAACACCGGAGTCAATTCTAGCGAACTGGTCAACCGTCTGGCCACTGAACAGCAAACCTACGTTGTGCCTGGTGACCACTTCGGCATGGACCAATACCTGCGCATCAGCTATGGCCTGGCGGATGACTACGTAAACGAAGGCCTGCGGCGCATCTATCAAATGCTGGCTCAGTGAAATCTGACCGGGTGAGAAGTGCGGCGTACGATGTGAGACAACGCACGTCGCGCGCTTCTCAATCTGCCCCCAATGGTAATGGAATGCCCTCCCGTTTCACGTTTTCATAAAGGCTAAAGCGCTCGCGCTCCATCATATCCCAGCGCTTTTTACCAATCACGAAAGAGCCGATCAGCACATCATATTCCAGCGCAATACCTGACGCAATATCGCTTATTTGATGCCGAAATCGCCAGTCTTCCTGATCCACGATTAGAAGGATGTCAATATCGGAATCTGGCTGGTCATCTCCTCGAGCCTTCGAGCCAAACAAAAATGTTTCGAAGATCCTATCGCTATGATTAACCTGGAGTTGCTTTAAAAACGAGGAAATGGCGTCCACTTCATGGCGTTCAAGCTGTGCTTCTATTTGAAGAGTCATATCCATCCCCCCTCTTTTAAAAATTCATCCATTCGATCAACAAAGCGAATCGCCCCTGACACATCTGCAACAACCTGATCCACATCAACAGAAATATTAATATCATAGTCGCTAATGTGACGATCATCAAATAGTTGTCCAAAGGTGCGGCTATGATCATTCTCAATGATTCCTGTCTTGATGAAATATTCCCGAAAGGCACTAATTACCCCACTATGTTTACTTCTAGCCAACTTCTTCGTCGCGAGCAGCGCGTTGGCCGCGTAGAAAACTGCGTAATAAGCCCGATTTACAGCAGAAGCATAGAAACCGTTATCATGCATAAGTTAGGCAGCTTCGAGCATCCTTTTGGCATTTTCCACGTAGAGGGATACTTCTAAGTTTTTAGTCATACTTCATTGTTCCTACTCACTACTCTGTAAACTAGGTTCTTTGAAGTCTGCCGCGCTAACTTCAGAGGACAACCAGCATCCTGAGCACCTAAAGGCGTCGAAGGGTGCGGCAAGGTTGGTTTGGGCAAAATTTCAAATTATTTCGTTTACACTGTATTCACAATGTACAAGAATCTCAGCGGAAATTCAAGAGTAAAAACCTGGCACTCCCACGGCCTTCTTAATCATGCTGACGCCAAAGGCGACGGTCCTACGGGCAGGCGGGCACGTCGCATGCTGCGCTTCGCACTCATCGCTCATCACCCCCCCCATGATATAATCAGCGCCATTATGGCAGAAGAGAACTCCATCCCTCAAGAAGAAACCGAACCCATCGAAGAGCCCGTAGAACAGGCCGAGGAAATAGAATTGGAAGAAGATCAGGCAGAAGAAGGTAATTCCGAAAACACCCTGACCTTCAAACGCTCACATTTCTACGCGGTGCTGCTTCCTCTGACCTTTGTCGTCGGTCTCGCTGTGGGCTATTTATTCTGGGGCCGCGGGACAATTGAACCCCCGGCCGCGCCCACAACAGCAGTTGCGCAACCGGCCGCGCCGCAGGAAGTGAACCGCTACGACATCCCCGAGGACGACGATCCGGTCTATGGCTCCGATCAAGCAGCCATTACAATCATCGAGTTCAGCGACTACGAATGCCCTTACTGCCGTCGCTGGCATATCGAAGTCTGGCCGCAAATCGAGGAAGTTTATGGCGATCAGGTGCGACTGGTATTTCGCGATTTCCCGTTGACCAGCATCCACCCCAACGCCACCCCGGCTGCAGCCGCCGCCAATTGCGCCGGTGAGCAAGGCTTCTACTGGGAATTCAGCGAGCGCCTTTTCAGCATGGAACTCGGCTTGAGCGTCAGCGCCTACAATCAATATGCCACCGAACTGGATTTGGATATGGGCGCCTTCACCGCCTGCCTGAATAGTGGCGATCAAAATGACGAAATAATGGCCGATTACGAATATGCTGCCAACCTGGGCGTGCGCTCGACTCCAACCTTCTTCGTCAATGGCATCCCCTTGGTGGGGGCGCAACCCTTCGAAGTTTTCCAGGAAGTTATCGAACAAGAACTGGCCGGAGAAATACCCTGACTCATGGTACGCACGTAGGCAAAACTAGGTCTAACTTCACCCGTTCGGCTTACCCTGCGGGTATCACGACGAAGCCTTCGCTACATCGCGAAGCATCCTGTAAGGGCAGGGGCCAAGCTGCGTAACATCAAACCCTAAGTTGGAAATTGCTCAAATCGCATTCAAGCACCGCCGTTACAGATTTGTACGGCGGTGTTTTTTTATCGCTGCTATAATCAAATCTATATCCAGTTACCCTTTCACCAACAAGACACCAAATCCAAAGTTTTTCTTTGTGTCTTTGTGGTGAAATTCTCGTTCCTAAAAACATGTCCTTCTACGATCCAGATTACGAAACCAACCTGCGGGATGCTATCACCGCCGTCAAAAACGGCAGCCGCCGCCTGGCACTGCGTCTGTTGGAACGTGCTATCCGTGAGAACCCCAATGATGCCCGCCCGTGGTTGTGGATGACTGAAATCACCGATGACCCCGATGAAAAACGCCACCATCTGGAATCAGCCCTGGCGGCCGATCCCTACAACATCAGCGCCCGGCGCGGATTGGCTTTGCTCACCGGCCAGATCAAGGAAGACGATTTGCTGCCCATCGGCGAAGGCGTAACACCGCGACAAAGCCTGGATCCCGAAGTGGCAAAAACCAAGCAAAGTTACGCCTGCTCCCAATGCGGCGGCCAGATGGAATTCCACCCCCAAAGCCAGAAACTGCGCTGTTTATACTGCGGGTCCGAGCAAGAGATCGCAGCCCAAAAGGCCGCCGACTCTGGTGAGCAGGTGCTTGAATTTGTTTTGCCCACCCACCGGGGGCACCACTGGGCCGAGGCACAGCATCACCTTGAATGCCAGAATTGCGGCGCAGGCAGTCTCTGGCCTGAAGCACAGCGCACGCTGCGTTGTCCATCCTGCGGGTCTGGTCAACTGCTCGAATCCCAGGAAACCCAAAACCTGGTCGATCCTCATGTCATCGGCCTGATGGAAATCGACGAAACGCAAGCGCTCAAGCAGGCGGAAGCGTGGCTAGGAAAAGGCTGGTTCGCTCCCGACGACCTCTCCAAGGCTGCACAGAAAACGGCCTTGCGACCGGCCTATTACCCCTTTTGGACCTTCGATGGGACTTTGGAATTGAATTGGCATTGTGAAGTCAACGAAGGCGACAGTGAAAACCCCCGCTGGGTACCTCGTTCGGGTGCCGAATACCACATGTTCGACGACATGCTGGTTCCCGGCGCAAAAAGCATTACGCAAAAACAGCTTCGCGACTTGGGCCCCTTCAAACTCAAGGAAGTGCTCGAATTCAAGCCCGAACATGTCGCCGGTTGGCCCGCCTTGGCTTACGAAATTGCCCTTGCGGATGCAACCTTGGTAGCCCGCGGCGAATTGGTGAAAAAAGTTGGACGTACGCTGCACCGCAAAGTTTTGCCCCATCGCCAAAAACGCAACTTAACACCTGGCGGCCACAAATGGAGCGGGATGACCTTCAAGAACGTCCTTCTACCGCTCTGGGTCGGGACGTATCTATACCAGGATCAAACCTATCCCATCCTGATCAACGGCCAAACCGGAAAAATCAGCGGGGACAAACCACGCGATACGCTCAAATTCATCGCCATATTTTTGAGCATCTTCCTGACTATCGTTGCCCTGTTGGCGGTACTGTTCATTATTGCCGCAGAAATGGGCTGGATAAATTTTTGATCGGTGATTTTAGATTGCTGAATACTGAGAATGCCGCTCCAATCTGCAATCCTAATTCAGCATTCACCATTACTTGCTCTCCGTGTATAATCCCAACCTGGACACCCAACACCTGGCACATAATCACCTGATATCTGATACCTAATCCCCCATGACGAATCCCCTTGACTTCCAATCCTTAATCATCACCCTGCAAAATTTCTGGAACGAGAATGGCTGCCTGATCTGGCAACCCTATCATACCGAGGTCGGTGCCGGCACCATGAACCCTGGCACCGTTCTGCGCGTGCTCGGACCAGAACCCTGGAATGTGGCCTACGTAGAACCCTCCATTCGCCCTGACGATGGACGTTATGGCGTCAACCCCAATCGTTTCTACCAACACCTCCAATACCAGGTCATCCTGAAGCCCGATCCCGGCAATCCCCAGGAGCTTTACCTTAAATCCCTGGTCGCTATGGGCATCGACCCCGAGAAACACGATATCCGCTTCGTGGAAGACAATTGGGCGCAACCGGCCATCTCCGCCTGGGGCCTGGGTTGGGAGGTCTGGCTGGATGGATTGGAGATCACGCAATTCACCTATTTCCAACAAGTCGGCGGACAAACCCTTGATCCCGTTGCTGTTGAGTTGACCTACGGCCTGGAACGCATTGCCATGGCTACCCAAGGTGTGCGCGATTTTCGCGACATCCGCTGGAATGAGAGCATGACCTATGGCGATGTCTACCTGCAGAACGAGCAAGAATCCAGCAAATATGCTTTCGAACTGGCCAACGTCGACCGCCTGCGCCAGATGTTCGATCTCTACGAAGCTGAGGCTGAAGTATGTTTGGAACAGCACCAGGTACTCCCGGCGCATGACTATCTGCTAAAGTGCTCGCATACCTTCAATATCCTGGATACCCGCGGCGCTATCGGTGTTACTGAACGGGCTGGTTTCTTCCGCCGGATGCGGGGCCTCTCCCGTCGCGTCGCCGAGGCTTATATTGAGCAACGCCAGCATCTAGAATTCCCTTGGTTGGACGAAACAGCGGACAGCGAACAGCAGACAGCAGCTAGCACCATTTCGCTCTCAGCTATTAGTTACCCGCAAACTGCTGCTCCATTTTTGATGGAGCTTGGTACTGAAGAACTCCCCCACACGGATCTGGAAAACGCTTTTGCCCAGCTTCGCCAGCGCGTGCCTGCTTTGCTAAAAGAACTGCGTCTGAAACACGGCGAGATTAAAGTGCTGGGTACGCCCCGCCGACTGGTTGTCTTGATTGATGATCTGGCTCCTAGCCAGAAGGATATCGAAGAATTGGTCAAAGGGCCGCCTGCCGAACGCGCCTTCGATGCTGATGGCAACCCCACCAAAGCTGCTCAGGGATTCGCTCGTTCGAAAGGCATTCAGGTCGAAGACCTGGAGAAACGTGAAATTGACGGCGGCGAGTATGTGGTTGCCGTAGTCAAACAAGCTGGTCGCGCCACGGCCGAAGTGCTGGTCGAAGCATTGCCCAAACTGGTTGCCGAAATCCACTTCGTCAAGACCATGCGTTGGAATGAAACCAACATTGCCTTTTCGCGCCCTATCCGCTGGTTGCTGGCTCTCTTCGGCGAAAGTAGTATCCCCTTCCAATACGCCGACCTGCTCGCCAGCAATGCCACCCGTGGTTTGCGCTTCAGCGATGCGGACAATATCATCGTTAAAAATGCTGCTGACTATTTCGAAAAGATCGCAGCCCAGGGTATTTTGCTCGATCCTCAAGAACGGCAAAAAACCATAGAGAAACAGATTCACGCCCTGGCGAAAAAAGTGGGCGGTGAAATCCCCGACGACCCCAATCTTCTCCTCGAAGTCACCCACCTGGTCGAAGCGCCCAATTCCTTGCTCGGAGCGTTTGATCCCAGCCACTTGGAGCTGCCCCACGAGGTGCTCACCTCTGTGATGAAGAAACACCAGCGCTATTTCCCCATCCAAAAGCAAGGGACACAGCGGGCTGTGTCTCTGATGCCGCACTTCATCATCGTGGCCAACAAATCCGGCGATGGGCCTTTTGACCTGATCACCCAAGGCAACGAAGATGTGATCCGGGCTCGCTTTGCCGATGCTGCTTACTTTGTGCGTGAAGACATGCAAAGCAAGCTGGATGATTTTGTGCCTCAACTGGAGAAACTCACCTTTCAGACTGAACTGGGCTCAATGCTGGACAAAACTAAACGTGTCGAAGTTCTGGTTGATTCGATCTCCCCGATGCTGAGGCTTGCCTCCGAGGAAAAAGCCACCGCTCAACGTGCGGCCCATCTCTGCAAGGCCGACCTGGCCACCCAGATGGTCGTCGAAATGACCTCCCTGCAGGGGATTATGGGACGCGATTACGCCTTGCATTCTGGCGAACCGAGTGAAGTCGCTACGGCGATATTCGAGCACTATCTGCCCCGTTCGGCCTCAGACAGCCACCCCACAACCAAAGCAGGGCTGCTGGTTGGCCTGGCCGATCGCCTCGACTCCCTGGCCGGACTCTTCGCAGCGGGCTTGGCGCCCACCGGGAACAAGGATCCCTTCGCGCTACGCCGCGCCGCCCTGGGGTTGGTTGGCAACCTGATGGCCTGGAATTTGGATTTCGACATCCGCACTGGACTGCAATCTGCAGCTCAGATCCTGCCCATTGAAGCCTCCACAGAAACCCAAGACGAAGCCTTGGATTTCATCGTCGAGCGACTGCGCAACGTCTTCCGCGATCAGGGTTTTGCCCACGATGTGGTCGATGCCATCGTCAGCGCCCAGGGGCATAACCCGGCCAAGGCTGCTCTAGCAGTCAAGGAACTCAGCCAATGGGTGGCTCGTGACGATTGGGAAAAGATCTTGCCAGCCTATTCGCGCTGTGTGCGTATAACAAGAGATCAGTCCTCAAGTATCAGATATCAGGGACTTAGTAAACCAGACCCTGTTGAAAAGACTCTTCTGGAAGCGCTGGAAAAAGCCGAGGCTATTGAACGCGCATCCGGCTCGGTGGACGATTTCTTAAATGCTTTTACGCCCATGATCCCCGCTGTGGACAAGTTTTTCGAAGATGTGCTGGTGATGGTCGAAGACGAAAAAGTGCGCGATAACCGCTTGGCACTGCTGCAGCGCATCGCCGCCCTGGCAAGTGGCATCGCCGATATGAGCCGGCTGGAAGGGTTCTAACAATAACGAATCTACGAAATGACGAAATAAGGCCACCGATTTGTATTCTGATCGGTGGCCTTTCTGTTTAGAAAAACTCTGCTGGTAAACGTAATTGCCCATATTGAGCCTTAAACCTTAGGAAAAGGATGATAGGTTGCATTGGTACCAAAGCTATTCAATGAAATCATGTTGCATTTGTCTTACGTTTTTCTATCGATACGGAGATGGTAAACATGAGTACCGTAACCATATCGTCAAAATATCATGTGGTAATTCCGCGTCCAACAGGCGGTTGCTGAACTGGGGCTGAAAATTCCCGTGGTTGGGGTCGTCGCAGCCGCGGAAAACATGATCTCCAGCGAAGCCTACCGCCCCAACGATATCATCACATCCCTTTGTGGGAAATCTATTGAGATTATCAGCACGGATGCCGAGGGACGGGTGGTGCTGGCCGACGCCCTGACGTATGCCGGAAGGCAGTTCAAGCCGCGCGCAATTATCGATCTGGCTACCTTGACAGGTGGAGCAGTTATTGCCTTGGGTAAGGTCCGGGCCGCATCTATGAGCAACGATGTCAATTTGGGTAATGACTTATATATGGCAGGTGAACGATCCGGTGAGCGCCTGTGGAAACTTCCAGCGGAAAAAATGCTCCCAATTTCGACTCTTAGAAAACCATAACAGAGCTCAATGTTCTCAAGTTCGGACAAGAGTGCGGACATGAATTCGCCTAAGGCGTGCGAACCCCTGAACTGGCCCGCTTGCTCATAGAGCCGCACATCGAAGATGCGCAAAGCAGCGTGGCGCGCTCGCAATGACAGATCAATTTAGAGTTTTCTGGGATTCGTCCGACCTTTTGTCCGAATGTCAGTAATGATTCCTTGTTTTAGATATGTATTTCACATATAATCAAATTTATCTAACAAAACACCAACTGTCACCAAAAAGGAGAACGGCATTGAAACTTGGAAAATCACTGATCATCGTTATCATTATTGTCGCAATGTTGATCCCAACAGGAATAGCATCCGCAGTAGGCGTACCCCCGGGTGGTGGAGGTGGACCAGATCCCGATCCCGATCCTAATCCTGATCCTGATCCTGATCCCGATCCTGATCCCGATCCGGACCCACTTCCTGGACCTGTTGATCCACCAAAGCCCATCATCTGTCCAAGTACTGATTTCGTTGGCGTCATACATTGTGGCAATGTGCAATTCAACCCGGATTACCTCATCGGAGAGATGACCCTGGAGAAAGAAGGCAATGCGGTAAAGATAACTTCCGAGGGAATGTTCTATGTCTCTGGGCAGCTTAGTTTCCCTTTACCTGATGGATTCTCGGCAAGCCAATGCACATTCGAAAAAGATGACGATCCGCTTCCGAATACAGTATTACCCGGTAATAACGGAAATGCTTACATCTACATTTGGCAACCTCCAGGCTCAATAACTGGAACCTACACCTTAAAGTGTAAACATTAAGTTTGGCACAGAAGTAATGCTTTCGCAAAAAAGGCTGGGCGCAAACCAGCCTTTTTTATTGTTACCAAGAGGATATGCAAATTTTCCGATATTAAATATCCAAATTATTCAATCTCCCGCCCCGGTCGCGGTATAATGCACTCACTGATCGCTTACCATAAGTTACTGCTCACTGAATATGACTGCCACGGATGAGATCAAAGCCCGCCTAGATATTGTCGACATCGTTTCTCAGAGTGTCGAGCTGCGGCGCGCTGGCAAGAGCTACTCTGGGTTTTGCCCCTTCCACCACAACACGCGTACGCCTGCTTTCGCCATATTTCCAGATACGGGTACCTGGCGCTGTTTTGGGGAGTGTAACGAGGGCGGTGATATTTTCAGTTATGTGATGAAAAAAGAGGGCTGGGATTTCCCTACGGCGTTACGCGAGCTGGCAGAAGAAGCCGGTGTGCAGCTAGAGCCATTGACTCCCGAAAAGCAAGAGCAATACGAAGAGTACGACCGCTTGCGCGAGCTGCTGGAAGGCGCGGTGACTTTCTATCGTCACCAGTTGAAAAACTCGCCATCCGGACTAAAGGCTCTGGAATATCTGCACAAGCGGGGTATCAGTGATGAAACCATCGAAAATTTTGGGCTGGGATTTGCCCCCAATGCCTGGGATGTGACCAGTGAGCACTTTAAAGCCAAGGGCTACAGCGAGGATGATCTCATCGCCGCCGGTCTGGCTTCGGAGCGTGATTCCGGGGGGATTTATGACCGCTTCCGCAACCGCTTCGTGATCCCCATCCGTGACGAGCGCGGGCGCATGGCCGGTTTCGGGGCGCGCGGGCTCGACCCCGAGGATATGCCCAAATATCTCAACTCTCCCCAAACGGACGTTTTCGACAAGGGCCGGATTCTTTTTGGGCTGGATAAAGCTCGCAAAGCCATCCGGGCTGCAGATCAGGTCGTCATTGTCGAGGGCTACATGGGTGTTCTGGCCCCACACCAGCACGGCCACGAAAACGTGATCGCCACCATGGGCACCGCCCTGACTGAGGACCATTTACGCCTGATTAAACGCTACACCCGGCGTATCGTGTTGGCCATGGACTCCGATGCGGCCGGGATCAAGGCTACCTTGCGCGGGCTGGACGTGGCCCGTAAAACGCTCGACCGGGAAGGCGAAATTCAGTTTGATGCGCGCGGCTTGCTCAGGCAGGAAGGGCGTCTGAAAGCCGACATCCGCGTCAGCAGTTTGCCAGTGGGCATGGACCCTGACGATGTCATCAATCGCGACCCGGCGGAGTGGGAACAGATCATCGCCAATGCCAAGCCTATTGTCGTGCATGTGATGGACACTTTGGCAGCCGATCGGAATCTGGATGATCCTAAAGTGAAAACGGATATTGCCGAACAGGTTTTACCGTTGATTGAGGATGTTCCCAGTGCCATCGAACGGGAGACGTACCGCCAACAGTTGGCTCGATTGCTGCGCGTGGATGAAAGAGCTTTACTGGATTCCCCCAGAGGACGCTCAACGCCCAGGCGCAGGTACCCCGCTCAACGGCGTCCACACATCGATCCCTCACCAGCAGTGTTAACTGCATCACCCGTTGAAGCGATCTCGTCACGCGAAGTCCACCTTCTAGGGATTCTGCTGCGTCGTCCTGATTTAATCGACCACATTGATCGCCAGCTCCAAGAAGATGGACTAACCCGGATTAGTAAGCAAGATTTCCAACAAAGCGACCATCAAATGATGTTTCGATTGGTAAAGGACTCACTCCGGCAGGTGGATAATGAACCGTTGCACTTTGTATTGAATCACCTTCCCGAAGCAATCATGCCGCTTGCTGATACAATATTAGCCAAAACTGAAAACGTTAATGTCCAAGATCTAAACGTATTAGAGGATTTGCTGCGGGCGTTGCTGCAACTTCGTTCTACTGGGATCAGCCAACAATTAACCCATCTACGCATATTGCAGGAATCTGTTCAGGAACAAGGAGATATCAAAGCCGGAGAATTTCAAAACACGATGACCAAATACGCTGTTCTGTTGGGGCGACTACATCGAGCCCAAAGTCGTTACAGCAACCATTCGCTCACAAACTGATCGAGGCATAATTATGACGCCGTCCGATACACCTTCGGCCTCAACCGCTCCGAAAAAAGAATCTTCCAAAACCATCGATGAGTTATTTTTCGATCTCGATGATTTTCCTTTGGAGGAGGAGAAAGCTGAGGCTGTTTCATCTTCGAAAAAAAATGTAAAAGAGAACGATGAACAGGTTGCTAACGCGGCAGCTCAGGCGCAAGAGGCCATTCCAAAGGTTGAGAGCGACCCCATTCGACTTTATTTCAATGATATCGGAAAAGTTGATCTTCTAAATGTCGATCAGGAATTCTGGTTATCGGCGCGCATGATGTCCGTCCGGCATCTTGACATCCTCGGACGCGAGCACCCCGTGGCACGCCGCGGCCTTTCCCCCCTGCAAAGCACATACCGGGCGCTCTTCGAAGAATTAAATACCGCTTGGGGCCGTGTACGCGAAGACATATCTCGCTGGAAATATGATTGCCCTGACCTTTTGACAATTCTTATTGAAGCCTGCCAATTGCGTGAAAACTGGAATGCGAACGGCAGATCCTATTTGCGGGGGTATTTGGACAACGGCATGTGGGGCAAAGATTCGTTTTGGGATTCAGTGGCTCGCTATGCTTTCACGATATTCATATCTTTCTATGCCCTGCCCAAAAGCAGCGCAAAAAAACTCCACGACTACATAAAAAAGAATCACAAACTGCCCACAAAAAGAACTTTCAATGGATATATGCCATCCGATGAAGAGCTGAGCCAAAATGTACAGGAACTACGCGGCCTAGCGCGTGAAGCCCACAACACGATCATCCGAGCTAATCTCAGGCTGGTTGTAAGCGTTGCTAAGCGTTATACCGGGAGAGGCAATTCGTTCTTGGACTTGATTCAGGAGGGTAACGTAGGTTTACTGCGGGCAGTCTCCAAGTTCGACCCTACCCGAGGCTACAAATTCAGCACCTATGCCACCTGGTGGATCCGTCAATCCGTCAGCCGCTCGATTGCCGATCAGGCCAGGACAATCCGCATTCCGGTGCATGTCCATGAAACCATCAACCGGCTGGCACGCATCCAACGCGATCTGACTCAAGAACTCAACCGCGAACCCACCCACGAAGAAATCGCGGTGGCGTCCGGCTTCCTGAGACCTGAAGATATCAGCCAGATCGAACAGACCGCTGAGGGCATCAGTGCGTTGAATCCCGAATTAGACCGTCGTCTGCGGCGAGCAACCCGCAAAGTTACTCGCATTCTGCAAGCCTCTGAGGCACCCCTTTCGCTCGACAGCCCTGTCGGCAACGACGAAGAAAACAATCAGTTGGGTGATTTCATCGAAGACGAAGATGCCACACAACCTGTGGATGCGGCCGCCCGAGAGATGTTGCGCGAACAAGTCAAAAATGCACTGGCAATCCTTTCCGAACGTGAGCGACAAGTGTTAGAATTGCGCTTTGGTTTGCTGGATGGCAAAGATCATACGTTGGAGGAAGTTGGCCAATACTTCAATGTCACGCGAGAACGCATTCGCCAGATCGAAGCCAAAGCCCTACGCAAACTACGCCATCCAACGCGCAGTCGCCACCTGCGCGATTATCTTGAAATGTAAGTGAGGAAAGGAAATGACTTCTCATCGTACTGTTTATCCCATTACAATTGCAAACGTTTATCGTGAGTTGACTCTTTTCGAGGTTCAACCAGGTTTGCGCATCGCTATTCTGAATATCCTGGGTGATACCGAACTGGTGCGAGCTTGCGCAAAAGAACTAACCAAAAAGCTCTCAAATCTGGACTATGATGTCCTGGTTACCGCTGAAGCCAAGAGCATTCCGTTGGCGCACGCCCTTTCAGAGGAGAGCGGCATACCCTATGTTGTGTTGCGCAAACATTATCGCAGCTACATGGGTAAGACCATCCAGGCTGATACGATCTCTATCACTACCGGCCAACGCCAACACCTTTACCTGGATGAGAAAGACCACGAACTGGTCCAACGTAAAAATGCCGTTCTATTAGATGATGTTATTAGTACAGGTTCCACGTTAGAGGGAATGCAGAACATCATCGAAAAAGCTGAAGGTGTGGTAGTTGCTATGGCAGCTATCTTAACCGAAGGTGACCAGGAAAAATGGGGTGAGATCATTTCCCTGGGGCATTTGCCACTCTTTACTGAATAATTATTGGTATTCCATTTACTCCAAGGAGAATATTCATGAGTTCTTTCCAATTAACGTACGCGACTATGTTCGATCCCCCTGAGGAACTTCATACTCGCTATGAAGAAGCCCTCGAAAACCTGCAAGGTAATCTGGGGCTTGAACATGGCATGCTCATCAACGGTGAAGACCGTTTCGCCAAACACAAATTCAAAAGCATTAATCCAGCCAATACGGATCAGGTACTCGGTCAATTCCAGACCGGAACCGTTCAAGATGCCAATGACGCCGTTGCTGCTGCCAAAGCAGCTTTCGAAACCTGGAGGTTGACCCCCTGGCAAGATCGTGTCGCCCTGCTGCGCAAGGCCGCAGAGATCATGGATGAGCGCCTCTTTGAAATTGCTGCTGTCACCACCCTGGAGGTAGGCAAGAATCGCATGGAAGCGCTGGGTGATGTCGCTGAAACTCCTGCACTGCTGCGATATGCCTGCGACGAAATGGAGGCCAATCAGGGCTTCGTCGTCAAAATGGACGATGACCCTTTGCCGGATTACACGGTCAACAACCAATCCTTGTTGCGCCCCTATGGGGTATGGTTAGTGATCAGCCCCTTTAACTTCCCCGCTGCATTAACCGGTGGGCCGGTTGGAGCTGCGTTGGTTGCAGGAAACACCGTGGTCATGAAGCCTGCCACCGACACCCCCTGGATCGCTCGGCTGATCGCTGAATGTTTTGTAGACGCCGGTTTACCGAATGGCGTGGTCAATTATGTAACCGGATCTGGAAGCGTGCTCGGTCAAGCTCTGGTCGACCATCCCGAT
Organism: uncultured Anaerolineales bacterium; assembly: GCA_964629085.1. Classification (GTDB taxonomy): domain Bacteria; phylum Chloroflexota; class Anaerolineae; order Anaerolineales; family UBA11858; genus NIOZ-UU35. Next base: position 118,889 of record CAZVPR010000002.1, read on the forward strand.
ATTGCTGGATTGACATTCACCGGCTCCTACGATGTCGGCATGGGCATCTATCGCAGCTACGCTCAGGGCAAATATGTTCGCCCCATCATCCTGGAGTTGGGCGGCAAGAATCCGGCCATTGTTTCCCGCAATGCCGATGTCGAACGAGCCGCCACCGGCATTGTGCGCTCTGCTTTTGGGCTCCAGGGACAGAAGTGTTCTGCCTGTTCGCGGGTCTTCATCGAAGAGCCGATCTACGATCAGGTTGTCCAACGCATCCTCGAATTGACCAGCCAGCTTAGAGTCGGCAATCCCACTGAGCGAGAAGTTTACATGGGGCCGGTGGCCAATAGTTCTGCCTATCGCGATTTCTTGACATTCACAGACGCGCTCAAAGAGGATGGAACCGTACTCACAGGCGGAAATGTGATCATCGAGGGTCCATTCTCCTCGGGCTACTATTGCACCCCCACCGTTGCCGCGGATGTCCCCATCGACCATCCAATTTGGAAAACAGAAATGTTCCTGCCGATCACCATGGTCCATAAAGTGCAGAGCCTGGAAGAAGCCATACAACTCGCCAACGATGTTGACTATGGCCTGACATCTGGCTTCTATGGTTCGGAAGAAGAGGCCCAATGGTTCTTCAACCACACCCAGGCCGGAGTCAACTATGCCAACCGACCCCAAGGAGCCACAACCGGTGCTTGGCCTGGCTATCAGCCGTTCGGTGGTTGGAAAGGTTCCGGCTCCAGCGGCAAGAACGCGGGCGGGCATTACTATCTTCAGCTCTACATGCACGAGCAAATCCGGGCGCTAGTGAAGTAAAGTTTCCAGAACTTTGATACAATGGCGATCACTGCATGTTTTAGTGATCGCCATTTGTTTATTCTTTACTCGGATATGAATCTCCAAGCTCGCACGGGATTATTTTTCATCATAATCGGCATCTTTTCGTGGGTCATTTTCATCCGCTATTTGCAGGCTGGCAGCGGAGGCATCCTGTATTTTGTCGGCGGCGCGGCCTGTTTGATTCTGGGATGGTTAATGTGGAACCGCTGGCGAACGAAACCTTCCAATCGCTATTTCCGTATGCTGCGCCGGCGCTCAGCCAGAGGGAAAGAAGACCAAGAGTAGTTTGCAATACTTGTCATACCCCAACCACATAGAATTGACTTCAGCAGCTTGAATATATCTGGTACGCTGACCCGCTAATTTCAAAAAATTATGAAACGGATTTTCATCAACCCGAAAGAAAAACGCCTGCGCGCTGGCTGGCGTTTATTACTGCAATTCGGATTACAAGCTCTTTTAGGGCTATTGATTTTGCTTGCCCTTTCCATCATTCCGAATATCCAGAGCGCTTTTCCAAACAGTTTGGTATTTTTCCTGCTCATTGAATCGTTGTCAATCACGCTCTCCGTGGTTCTAGCTAGACGTATTCTCGACAGGCGTAGCATCACCAGCATGGGGTTGAACATTGACCGGCGAGCCTTCAAAGACTTGGCGGTTGGGTTGATCATCGCTGCCCTGATGATGGGTTTTATTTACATTTTGGAATGGGGTTTCGGTTGGCTCAAATTTCAGGGTTTTGCCTGGGAATTCGAATCCCCCTGGCGTGTAATCACCAACACCTTGTGGGTGTTGCTGGCTTTCATTTTGGTCGGCTGGCACGAAGAGTTGCTCTTCCGCGGTTATCAACTGCAAAATATTGCCAGTGGCCTCAACCTGACCTGGGGGATAATCATCTCGTCGATTATTTTCGGCGTTCTGCACAGTGCCAACCCCAACGCATCCTGGATCAGCGCCACTGGAATCACGTTGGCCGGTTTCTTCCTGGCCTTTGCCTATGTTCGCACCAAACAATTATGGTTGCCCATCGGGCTGCACATTGGCTGGAATTTCTTCGAAGGGGTCGTCTTCGGCTTCCCGGTCAGCGGCGTGGATTTCTACAATCTGACTCACATTCGCGTCGACGGGCCGGAGATCATCACCGGGGGTGCTTTCGGACCCGAGGCGGGCCTCGTTCTCATGCCTTCACTGATATTAGGAACGGCACTCATCCAATGGTATACTCGCTTAGAATCCACGAAGAACACTTAGATTCAATAAGTTTATTTACTGCTGATTCAAACATATGAACCTACTTCTCGCTTTCACACCCATCGCCATAATTCTGGCCCTCATGGTAGGTCTCCGATGGGGCGCCTCGCGCGCCGGTGCCGCTGGATACCTCAGCGCGCTGGCCATTGCCGTGCCCTTTTTTGGGGCCGGGCCACAATTGCTGGCCGTCGCCCATACCAAAGCCCTGTTACTCACCACCGATGTGTTGATGATCATCTGGGCCGCCTTCTTGCTCTTCCGAGTCGCTGACGAGGCCGGTGCCATTAAAACTATTGGCAAAGCGCTGCCCCACCTGACTGCAGACAAGGGCATGCAAGCCCTGATCATCGGCTGGGTATTCGCCTCGTTTTTGCAAGGCGTAGGAGGCTTTGGCGTGCCAGTGGCCGTAATCGCTCCGCTGCTGGTCGGCCTGGGATTTGCGCCCCTTTCGGCCGTAGTAGTGCCTTCCGTCGGGCATTCCTGGGCGGTGACCTTCGGATCTTTGGGCTCGTCCTTCAATGCTATGATGGCTGCCACCGGGCTGGATTGGCCTGAACTGGCACCTTATTCAGCGTTATTCCTGGGCATCTCCGGGATTGGGGTGGGTTTAATGGTCGCACATGCAACCGGGGGATGGGCTGCTTTACGGCGGCTGTTTGTCCCGGTGATGGTCCTGGGAGTGGTGATGAGCGTGGCTTTATATTTCGCGGCCACTTCAGGGCTTTGGAATGTGGCCTCCTTTTTGGGTGGCTTGGCCGGTTTGTTGATATCTTACCCCCTGGCACGCCGCTACCGCGGCCAGATCAAAGAAAACGGCGAGCTAAATTTACGCTCCTTGGGCATTGCCATCTCTGGGTACGCGGTATTAATTGCCATCACCTTGAGCATACAGCTAATCCCCGGGATCAGGAACACGCTCGGAGGAGTCAAACTGAGTCTGGACTTCCCGGCGGTTGAGACATCGTTGGGATATGCCACCGCAGCTGGCCCGGGTCGCACGATCCCCATTTTCCGACACGCCGGTGCCATTTTGTTATACTCGTCCATCCTGGCATACTTGATCTATAAACGTGCTGGTTGGTACACCGAAGGTGCTGTTGGGCGCATCGTCAACGGCACAGTAAAACGTGTGATGTCATCCAGTGTAGGCATCGCCTCGATGGTGGCCATGGCCGTCGTGATGCAGCACGCCAGCATGACCGAAACGCTGGCGCGCGGTCTGGCCGAAGGTGTGGGGGCGGCCTTCCCCATCGTTTCACCCTGGATCGGGGCGCTGGGGGCCTTCATGACCGGCAGCAACACCAACTCCAATGTGGTATTCGCCGCCCTGCAGCAGCGCACGGCAGAATTATTGGGCTACAGCGTGGCCCTGATCCTGGCCGCGCAGACCTCGGGCGGAGCCTTGGGCTCAGTGATCGCACCCACGAAGATCGTGGTCGGTGCCAGTACCGGCGGCATGGCTGGGCAAGAAGGCGAAGTCATGCGCAAGATGCTGGTTTATACCGGGCTTTCGATCCTATTGATCAGCGTTCTAACCGTTATTGGGATCGCCATTACTTAGACCATGAACCTTAGTGAGTACGGTTTTTCGCTTCGGAACGCAAAACCATCCGATCAAGCCCGCGTTTTGGGCGTCATGTTGGCGTGGTGGGGCGACCGCGATTTGAGGCATGGACTGCAAAAATTGTGGTTCGAGCATTTCTATGACTCATCCTTCATCATCGAGCAAGACAACGAATTGATCGCCTTCCTGGTGGGGTTCATGTCACAGTCTCAACCGGATACCGGCTACATTCATTTCGTCGGGGTTCACCCTGACCACCGTCTGAAGGGACTGGGTGAATTCATGTACCAGCAGTTCTTCGAGCTTTGCTTGTCAAGAAATCGAACCATCGTGCGCTCAATCACTTCACCAATAAACACGGGTTCGATTGCATTTCATACCCGAATGGGATTCGACGTCGCCGATCGTGATGAAATGAAATCTTTCACTAAAGTGCTACACCCTGTACAGGAGTAATTCCGTGGAACAGAATCAAATCAGCAAAATTCGTCGTCACGACCGGGCCACAGACGAAGCCTGGATTCGTGATTTCATGCTTCGAGCGCCGATGGGCACCATGGCCTCCGTCCATGAAGGGCAACCATTTTTGGTCACGCGCAATTTCGCTTATGATCCCGAGAGACACGCCGTTTACATGCACGGCGCTAAGAAGGGACGCACCATCGAAAATATACAGGCTGATCCCAAGGTTTGTTTTACTGCCAGTGAAATGGGACGCTTACTCCCAGACGAACGCGCCATGGAGTTCAGTGTTGAATTTGCCGGGGTTGTGGTATTTGGGAATATTTACCTTGTAACCAATCCCGTTGAAGCTAAACACGGATTGCAGTTATTATGCGATAAATATTTCCCCCACCTGAAGCCCGATGTGGATTACGAATCTACAACGGATACGGATCTTAAAATAACCGCCGTTTTCCGGATCGATATCGAAAGTTGGAGCGGCAAGCAGAAAAAAGTCGCCGACGATTTTCCGGGCGCATTCTACTACAGTCAAAAATGAATCCACCAAGTTCACGAAGATCACGAAAAACTATTTGTGGTAGTTCGTGTTCGGCCAAAGGCCCGCCTTCGTCGTCGTGGAAAGAAAAATGCATCGCTTGAGTCAAATATGATGAACTGGATACGTGAACACAAATTCGAGGCACATTTAGCTGCTTTTCTGTTGATGGTGATTCCATCGATACTGCTCTACTTCATCAATAGAGGGGAAAATGTAAGTATACTTTGGGGTTTAATTGGGATCTTTGCAATTGGCAATATTTTTGCTATGATTATCAAATAAACATACTTCACACCACATTTGACATTTTTTGGGCTGACAATCGATAATTCTTAGCAGGACATTTTTGCATTGGGTTCCAAAGGAGGTACTCATGCCAATAAACTTGAGAGTGCTATTGATTCATATAGGGATCTTTATTGGCTGTGTACTTTTCGTGAACAACTCCTCCGTGTCAACGAAAGAAAGTAATGCTCCTGTTTCTGAACTCCCACTCGCACTACAAAATCCGGCTTACAAGCAAATCCAGCCGGGAAATTTGCTGGATGAATTTGAGTTTGACGATTTCGACCGCCCAATATTAAGTGGGGAAGAAAAGCTTCTAGACACCGAACATTTCCGCATTCACTACACATTCTCCGGCCGTGACGCGGCTTTCTCTAATGATTTCATCCAGGGCGTTGCGATAGCCTTGGAATATTCCTGGGACAAGCAAATCAATGAATTTGGTTGGCAGCCGCCACCCGGAGATAATGGCCTTGGCGGCGACGATCGACTAGATGTATATATTCAATCCGTTTCCAGCGTAGATAAATTTGGATATGCCGATAAATCGGGCAGACATATTTGTGATCCATCTTCAGTTTCCTGGCAAGGGGTTCCTTCGTATTTCGTCATCGATAACAATTTCGCCAATCATAAACAAGGGGGCTATTCAACACAATTTGGGGCTATGCAGACAACGGTCGCCCACGAACTAAACCACGCCATCCAATTTGGCTACATTTACGATCCACCCAGATGGCTCGCGGAGGCTACAGCAACCTGGATGGAAGACGAAGTTTATGATGATATCAACGGATCAAATGTCTCGAATCCATCCATCTTCAAATCGGCCGATACCTGCCAGTCTGCCATGGGGGGCATTGAACGCGTTGAGGATTATTTTCACTGGTATGCGGAATGGCTTTACATACGGTATATCTCCGAAAACTATGGACACGACGTCATCCGAGAGATCTGGGAAAACGCCGCAAAGCTTGGAACATACGCGGCCATGGACGCTGCCCTTTCAGAATACGGCCCATCGGTAGCAGAAACGTTCACAGGCTTTTCGCTTGCCCTTCTGGCGCGATCCTTCGAGGAGGGCAGTACATACCCAACAGTCCGATTAGAAGGGCAAGTCAATATAAATGACTCATTCTCCCCACAAGATGGAGTCGGCCAAATGGCCGCCGATTATGTTGAGATAATGGCCAAAGGCAATACCAACATCTCCCTGCATGCCAACGATCTCCAGGGATTGCTGGTCGGATTACGCAATCAAGAATTAATCGTATACGAGATGCCAGCCAACCAAATCAGAATCGATGCCAGCGACTTCAAAAAACTCTACCTTGTGATCGTGAATTTAGACTTGGCCCCTCAAGAGTTTCAATGCGAGAAAACCAACTACACCATCGAAACTCGGGCAATCAAGCAATTAAGCGAAGTCAAAATCCTTCAAACGATCCCCGTACCAGACTTTCATTATCCTAAAGTAGAGTTATTACGAAATTCGAATTTCTACTATGGAACCGATTGGATTAAAGACCTAGGCCAAAGCACCGTTCCCCTGGATTTACTGCCTGGCTACCTGCCACCAGAATATGGTCTTTATGATATTCAACAGGTTACGGCAGACGAATGGGAAAAAAAATTCGGGATTGATTCCATTTGGTACATCCCTGGCGGCGGTGAAGCAGATATCTTCACCTTTTACGGACCCTGTGACGAAAATTACTTAGAGTTCACGATCAGTGAAAGCCCCCACCGAACGCTGCAAGGCTGGTTTATTGCCACGGATCATTATCCAGAAAAAGATGACCATCCCACAATCGCAGGCGTGGAAACGGAAATCTATCGCTTTCCCAGGGAAGATGGGCAACCCCGGCGTTTGGGCCTGACCTTCATTTATGATGGGTACTTTATTGTCATCAATGGTACGCTGCCATTTCTCGAGATGGAAAAAATCGTTGCCAGTATTGTTGAATAACTAGGATGCCACGGTGTGCGGCTCTGTCAGCATGGCAAAATGGATTGATAGACAATGAACCTGTTTTCATCTTATTCATCTGTGGCTCAATTAGCCGCATAAATTGTATTTGGCAACAGAAGCTAGAACAACTGAACGGGACAAGAAAAATCACGAATGGAGTCAAATGGCTCGAATTCCACGAATGATTTGGGTTTTGATCAGGAAAGATCATAAATGAATATATGTGTCATTGGTGTCATTCGTAGAAATTCGTGATAAAAATTGTTCAAGCGATTCTTTACGATTTCATTTTTTGACATAGCATCCTTGAGACGCACCAATTGCGTCTCTTTTTTGTCATCCTCCAGACTGAGGAAAAAATAGACCCCAAGTTGGATGATTATAATTACATTTTGAAGTAACCTAAAGAAAAGAACTTGAAATCGCTTATTCGTAAAGGAAAAAGAGAGATCGTTATGTCAAAAATAAACAAATCAATTATCGTTTTTTCGATTTTGTTGGTAATGTTCTTTTCTCTCGGCTGCGTAACCGTCACCCAGGCCCTTGAAGAAATCATTTCTGCAGATTTTGAAGACCTATCAGTCACGGACCCCAGCGGCCAGGAAGATGAATGTATCGACTGTGACTTCTATGATGATTTCGAATATGATGAAAATGATCGTCCCCTTTTGAGTGGCGCCGAACTCATTCTAGACACCGAACACTTCAAAATCCACTACACAACTGGCGGCCGCGATGCTGCACTTTCCGAAAATTACGTCAAAGAAATGGCGCAAGCTTTCGAATACTCCTGGCAAATTCAAATCGAACAATATGGTTGGGCACCCCCGCCTCCGGATAATGGCATCGGCGGTGATCAACGATACGATATCTACATTCAAAATGTTTTCGAAGACGGCACCGCCGGCTATACGGAAGGCGGAGAGGAACGCTACCGCGGCAAAGGCCATGGCAGGATTGGCGACAATCCATTCACGGATGCCCTCGAAACCCGGGCTGCTGCCTCCTACATCGTCATGGACAACGACTACGCCGAGCTGGACGAATGGGCCCTGGAAGATGGCGTCGTCAATACGGATGACCCATTGGAAGTTATGCGAGTCACCGCCGCCCACGAGTTCAACCACGCCCTCCAATTCGGATATGATGGTGAAGAGCCCGCCGACTGGCTCTGGGAAGCCACCGCCACTTGGATGCAAGATGAAGTCTATGACGACATCGACGACAGCGATGAAGACCTAATGGCTGTCTTCAAATCGCCGGATACCTGCCAACTGGCTTACGGAGGCGAGGCGCGCGTGGAGGATGAAAATCATTGGTACGGTGAATGGATATTCCTGCGCTACATCTCCGAGCATCACGGCCCCAACACCATTCGCTCCATCTGGGAATACGCCCGAGATTTAGACGGCTATGCAGCTATTGAAGCAGCGCTATCCGATGTGGGGGTGACATTGGATGAAATATTTCGTGATTTTTCGATTGCGTTGTTGACGCGTTCCTTTGAAGAGGGCTCACGCTATCCGATCCTACGTTTGGAGGGCGAGGCCCAAAGGGAGTCTGATTTTGCTCCCCAAGATGGCGTTGGCCAGATGGCCGCCGACTATGTAGCAATCCTGGCCAATGAGATTATCAGCGTCGATCTGCACTCAGCAACCATGGAAGGGATGCTGGTCGGTATCCAAGGCAGCCAGGCCAACGTGTTCTCAATGCCCAACAATCAGGCAGCCATCGATGCCAGCCAATTCGACTATCTCTATCTAATCGTGCTCAATCTAGAAAAAGCACACAAAGAATACGACTGCGAATTCGATTTCTATTCAGCAAATATTTCCGCAGGTGGGCAGCCAACTGTACCCGCAAAAATCGTCTCTGCAGCCAAATTTGAACCCCCTCAGGTCGAGCCTTTACTCGACCCCGATGAATACTGGGGTGAAGATTGGGACGAAGGCTTCTACGAAGAAGTCGAAGCGCCCTCTGGTTTGTTACCGGCATATCTACCTGACGAGTATGAATTCATCGAAGCTTACCAGATGCCGGCCGAAGATTACGAATACGAATATGACGCCGACCTGATTTGGTACATCCCCGGAGGCGGTACCGCCACAGTGATCGATTTCTACGGCCCAGGCAACGAAGATTTCATCGACATCACCGTCAGCCAAAGCCCCTACACCAACCTCGATGCCTGGTTCGATGACGCTGATTATGAACCCTATGATGATGAATTGATCGCCATCGGTGGCCAAACCATTTTGCTCGAAGATTGGACTGATGAATATGGGCCTTACAGCATTGCAACATTCATTGCAAATGGACAATTCGTAGTAGTTGAAGGCACCATATCAACGGACGAAATGGAGAAGGTGCTGGAAAGTCTGCCAGCCCTTCAGTAATTACTGTCATCCACACAATGCACAACTGGTCACCTGTATATTGGGTGACCAGTTTGATTTAATGCTAAACGCTAACTAAGTATTCCGTCTCAAAAAAAATCATAGTGTGAAATGAGCCACTTAACAATCCATCAGCCCAAAGGCCTAATGCAAGTTACATCCCCAGCCCGATGTGGCAAAGCAAAGTTTTTTGTATCCTTATGAAATATCAACCATACTTTGGAGGTATGACATGAACAAAAAACTAAAACCGATTTTTATCTTATCCGCACTCGTCTTGCTGATCGTTGGTATGGGGTACACGACTGCTGACACACTGGCAGCCGCTTCCGCCAGCCTGACCGCTGAGCCTGCCCAGTCCCTGGCCGATGAGGCCAATAAGACCGTTCCCGTTGCTGAAGACGACGAGCCCGAAGAGTACGAAGAAATCGAGGCCCCGGCAAAACTTATCCCTGGCTACTTACCCGAAGGCTATGAACTAGCCGAAGCCTTCCTGCTTGACGCCGCTGAATTCGAGGAAGATGCCATCTGGTATGCCCCTGGAAATGGCGCTGTCACCTGGATCGAATTCTGGGGGGCCGAAGATGAAGACTTCCTCGATGTCACCGCCAGTGCAAGCCCTTACGACACGTTGGCGCCTTGGATCACTGAGATCGATGCTATCGAATTCGAAGATGACGAAGAATTCTCCGACTCAGAGGATGCTGAAAGCGAAGAGTATGACGAAGAGGACTACTCTTTCGAAGATGAGATAGTCATCATCAAAAATGTCGACGTATTACTCGAGGATTGGACCGATGAATATGGACCCTACAGTATCGCTACATTTATCCTTGACGGCCAGTTCATCGTCGTCGAAGGTACTCTCTCCGCCGAGGAATTAACTAAAGTCGTCGAGAGCCTTCCTGTGTTACCATAGGTAAAATACAAGTGACAGGCACTTTGCGTAGCACTTCCGAGCGAGACGCAAGAAGCAAGTGCCTGTCACTTTCAGAAAATACTATGCGCTCCGGACTACAACGAAAACTTACATTATCACACCTAATCGTCACCCTGATCTCTGTGGTCATTCTGGCCGCCCTGATCCTGGGTGGCTATTTGATTTACCTGCAGACAGACTTACCCGCCCTCTGGGCTGGGGATCAGGCCTACTTCATTGCCGAAGATATCGCCTACTTCTTGGATGGCGATCATCTGACCGAAGAGACAGCCGAAGACATCATTTTTGAGTTCGGCTTCATCCCCATCAGCGATTTCGACGAGGTAGAAGATATTTTCTACGAAGACTGGATCATCATCTTTTCCCCGGATGGAGGCGTGATCGGCAGCAATGATGCTTGGCGCTACTCCCCAGGCTCTGCCCCTGACTTGGGCCAACTGCCGGGTTTCGACATGGAATTATTCCAAACCAATGAGAGTGAACTCATCTCAGACGATCCTTGGGATTTGGTCGCATACGCCGTCGAGGGTCAGGACCACATCGGCCAGGCGGCGATCATCAGCTTCGATAATGAACACCTCGGCTGGGTGTACTATCGGGCCGGTGGTGTCGACGCCCCCTTTAGTTCATCACAAACGATCACAGCATTGGCCATTGTGTTGGTCGGTTCAGCCCTGATCGCTGCGCTGGTTTCCGGCATCGCTGGCGGGTGGCTATCACTTTCTTTCAGCCGACGTTTGCAAACGCTAAGCCAGGCCAGCGCCGATCTGGCTGCTGGCAATTTATCGAGCCGGGTTCCCGTAAATGGAGAAGACGAAATCGATCGATTGGGGGACCAATTCAACGCCATGGCAGACCAGCTTGAAAGCCAGATGATCGACCTGCGCTCCCTGGCTGAACGCAACGCCATGTTAGCTGAGGAAGCCAGCGCCCTAGCATCCGTCGAGGAACGTAACCGATTAGCACGTGAATTGCACGATGCCATCAAGCAACAGATCTTCGCACTCAGCCTGACCGCGAATTCCATCCGGCAACTGCTCGATAAAAACCCAGGCCTGGCAACTGAACGTCTGGAGCAGCTTGAAACTCAGGCGCGCGATGTCCACCTGGAGATGGATGCCATCATCAAGCAACTGCGTCCAGCCTCACTGGGAGACCGGGGACTGGCACCCGCACTAAAGGAATTAGCGGATAAATGGCAGGAGCAACACCAAATTCCAGTTTCCTGGCAGGTTCAAGGAGAACGTGAGCTGCCACTACCTATCGAGCAAGCCCTCTACCGAATCTCCCAAGAAGCACTCAACAATATTGCTCGCCATGCCGATGCAATTCAGGTTTCAATCAACTTAAGATATTCACTAGAGCAACTCGTTTTGGAAATTACAGACAATGGCAAAGGCTTTGATACTCGGGCAATAATATCGTCTACTTCATTAGGATTGGACAGCATGAAAGAGCGTGCCGCAGAAATCAACGGAAACCTGGAAATTTCAAGTAAGATAGGCCAGGGTTCTCAATTAACCCTGGCTGTTCCTATCGACTAAAATGTTCATTGGAGAATTCATGAAGACAAAACACGCACCCCAAAAAGCCAAAGAATATTTCCAAAAGGGTTTCTACTGAGCCGAAAGCGTGCTTTTGGCAGTTGCCGAAGAAAAAGGAATTCAATCGGACTTGATCCCCAAGATTGCCACCGGGTTTTGCAGCGGGATCGCCCGCACCAGCAGCCAGTGCGGCGCCCTCAGCGGTGCGATACTTGGCATCAGTTTATTGACCGGACGGAGTTCACCCGAAGCTTCAGTCGAAGAAAATTATGAGCTTATCCAAGAGTTGATGTCAAAATTTGAAAATGAATTTGGATCGACCAATTGTGGTGAATTGACCCAAGTCAACCTGGCTACGGAAGAAGGCCAGGCTGACTTTCAGGCAAAAAATCAAATTGAACAGTGTTTCAACTATGTGGAAGTTGCAACTGAAATTACGTTGTCTTTATTGGATGAATAGTACCACCAGTTCGTAACAGACCTTTAGGATTTTGAAGATACTAAAGGTCTAGAGAGTTTTGATATGTCAGAAACCATAACCGTACTCATCGTTGATGATCACCCTATCGTCCGCCAGGGGCTGCGCCAGTTGTTGGAAGTGCTGGACGACCTCAATGTGGTCGGCGAAGCCGAGGATGGAGATGCTGCCATCGAGCAAGTTTCAAACCTGCTGCCCGACGTGGTATTGATGGATCTGGTAATGCCGGGGATGAATGGTGTCGAAGCCACACGCCAGATCCGGGAAATCAGCCCGCACACACAGGTGGTGGTGCTCACCAGTCATCATGAAGATGCGCTGGTATTCCCGGCTATCAAGGCCGGCGCTTTGAGTTACCTTTTGAAAAGTTCGTTGCCCGAAGAAGTCATCGATGCCGTCCGGTCCGCGGCCAGACATGAGGCACATCTGCACCCGCGCATCGCCAAACGGCTCATGGAGGAAATCTCGGGGGATGCACCATCATTGGAGAGACTGACCGCGCGTGAACTGGAGGTACTTAAGCTCATCGCCCAGGGTCAGGATAATCGCCAGATAGCTGCTTCATTGGTGGTCAGCGAGAAAACTGTAAAAACACATGTTAGCAATATCCTCAGCAAATTGCAGCTCAGCGATCGAACTCAGGCCGCTATTTTCGCTCTTCGCCAGCGCATTGTCCCCATGGATGACGAGAGTTGATAGCTTCTGAGAGAGGATTTGAAGATAATTTGTAAAACTATTAATCACGAATGGGGACGAATTTAATCCATCAGAAAACATTCGTGTCATCGATGGCATTCGAAATTATTCGTGATTAATGATAAAACCGGTAATGAGACATCAAAATTTTGGAAATACATCATGCGCGAAGTAGCTATCATCGGAATCGGGCAAACGCCCATCTCAGAACACTGGGAAAAATCTCTCTTGGTATTAGCGGGGGAAGCCGTTTTTGCTGCTCTGGAAGATGCAGACATGCGGGCTGCGCAAGCTTTATATGTCGGCAACATGCTCTCTGGATTGCTGGACAAGCAAAACCATCTTGGAACATTGATCGTCGATTGGGTGGGTATGCGCGGGCAAGAGGCCTTCAAGATCGAGGCTGCTTGTGGTTCTGGGGCCGCGGCCTTTCGCATGGGGCTGATGGCCGTAGCTTCAGGTGAGGTAGAAAGCGCAGTGGTCGTCGGAGTTGAGAAAATGACCGATGCACTGCCAAATGAAACCACAGCCGGGTTGGCAACCGCCGCCGACGCAGATTGGGAGATCATTCATGGGCTATCGTTTATTGGCTTGAATGCCCTGATCATGCGCCGTTACATGCATGAATATGGCTGGCAGCACGCCGATTTTGCCCCCTTTTCGATCAATTCCCATGCCAATGCCCTGCACAATCCCAACGCCCGCTTGCACATTCCCTTGACAAAGGAACGTTATCTCAGAGCGACCATGATTTCAGCCCCTATCAATCTGATGGATTCATCGGCTATTGGTGATGGTGCTGCCGCGGTTGTGATTGTACCTGCTGACCTTCTCCAGAAGCGAGATGGGCGACCTCGCATCACCGTCGCTGGCTCTGGGGCAGCAACCGCTACTATCGCCGTTCACGATCGCCGCGATGCGCTCTGGCTCACAGCAGCTGAAAAATCGTCCAAACAAGCCTATCGTCAGTCAGGGTTTGGCCCTCAAGACATCGATTTTTTCGAACTACACGACGCCTTTTCGATTATGGCAGCGTTGTCGTTGGAAGCATCTGGTTTTGCCGAACGCGGGCAAGGACCCCGGCCGGGGCTGGAGGGCGAGATCACCGTTGATGGCAAAATCCCCATCACCACGCGTGGTGGCCTAAAGGCACGCGGCCATCCCGTGGGTGCCACAGGCATGTACCAAATCGTGGAGGTCGTCGAGCAATTGCGCGGGCAGGCCACTGGATCTCAAGTGGAAGGCGCCAAAATCGGTATGGCGCAGAATATCGGCGGCAGCGGGGCAACGATTCTGACGCATATTCTAATTTCCAAGTAGACAATGGAAACAAAGTAACCAGCAGTATCTTCTTCCCCTTATATACTTTCTCATGTCATTGTTGCCACGTCTCACTCCAGGAGCTCAGTTAACATCTAGCGGGCCTGCTGCCTATACCCTGGAGCTTCCAGCCGGCCCAAAGCGGAGCTATCGCCTGGCGCAATTGGATGATTACGCGGCATTGCCTCGCAAAGATTTTCCTTGGCGCCCCCCGCTGACGCTCAACCTAGAGGTCCGAGTTTCGGAAAAGGATATTCCTGGGACCTGGGGATTCGGCTTCTGGAATGATCCCTTTAGCCTATCTCTGGGCTTGGGCGGTAGCACCCACAAATTTCCGGCGCTTCCCAATGCAGCCTGGTTCTTTCATGCCTCGCCTGAGAACTATCTCTCACTTCGAAATGATCTCCCCGCAAATGGATTACTGGCAGCAACTTTCAAATCGCCGACCTGGCCTTCCGCTTTGCTGGCCCTGGGCATCCCCCTGCTACCATTCTTGGCTTGGAAAACGGCGGCGCGATTGTCCCGCCGTTTAGGCAGACGCATCGTCCATCAAGATGCTACCCAAATAAATTGTGACCTCAAAAAATGGCAGCAATATGCTTTGACTTGGGTACATGACACGGTTTCTTTTTTCGTGAACGGAGAAAATGTTTTCGAAACCGGATTCACGCCCAATAGTCGGTTGGGGTTTCTCCTTTGGATCGACAACCAATATGCCGCCTTCCCCCCCAATGGCAGGCTGGCCTATGGCACACTTGCCAATCCTTCGCCAGCCAGTTTAGCTGTCCGCGATTTGAGAATTCGCGCCAACTAATCGGCTTCCCCGGTGAAGAATAGCAAAAAGGCAGCGCCTCCAGCAGCGTAGTTCAAGTCGCCATCGATTTTCCCGACATAGGTGTCAGGCTTTAAGGGGATATGCCGGTATAGTTTGCCGCTTTCTTTCACCCGGCCAATATAATCATCCGGCCCAAATTTCTGCATAAAGATCTTGCCATTATCCAGAGCAACCTTACCATAAAAATCATCTGGGCCAAACTGACGGCGATACACTTTGCCGGTAGAAAAATCGACATGCCCTATCTTTTTATCTGGGCCAACACGAGATTTGAAAACATCACCTGTATCGGGATCAATATGCCCAACAAATTTGTCCGGGAATGCGGTGCGATGACGATAGATTTTGATCATGTTTTTGAATTCCTTTGGTTATAACGATACTTTATTGGTTCATCTCATAAGTACTACTATTGTTTGTCATTTCGAGGAGGCTTGGCCGACGAAGCCATCTCCTGACCAAGATTCAGATTGCTTCGCTCGCATAACATTGTTTTCGTTATTTGTGAGACGGACTACTTAACCTTTCCACATTTGAATTATATATCTTAATATAGTAATCTTAGTAGGGCCTGGGGATATGTGGAATTCTGGCTTGGGTTGAAATATCCCAGGCATATCTATGGTCCGTATCTTGCGGCGCCCATATGCAGGGGCTGTATGGGGCCGTATTATCAACAGCCCTCCAGGGGATAGTTCGCGAGGAACTTTTTATTGTATTTCTCTTTTTGGATATATGCCGAGACCGTTTTTACGCCCCCCATATATGGGGGTGATGTTATTTCCGGATTTGGATAAGTAGAACGAGTTTTCAACAATTTAATTCATTTCTCCACAGTTTTCGGGCAGTTATCCACAGTTCTTCATGACAATTAGTAAGAAACCTAGAATTTTATATCCCATATATGGCTCGAAGAAGTTGATCTGTCCGAGAAAATTGCGGGCCAGGATCGATTGTGGTATTCTAAAAAGCACCCATTGGTCAGTCATTAGTGTTTTTCTGGAGGCGGTTATGAATCAAGAAAATGTACCCTCTCAAAGGGGGATCGGCCTAAGAGTATGCCTACTATTTGGCTTCGTTCTTTTTATACAGCTAATGTTAGGGATGGGATCGGCGAAAGCCTTTGGTGATCAAAAGATCGATTTGCCGAATCCTAATGTAACTCCTTTAGTCGAGAGGAATGCTGACATACCAAGCATAACCGATCTTGCAGGTGATTATCGCGGCCCAGGGTTTTATCCTATCGAGTTAACTTCGGATTTAAAAGTGAGTGTCGAAATTCGCTGGTGTTCACGGACGCAAGATATTCTCACTCAAAACCTGCAAAATATCCAATTCGCATTCAAAGTCAATGAACAGGATTTTTTATCCAGGCTGCACCAATTCGAAGAAGTTGAAATTGATAATAATGGGGAAGAAAATTTTTGTCACGGATATAGGGGTTTGATCAGCCAGTGGCCTTCTGGCAAGCAGGTAGTTTACTATTCCCTTACCATGAATGCTCCGATTAATGACGGCTGGGATGATTATCCCGCCGGTGAGATTGCCTGGGAATATGCAATCAGTGTGCTTACGGTTGACGACACCCTTGGTGATGACTCTTTCGCTAGCCCACGAGTAACGCCTTTGGAGCAGCGATCTTTGGATATTTCTCATATTCGATCCTTGGCAAAAGATTGGGATGGTCCAGGAGTCTATGCAGCCGAAATCGCATCACAGAAGGAGGTCAGAGTGACCCTTGGCTGGTGCAGCAAAACAGCGGAAATCCTGGCTGCAAATATTGAACACCTCCGGTTTTCATTGGAGATCAACGGGCAGGATATGACCGACAAGTATTTCAAGTATGATGAAATCCAGAATGATTATGCTGGAGATGGTGAGGCCGCCTTTTGTTACGGGTATCGCGGCCTGCTCAGCGACTGGCCTCCCGGCGAACATACCATCCGCAATACCCTTTATGTGGATGAAGTGCTGAATGATGGTTGGGTAGAAAACCCGGCTGGCGAATTTGTTTGGGAGTATGTTGTGCTTGTGGGCGAACCTGTGGAAGCTTCCGGAGCTGGACATACCGTAAGTGTCAGCCTGAACACAAACTGCCGCAAAGGGCCGGGTCAGGCTTACGAAATCATAGGGGAGCTGCGAGAGGGAGAGACGGCTGAGGTAGTTGGTCGGCATCCTGAATCAACTTATTGGGTTATCATTGAGCCGCGCTTTGGGCGCCAATGTTGGTTATGGGGCGAGTATGCCGATGTAACCGGAGATGTCAGCAGTCTCAAGGTGTTCACACCTCCGCCGTTACCCACAGCCACGCCAACCCCTACGCCGGATCCTGAGTGGATCGAATCGATCTGTTTGTGTAACAGCACTGGTGATCATATATCCTCATTTAAGCTTTTCAACGATGATACCGATGAATGGCTAGGTGAGCTTGGTGCGGATGGCTTCGCTAGCGGGTATTGCAATTGCTTTTCAGCTGGTGGACCGTATCCACCGGGTGATTATGCGGTTGAATATAAAGTGTGTGCGGATGGGGAAGCATGCACGGAATATGGGGATACTCATATTCAACCATTTGAGGTTCACACCGATGGGCAGCATATTGAAATAAATCCCTGATGAAACGTTTATAAGTGATTCTCTTTTCGACTCCAGGAGGTTGTTGTGTTAAATTTTTCAAAATTTTCAAAGGAATATCACACTGGGGTTAGGGGTATCCTCTTGATGTTAGGTTTCTTACTATTGGTAATTTGGGGGGCGAGTTCTGTTTATGCTTTTCCTGAACCGAGGGTTGATGCACCAAATCCAAAAATTGAGCCGCTGGTCGGAGACAAAGCTGGAATCAACAATATTGTAGATCTGGCAGGAGATTATTACGGCCCTGGATCTTACGAAATTGAAATCGGCACCAGCGATAAGGTCAAGATCATCAATCGCTGGTGTGCAAAATCGGCGGAGATTCTTGATCAAAACCTGGAGCATATTCGCTTTTTTGTTACGGCCAATGGCCGCGACGTTTTGTCTCGGGTGCAAAACTACGAAGAAATCGATTTTGATGAAACCGGAGTAAGAATGTATTGCCATGGATATCGGGGCTTGATCAGCGAGTGGCCTTCTGGTCAGCATGATATTCAATACGGCCTTACCATCGATCAAAGTATTAATGATGGTTGGGGAAATTATTCTGCCGGTGAAATTAACTGGCAATTTGCTGTTTTCACTTCTGATGTTGGGGGCGGAACAGGGGCAACGACTGGTAGAGGGCCTGTTGTGACTGTATCGGTAAATACCAACTGCCGCGTGGGACCAGGCAAGGCCTATGAAATTGTGGGCGCTTTGAAGGTAAATGAATCGGCTGAGGTTGTGGGGAAGTATCCAGATGCTGATTATTGGATCATATTTGATCCGGAAATTGGGCGGGAATGCTGGTTGTGGGGCTATTATGCTGAAGTTTCCGGGAATACTTCTTCCCTGAGAGCTTATGAAGCCCCGCCATTGCCCACGCCAACCCCCACACCTGACCCTTCAATGTTGTATCGCATTTGCTTTTGTAACAATACCGGCTCGTACATTTCCACTATTCAGCTATTCAACGATGATACCGATCAATGGATGGGAGAATTTGCAGGAGATGGCTTCCCTCCAGGGTACTGCATCTGCAATTGTAATTCGAATGGACAGCCTTATCCCGCAGGTGATTATGTTGTTCAATTCAAAGTTTGCGAAGATGGCGCTGCCTGCCAGTTTTTGAGTGGGACGCACACCAAGGGATTCAACAACCAATCTGGCACGCAGATGTTTGAAATTACTCCCTAACGCTTTATGTGAATTCGATGAAAACACGCCAAAGAAACCGGGTTTTTCCAGGAAATTTGCTCAAGCCTGACATTTTGGCAAGAGTATTTATCCAAAAATCCCGGTTTCTAGAATCTAATAAAAACTAGGCAATTGACACAAAGCCGGGTGAGTGCTCCCCGGCTTTTTTTGTACTCACAAGCCTTCCTGATCGTCGTGATCTTTCCACCTGTCGAGCTCAAAATGGTCACCCTGAGGGCAGCGGCGACATGTCAGCCGCTTCTCTTTGTTTCAGGCGTTTTTCTTCGAGCCTTTGCATTACTTCCAACCGGGTGAGTTCTTTTTTGCTCATTGTCAGTAGTTTGTCCATTTCTGCGTCCCTTTCAAATAGGACATTTTAACTTTGTAGAAATAGGACTCTACTACTTTGCACTAACACTTGGGCATCTCGATTGACACGCTAATTCTGCTGGATTATAATTAACGCACT
>CAZVPR010000003.1:0-127632 GCA_964629085.1 uncultured Anaerolineales bacterium
TGACTGTTGGTGCTGGTGTTGTCACCAAGATTACTGAGTAGGTAAATAATGGCTGGTAAAAAAGGTGTCCGTCACGTTGTGACACTGTCTTGCACAGACTGCAAGGAAAGAAACTACCTGACGGAGAAAAATCGTCGAAATGACTCCGCTCGCTTGGAGTTGAATAAATACTGTCGGCGCTGTCGAAAGCATACATTGCACCGCGAGGTGAGATAATTAGTCTGATAGTCAATTAGTCTCATAGTCGGATAGTTAGAGCATATATGACTATCAGACTGATGACTATTAGATTAGCAAAGGCGAGTAGCTCAATTTGGCAGAGCAACGGTCTCCAAAACCGTAGGTTGTGGGTTCGAGTCCTACCTCGCCTGCCTGAGAAACCACGCCGTCCTCACCCCCTCATGGAGATGGGTGAGGCGGCGTTTTCGGCGCAAAAGGAGATTTGTGTGGCCCAGAAGAAACAAGCCAAACCTCGTGGCAACGCTATTGCGCGTTTCTATAATGAAACTCGTGGCGAATTACGCAAAGTTACCTGGCCGACCCGCCAGGAAGCCTTCAATCTGACCCGGATTGTGCTCGTTGTTCTTTTTGGAATGAGCATTTTCTTGGGAGCGTTGGATTACGCATTCTCGAAGCTATTTGCCTTGATTTTATTTTAGGTTTATAGCCTAAAGAAAGTTATTCGACCTTTGAGTAAGTGTAGGACGAATTGTCATGCAAGAACACGACCAGGAAGATCACGTAGTTGATGAGCCTGAAATTCAGGAAGAAGAAGTAGTAAGCAGCGAAGTTACAAGCGATGTTGTTGCTGAAACTCCTGCTGAAACTCTTGAAGATGATGGTGTTCAAACTGAATCCCCCGATGAATTCTCCCAGGATGCACTAACGGAGGAAGACGATGGGCGCGCCTGGTATGTGGTTCATTGCTATTCTGGCTACGAGAACAAAGTCCACCACAACCTGATGCAGCGTATTGAATCCATGGGTATGCAAGATCGAATTTTCGATGTGGTCGTACCTACGGAAGAGGAGATCGAAGTCAAAGAAGGTAGACGACGTACGGTAGAGCGGCGTGTGTTCCCCGGCTACATTATCGTCAATATGCTGTTGACGGAAGAATCCTGGTACGTTGTCCGCAACACCCCTGGTGTGACCGGTTTCGTAGGCATGGGTAACACGCCCATCCCTCTGCGCCCAGAAGAGGTTTCTCATATCGTCAAACGTATGGAAGCCGATGCGCCGCGCATCAAAGTTACCTTCCGCATCGATGAGCGCGTTCGCATTATCGAAGGCCCTTTCAAGGATTTCCACGGTACGGTATCCGAATTGGATATGGAGCGCGCAAAAGTCCGTGTCATGGTGAATTTCTTCGGCCGGGAAACTCCGGTTGAATTGGATTTCTTGCAAGTAGAAAAAATGTAATAACCCTCGTGGGAGGATGAGTATCATCCGCTAAGACCACCAAGGAGAAAAAATGGCAAAGAAATTAAAAGCAGTTGTACGATTACAAATCGAAGCTGGAAAAGCAAATCCAGCTCCCCCCATTGGTCCGGCGCTAGCTGCCCATGGTATTAACCTGATGCAGTTCTGCAAAGAGTACAATGCCCGTACACAGAGCCGCATGGGTGATGTTATTCCCGCAGAGATCAGTATTTTTACAGATGGCAGCTTCAAATTCATTCTGAAGAGCCCCCCTGCTTCTGTATTGCTGAAAAAAGCGGCTGGCGTCGAAAAAGGTTCCGCTATTCCCAATCGGGAAAAAGTCGGCTCTGTTACCCGAGATCAAGTTCGTGAGATTGCAGAGATCAAAATGAAAGATCTCAACGCCATCGACATCGAAGGCGCCATGCGCCAGATCGAGGGCACAGCCCTCAATATGGGAATTTTAGTAGAAGACTAACTCTCGTGGGAGGACGAATTCGTCCGTTTGCACCACCAAGGAGTAATCAATGGCAAAGCACGGAAAGAAATTTAACGAAGCATTCCATAAAATAGACCGATTCAAGAATTACGACCCTCAAGAGGCCATAAATCTGACCAAGGAATTGGCATACGCCAAATTCGATGAGACCGTCGAACTGCATATTCGCCTTGGTGTCGATCCCCGACATGCAGACCAGATGGTGCGCGACGTAGTCGTGTTGCCCCATGGTCTTGGAAAAACTGTCCGGGTTCTGGTTTTTGCCCAGGGTGAAGATGCCACGAAGGCCAAGGAAGCTGGCGCTGATATCGTGGCGGATGATGATGAAATGATTCAAAAAATACAAGATGGCTGGACCGAGTTCGATGTGGCTATCGCCACCCCCAGCATGATGGGAAAAGTTGGACGTTTGGGCCGGGTACTTGGCCCCCGAGGTCTGATGCCTAACCCCAAAGCCGGTACTGTTGCCGCTGGTGACGACCTGGCCAACGCCATCAATGAGACCAAAGCTGGTCGTGTTGAGTTTCGCATCGACAAAACCGCCAACTTGCACATACCCATTGGGAAGGTCTCCTTTGAGCCCAATAAGCTATTTGACAATATGGCTGCTCTGATGTCCGCAGTGAAGAAAGCCCGCCCCTCTGCGGCGAAAGGCGCTTATATTCGCCGAATAACCCTGAGTTCGACCATGGGCCCTGGCATTCGCGTTGACGTTGCCAAAGCTCGATTGATGGATGCGACTGAATAAGATATAATTAGCATCGCGAAATACACTTCGCCAAAGACAGCAGGTGCTCTTCATAGCGAAAAGCTTAATTTCCTGCCGAGGTGAGGCTCTCTCTGATTACGGATATCCCCCTAAAATCTGAGTCTTTGCCTCCTGGCGAGGTAAAGACTTTGTGCGTTAAGGCGGATTCGAATTCGCCTAACGCCACTCTGGCGCAAGAGCGCCAGAGCATCCTCGAAGAAAGGAGGAAGTATCTTTGGCTAAATCAAAACAACAAAAACAAGAGCTTGTCGATCAATACAGTGAGTGGATCGAAAAAAGCAATGCGATTGTGTTGACCAGATACATCGGTCTAAGTGTGCCAGAGTTGGAGCAACTCCGTCGCGATATCCGTGAAGCAGGCGGTGAGTTCCATGTCGTCAAGAATACTCTGGCCAAGCTGGCCTTTGAGAAGGCTGGCCTGGAAATCGAGTTGGAACACTTCTTGGGTGATACAGCTATCGGTTTTGCGTTCGATGATGCCCCCTCGGTAGCGAAAGCAATCGTTAATTATGCGGACGATACCGATTTCGTTCAACTGAAAGTTGGCTACTTGGGCGACAAGCTTGTAAATGCTGCTGAAATTGTGGCGTTGGCGAAAGTGCCGCCGTTACCAGTAGTAAGGGCGCAACTTCTGAGTTCATTGTTGGCCCCGGCTACCAAGCTGTCCCAAATCCTGGCCGAACCTGGTCGACAGGTGGCTGGTGTACTGAAGGCATATTCTGAGGCCTCGCCCGAAGCTGCCTAAGTTATAAAAATAAATTGACATAATTATGGACGTGATCCGTCCAACTTAATACAAGGAGTAATATAATGGCTGATCTAAAGAAAATTATGGAACAACTGAGCGAGCTCTCCGTTCTTGAAGCTGCTGAGTTGGTGAAAATGTTGGAAGAAGAGTGGGGCGTTTCTGCTGCTGCTCCGGTTGCTGTCGCTGCCGTTGCTGGTGGTGCTGCCGCTGCCGGTGGTGAACCCGCCGAAGAGAAGACCGAATTCGACGTTGTTCTCAAGGATGCTGGTGCCAAGAAAATTCAGGTCATCAAAGTCATTCGCCAACTTACCAGCCTCGGCTTGGCCGATTCAAAAGAATTGGCAGAGACCGCTGGTTCCAAGATCATGGAAGCTGTTGGAAAAGAAGCTGCCGAAGATGCCAAGGCCAAACTCGAAGAGGCCGGTGGCGTTGTCGAACTTGTTTAGTTCCAACGATTATTGTATTCAAAAAGGTCGCCACATTGCGGGCGGCCTTTTTTGTTTTGTGAAAGAAGCCTGACTTTTTCATGCTTGCCCCAGCAGGCAATTTTGCTTTTCATGTGAATTTCGAGGTAATATCCCGTTTGCGAATCGCATCTCAAATATGGCTGTGAAAAATATATGATTTCTCCTGGCTACTTATATGGAATTTGTTAAGGCTTCAATTGATGAATTCAATTTTGGCTGGCAGATTGGGTCTTATTGACGTAAAACCCAGCAATTGCCTGCCGAATGGGGGTCCTCTCTTTACAATTGCATAGCCTGTGGTATAGTTTCGTTGACCGGATGCAAACCGGAGGTCTGTATGAGCGCTCGGATACTGATAATTGAAGATGATGAGGGCATTCTAACCTTTCTGCGTCGTGGCCTGGCCTATGAAGGCTATGAGGTCGATATTGCTACTGATGGACGTTCAGGTTTGGATATTGCCCGCGATAATCCCCCTGACCTGGTAGTGTTAGACTTGATGTTGCCTGGTATTGATGGCCTTGAGGTTTGTCGTCGTTTAAGAGCTGGGGGGGAAGTTCCTATCATCATCCTTACCGCCAAGGATGGCGTCACTGACCGTATCACCGGCCTGGACATGGGTGCCGATGACTATATGGTCAAACCATTTGACCTCGATGAATTGATGGCGCGGATTCGTGCTTTATTGCGCCGTTCACAGCCCAGTGGCCAACCGAAGGTTCATCAGTTTGCCGATCTCAATCTTGACACTGGAACACGCCAGGCACAAAGAGGGGAACGTCTGATTTCGCTCACGGCCAAAGAATATGAATTGCTGGAATTATTCTTGCGTCACCCCCGGCAAGTGCTTACCCGTGATGTGATCTATGATTCGGTCTGGGGATACGATTTTGGCGGCGAGAGCAATATCATTGAAGTCTATGTTCGCTACTTGCGGCAAAAATTGGAGCACAAAGGGGAAGATCGACTGATCCATACTGTGCGCGGCGTGGGGTACGTGCTGCGTCAGCCTTCCTGATGTCGTTACGTGCCCGACTGACTCTGCTTTATTCCTCACTGGTGGGGGGAATACTACTGGTTTTTGGGTTTGTAATATATCAATTGGTAAGTCTCAATTTGATCAATCAGATCGATGACTTACTTGCCCAAACGGCCAATGACCTGGTGGGTAACACGCGCCTGACCGCAGGGGGAGAGCTAAATCTAGAATTTGCTCCTGATTTGGAATTAGCTACCAACGTTTACGTTCAACTTTGGGAACGCAATATCTTGCGCTTTGCCTCAGCCAGCGTTAGCCATCTCCGGGATCCGCTGGCCCCCTTAGATCGTATGCCAGCCGAACCGGTATACCGTACGACCAATGTGGGTGAATCGCATTTAAGGGTTTTAAGTGTGCCGCTTTCCGTTGGCAACCGCTTGATCGGGGCTTTGCAGGTTGGGGCCAGCCTGGCCATTGTTGAAGCTACCCAAAAAACGCTGCTGACAATCCTGATCGTTGGAACCTTGCTGGCTATGGGGCTGTCCGCGTTGGCCGTTTCACTGACAACCCTGCAAGCCCTGGCTTCCCTGGAAAAAGTTACCAATGTTGCGTTGCAGATCACGCGTGCTGATGACCTCTCACGGCGGATTCCTTACCAAGGCCCTCCTGACGATGAGATCGGCCAATTAATCAGGGCTTTCAACCAGACCCTCAGTCGCCTTGAAGGCTTATTCAATACCCAGAGACGCTTTGTGGCTGATGTGGGTCACGAATTACGAACACCTTTGACAGTTATCAAAGGCAATGCCAACCTTTTGCGCCGTATGGGTTGCGCCGATGATGAAGCCCTTGCAAGTATCGAAAGTGAAGTCGACCGCCTTACTCGCATGATTGGGGATTTGCTGTTGTTGGCGCGCGTCGAATCCGACAAATTGCCCTTGAACCAGGGCGTGGTTGAGTTGGACACGCTGGTTCTTGATGTGTTGCAACAAACGCGAGTATTGGCTCAAGATAAACTTGAATTGCAGCTTGGTGAAATCGATCAAATTTTGGTTTGTGGTGATCGAGACCGTTTGCAGCAAGTCGTTTTGAATTTGGTGGAGAATGCAATTAAATATACACCGGTGAGGGGGCATGTCCAGGTTTCTTTGGAAAAAGTGGACGATCAAGCCAGTTTGACAGTTGCCGACACCGGCCCGGGTATCCCCCCAGAGGACTTACCTCATATCTTCGAGCGTTTTTACCGGGCTGAAAAAGCGCGCACCCGCTCCAAAGATGGCAAAGGGTTTGGATTGGGATTATCGATTGCCTATTGGATCATCAGGCACCATGGCGGCGAAATTGAGGTTGAATCCCAAGTTGGTCAGGGTACGACATTCACCGTTTGGTTGCCATTGTTTGAGGGGGATTGCCTTCCTGAAGATTAGGATTGCCTCCAAAGGGAATCCAATGATTATCGATTGGCAGCCTGAGCACACAGGCTAGTACCCCCGCGCCCAAGCCACTCATTCAAACGATCGCTTTGACTTCTATCTTTTCGAGCATCAGCATAAATCCCCGTCCCCCAATAAACGTACCGAATCATCTCAGCTGACCAGGCGCTTTCCGGGCGCTTGGCTCCGGTAATCCCGCCGTTATAGCCTGCCAGAGCCAGTTTGATATCGCCGCCGCGCGCATCCAGTGCGCTGCGCAAATAGGCCAATCCCCGATAGGCATTAGTGCCCGGTTTGTAGGGGTCTTCTGTACCTTCAAAGTGATAAGGCATCACCTGAAATAATCCCATCGCTCCGGCACCGGAGATTGCCTCAGGATCACCGCAGGATTCGATCTGCATCACCGTGGCCACCAGGTTCGGGTCCAGGCCCCACTCGTTGCTCCAGTCCACGATCTCCTTTTCCCAACGTTGAACTTCGGGGGTGAACAGCATTGCGATTTGCTTCGAGCTTTGTGTGTTGCCGATGCTGACGGGGGCTTCCTGGCCGCTGTTTAACTCTTGGATAGATATATTCTCCTGCGCAGCAGCTTCTACCGAGAAGACCTCAAAGTTGGTCAGAAACAGGTACATTATCAAACCCATAATGACCACTGCAACGGGTGGTAGGGCCGCAAAAGGCAGGCAGCCCCCGGAGTATTCATCGAGGGCTGCCGGATCATCGTAATATTCGTAGTCGACGTAGGTCATGAATTTCACGAGTGCGGAAATTAGAAACGAGATTGACGTCCCTCTCGATTGCTTTCGTTGTTGAAAGATACGGGATGATAGGTTGGCTCTGTTGAAGAATATTCCCTCTCAGAGGAATATGATTGTTTTGGTGCTGGGCTAAAAGAGCTGTTCGAGCGGGTTGAACTGGCGCTGACGGCACGTCCGATGGGGTTGGAACGCCGGTTGCTGTTGCTGGTGCGACTGCGATTATAGCTAGATTTTTGACGGTTGTTGCCGCGCTTTTTGCGTCCGCGTGACCCAGACCTATTTGCCTGGTTGAAGATGCGATCGCCTGCTACAGATAAAGTGCCGATAATCAGCACGCGGATCAGCCAGACCATGACCGCCACGAAAATTGGCACCACCTTAAGCAGCGTCTCGCGAGCAACCACAGCGTTACCCAGAGTTTGGTGGTTGAGGATGGCGATGGAAACGCCCCACCAGGTCAACATGGCATTCATTAGCGCAGCTAACATCCAGGCCCCGAACAGGTACCAAACCTCGGCGGGTTCATCGCGCCCGGTTTCCGGGGTGAATAGACGGGCGATCCCGGCGAAGTCGATGCCGCAGAAAGCGATGGAGAGGATTGTGGCCCAGCGGATGCCCACAAACTTGAGATCGCCGAGTACATCTGTAAGGGCAAAGTCTGTGGTGGAATAGTTGAAAACTTCGAAGGCCAGCAACGCCGTAAGGATGAGGGCTCCAAAGAGAAGACCGCGTTGCATGCGCAATCGGTTTTGCAAGATAGACATTTGAGACAACATCAGGAACCTCCTGTAGAAATGTAGAACAAACCGTGTGTTTTGTAGAACATGTGTTCTAATTTTAAATATAGATCATTTGTTCTATTAAGTCAAGAGGCAATGTTGCAATTTTGATGCCAAATTGGCATGTGTTTATACGAATAAGTAAATCTGAAGAGTTAATTGAGCACCAAAAACATAAACTCACTAAAAGTGTTTTTGACCCTACAGGAAAACTTTAAAGCGCGAATTAATCTGATAGGGAACCTACGAGTAAACAGAAGCGAAATAAAACTTAACATTAAAACTCCGAAGCCATGCATCTTCGGAGTTTTTGAAATTATATTTATTAGAATATGTTATGGATCTAAAACTGGAACGGCTGGTTTACCTCGATAATCAGCACGTTGAGATACGCCTCTTATTTAATAACTCATGTCACACACTTAGTGGTACTCTCGCAAAATCCAATAATTTTTTTTCCGCTCAAGCCGGCGTCCTCGCCGGCGGGGTCGCCGGCTTGAGCAAATATTAAATGGATTTCTCGACTACAGAATAGTCATCATTCCAACCCTCACATTCCCTTCCAACTCTGTTTTACTCAGGATTATATGTAATTTCACAATTCTCCCCTTTGTTTAAAGCTACGACTTCTTCTTCACCCCAGAGTCACAAGTACCTCCAAGCGTAGTAACTACCTCACAATAGACATTACTTATGGAAGGCCCCACCAAAGCCAAAACAACGATGACGACGACGAATACCAGTACCAGGATCAGAGATATTCCACCAGTCCCTGGACTTTTTCATTATTATTGAATAAATTTTGCAGCATTGAAATCTCCATGCATGTCAAGTCATAAGAAAATGTTACCGAACGGTGAAGGTTCTACCAAATGATAATGTTACTAAGCGTTTGGATGGTGAAAAAACTAAATCCTGAATCATTAGGGGCCCACTCTTCCACAAATCCAACTTTTTTGGGACGATTGATCGAGTTTCGATAGTTCTGTGATTGCTGTTCAATATTCAACATATCGGGATATTGATCAATATTTGAAGCGGCGAATTTCTGCTACAATAAACCTGAAAACTTTACTTTGTCGATCATTTCAAACCAATATTTCTGTTTTTTCTAGTTGCCTGACAGTTTCAATATTGAACACGGATTTTTTATGAATTTCTACACAATTCCGTAAAAATCAGCGAAAATCTGTGTCCCAAAAAGAGGTTTCATCAAACTGTCAGGTAAGTAATATATTTTTATAGATAACCAAATAAGGAAAGGAATATGACTGAACGAGCTCATCAACCTGTAATTCTTAGTGCAGTACGAACTCCCTCGGGCAGGTTCCAAGGTAGTTTGAGCGGGATTCCTGCTCCCTGGCTGGGTGCGATTGTCGCTGAAGCAGCTGTCCAGCGCGCTGGAATTCCGGATCTAGTAGATATCAGCGAAGTATTCATGGGCAATGTCATCTCGACGGGGCTGGGCCAGAATCCAGCCCGACAGGCGGCTATCTTTGGGGGTTTGCCTGTATCCGTGGGAGCGACCACACTCAACAAAGTCTGCGGTTCGGGATTGAAAGCGGTCATGTTGGCGGCCCAATCCATCCGGGCGGGAGAAGGAGAATTGTTTGTTAGCGGCGGATTTGAAAGTATGAGCCGCGTTCCTTATTACATTGATGGACGTATGGGCCAATTGCGCTTTGGCCACGGCCAACTTACCGATGCCCTTCTGCACGATGGCTTGTGGGATCCCTTTGAAGATTGGGGTATGGGCAATGCTGCTGAGTTCATCGCGGAGGAATACGGTGTCACGCGGGATGCCATGGACGAGTGGGCCTATAACAGCCACATGAAGGCGTTTGCGGCTATTGATGCTGGAAATTTCAAAGATGAAATTGTGCCGGTGGAAATCAAAGGTCGCAAAGGAGCTGTGACCATCTTCGATACTGATGAAGCCCCTCGTCGAGATTCATCGTTGGAAGCGTTAGCAAAATTGCGTCCAGCCTTCGTAAAAGATGGTAAAGTAACGGCCGGCAATGCGCCGGGTCTGAATGATGGTGCCGCTGCGCTGGTGGTTTCTAGCAGAGCCAAAGCCGAAGAAATGGGCTCAACACCATTGGCAAGTATTGTTGGTTACGGACAGGCAGCGGTGGAGCCCAAGTATTTGTTTTATGCTCCGGCTAAAGCCATCCCGTTGGTCTTGGAGAAAATCGGTTGGACGTTATCCGATGTAGATTTGATCGAACTGAATGAGGCTTTCGCTGCACAGGTTCTGGCTGATGGATACGCCTTAGCAGACCAGGGTTGGGATTGGGACAAAGTAAACGTCAATGGTGGCGCGATTGCATTAGGGCATCCCATTGGAGCCAGCGGAGCCAGGGTTTTGGTTACGCTGATCTATGCCTTAAAGCAGCGCGGCCTCAAGCGGGGTCTGGCAGCGCTTTGTTTAGGTGGTGCCGAGGCGGTGGCATTGGCGGTGGAAATCGAGTAGCGAATTTGAATGTCCGGTGTTATGAATATTTGATTCATAAATCACGCAAAAACTGGAGGACTCACTATGGCGGTAGAAATTCGAGATATGACCATTGCAGATTACGATGTGGTTTACGAGCTCTGGTCTGAGAGCGAGGGGATAGGTCTCAGCGATGCCGACTCAAAAGAAGGCATCAAACGCTTTTTGGAGCGCAACCCACACTTCAGTTTTGTCGCTGTAGATGAGGGGCAAATCGTGGGTGCAGCCCTGTGTGGTCATGATGGCCGACGCGGCTACATCCATCACCTTGCGACGGCCAGATCACACCGCTGTCAGGGAATTGGTCGCTCATTGGTGGGGCGCTGCATGTATGCGTTGATGCGCATTGGAATTGGCAAGTGTCACCTCTTTGTATTCGGCGACAATCAAGGCGCGATCGATTTCTGGGAACAGGTTGGTTATTCGCAGCGGGTGGAATTGTTAATGATGTCGCAGCAAATTGCTGGTGAGTAGGCATATTGCCTTGGTAGAGACGTCCCGTCGGGGCGTCTCTACGGATTGGATATGATTCAAATTAAAGATGCAAAATGAACCATAAAGAATTCGTCACCACAACGCGCGGCCTGCGTTGGGATTCGCCGCCCATGCGACTGTACGAAAAGGCCAAACGTTTGGGAGTCTGGAACCCCAGTAATATTGATTTGTCCAAAGATAAAACCGATTGGGTGGGACTGACCGATGTTGAGCAAGATTTGATCCTGCGCCTGACGGCCATGTTCCAGGCTGGTGAAGAGGCTGTAACCCTCGACTTGCTGCCCTTGATCATGGTCATCGCGCAAGAAGGCCGCTTAGAAGAAGAGTTGTATTTAACGACTTTCCTTTTCGAAGAGGCCAAACACACCGAGTTCTTTCACCGCTTTCTAACCGAGGTGACCGGTAAAAACCGCGACTTGAGCCGTTTCCACACGGAGAATTATTACTCCCTTTTCTACACAGCCCTGCCCCAGGCTTTGCGGAATTTGCAGAACGATCCCTCCCCTGCCAGTCAAATCCGGGCTTCGGTGACCTACAATATGATTGTCGAAGGTGTTCTGGCTGAAACGGGGTATCACGCCATTTTTACCATGTTAGAGCGTAATGAACTGATGCCAGGCCTGCGTTCGGGGATAAGCCTGCTCAAACGCGATGAAGCTCGTCACATTGCTTATGGCGTTTTTTTGTTATCACGTCTGGTTGCTACGGATGAAAGCTTGTGGGAGGAGTTAGAAGCCACCATGAATGCGCTGCTGATTTCAGCGGTGGGTGTGATTGGAGATGCTTTTGCCTGTTATGACCCCGTGCCCTTTGGGCTGGTAGAAGATGATTTTATGGATTTTGCCATGGATCAGTTTAGCAAGCGTTTTGCCCGTTTGGAGAAAGCGCGCGGCGCTTCGCTGGAAGAGATCGAGCGCGTGACTAGTGAAGTAATCGACAGTGAGGATGGGTATGTTGATATCAGGGAAACAGGTGTTGAAATATGAAGCCGGTTTCTAACCCGTGTACAATGTAACCATTGTTTACATTCACCAATTTGTACCATGAGGACCCACGATGACAATATCAACGAAATTCTATGACTATGTAATCATCGGTTCTGGCTTTGGGGGCAGTGTTTCGGCGATGCGCCTGACCGAGAAAGGTTATTCGGTGCTGGTGCTAGAGCGGGGTAAGCGTTACGAGGATGAGGATTTTCCCAAGTCGAATTGGAATATTTTCAAATTTTTGTGGTTGCCGGCATTGCGTTGTTTTGGCTTCTTTGAGATGACCTTCCTCAACGGCTTGCTGGCGCTACACGGCAGCGGGGTTGGCGGTGGCAGCCTGACCTATGCCAATGTACTCATGGAGCCGGATGACCGCCTGTTTCAGTCGCCAGGGTGGCATCACCTGGCGGATTGGAAAACGGTGCTGGCGCCGCACTATAAGATGGCTCGCTATATGTTAGGCGTAGACACAAACCCAAAGTTGTGGTTTGCCGATGAGAAAATGCGCGAGATCGCTGAAGAATTAGGCCACGGTGAAAGCTTTACCCCCACCGATGTCGGCGTATATTTCACCGATCCAGATTTGGAAGGGCAATCTGTGCCAGATCCTTACTTCGATGGTGAAGGCCCGGACCGCGCCGGCTGTACGCATTGTGGGGGCTGTATGGTGGGCTGCCAGCACAATGCCAAAAATATTCTTACAAAAAATTACCTGTACTTTGCCGAAAAATGGGGTGCGGAAATTGTCCCTGAAATTAAGGTGAGTGATATTCGCCCGCTGCCTGATGAGCAAGCCGACAAGGCTTGCTATGAGCTAGAATTTCGCAGTTCAACGGCCTGGTTTGGTAGGCCCGCTCAAACTGTGAGAGCCCGCAAGGTGATTGTTGCCGCGGGTTCCTTGGGGACGTTGGAATTGTTGCTGCGCTGCCGGGATGAGTCAAAATCGCTGCCGAAAATTTCCCCAACGTTGGGTGATCAGGTGCGCACAAACAGCGAGAATATTTTAGGTGTTACTACACGCGACAGGCATATCGATCACTCTGAAGGGATTGCAATCACCTCAATTTTCCAGGCTGATGATGTCACCCGGGTAGAGCCGGTGCGCTATACCGATGGCTCTTCGTTTATTCGGGTGATGACTGCGCCGCTCATCGAGGGCAGTACCAGTATTTTAGGCCGTTTTTGGACCACTCTGAAAGTCATCTTTCGGAAGCCTTGGGATTTCCTTTACTCGAAATTTTTTGCCCGCTGGGCGCGCTTCACAACGATATTATTGGTGATGCAGGTGGAAGAAAATCTAACCCATGTGCGCCTGGGCCGCAACATTTTTACTTTTTTTCGCAAAGGGGTAGTCCTGCAGGAGGACGAAAACCAACCTATCCCGCGCCAACTGCCCATTGGCAACCAGGTTACCCGAGCGCTGGCCGAAAAGGCCAATGGTATTCCTCAGGCGGCGTTTACCGACAGCCTGTTCAATTTTCCGACCACAGCCCATTTTATGGGCGGCGTGCCCTTTGGCCTGACAGATCAGAATGGCGTTGTCGATTTGGATTGCCAGGTTCATAATTATCCCGGCCTTTACGTGGTGGATGGTTCGATCATGCCGGCGAACCCCGGCGTCAACCCCAGCCTAACCATTACGGCCCTGGCGGAATATGCCATGAGCCGAGTTCCGGAAAAGGAGAAATAAATAGTCTGCAAAAAATAATAGAGACGACTTGCCGGGTCGTCTCTATTGTGAACAATGCAAATTAACTTGGAGTGTTTTCTCGTTTCATGATTAATAAGGTTTCCCCCTCCTTGCGCAAATTCTCGATGATGCTGCTGAGGCGTGAAACCCGCTGAAAATATTTTGGCAATTGGGGGTGATCAACAGGTTCGAAGCCGAACTTCTCGTAGAGCGGTCCCAATGAACCACGACACATCAGGTAAAGGGGGGCATTACAGGTTGTCTCATGGGAGGCAATCAAGTGTTCGAGAATATCACGCGCCACCCCCAAACCTCGCCAGTCCGGTTCCACCACCAAAGATGCTAATTCTTGCGAACCATCCCTGTGCGGCTTGACCTGTCCACAGCCAATCACCTGACCCGGAGAAGTTTCGGCAACCACAAAACGATGCCAATCCAACCCGGTTGGGTTGATGTGTCCTTTGATCACCA
This sequence comes from uncultured Anaerolineales bacterium, assembly GCA_964629085.1. Lineage (GTDB taxonomy): Bacteria > Chloroflexota > Anaerolineae > Anaerolineales > UBA11858 > NIOZ-UU35. Next base: position 13,991 of record CAZVPR010000003.1, read on the forward strand.
GCTTGCGGATGTGCGGACTGTCTGCGGATGTGGCTGAGCGGATAAAATGATTCATCATTTCTCAGGTTCGAGCGTGGAGGTATATTTGACCTCGCCCAGGTCGGAGTTCTGCCCGGCTTGCACAAACGCAGGAACTTCGAAGCCATAGCCCTCAAAGGCCACGGCCACGGATTGGTCTCCTGAGGGAACATCATCGAGACTGAATTTTCCGCTTTCATTGGCGGCCCCGCGGATGTTGGTGCCCATAATGAACAGAATTAAAATCCGGGCATTTCGGCGGCGTTTCTTTTGATCGGGAAGATTAGATGGCATACCATCTTTGAATTCACCAAGGGAGGGAGAGCTATCGAGAGCCATATTTCGGCCTTTTTAAAAAACTAAGGAGTAGTTATTGTGAAATCATCAAAACAGACCTGGGTTCTGTCCCAGGTTCGCAAGCCAACACCGCCTTCTGTGTATGTGTCATCTGAGGCGGTGAGCACAGGTTCGCCGTTCACGTAGGCTGTAAATGTGTTTCCTTCGGCAACTACCTGGACGTCATGATCATCGCCATGCCAATCGAAGCCTAGCGAGCGCTGGACGGCAAAGGGACGCAGTTCGTGGCCATTAACCCATTTTCGGAAGAGAAATGAACCACCTCGATAGCCTGGATCATATTGGAAAATACATCCTTCGGGGCGGTCATAATCCTGAGCACGAAACCAGACCCCGTAGCCATTTCCGCGTATTAAGTTGGCTTTGTCAATATTAACTGTATAATCATCACCAGCAAATTCATTATTGAAGATGCCGCCCCAGCGATCACAGCACAATTTGCCGTCGATCGCGTCGCAGTTTCCTCAACTTTTATGCCAATCGGAAATATCTGAGAAATCTTCTGCATAAGCCGGTCCAGAAGAGCCGTAGGGAGCATTGGGATTGAAAGCATGACCAGCACTACTGCAGGCTGGTGCCAGTGGCGGCCAAGGCTAAGATGGCTACAGCGGCGACCAGCACAATGATCAACCCAAATTCAACGATTCCCTGTCTTTAGCATTCTTTTCTCTTTTTTAAGCATTCATTCCTCACGTCTGTTTAGTGGAAAATGAGTTGCATAAGGATATCATAGAGTGAGTTCTGGCGTCCATAACCCATGCTATAATCAAATTTGTTAATTGGGAACAGACTAAAATTTCGTATGGAGGCAAAAGGATGACCCTGGCTGGCCCGAATTTCTCCCTCTCTGAAGAACATGAAATGATATGCATGGCGGCACGAGATTTTGCTCAAAAAGAGATTGCGCCGATTGCCGCTGAGTATGACGAAACGGGCGATTTTCCTCTGGAAACGATCCAGAAGATGGGGGAAATGGGTTTCATGGGGATTGAGGTGCCAGAAGAATATGGGGGGGCGGGCATGGATGCCCTGGCGTACGTGTTGGCCTTAGAAGAGATTTGCAAAGTGGATGCCTCGCATGGCACGATCATGTCGGTGAACAATTCTCTGTTTAACTACGGCATTCTAAAATTTGGCACCGAGCAGCAAAAAGAGAAGTATCTGGCTCCGGTCGCATCGGGGGAGAAAATTGGGGCATATTCGCTCACAGAACCCATGTCGGGTTCGGATGCGGCTACAATGCGCAGTCGGGCGGTTCTTGACGGTGATGAGTATGTTATCAACGGACGTAAGTCCTGGGTAACCAGCGGCCCGGTAGCAGATTTCTTTGTGTTATTCACAATCACGGACCCTGAGCAGGGCCACCGTGGCATTACAGCCTTTATGATTGATGCAACCAAGCCAGGATTTTCACGTGGCAAAAGAGAACCTAAATTAGGTATTCGCGCTTCATCAACCAGTGAAATTCTTTTCGAAGATTATCGCTGTCCGGTCGAGGATCGTTTGGGCGAAGAGGGGCAGGGCTTCAAGATAGCGATGACAGTATTGGACGCCGGCCGCATTGGGATCGCCTCCCAGGCATTGGGCATCGCCGAAGCGTCCTACGAAGCCAGCCTGGAATATGTACGTGAGCGTGAAGCCTTCGGTAAAAAGATTGGCCAATTTCAGGGTATCTCTTTCAAGTTGGCAGATATGAAAACGCGCATCGAAGCGGCGCGCTTGCTCATTTATCAGGCTGCATTAGCTAAAGAGGAGAATAAAAAATCCGGCGCTCGTTATACTCTCGAAGCGGCCATGGCGAAGCTGTTCGCCTCTGAGACAGCCATGTTTTGTGCCCACGAGGCTGTGCAAATTCATGGCGGAATGGGATATTCGAAGGAGTACCCGGTGGAACGCTATTTCCGCGACGCCAAAATCACTGAGATTTATGAAGGCACCAGCGAAATTCAACGTTTAGTTATCTCTCGTATGGAAACCGGGTTGCGATAGTCAAGCATAGATCGCTATTGGGTGGGCTGTGAACATCAAACCTTGGATATGGGTAGTTGTTTTCCTGGCTGTAATTTTGGATTTCTATTTTATATGGGCATGGCGTCGCTATAACCGGTTTCAACGGGAGTGGGAGAGCAACAGCGAGTCCAGCCCAAACTTTTGGAGGCTTTTAGTGCAGAGTATGTTCCCCAAAAAACTTCGCAAATTCTTTTCCGACATCTGGCAGGTTTCAGAGAAAAGAAAATATGTTCAGGCAAGTTTCGAATTGTTACTGATCGGTATGTGGGCTGTTTGGGTTGGACGCGCCTATTTGGATATGAACCCGAACATAGTCCCCACCGGACGCGAGTTTAGTTCATCTGTTCAGGCACACCACATGTGGACACGTTTCCAGGAGTGTGGTTGGTGCGCAGTTTGGGATGGTTCGGAGCGAGGTGGCTTCCCCGCTTTTGTGGATCCTCTAGCCAGTTCTTTGTATCCACCTGTAATTCTCACAACGCTGATATTTGGTGTGATCAATGGGTCCAAGGTGATGATCATTTTTACCTTGTGGATGGCAGGGATTGCCCAATGGTGGCTGGGGAAAGTTCTCAAGTTTAGCTGGCTGCCCAGAATGTGGGCGGCTGCTCTGGTTGTGGTCGGAGGGCATCTTTCTGGGCGCTTGGAGTTGGGTACAATCTGTTCGATTATCTCAACTGCTGCGGTATCGATGACCTTCGCTCCAGCTATCCGCTTATCTCAGACGGGCAAGAAGCGAGATGCGGTAATTTTCGCGATCGTATTGGCTTTGATGGCTGTTTCTGGGCAGGGCTATATGCAGGCCGGCTTTATTTTTATGGGGCCAGCCTACTTGATTTTGATTCTAAAATCTGAGGTTGGGGAAAAATTGCTATGGAGACGATACCTGTTAGCTGCAGGGTTAGGATTGTTGTTGGCGGCTCCATTCTTAGTGCCCTATATGCATTTTTGGCCGAACTTCCTCAAAGACTCCGACCCGAATTTTGGCGCTGGTCAACCACTGCAATATTACCTGATCAATCTTTTGATCGATAGTCCAGATTACTTTTTTGACACCGCATTAGAACATCTGCCTTTCCCCAATTTGTATACGATGTTTATTGGGTGGGTGCCTGTGGTTTTTGCCGCACTGGGATTAGGGATGATGCAAAAAAAGGACCGACGCCCTTTGTTGTTTCTGGCGGTTAGTGCAGCGATTATTTTGTGGGTTGGTACTGCCCAGCCCCTGCAGTTGATTCAAGAATTTTTCCCCTGGGTTACATCCCTGAGGTTTATCACAATTACCGGCGGATTAGCCGTGCCTGGGATTATTGCCCTGGCATCCTATGCTGTAGACCGTCTGATGAAATTTGATTGGCCTCGTCTGGCGTTAATCTTTTCGAATAAAAATGAGTCAAATCTTCGAGGCGTAAATCTGGGTTTATTGCTAATCATCCCCTTGTTAATTAATGTTCATAAGGGGTTTCAATTTTCTCAAGCCTGGTATTTCATGGAACGCGTGGACGAAAATGTCTATAAAGTAATCGATGCTCTGGAGACCGACGATTTACAATGGGTTCAGCCCCCATTTGGTGAACACTTCTTTATTGAAGATGCTGTTCATCGGCAGATGAAACTAAGCCCAGGGATTATGACCTGGAGATGGAGAGAAAGGGAATTTCCTTCTCCAATTCTAATGGCCAGCCATTCATCTGCACCGGAACCTTATGAGAAAATCGATGAGATTAATGGTACGAAGATTTTTGAGCGCGACGATGTAGCTTATGCAACCATTGTGAATGATGACCAGGTAGCGACATGCAATGCCAGCGGATGGGGGGGGGAGTTGACGGTCAAGTGTGATACAAGTATTAGTGGAACGCTTGTGGTTCAAGAAAATACCTGGTCTGGATGGAAGGCCTGGATGGATGGGGAAAAAGTATCCCTTGTCGGTGATCGTTGGCTGGAAGTGGATGCCCCGGCCGGCAAGCATACCTATCATTTCCGCTATTTGCCCTGGGATGTACCGATGGGCCTGGTTTTATCCGGGATTGGTATTATCCTTTGTGTTTGGTTGTGGTTTTTCTCGCCAAAAGAAGTTCAGAAGGTTGAGCACTTTGTAAATTCCGAAAAGCTAGATGAAAAATTAGAGGTTGAAGTATGAATGTTGCCCCATGGATCTGGTGGCTAGTTGTTTTTGCTGTTGTGCTAGATTTCTATGTGATCTGGATTTGGCGGCGTTACCGCGGCTTGCGGCAGTTGCAAATAGAAATTGAGGGAGATAATCCAGCTTCACGGTGGGAATTGTTGCTCATGGCCATGATGCCCGAGGAGCAGGATCAACCTGAAAATGAAGAAATTGATGCCGAAGAGGATGAAGAGCAGGATTCGCTTCCTTCAACAGAATCCCCACCAAACGAAGAAATCGAAGACACACAGACGACAGCCTGGTTCAAAGCGTTTATGCTGATCTTGGGATTTGGTCTGGTTGCTTTGAGTCTGTGGATCCAAAAGGATGGCCTCGAAGGGGCCTGGTTGTGGGGGAAGTGGGTAATGTTGTTGGCCGGGTTAGCAATATTTATTCTCGGACAGCGCATCAAAGCTGACAAAGCTTTGCCTCAATGGGTAATACGCATATGGAACCCTATCCTAAAAGGTTTGGGTGTGCAGTCGCATCAGATATTATTCCTGGTGTTGTGTCCATTCCTGGTATTCTTTGCTTCTGTTTGGGCAGGAATGGGCATGCTGATGAACAATGCCCTTCTGGCCATCCTGGCCTGGATTGCCAGCATCGCACTGGCCATTGCCGGGGGTTGGCAGTCAATCTCCCGTGGAAAGATATCCCCACGAACGCTTTATACGGCTGGATTATTAACGCTAGGGGCATTCATTATCCGCTTTGCCAATGTTTCCAACATTCCCATCGTACTTTCTGGTGATGAGGCCTCGGCAGGTTTGAATGCGGTTCAATTCATTGATGGCATTTTGAACAACATCTTCCGAGTGGGCTGGAACTCTTTCCCAACGTTCTATTTTTACATCCAATCCATCCCGATTTCAATTCTGGGCCAAACGACCTTGGCCATTCGCATCCTATCGGTTGTTGTGGGGGCATTGACCGTTGGCGCAGTGTATTTGCTGATCAAGGAAATGTTTAATGAGTATGCCGCATTGCTTTCGGCGCTCTTCTTGGCAACACTGCATTATCACAACCACTTCAGTCGCATAGGATTGAACAATATCTGGGATGGTTTCTTGTTTGTGGTTATATTGGGTTTGCTTTGGTACGGTTGGGAGAAAGAGAATCGTGCCGCATTCATCTTTGCGGGATTTTTCCTGGGCCTGGGGCAGTACTTTTATGTCAGCGGGCGGACCCTGTTTGTCTTTGTTCCGGCTTGGATACTCCTGGTAGGCATATTCAACTGGAAAAAATTCAAACGAAATTTTGCCAGTTTCTTGCTGTTGGAATTGGTCGCGATTGTGACCTTTTACCCACTGGCGAGATATTTTATCGAGTATCCCAACGAATTCCTGGCTCCCATGCGCCGCGTGAGCATTCTGGGACCCTGGATGCAGAGTGAAGTGCAGATAACAGGAACAGGGCCAGTTCGAATTATCCTTCAACATATTGGGAAAAGTTTTATGGGGTATACCCATATCCCCTTACAGTTTTGGTACAAACCGTTTGAGCCTATCCTTCGTTTTGTGCCCGCAACGTTGTTTTTCCTGGGGTTGTCGTCTTTGGTGATCAACATTCGTCAGACACGCATGGTCATGTTGGGCATGTGGCTGGTCACCATCGGCGTGATGGGGGGCTTGAGCGAAAGCACCCCTGCCGCTCAGCGCTACGTGGCCGTAGCACCGGTTCTGGCAATTGTGGTTGGATATGGATTGTCGTTGATAGTTGAAGAACTGAGCAAGAGTTGGAAAGAGCACCGCAGACTTTTCAGCCTTCTGGCAGTCGTCATCATGTTGGTGTTGGGGGCTGATGAAATCCGTTTTTATTTCAATGACTATACCCCGGACAGTGATTTTGGGGGTGTGAACAGCCGCGTGGCCCAAAAAATGGCTGATTATTTAGAGTACAAGTCGGACGAATTTCAGGTGTTCTTTTATGGGCCGCCGCGCATGGGCTATCGATCGATATCCAGCATACCTTTCCTGGCGCCCCATATTGAAGGCATCGATGTGTATGAGCCCTGGGGGTCAGGAGACAATCGCCGGCCCACCAGCGACCATCTGATCTTTGTTTTCTTGCCGGAGCATGAAGATCAAATAAAACCGGTGCAATCAGAGTATCCGGGAGGAACTTTGATAGAAGAAATTTTTAGAGAAAATGAATTACTCTATTATCTCTACGAATTATCGCCTGATTCTTGACCTCGCAAGGCAATCGAATGAAAGCGATTCTCTTCTATAAGCATGGCGGCCCAGACGTGCTTGAGATCGCCGACTTTCCGACTCCTGAACCCGGCCCTGGTGAAGCTCTGGTCAAATTGGAAGCGGCGGCGCTAAACCGGCTGGATCTATGGGTGCAGGAAAGACTCGCCAGGGGGAACAACTGGGCAAAATCACACTTTCGATGGAGAATTAATGGATAACCGAATTGTATTAATTGTAGTATTGATCTTGACCGCTCTGGCCTGCAGCTTGTTCACTCCCGCATCGTTACCAGAATCGACACCCGTAGGACCATCAACGAGCACGGATGTGCCCACAATAGCTCCACCAGCCACACTTATTCCCACATCGACAACGACATCCCCGTCTCCGACCAGCCCACCACCGCAGCCGACCACTCAACCAGCCTCACAACCGGCCATTCCCATTCCTGACCCGAACACCATCGCTTACGATTTTGTGGCCAATGTTTGCCAAGCCGAATGGGCTAACAGCACGGCCTATTTACCAAACTGCCCGGGAGATTTGGACAATATCGAACCCGGCTATGTCACCAATACTGGCATAGTTTTTGCGGAAAGTACCACTGGCATAGAGACAGCCGCCCTGATTGTGCTGCCTCAGCAGGATGCTACGAACACGGCCATCTTTGGTATGTATCCACCTTTCGAAGTATGGCCTGGCGATCAGTTCCGTGCCACGCTGGGCTGCCAGGGTGATGCCCCCTGCAATGTTGAATACTCGTTGGAATACTTCGATGAATCGGATCAGTATCAGGCGCTTAATTGGGATTGGCCGCACAAAGTGGGAGATGGCCCGCAGAGCATCGCCGTTGATTTGACCTCCCTTGCCGGGAAAACTGTGCGCTTTGTGCTGGCAGTCCGAGATGCACAGGGCGGACCGGCAAATGACTTTGCCCTGTGGATCAACCCCCACATTTTCCGTTCTCCCGACGCTGTACCTCCGCAAGATGCTTCCGATGATGAAGCAGCTGATCAAACTCCTGGAGTGGTCTCAGGGATGGTAGAAATGTCAACGGCCCCACCCTACATGAATGACCCCGGCAAAGCTGAGAGTATGCCGGTGGCGGTGACATTTTTCAACCTGGATGACGGCACGTACTGGTGGATTCATTCCAGTCTGACAGGGCATCCCTATTACCAGATGACCGTGCCGCCGGGGAATTATCACGTCGTTGCATACGGCCAGGGGGTTGGGGATGTTTCTTATGTGGCCGCGGGGTACACCGGCCAAAATCCTTCCTGTGGCCAACCCCTTCAAACTGTTGTGGTCGAGCCCAATGGGGAAGTCGAAAATATTGTCATTGCCGATTGGAATTGGACTTGTGGTGGCGATGCCTATCGACCACAAAAACCCGCCGATGTCCCGTTACCGTGATCATTTCGAATGACTGATTCAAATACCCACATACCCAATGCCCAACCCTTCGACAAGGCTCAGGGCAAGTACCCAATAACCAGACCCAAACGTCCATTTACCGTAACGCTTGTGATCATAGCGGTGTTAATGCTTACGGTCTTGGGCTGGATTGGATTGCTAGATACTTTACGTAGTTGGGAATTCCTTCAAAGCTTGCCCTTGACGGTGCCAGTTATGTACATTGTTTTACGCAATGCATTGCTGGCTTTAATTGGCCCGCCCCTAATTTGGGGCTTGTGGGTCGGTCGGACCTGGGCCTGGTATGCTTTACAAGTTTGTGCTGTGCTGTTTGTACTTGTTTATTGGTTGGATCGGACCATGATAGCTTATCCTGCGGTGATGACCGAACGTTGGCCATTCGCTGTTGGGTTTACATTTTTTGGATTAGTGTGCATTTTTCTGGTTTTTTGGCTTCCAAAAGGCCGCCGTTTCTTTTCAAACTAACACACCAAATCTACCAGCCAGCCAACCAACTATCAAACCAACACACCAACAAACCATTGAAACCACCCTGTGACCGGGGTATGGTTCAATAGTAGAACAGCCATAAATCCAATTTAATTGGGAGAACTTCATGTCAGATAATCCGAAGATCGAACGCCTACGCCAACTCAAAGCCGAGGCTCGCTTAGGAGGCGGTGAAAAGCGTATTGAGCAGCAGCACCAAAAAGGTCGTTTGACGGCTCGTGAACGTATTGATCTATTTTTGGATAAAGGCTCCTTTCGAGAAGTCGATGCCTTTGTCACTCACCGAACCAGCGATTTTGGGCTGGATGAACGCAAGTTCCTGAGCGACAGTGTCGTGACCGGCTGGGGTACTGTCAACGATCGATTGGTGTACGTTTTTGCGCAGGATTTCACCGTTTTTGGCGGCAGCCTGGGCGAGGTGCACGCCGAAAAGATTGTCAAAATCCTGGATATGGCCATGAAAAATGGCGCCCCTGTGATTGGGTTGAATGACTCGGGCGGGGCGCGCATTCAGGAGGGTGTGGTATCCCTGGGTGGTTATGCTGATATCTTTTTGCGCAACACACTGGCCTCGGGCGTTGTTCCGCAGATCAGTGTGATAATGGGACCGTGTGCTGGCGGAGCGGTTTACTCCCCGGCCATCACCGATTTCATTTTCATGGTGCGCGGCTCATCCTATATGTTCATCACCGGGCCGAATGTGGTCAAAACGGTGACGCATGAGGAGGTTTCCTTTGAGGAGTTGGGCGGTGCCGATGTGCACGCCGAGACATCTGGCGTTTGCCATGTTGCTGCGGACAGCGAAGCCGATGCGCTCTTCCTGGTGCAGAAGCTGCTCAGCTATTTGCCTCAAAATAATATGGAAGATCCCCTGTTCGTGCCGCCGCTCGATGACCCTCTGCGGCGAGAAGAAGCCCTGGATACGATCATCCCAAATGATCCCGGGAAACCGTACGATATCAAGGATGTCATCCAAATGGTCGTCGATGATGGCGAATTCTATGAAATTCACGCCGCCTTTGCCATGAACATTGTCATTGGTTTTGCCCGCCTGGGTGGCCACAGCATAGGCATCGTGGCCAATCAGCCAGGAGTTTTGGCGGGCGTGTTGGATATTGATGCTTCTGAGAAAGGCGCTCGCTTTGTGCGCTTTTGTGATGCCTTTAATATTCCGATTTTGACATTAGTGGATGTGCCAGGTTTCCTGCCCGGCACGGATCAGGAACACAGTGGCATTATTCGCTCTGGGGCTAAGTTGTTGTATGCTTTTTGTGAGGCTACTGTTCCCAAACTGACTCTCATCACCCGCAAGGCCTATGGGGGGGCCTACGACGTGATGAACAGCAAACACATTCGAGCGGATGTCAACCTGGCCTGGCCCAGCGCCGAGTTGGCTGTGATGGGCCCAGAAGGCGCCGTTGAGATTATCTTCCGCAAAGAATTGGCTGCAGCCGAAGACCCAGAAACCCGTAAAGCCGAGTTGGTGGCGGAATACCGCGAAAAATTCGCCAATCCCTACGTGGCTGCCTCCCGCGGCTATATCGATGATGTTATCGAACCGCGTGACACGCGCCCGCGCTTGATCAATGCCCTGGAAATGTTATCGAATAAGCGCGACACCAACCCGCCCAAGAAACACGGCTGCATCCCGTTGTAAAGTGGATGGCAGACCGCGGACAACAGACCGCAGCAGCAAGATTTCGCGGTCAGCGGTCATCACGAAAATGATCATCAATAACCATAACATTCATTTCGAAATCCACGGCCCGGATGATGCTCCGGCAGTGGTATTGCTGCATCATGGTCTTGGTTCGACGCGCGCCTGGCGCAAACAAGTGCCAGCCCTTGTCGAAGCCGGTTACCGGGTGCTGGTGTATGATCGCTGGGGTTATGGAGGATCAGAAGCGCGAGTTGGGCTCGACGTGCCGAGTTTTGAGACCGATATCGCTGATTTGGATGTGTTACTTGCCACAGGCAACGTGCAACCTGTAACTCTGATTGGTCACAGCGATGGCGGCACATTGGCTTTGTATTATGCCATGCTGTACCCAGAGCGAGTGAAATCATTGGTTACGGTAGCTGCGCATATCTATCTCGAACCTAAGATGCAGCCTGGAATTTTGAGCATCAAACAGGGTTTTGAGCAGGATGAGAGATTTCGCCAAGGTATGCAGCTTGCGCATGGCGATAAATTCGAGTCAGTATTTGCCAATTGGTTCGATAGCTGGCACAAGCCTGCTGCGCTAACCTGGGATATGCGGCCCCTGCTCGGGAAAATATCTTGCCCTACTTTTGTGATTCAGGGCGAAAACGATGAACATGCCACACCGCAGCATGCCATCGATATCGCGGAGAACATCCCGGGCGCAGAATTGTGGCTGGTAGAAAATGCAGCGCATATGCTGCCGCAGGAAATGCCGGATAAATTTAATCAAAAAGTGCTTGAATTCCTGAGTGTTGGGTTTCAAGTGGCAGGTGTCAAATAGTCTCTAGAACCTGATACCTTATCACCTGATACCTGATTCACCGGAGGATTTATGTTCAACAAAGTATTGATCGCCAACCGAGGAGAGATTGCAGTCCGTATTCTTCGTGCTTGTCGTGAACTTGGCCTGGAGACGGTGGCTGTCTATTCGGAGGCTGACCGACAGGCTCTGCATGTGCGGCATGCAGATGAAGCCTATCTGCTAGGACCGGCGCCCTCGCGTGATTCCTATTTGCGGGGCGACAAGATCTTAGAGATTGCCAACGAGAGCGGCGCTGGAGCCATTCACCCTGGATATGGCTTCCTGGCTGAGCGGGCCGATTTTGCTCAAGCCGTTTTAGATGAAAATCTGGCATTCATCGGGCCGAAACCGTCTTCGATTGCTGCCATGGGTGACAAAGGTGTTGCCAGAGCGACAGTCACAGCGGCGGGGGTTCCCGTTGTGCCTGGCACGGAAGGCGAAGGCTCGCTCAGCGATGATGAACTGCTCAAATTAGCCCCGGAGATAGGTTTCCCCTTGTTGATCAAGGCTACAGCCGGAGGCGGCGGTAAAGGGATGCGTGAAGTACGCAATCTGGAAGATATGCCAGTGCTATTGAGTTCTGCCCGCCGAGAAGCTGAGGCAGCTTTTGGCGATGGTAATGTCTATCTGGAGAAACTGGTTGAGGGCGCCCGTCACATCGAATTCCAGATTCTGGCAGATGCTCACGGCAATGTCATTCATCTTGGGGAAAGGGAATGCTCCTTACAACGCAGGCACCAAAAATTGTTAGAAGAAGCACCGTCTCCATTTGTCGATGAAGAGTTACGTCAACAAATGGGAGCCGTAGCGGTACGCGCAGCGCAGTCGGTGGAATATGTCAATGCCGGTACGATTGAGTTTCTGGTCGATAAAGAGAAAAACTTTTATTTTCTGGAAATGAACACGCGTTTGCAGGTGGAGCATCCAATCACGGAAGCCGTGACCGGTGTGGATATTGTCAAGGAGCAGATTCGCATTGCACGCGGGAGGTCGCTAAAACTATCTCAAGAGGATATTCAAATGAAAGGCTGGGCGATTGAATGCCGTATCAATGCCGAAGATCCGTATTGTAATTTTATGCCCTCCACGGGTAAGATCACACACTCGCTTTTGCCAACTGGCCCTGGCGTGCGCGTGGATACAGGCGTTTATCCTGGATTCGAAATTTCCCCTTATTATGATTCTTTGATCTCAAAGTTGATCGTTTTTGGCAAAACACGCGCCGAAGTGATCTTACGCATGCGGCGGGCACTGGAAGAATACAAAATTGTTGGTGTGCGCACCAACATTCCCTTCCATCAAAACATGATGGATTCGCATCGCTTTATGGCTGGCCAGTTCGATACGCAGTTTGTCGAGCAGCGCTTCTCGATGGAAGCTGCCGATCGCGGCCGCGAAACCCTTCCCCACATTGCCGCCATTATGGCCACACTAGTAGCCCATCAACAGACCCAGCGTTCAGCGCATGTCATTCAACGCAATAAGCGAGACACCAGCAACTGGAAGTGGGTCGGTCGATGGGAGCGCATTCACCGATAGCGAGATAAACCTATGAAGTATATAACAACGATAAATGATCAGGAATTCATCATCGAAGTTTCTAACGATAATCAGGTCACGGTGAATGGTGAAACCTGCCAGGTAAACTTTGATATGGTCAGCGATCAGCCGGTTTATTCCCTGCTGCTCGATGGAAAATCCTATGAGGCCCATGTTTACGAAGATGAGGATGGCTGGGAAGTATTGTTGCAGGGCACCTTATATCCGGCCACCGTCGTCGATGAGCGCGAACATCGCCTCCGTTCCGCCTTTGGCAGCAGCGCGGAACAGACGGGAGAATTCTATCTCAAAGCGCCGATGCCCGGCTTGGTTGTTGACTTGCCCGTTGAAGATGGCCAGGAAATTAAAGAGGGTCAGGTATTGCTGATTCTTGAATCGATGAAAATGCAAAATGAATTGAAATCCCCACGCGATGGGGTAGTCTCTCGTATCCGCGTCAAGGAGGGGGAAAATGTCGAGCGTCGCCAAACATTGTTGAGCGTAGTATAAGAATGATTTATCAAAGGCACCCAGGTTTTAGAAAGCAAGGCACAAAAACCTAGTGTAACCCCCACAGAGAACTTCGGGATTCCACTTCGCTACGCCCTTGGCGCAATTTATCACTCTGGACCGGCGCTTTGCGGAAGAGTCTAGCCTAGCGTCAACTCATGCCGAATATGTTTCTCGACGTTGCACTAGGAACACGGTTTCCCATGGCAGGGATCGTGTTCTTTTCATTATTCGTTTGGTTGCATCCCCATTCTCACCATGATAGAATAATTTCCTCATTATCGTTTCGAGATTTATTGGAGGACTCAATGTCCGATATGGTTGAAGTTGTAATTGATAGTATTCGGGTTAGCTTGATGAACCAGCAGCGTATCGTGATCTTGCGTGAGGTCGATGCGGAACGCTATCTGGCGATTTGGATTGGCGTCTACGAAGCCGAGCATTTGACCATCGCCCTGCAAGATGTCGAAGTATCACGTCCGTTGACATATGATCTTTTTACCCAGGTAATCGATTCACTCAATGCTGATGTTTCCCACGTTGAAGTGGTGTCCCTTCGAGATGAAACATTTTATGGAAATGTTGTTCTGGAAGCAAATGGAAAAGTGATCAACATCGATTCGCGCCCTTCGGATGCTATGAATTTGGCTGTTCGCAGTGATGTCCCCATCCTGGTATCGCGGGAAGTCATGGATACTGCCGGGATTGTCCCCGAAGATGATGAAGTCTCAATTGATGACATGGAAGAAGTAGGGCCCCCAGCAGGCGAGGGCGAAGATCGACTTTCGGTGTTCGAAGATTTTCTGGATCAACTGGACATTAATGAATCCGATGATGACGCCGAGCCGGAAGCGGAGTGATTAACTGGCTAGTTTACGAAGCTGTCCGAACCGACCGCTGGCCTCACAGAATACAGATAAGGTCAGCGGTTTTATTTTTAAGAATAACTTGAAAAAATTCGGAACGGATTTGAGATACAATACACGTTATCCGTTCGCTATAAATCATCAGTACCCGAATCGTTCTTATGAGTATTCCACCGACCGTCGATAGTGAAACCCCAACCGCTGGCCCGCAGATTGTGCCTCAAAGCCGTGAAGCCGAAGAGGCGGTCATTGGCTCGATTCTCATTAATCCCGAAGCTTATTACGATGTTGCCGAATTCCTGCAAGCGGAAGATTTCTACATCCATCGTCACCGTTGGATTTGGGAAGCCTTCTCGCGTTTGCAGCAGAGCCGTACCCCCATCGATTCGCTGACGGTCATCGAGGAATTGGATCAACAAGGACAGTTGACTGAGATCGGCGGTGCAGCCTATATCACCTCGCTGATCAGCAGCGTGCCTTCTTCATTGCATGCCATCGCGTACGGTCGCATCGTCGAAGAAACAGCAGTCCGCCGCCGTATGTTGGAGGCAGCCAACAGGATTGCCAAGCTGGCATATGAAGAAGAGACCGGCCTGGATGCGGTCATGGATGATGCCGAGAAGGCCATCTTTGGCGTCAGCGAACGCCGTATGACGCGTGACCTGGAGCCGATCCGGCAGGTGCTCAGTGAGTATTACGACAGAGTCGGTGACCTGGCTGCTCGTGACGAAGAGATTCGCGGCGTCCCCACCGGTTTCATAGATCTTGATAATTTGCTGGGTGGCTTACAGCCCTCGGATTTGCTGATTGTGGCTGGCCGCCCGGGTATGGGTAAGACTGGTTTTGCGCTCTCGATTGCCAAGAACGCTGCACAACTGCACAAAAAGCATGTGGCTATTTTTTCCTTGGAGATGGGCAATGAACAACTGGTGCAACGTCTGATCGCCCAGGAAACCGGCATCGATTCGCAACGACTGCGTACTGGAAAACTGGAAGAAGATGAGTGGTCGATTTTTACGCATGCTATTGAGGTGCTTAGCGATACACAGGTTTTCCTGGACGATACGCCGGGAATTACGCCCTTGCAGTTGCGCACCAAATGCAGGCGTTTGCACCTGGAGTTTGGCCTGGATCTGATCATTGTGGATTATCTGCAGTTGATGTCCAGTGATAACCGCACCGAGAATCGCGTTCAGGAAGTATCCTTCATTTCAAGGCAAATGAAAATTCTGGCCCGCGAGTTGAATGTTCCGGTTTTGGCCGCCGCCCAGCTTTCACGCGCTGTCGAGCAGCGCGCCGACAAACACCCGGTGCTCTCCGATTTGAGGGAGTCCGGCTCACTCGAGCAAGATGCGGATATCGTTATGTTCATCTACCGGCCGGAGATGTATGAGGATGACCCGGCCAAACAAAATGTGGCCGAGGTTATCGTGGCGAAACATCGTAATGGGCCTATTGGCAATGTGCAGTTAATTTTCCGCAAGAACCTGGCTAAATTCGAAAATGCCGCAACCCGGCTGGTTAATTTGGAGCATGTGGCCTGATGTCCTTCGACGGTTTTCCCGACGGCAAAATCAAGTTCAGCCGCATTCCTGAGCCTTTCTTCGATGACTTGCTGCCCCAGATTGATCATTTGGGTGAGTTGAAGGTGACGCTATACGCGCTGTGGCGCGCGGAACGCCTGCGCGGGGCCTTTCGATATTTTAGGGAAGCTGACTTTATCGGGGATGAGCGTTTTATGTCTGGGCTGGCTGCCACGCTCGAGGAAGCAGAAGCCACCCTAACGGAGTCCCTGGCGCGGGCTGTCCAACGCGGCAGTCTGCTCAAAGCCGAGTTGGAAGATCAACCAATCTATTTTGTCAACACACCCAAAGGCCGGGCCGCGGTCAAAGCCATCCAAAGCGGAGAGTGGCGGCCTCAACCTGGGGGTGATGCTGCCGTGGCTTTGCGACCAACGCCTTCAAATATTTTCGAACTCTTTGAGCAAAACATTGGCCCATTGACGCCCATGATTGCCGAAACTCTGCGCGACGCAGAAGAAACGTATGCAAATTCCTGGATCGAAGAAGCTATCCAGATCGCCGTGAAGAATAATGCCCGCAGTTGGCGCTACGTGGAGGCCATTTTAGAACGCTGGCAAAAAGAAGGACGCTATGAGCAAGAAGATCGACGAGATTCTGAAGAAGACCGCCGACGGTATGTCGAAGGAAAATACGCCGACCTCATCGAGTAAACCGAACGCCGCGGCAGACCTGCCCGGTGACCCGGACTGCGAGATTTGTGGTGGTGTGGGCTATCTGCGCCAGGATGTGCCGGTGGGGCATCCGGAATTTGGCAAGCTGCACGTATGCAAGTGCCGCCAGGGGCAGCTCAATCAGGGCCGCCGCGATCGTTTGTATGCGCTCAGCAACTTGGACCAACTCACTCATTTGAATTTTGATGACTTTGAACCGCGTGGGCGCATTGGTTTAGGTCCCCTGCAGGCCGATTCACTGGAACGGGCTTTCAATCACGCCCAACAATTTGCCCGCTCGCATGATGGCTGGCTGCTTTTGCAGGGACGCTACGGCTGCGGCAAAACTCATCTGGCGGCCGCGGTGGCCAATTTCTCCGTTGAAATGGGCATCCCCACGCTGTTTATTACGGTGCCGGATTTATTGGACACGCTGCGCTTTTCCTACAATGACAATGATTACTCCTTCGAGCAGCGCTTCGAGGAAATTCGTAAAGTTCGATTATTGATCCTGGATGATTTTGGCACCCAGAATGCCACCGATTGGGCGCAAGAAAAACTCTTTCAGATACTAAATTTCCGCTATATAAATCAGTTACCGACGGTGGTGACCACCAATCTGTCGCTGGACGAGATCGAGGGGCGCATCCGTTCTCGTTTGGAAGACCCTGAGCTGGTCACAAGGGTAATGATCACAGCTACGGATTACCGCCGTCCGGCTGATGATACCGGACACCATGAATTATCTTCGTTGAGCTTGCTGGGCAGCCGAACATTCGGTACATTCAGTTCTCGCAAAAATGAGGGACTGACATCTGATGAGGTCGAGCGCCTGGAGAGAGCGTTGAAAGCAGCGCAGGCCTATGCAGAAAATCCGCAGGGCTGGCTGGTGTTCACTGGGCCTTATGGCAGCGGAAAAACTCATTTGGCCGCGGCAATTGCCAATTACCGGGCTGGATTGGGGTTCCCTCCATTGTTTGTGGTAGTGCCTGATTTGATGGATCACTTGCGGGCCACGTTCAATCCGAGCAGCAATATCAGCTACGACCGGCGCTTTGAAGATGTGCGCACATCGCCACTGCTGGTGTTAGATGACCTGGGCACGCAGTCGATGACGCCGTGGGTGAAAGAGAAGTTGTATCAGCTTTTTAATTATCGCTACAACGCATCACTGCCAACGGTCATTACAACGGCAGATCAACTCGAACAATTGGATCCGCGCATCCTCAGCCGGATGGAAGACCGCCGCTTGTGCCGCATTTTGGGCCTAACTGCGCCGACTTACCGTGGGGAGGGAAAGATACGCTAAGGAAATTATCTTACTTTGTTGACCCTTCAAAAGTCGATCTACAAATGAATAAGATGAACATTGATTTTTATCTTCACATCCTATTTATCTGTGGTTAGTTTCCAGATATACGACATAGAATTGAAATCAAAAAGCCTGGTATTGGAATTATTACCAGGCTTTTGGTTGGTTGGCAAAGCCGATTTGTACGATCAGTGTTTTATGGCACTGTGACCGTTACGGTTGAATTGTTATTCCCTTCATTGCTTTCTGCAATTGCTCCAGTCGAATCCGCTACAGCTTGAGCATTATAATTCCCACTTGCTGGATAGCCTGCATAAGTGTAATTTAGGGTAACGCTACTACCAGCTGCCACCGAGGAAACAGCCCAGGTATTTGCTGGAGATGCATCGCCCGAATCTGCCCACCACTCAACCGTGAATGCCCCAGCATTTGCCGTGCCAGTATTTGACACCTGAATAGTGATATCTACCGGAGTAGATGCTGCGGGAGAGGCTGGATTGAGAATCAAACTTGCCGAAAGATCAGGCTGAGAGGGGGTAGTAGCTGTTTCTGTTGGTGTATCAGTTGCTGTAGGTACGACAACAGTATTGGTGAAAGTTGATGTAGCTGCCAGTGTATTCGTGGGGGTTGATGTTGCCCCAGTCGCGGTTGATGTTGCAGTGACAGTGGTAGTCGAGTCTCCCGTTACAACAATCTCAACATAGAATTTGTGCCCAAAAGCCTGCCCAGCGGCGTTTTGAAGTTGCCAGTAGCCTCTATAAGTACCCGCGGCGGCCGGGGATACCAAGTCCACAGAAATATCTCCGGTAACACCAGCTGCGGTTTCAACGACCAGGTTTTTAGGACTGACGCCGCTCATCGGGTCGCCGTTCAAGAAGACGGCCGAATACGCTGTTGTCCAGGCACAGGTGCCGCTGTTTTGCATGCGCCATGTTTTTGTAAAGGTTGTCCCCGGAGCAAATTGCGTGCCATCGGGAATGGTTACATCGCTCACAAAGGCTGCATTATCACAGTCACTGGTTTGGCCACCAGTATTTCCACCAGTCCCTTCGCTGGAAGGGATAGTGGAAGTATGCGTGGCGCTGGGACTGGGTGTAAATGTTGCTGTCGCAGTGGCGGTTGCCGTAGGTGTACTGGTCGCCGAAGGTTGGGGTGTGAGTGAAAGTGCTGCGTTGACGGTTTCAGCGACAAACGTGAGCACCTGTTCTGCCGACATAGTTTCATCGCCTTCTCCTGATGCGAAATCGCAACTGGTGAGCAGCAAGATACAGATGCTCAATATGAGAATCATCCTTTTCAGGGTCATAGCATCACTCGCCAATCCGCTCTTTTTGAAATAAAGAGAGGTTTCGCTATTTTACGTCAACCTGACTGGTGCGATTGTTGTTGCCTTCATCGCTTTCATCCACTTTTCCGGTTGCGTCTATCAAGACCCTGGTAGTAAAGGTTCCCGAGCTACCATAGCAATCACAGTTGTGGACAAGTTCTTTGGTGCTGTTAGCAGCCAGTAAACCGATTTCCCAAGTTTTCTTGGAATCAGCATTTTCATTGCCCTGATCAGACCACCACTCGACCAGGAAACCACTTGCATCGGTAGTACCCTTGTTTTCGATTGTGATTCGAACTGTGAAGTCTTTCCCTTGTTCGGGTAGTGTGTCAAAGGCAATGCCGGATACAGTTAAATCTGGCTTGCCTGTGCCCCCAGCACTGGTAGCGCTGGGTGTTGGTGTGGGCCCCGTGGCTGTGGCGGTGGGGGTTGTATTACCACCGGTGACCACGATCTCCACATAGAAACTATGCCCAAAAGCTTGTCCAGCGGCGTTTTGTAATTGCCAGGTTCCCTTATAAGTGCCGGGTGTGTCCGGGGCAGTCATGTTCAGGGAAATATCATTAGAGAAGCCAGGTTCAATCTGTGCAGTCAATAATTGCGGGCTGGAGCCACCCATCCCATTACCACTGACAAAGAAGACCGAGTAGGCGGTCGTCCAGGCGCAGGAGCCGCTGTTCTGTAGTTTCCAGGATTTGGTAAAGGTTGTGCCTGCAGCAAATTGAGTCCCATCTGGAATAGTCACATCGCTGACGAATAATGCATCGTCACAACCTTTGGGGTTCCCCCCGGTATTTCCTGTGTTTGGGATGGGCGTGTTTGTGTTGGTGGGAAGCGGTGTAGCAGTTTCTGTCGCCGTTGCGGTAAAGGTCGTTGTAGCCGTGGGCGTACTGGTTTCTGTGGCCTCAGGAGTTAACGACAAGGCCGCGCTGACAGTTTCGGCAACGAAGGTTTGGACCTGTTCGGGGGATATTTGTTCACCATCTTCGGTGGTGAAATCACACCCTGTCAATATCGTTACACTTATGATGAGTAAAACAAATAGAATCTTTTTCATGGGAATCCTGTCCTTGTTCACAGAACCTTTGACATGTTTGAGCTAATTGTAATCGATATTGATGGGGGGACAACCATATTATTAAACCCGCCTGGCTGTCTGAAAGATAAATAGGGGTAAATTGCAGTTGGAAGGGTCGAAATCAATCAAATTTCGACCCTTGCTCATACGAACTTATTTCTTGTTATCCGATGACCTTATTTTGCTGTAGCCGTAAACTCGATTTCAACCAACACATCTTCGTCAACATCGGCTACGGAGGGTACGCTGGGGATTTGTAAATCATAGTCTGCCCGGGCGACAATTGTCGAGGCATACCCTTGCAGTTGAGTTTCCGAAACGGCAGTAACTTTCGCATCAAACGTAACCTGATTGGTAATGTCGCGGACGGTCAAATCGCCGGTAATGGTGAAGACAATCTCTTCGCCGATGGAAACGCTCTCAGGCAAGCCATTAATCGAAGTGGGGGTAAAACTGATGAATTCAAAATCACCTGTGTCCAGGATTTCGTTTTTTATCGCTCGATTGCGGAAGTCGTTATCCGTGACCAGGGTGCGGGCGTTGACCTGAATCGGTCCAATTTGTGAATTCGACGGATTGCTGAAATCCACAGAAATTTCGCCAGCAACCTGATCGGTCGCACCAACGACGGTGACAGGATTGCCGCGCAAGATTTCACCCAACGAGAAGCGGGCTTCGGATTCAGCCTGCACGATCGCAAAGGTGACCGGTTCGCTAACAGCGCTTTCGGCCTCTTCAGCTTCGGTTTCTTCAGCTTCGGTTTCCTCAGCTTCGGTGACCTCAGCATCCTCTTCTGTAGCTTCAGCAGCCGCGCTGCCCTCCGTTTCAGCCGATGTGGCCTCGCCAGCATCCTCAGAATCTGTTTCCTGACCTGCGTCTTCGGCCTCGTCGGCCTGGATAGGTACCGCTTCGATGGGCTGACTGGCTTCCGCGGGTGGTCGGAGTACATAAGCAACTACGGCTAACAGCGCTACCAGCAATACAATTCCGATACCTAAAATGATTCTCTTTGACATGTTTTCTCCTTTAAACTTTCGGGCTTTTAAACCAATATTGTTTTGCCCAACCTGATTATTTTAGATATTTCTTGCGCAGTAAATCTTACACGTGATTTTCTTATTTCACTCGGACAGCCTCCACAACAATTCGCTTTAGAAAGGTTTCGTTCTTTTCATTGAAATTGGAGCAGGTGATCAGAGTCAGCCACTCGTATCCGTCCGATTTTTCGAGAATGCCCAGATCGTGCGGGTTGGTTGTATAAATCTGGCGCACCTCATAAATGAGTTCATTCCCATCAAGATTCACAACAATCTCATCGCCCCATTGCAATTGATCGATGTCAGCAAAGGGCCCCTGGCTGCCATCGGGCAGGTTGACGTGCCCGGCAATCGCAGTATTCCCAATGTGTGCAGGATAGGCGGTACCATCCAGAAGCCCCACAGAGGTCGTCAGCCAGTTCACATCCCAGGTGTTGCCCTGGCGTGGAACGCCAACAATCGAAGTTTGTAGATTCAATTTTGAAATAGTAATTTGAAACTGATCGCCTTGCCCGGATTGAGGATGTTCAAGACTGGTTTCTAAGTGGACGTTTGGGGTGAATCCGGTATTTGGCAGGATGCCTGCCTCCAAACTGTAGACATGCACAGTTCCGGTTTCGAATTGTGTTGACGTGCCTGGTTCGCCGATGATGATCTGATTGTCATCGAGAATAAGACTGCGTCCGAAATCGGCATTGTTATAGGGTTCGCCAGAGATAATTTGGCTTTGAAACTGCCACTCCCCCTCGCTGCGTTCATAGATGTGTGCAGCTCCCGACCGAATGATGGTGTAATAATCTTGCTTATTTGCTCCTGCGACAATAGTTGTGTCATCAATTTTCACGGATTGCCCGAAGTGGTCGAAGGCAACTGCGCTCTCTGATACCAGCTTGGCTTGCTGGCTCCAACCGCCGGGTCGCTTGTGAAAGACGTACACTGCCCCGGCATTGGTAATTTCACCCGAACCCACATCGGGGTCGGCAAAGGGAGCACCAATGGCGACGGTTTCCCCGTCGATGGAAACCGAGGCACCGAAATTGTCGCCCCTTTTGTCGTCATCGGGTTCGATCTTGGCTTCCTGGGACCAAGTGCTGCCCAGGCGGTAGAAGACATACGCTGCCCCAATGCTGTTTTCTCCTTGAGCGCCGATAAGGAGGCGTTGGCCGTCATAATCCAATGATGAACCGAAGAAGTCATCCGAGGTGGTTAGCGGGGCAGAAACGCTTTGCGATTGGTACCATTTTGTTCCAGCGCGATAATAGGAATATACTTTCCCGGCATCCTCTATCGTTCCGAAATCTTTTGCGCTGGCTGCGACAACAACACGTTCACCGACGATAGCGACAGCGTTGCCAAAGTTGTCATTTTCGACGCCATCTTCGGGTTCGATTTTTGCCTGCTGGTCCCAGTGTTCTCCATTGCGGATGAAGACATAGGCCGCGCCCATATTGGAAGCGGCGTTGTCATTCTCATCGGTGCCGTCGCTGCCCACTGCACCGATTATGATCGTATCGCCATCGATTGCCACCGAACTGCCGAAAAGGTCAAAAGCCCCTGCATCTGAGGCAGCCAGTCTGGCTTGCAGCATCCAGGTATTACCATCTTTTACATAGACATAAGCTGCGCCAGACTGATACACGGTATCGACGCCGACGGTGATGCTGTCATGGCGCGCGCCAACGACCAGCGTATCACCATCCCCGGCGATGACATTGCCGAATTCTGCGCCGGGATTGCTGGGAGATGGTTTGAGCCAGGTTTGGTGTACTGCGCCATATAACGAAACTTGACTGTTGGCCGAGGCGCAGATAGGGAGTATGGCAGTGAACAACAGTGCCAGAAGGGTAACGAAGCGGCCGAAATGGATTTTCATTGGGGTTCGCTTACCTAATTGGGCAACCAATGGCATTGTTAGGAATCATTGTATTCACGATATGCCTATTCTATCGAATATTTAGAGTTTTGGTTGCATCTGGTTGAAGCATTGTAAACAAAGGGATGTAATGTTTCAAATATAGATTCTAGAAACAGGGTTTTAATGTCCTGTAAAAAAACCGGTTTCTTTGGCGTGTTTTCATCGATTTCACACAAAGCGTAAGTAATTTTATTGTTTGTTATTGCGAAGAGGCTTGGCCGACGAAGCAATCTCCTGACCAAGATTCAGATTGCCTCGCAGAGTTTAATCTGAGCACAGCGACTGCGGCAATCTAATCCATCGGTGTGTGAGACTGCCACGTCGTCACCTTTGGCGTTCTTCGTCGTGCCTAACGGCATCCCCAGAATGACCAAACCGTTGCGGCTATTTGCAGATAGGGCGGGGAAAATTTGCAACGAAATAATTGGGGTTTTGTTGCTATAATATGTATAATCCTACAATAACGTCGCAGCTTTCAATCAGGGAAATCTATAAACGGATGGGCTAACCAAAGCAGCGAAGCCAAACTACGAAAAACATCAGCGGGAATAGTTACATCCAGGGGAGGTGCAGGGAAAGCAATTTTATTCGAGCACTTGAATACAAAATTCCCTTACTAGCTTTTTAAAAAGCTAGTAAGGGAAATCAAAAAGCTAACTTAGCTTTTTCGATTCCCTTGAAGGAAATTGGAATTAGCTACCTGGAGGAAATATGGCTAATAAAATTCAAGCAATTTCTACCTATGGGCCCCGCATAAAACTCGGCGGAGCCGCTGATGAAGAGCGGTTTATGGAACTGATCACCCAGCGTACGACGTTGTCATCGGGAGTGGTCAAGAACGTTCAAGAAAGCGAGACAGAAACCTTGATTGGCTTGCTGTTGGATGGGCGGCCAGTGCACACCGGTATTGCCATTTACACGCCCAGCATCGATCTGGATGGCAGCTTCGAGGTTAAGGTGCGGGTGGATAAACGCATCCTGCGGTCTTTGAATGCCGAAGGGGCTTTTCGTGGCAATATCAACAATGCTGAAAACATCGGCAAGAGCAGTGACGAATTGGTGGCGCTGTGGAACGAAGATCACCCGGATGATTTGATTGAGTAAACATTGAGATTCCGATTTTTTGCGAAGAGAAATCGGAATCCTTTTTGGTGATTACCATGGAAAAAGAAAGCGATATAGAAATCGATCCTGAAATATGGCTTCATATTCTCCTGGCGGTAAATGCCGACGAAAAGAAACGACGAGACTTCTATGAGCAGATTGCCAGCCACAGTAACCTGACTTTGGAAAAGGTCGAACTAAGCATGGATGCTTTGCTGAAGGTTTTGTTGAAAATGACCAGGTCGAACTAACGGATAACTAACGAGGTATCGACAGCCTTTCCTCTCGTCCTGTATAATGGGATTCAAAATAAAAGGTTGACAGATGAGCGAATCCCAAGAGCAACACTTTCCCAGCATTTTCAATGATGTCATCGGCCCGGTAATGCGCGGCCCATCCAGTTCCCATTGTGCGGCGGCCGTGCGCATCGGTTGCATGGCACGCGATTTGATGGCTGGCGAAATTGAGCATGTGTTGATGGAGTTTGATCCCCAGGGATCGTTGGCCACCACCCACGAGAGTCAGGGCTCGGATATGGGCATCTTTGCCGGTTTCCTGGGTTGGGAACCCACCGATGAACGGGTGGTCGATTCTCCCCAGGCGATTGAACAGGCTGGAATTAAGGTGGATATCGAGATCAACGGCTACGAGTCTGAACATCCCAATACCTACAAAATGAAGTTACGCAACGCTCATGAAGAGCACGATATGGTTGCTATCTCGACCGGTGGGGGCATGATCGAGATTACCCAAATCGATGGGGTTCGTTTGTCCATGCAGGGTGATTATTACGAGACCTTGCTCTTTTTTGACTCTGGAGGCAGGACACTGCTCGAGCACCTGCGCGCCACCTTATCGGTCGATCAAATTGTTCTGCATAAAGGCAAGCAGGCCGAATTCATCGAGATCAAATCGCAAAGCTTTCTGGATAAAAACATACTGGATGCGCTGTACGATCAGTTCTCGATATCAAAAATTCGCCAGATTGCGCCCGTATTGCCCACATTGTCCCGCAAGAATATTGAGGTTCCCTTCCGTACTTATCAGGAAATGCTGGCGTATAACCAGAATAAAAACCTGGCATTGTGGGAACTGGCCTTGCATTACGAAAGCGCCCGGGGTGGGATTTCGCATGAGCAGGTCACTCAAAAGATGGGCGAAGTGGTCGAGATCATGGCAGGCAGCATCCGTGAGGGCTTGCAGGGTACAGAATTCGACGACCGCATTCTTGGCTATCAGTCAGGGGATTTCCAAAAGCAATTGGAAAAGGGGCAGTTGTTGGATGGCGGCTTATTGAACACGATCATCCTGTATACTACGGCGCTGATGGAAACTAAGAGCGCCATGGGCGTGATCGTGGCCGCGCCGACGGCTGGCGCTTGCGGGGGTTTGCCCGGGGCTGTCATCGGGGCGGGGGATGCCATGGGGCTCTCGGACGATGAGATGGTGCGCGCCATGCTGGCGGCCGGGTTGATCGGCGTGTTCATTGCCAAACAGGCTACCTTTGCTGCCGAAGTAGGCGGCTGCCAGGCCGAATGTGGTTCGGGATCGGGGATGGCGGCGGCGGCGTTGGTTACCCTGGCTGGAGGCAGCACCACAGAGTCCCTCAATGCGGCTTCGATTGCCTTGCAAAATATCCTGGGTATGATCTGCGACCCGGTGGCTAACCGCGTCGAAGCGCCCTGCCTGGGGAAGAACGTGTTGGCTGCCAGCAATGCGCTTTCATGCGCTAATATGTCCATGGCGGGCTATGATCCGCTAATCCCGCTGGATGAAGTCATTGATACGATGGACGCCGTTGGCAAGAGCATTCCAGTAGAATTGCGCTGTACGGCATTGGGCGGATTATCGATCACGCCATCGGCCAAAGCGATTGAGAGGAGATTAGCCGCGAAATGAACAAGATGGAAAAAACCTTAGTGCCTTTGTTTTTGTTATGCGCGCTTATGCTGGGGGCTTGCCATCTTCCCGGCAGTTCGGGAAGCGTGGAAGATGTCCCCATTAGTGAGACGGCAACGGCTGATACTGAAGCTGAAGCTGTTGCTGCGCTTCCCAGCGATACTTCGATCCCGCCAACGGTGACAGTTGCGCCATCCGAGACCGCCACTGCGATCCCACCGACGGAAACGTTGACAGACACTCCCTTGCCAACGGATACCCCAACGGAAATTCCCACGGATACCCCTACCAATACTCCGGTGCCCACCGACACGGCGACTGCGACTGCGACCCTGACCCCGACGGTAACACCGACGTATGCCATCTTTCGGGGCAAAGTCATCCCCGACCGGGCCAACTGCCGCTATGGCCCTGGGGCAGCTTATCTCTACAAATATGGATTGGTGGGTGGCAGCAACCTGGAGATCATCGGGCGGAATGAATTAGGCACCTGGGTGTTGATCCAAGCCATTGGCGGGGATAATCCCTGCTGGGTTAAGGCCGAGTTGATGGAACTCAAAGGTGAAGCGCTCACTTTGGAGCCGGTCGATGTACATATTGTGCAGGGTTGGTCTCCCTATTATCCCCCATTGACCAATGTCTCGGCTGTGCGCGATGAGGACGACGAGAGCAAAGTGACCGTCTTCTGGTCACCACTGGTGCTGCGCGCTGGCGATGATGCCGAGCAGGTGCCTTATGTGGTCGAGGCCTGGGTTTGCCAGGCCGGTGAAATCGTCTTCACGCCGATTGGCGCTTATGAAACCGTTGCCTTGGTGATCGATGAGCCGGGCTGTGATGAACCATCTCACGGACGGGTGCTGGCTGCGGAGAAGCATGGCTATACGGCGCCGGTCGAAATCCCCTGGCCGTAGCGTGCAATTTGGAGAAGCCTATGCCGACGATGGGACAACAATCCAGTTACTTGAAACAGCTGAAGAAATGGCACTAGCTGGAACTGTAGCCCACGTCCGGCAGTACACTCCTGCATAATTCGATCAATTGTTTAATAAAAGTAGAAGCGACGCATGCGTCGCTTCTACTTCTAGCTTACTTTTGACAGGAGCCCTGTTCCTCATACCTGGAACAGGCCTGCTTGTGTTAATTCTCTTCGCTCTCGATCTCTTGCAGCACTTCCAAATCCTGGTTGAGATTCTTGAAACGAATGAAATAGCTGGTCAGATAGGCGATCATCACTACGAAAAAGACCACAAATCCGCCAATCATATAATTCAGGGTGTCGGGGGTTGTCTGTTGGAACAGCATCATAATCTCCTTTTCAGCTTGTAACCTTCAGTCGCAGTTCTTCGACTTTATCGGCCAGCCTGCCCATGCGCACACGGTGCCAGAACAGCGTCACAAACATCACCGAGAATGTGAACAGGCTGAAGAAGAAGGTGGTCTTCATCGGGTCAGACATGCTAAAGCTGCCTTCGCCACTGGGGTCGTCGTTGCCAATGACCACCGGGTGGATTGTGCGCAGCAAGCGGATCGAGATAAATGTCAATGGGACACTGACAAATCCCAAGATGGCGTAAACGGCGCCAAAGCGTGCCCGGCGGTCGGGGTCTTCGATGCCCTGGCGCAGCATGATATAGGCGGCGTAGATCAGCTCGACGATGGTGGCCGTGGTCAGGCGTGGATCCCAGGTCCACCAGGTGTTCCAGGCCGGGCGGGCCCAGATCGAGCCCAGAATAATGGTGATGAAGAAGAATACCAGGCTGATTTCGATGGCAGCCAGACCAGCGACATCATATTTGCGGTCATTCTTCACCAGGTATAAGATGCCCACAACAGCGGCCACCATGAAGCCCAGCATACCGACCCAGGCTGTGGCAACGTGGAAATAGAACACTCGCTGTACCTCGCCCATGGTGCGTTCCATGGGGGCGTAGAAGAACACCATCACAACGGATACTACAAACAATATCGATGTGATGACATCCAGGATTGAAAGAAAACGGGGTTTTGTCTGCATATGATTACTCCTAAATTGAGATTGACTTACTTACGCAGGAGATGTGATTCACCAGAGATAAACGCAAAAATCACCGTTGATCTCTGTTCATCCCTGGTTCATTCCTCAACGACATAATCGAAAAACATAAAGGCAATAGCCACAAAAATGACATCGTAAACGATCAACAAATTGATCCAGACCTGGACTTCGCTCCAGGCGAAATCTTGCAAAAAGCCGCCGCTGGCTTTGACGGCTGCGATCAGCACGGGGATGACCAAGGGGAAGAGCAAAATTGGCAGCAAGATGTCGCGGGTGCGCGCCTGTACTGCCATCGTCGATAACAGCGTGCCCACAGCCACGTAGCCAATCGAGCCTAACAGGATGACCAACAGCAATCCGGGCTGGAATAAATTGACATTGTATAGAATGCTGTATATTGGCAGGACGATCACTTCCACTACGAACATGAAGATCAGATTGCCAATGGCTTTGCCAAAATAGATGGCGCTGCGGTCAACAGGGGCCAGCAGCAAACCATCCAGACAGCCGCGGTCTTTCTCGGTGGCCATAGAGCGGTTGAGGCCCAGCGTTCCGGCAAAGGCAAAGGTCACCCACAAAACACCGGATGTGACATTGGCGCGCGCTTTGGCGTCCAATTCTAAAGCGAAGTTGAAGATCATGATCACCAGCAAAGCAAAGACCAGCATGGCGGTCAGTAATTCCCGGCTGCGCCACTCGGCGGCCAGGTCCTTCCAGACGACAGCCCATAAGGCCCGGAAGAAATTGCGCAGCGGTTTGTCTTTGGGATTAGCCATGGGTATCTCCGCTGACTGCCTTGCGATAGTAGGCCAACAAATTATCAGTCGATTCCATTTCTTCCCTCTGAATCGAGGCAATGATTTTCCCTCGGGAGAGCACATCGAAGCGAGATGCCAGGTCGGCGGCACGGGCCAGGTCGTGGGAGGTCATCACCACGGTACGTCCCTTGGCAGCAACTTCTCGCAGCACCGTATCGAGCATTACACAGGCATCCTGATCGAGGCCGGTGTGGGGCTCATCGAAGAGCATCACGTCCGGGTCGTGCAGCACGGCGCGGCCAATAGCCAGGCGCTGCTGCATACCGCGTGAGAAGGTGCGCACTAAATCTCGACGGCGAGGGTACAGACCGACAATTTCGAGAACTTCAGTTATGCGATCGTCTAAACTAGGGACAGCATACATGCGACCGTAAAAACGCAAATTCTCTTCCGCGGTCAGGTCACCGTAGAGCAGCGGCAGGTGCGAGACCACACCCAATCGACGGCGCACCATGGCCGCCTGCTGGGGTAAGCGATATCCGGCCACATGCACTTCCCCAAAAAGTGGGCGTGACAACGAAGCCAGGATGCGTAAAAAGGTGGTTTTTCCCGCGCCATTGGGCCCCAAAAGAGCGACAAATTCGCCATTCTCCACTTCGAAATCGAGAGCGCGCAGAACGGTCTTGGGGCCGAAGCGCTTCGTTAGTTTTTTGACGACAATCATAGTGAAAAGGTAATTGGGTAACTGGGTATTGAATATTCAGTATTAGGAGAAAGATTCCCAATCCCGAATAACTTGTAAACGAATACCTGACTACGAACCCACCATCTCCTGCAATAGCGCTTTCAACTCCGCGCGGCGTTTTTGATAGGCTGCTTCGGGGATGTTGCCAGCTTTGTAAAGGTCATCCAGGGCGATGATCGCGTCCATGACGTCTTCAGAGGTTTCACAACCTTCATTGTCGGCAGTGTCTTCGCCTTCATCGATGAGCTCGTCTTTTTGTCGGTTGCGGTTGAGCAAGAAGATGCCTGTTGCGATCAATACGACACCGAAAGCGCCGATTCCGATAATTAGGTTCGTTGTTGTATTCGATGAGGATGTAGCCCCTGGGCTGGTTGGGTGCTTGGGCGTGCCCGAAAGGGAGAATTCCAGGATATCACCGGCTGCCAAACTGGCTGAATTATAGGTGCGGTAAGGCACTCCCTGGAAATCCCGTGAGCCGCCATCTTGCAATTGCTCGCTGCGAAGTTTAACCCCATCCTCGGGAGCGATAATAATGGCCGCGTTCGTGTCCAGCGGCATGGGTAATGCCAGGTCGACTTTTTTCTTGTCGTAAGGCATCAGGAATGCAAAAGTGATATCGTAGGCCTCGGCCGATGGGCGCACGTCACCGATGCCAAGTATATTGCCGGCCGGGAGCAACTGCAGCTGCATGCTTTCCTGGACTTCGAGGTTGGTGGCTCCGACAGGAAGTTCGAACACAACGACCGGATCACCATCTTCGGTAGTTACAGTCTGGGCGCTGTTGTTCGCCAGCAGCACCAGTTCGATGACCTGGACCATATCAGGCGCGACAAATTCGAAGAAAATGTGCACTCGCTCAATGGCCAAAACGGACGTATCCGTGGTCGAGTCGAAAACCGTAATTCCCAGCACCCCTTCGACTGGTTCTTCTCCAATCTGGATGATATTTGATCCGTAGGCAA
The DNA here is from genome assembly GCA_964629085.1 of uncultured Anaerolineales bacterium. Taxonomy (GTDB): domain Bacteria; phylum Chloroflexota; class Anaerolineae; order Anaerolineales; family UBA11858; genus NIOZ-UU35. The sequence goes on from CAZVPR010000003.1 coordinate 44,491, forward strand.
TACCATCATATTCGGTGGTTGCCAGGTAAACACGTCCGGATGGCATGGGAATTTCTTCGAATACGGCGAATCCATTTTCCGGGAGAGTTGATGTCCCGGAAAAAGATTCTTCCATGCCGTCGTAGCCGTGTAAGACCACCTCAGCTCCGATGGGAATTTCGCCTCCGCCGCCGTTAGCGACTTCGACGAAAATGGTGCCGTGCTGTTCAGTTGCAACTGTTTCTTCCGTTTGCGCGGGCTGAGGCGTCGCCTCGGGTGTCACTGCCCCCGCGGGGGTCGCGTCTGAAACTCCATCTTCAAGGGTGGATTCTGCTTCGGGTGCAGCAAAAGTTAGAGAACGCAGGTATGCCGTCAAAGCCCAGCGATCATCCTCGGGTAGATCACCGAAAGCGTGCATTTCTTCTTCACCAGAAGTGATCGTTGCGAATAAATCTTCTGCTGACATCAAACCCATGAAAGACTGGTCGGTGAAATCGACCGGGGATGCAGAAAGTTCACCCGTCTTGCGACCATCTCCCTGACCGTTTTCGCCGTGACATTCGACGCAATTTTGGGTATAGAGTTCCTGGCCGCGCTGCAATTGTTCATCCGACATGCTCAAAGAATAGGCATAGGCGATCACGTCCCAGCGCTCGGGCACTGTCAGGCTTTTGAAGGGCGGCATGTAGCGCTCGATGTTGCCAATGGAAACCATTAGATACCAGTCAGCCGGTGTAGATTGGCGCGCCAGATCGATGCTGCCCAGCGGCGGAACCGGATTGGGTAATTCAGATGCATCTGGGCCGTCACCCAGGCCAGTTTCACCGTGGCATGGGGCGCATTTCAGGGCGTATATTGGTTCGCCACGCGCCGGATCTGGAGGCAGCATGGGAAAGACGGGTAATTCCTCGGTGGGAGTGACCTGCGGTTGAACGGGCATTTGCGCCCCCGGAGGTGGGGTAATATCCTCGGAAAGCGAAGCGCATCCCGCAAGGAGTACCAATAATAAAATGGGGATTAGAATTTTTTGCATAAGAGAGTAATAAATTGCAGTCGGGAGTTTGCTTTTAAGTGAGTGCAACCCCACACTTTGGGCAGAAGCGGTCAGATTGCACGACAGGTCCGCCGCATTGGTGGCAGAAACCGCCGGATTTCTCCTGACGTTCGCGTCGGCGATTGGCGATCAGTGTTTCAAGATCGTCATCGGCTGATGCAGTTGTTGCTGCCTGGGTGGCATCTTGCAGGCGTTTGCTGGTGGAATCGGTTTCTATAGCAAGCGTTCCGCCATGTTCGTCGAGTTGCCGAAGTATCATGGCGCCGCGTTGGGCTAATTCTTTTCGCCGCAGGGGATAATCTTCAGCTGGAATTTTGCCTAAAGCATGATCGAAATCCAATTCAGATAATGCATTCAGTACGCGATCACGTTCGGCCAATAGGGCTGAAAGCTCGCTGCTGATAACGGTTGAACGGGTTGCACTGCGGTCATACAAAGGCCGCCCAATGTAGAGTGCGGTGAGGATAAAAAGTGCGAGGATAAGAAAGATTGAGCCAAGGTCCATAGGTAGGGAGTAGGGGTTAGGGAGTAAGGAGGGGTTCGATGGCGCTCTGGATTTGAGTCACCGAGGTGAAAGGGCCGATCTTCGCGTGATACAGAATTCCATCCTGGTCGATAATATACGTTTCGGGCACGCCGCGAATGCGGAAAGCCTGAGAAATGCGGGTGCCCAGGTCAGGGCCATTGGGATAGGTTATGCCGAATTCATTCAGATATTCTTTGGCTTTTGTATCCATATCGCTCCAGGCCACGCCCAAAAAGATGACATCGTCGCTCTCTTTGTAGAACTGCCAGGCGGTCTCAAGTTCATCGGCTTCCTGTTCACAAGGAATGCACCAAGAGGCCCAGAAATTCAAAACGACAACTTTCCCTTCCAGGTCAGCCGATGAATATGTTTCGCCATCATAGGTTGTCAATTCGAAAGAAGGGGGTTTCTTTCCGACGCTTACGGGTCCTTCCTGGGTGCGGATCAGACCTAAAGCGACGATTGTCAATAAGAGCAGCAATCCCGCCCAAGCCAGAATGCGACCCCATTTTGGGCCTCCTCTTTCGGGAGCTTCTTCGTTGATTGTGATGGATTCTTCAGTCATGTATTCTCCACATGTCAGTATTCAGTAATCAGTGGATTGGATGTTGACCACTGACCACTGGCAACTGATCACTGATTACTGTTCACTGCGCCGTAGTTCTTCTTCTAACTGAGCCAGGTAATCGTCGGTTTGTGTGTCTTTGTCTTCTGCCGTTGGTTGCTCCAATTCGGAGCTTGGTTCAATCTGCCGCCAGCTTTTGATGCCGCGATAAAGGATAAAGACTCCCGTCAGGAAGGCAACCGGCGGCACGACGTAAACCAGCCAATTCAGACCACTGACGGGCGGTTCGGCCAAAACCCGAGCGCCAAAGCGGTCGACGAAATACTGCTGTATTTGCTCTTTTGTCCAACCTTCGGCAAGCTTGGTTCGAATCTCTGCGCGCCAATCTGCACAAGCCTGCGTCCCACAAACATCTAAGGGTACATTTTCGCAGACTGGGCAGTACATTTCTTTGGCAATGGCGTTGACTTCATCATCTGTGGGTGTGTTCGGATCGTCATCCTGAGCAAAAACCGACAATGGGAAGATCAAAGCAATGCATAGCATGATGAATGCTGAATTGAGAATTGTGAATTTTGAAATCCGATTCATTTTGAAATCCGATCAGTGCAAATTACGCTTTGGCCGAGGCGGCAGAGCGTTTTCGAGCACGAACAGGCACTTCATCGCCTTCGCGTTCGGGCCAGGCAGCCACCAGGGTTCCGACGATGAAAACCCAGGAACCAATCCACATCCACATCACCAGCGGGTTGTGATAAACCTTGAAGGTGGCGCTGCTGGTGCTGATCTCTTCCCAGTCCACGAGCAATATGTAGAAATCATCTTCGAGTGTGCTGCGGGTACCAGGGATGGTCATGGGCTGTTGTGAATCGTAGAAGAAATCGCGCCGGGGATACAGCTCGCCGACTGGCTTGCCATTCTTATTCACGCTAACTACTGCCCGAGCAACATTGCGCCCGTCAGGGGCATCGAATACGGATAGCGACTCATAGGTCATGGTGTAGGCACCAAGGGTCAGGGACTCTCCCTGACTGAGGGTGCCCTGGGTTTCACTCTGGAACATCTCGATGCCGATGATGCCAATGGCCAACATGGCCATGCTGAGATGGATCAGATAGCCACCGTAGCGGCGGCGGTTGCGTTTGGCCAGATTCCAAAGCGCTTCAAAAAATGACTCGCTGTGGCGTTTTCGACGCGCCATGGCTCCGCGCCAATATTCGTACAGCGTTATCGTGACCACCAATATTGTCAGGAAGATGCCGATCAGAGCATAGGGATTGGTGATACCTAAGATGACAACGGCAATCACCGCGGCAACTGAAACTAAGCCTGGTTTCCAAGCTGCGCGTCCAAGGGTTAGAACCGTTGAATGGCCCCAGGCTGAAAGGGGAGCAATTGCCATCAGCAACAATAAGCCCGCAAACAGGGGGCCGTTAGCGCGCTCATAAAACGGCGGTCCGACGGTCACTTTCTGGCCGGTGACCAACTCAGAGATCAGAGGAAAGATCACACCCCAAAAGCACACTACCAGAATACCGATAAATAACAAGTTGTTAAGGAGAAAGAGAGCTTCGCGCGAAAGCATCGAAGTCATCATATTTTTGGATTTGAGATCATTCCAACGGTGAAGCAGCAAGCTCAGGGAAGTGACAAAGGTCAGACCAATGAAGGCAAAGAAAAGCGGTCCGATGGCGCTTTCGGCAAAAGCATGCACGGAAGAGAGCACGCCTGAGCGGGTCAGGAAGGTGCCAAAGATCACCAATGCATACGTCAGAATGATTAGCACCATGTTCCACTGCTTGAGCATGCCGCGCTTTTCTTGAATCATCACCGAATGCAAGAAAGCCGTCCCGGTAAGCCAGGGCATAAAAGCGGCAATCTCTACCGGGTCCCAACCCCAGTAACCACCCCAGCCAAGCACATCATAGGCCCAACGGCCTCCCAGCACTAATCCCAGGGAAAGGAACATCCAGGCCCACAGTGTCCAACGGCGGGTCAAGCGAATCCAGCGATCATCCGTGCGTCCCGTAATCAAGGCAGCCATAGCAAAGGCAAAGGGGATCACAAAGGACACGAAACCGAGATAAAGCATCGGCGGGTGAATGATCATGCCTGGATGGCGCAGCAAGGGATTCAGACCCTGGCCATCACGTGGGAAGTAGAGCATCGATCCGGCTGGTTGGAACATCTCTTCCACAACTTGACCGGATGCCAACTGCCATAGTCTTGTAAAAGGATTTTCGAAGAAGATATTCAACGAAATGAAGAAGGCCAGCGTAATCAGTGAAACTACGATCACCCATGGCAGGAATTCGCGATCGCGATCCCATTTGCGCAGGGTCACTGCCGAGGCAAAGGCTGACATCAGCCAGGACCAGAAAACCAGCGAGCCGGCCTGACCGCCCCAAAGAGCAGTGATCTTGAGATAGAGCGGCATGCTGCGGCTGGTAACGCTGGCGACATATTCCACCTCGTAATGATCCGATATCAATAAAATAATGATACTCAACGACGAGAGTGTGAGCAATGGGAAAGTCAGCAACATGGCATTACGGGCACTATCCACCCAGCCGGGTTGATTTTTGCGCATGCCATAAAATGCAGCACCAATCCCATAGATTGATACTAAAAATGTGATGATTAAAGCACCGTAACCGAAGTTAGCGATCATAAAATCTCCGTGGGGAAGGTAGTAGGTATAGGGTATTCGTTCTTAGGCGAGACCTTTCATGCCTGACACCTGGTACCTAATTACCTGATACCAGTTTTACCCTTCTGCTTGTTCCGGAACTGCTTCCTCGTACTTCGTCGGGCACTTGAGCAGCAGCTCATCGGCGTAGAAGACACCGTCCGTGCCAATGCGGCCGGTCATGATGGCCTGTGCTTCATGCTGCAAGAGGTCGGGCATTGGGCCTTCATAGACGACCGGAAGACGAGCGCGACTGGGGTTGGTAACGGCAGCATGCAGTGCCTCGGCCAGACCGCCTTCATCTTCGAGTTCAGCATTGTCTCCGGGGACGTGAGCCACCATAAACGACAGTGTCAGCGTTTCACGGTCGTATTCAATTGAATCGCCAATCACAGCGCCGGAAATGCGCAGATCGCGGTCCGAAACTTCATCACCCTTAGCGACAACTTCGTCGATGGTGAGGAAATATTGAGCGCTGGCTTGGGTTGAGGAAACGATCAGATAGATCACGGCAGCAACGATCAATAACCCACCCACAATAAACTTCATCCGGCTCGGTGAGCCCGAAACCGTTGTAGATTCTTCCATACTAATCTCCTATTAAAAATGGTTTTGAAACCAATAAAATTCGCGGAATCAGATCAGCTAAATTGCGCCGCGAAATAACCCGTATATTTTGTCACAATGAGATTAATGCCTGATGAGTAAGCCGGGAATGTAGAATGAGAATCCTATTAAGTGATCTGAAATTTGGCGTGTTGAGGCGGAATATCCCAAGGATTGGAGCCGTTGACCTGGACTTCGGCCAGTTCCAATAGCTGACGAAGGATGCTTTCTGATTTAGAAGTCGCCATGATTGCTGCTCCCTTTCATGAAAACTTTTTGCTGATATGGTGAGTGTCACTCTTCCGAAAGTGACACTCACCTGTTAAATCGTTTGAAACTGCTAGCCGGTGCGCAAGCGGGCACCACACGTTCTGCAGAATCGATCTCCATCAGCAGCGCGTTTGCCGCATTGGTGACAATATTTTGCATCACCGGTGTCTCTGAAATCGGCCTCAGACTTTGCCGTTGTGCGACTACGCCCTCCTCGGCTGGCCCGCTTGGGAGCCGATGGTTCCTGTCCAGCGCGCCAGTACCAGAGGATGCCCCCCACGACCAGCAAAACGCCCAATCCGCCTAAGAACCATGGCAGCAAAGATGCCAGGTTGACCTGCGTAAGATCTTGCCCGCCCTCAGCAATGGGGGCGCTGGGCTGCACTTGAAAAGCATCGATGCTCAAAGAATCGTCATCCTTCTGGTAGTTCACTTTTACGGAAACAGCATCACCAGCAAGAGGCGCGCCGACCTCCATACTGTAGTATTGCAGTCCGTCCGAGCCAGGTGTAAACTCACCCAAATCTGGCTCGATGCTCATGCCGTTAGCGCCGACTGGCTGTTGCACCAGGATCAACATAGCTTCAACGTCGTAATCACTTAGCCAGGTGAATTCGAAACTACGGTCCGCGTCCTGCTTTTCAATCTGAGGGTCGTAATACTCTAGTTGGATTTCCGGGGCCGTGGCTGTCACGGTGATGTACGTCCAGAGACCTTCAGTTTGTTGGTCGTGCATCGCATTGAGCAGGGCGCCATCGGGTTGACGTACAGCCACCGCATTGGGCGCGCCGGCCGCGGCAGGAATTCGGAATGTTACCTCTGCGGGCATTGACACATCGCCCGCCAGCTGCACCCGATATATGACCAACATCTCCGGGCGATCATATTCCGGCCAGAGGTCCACCTGTAAATTAGATAGGCGGATTTCTTCCTGAGCCTGCACAGAGACGGGCAATAGCAATACAAATAAACATAAAATGAAAACCAATCGTTTGGACATATCTAACCTCAAATATTTGACTTGTTGCGGGGACATCATACCACGGTCAAGCCGATAGCGGATAGCTGTTAGCTTCAAGCTGTCAGCAATCGGCTCACAGCTACCAACTAACCCTTATTCAATCGCTTGTCGCAGCATTTTGGCATATTCACCAAAGGCGTTCGTATAGCGCAGGTTATCCTGCCGAGGTCTGGGCAAAACGATGTCTAAATCCAGTCGCACATGCCCGGGACGGGGGCTAAGCACGATCACGCGGTCAGCCAGGAAAATGGCTTCGGGAATAGCGTGCGTGACCATAATGATTGTTTTCCGTCGCGAACGCCAGACTTCCAGCAATTCATCGCCCATCTTCTCGCGCGTCAGCGCATCCAGTGCGCCGAAAGGCTCATCCAGCAGCAACACTTCAGGGTCGTGGACCAAGGCCCGAGCGATGGCTACCCTTTGAGCCATACCCCCCGAAAGGTCGCGCGGCAGCCAACCCTCGAAACCATTCAGCCCGACCAGATCGATCAACTCCTGAATTTGGTAGCGTGAATCGCCATTGACAATCCCCTGAACCTCCAACGGAAGGGCGATGTTCTCGAAAACCGAGCGCCAGGGCATCAGGTTGGCATTTTGAAAAACATAGCCCACATCTTGCCTCGGGCCAGTGAGCTTTTCACCAGCGAACATCACCTGGCCTGAAGTGGGCTGTAGCAATCCACCCAAAATCCGCAGCAACGTGCTCTTGCCGCAGCCCGAGGGGCCAAGCACACACACAAATTGCCGGCGACCCACCTCAAAGTTGACCTGCTCCAGAGCCTGTAAATCACCGTTGCCATCTGAGAAAATGGCGTTCAGACCCTGGACGGTCAATATGGCATCATTCTTCGATGAACTCATTCGTGAACGCTTCTTCTAAATCTAATGGTTCAGAGAGCATACCCATATCCAGCAGCACCTGCTGCATGTTTTCCCAGGCAGCCAGATCACTATAACCCAGATGATCTTTTTTATACAGCATTACCGAGCGCTCTAACACCTGCCATTGCACGTGCGTATCTGCTCCCGCCAATCCTTCCACATACTCCTTACTGATTTCGAAAGCTGGCGTGGTATGCGTGGCCGTATAGCGGATGCCGCTCAAAGTAGCCTGCACCATGCGGCGCACCAGATCAGGGTTGTTCTTGATCGTCTCTTCGTTGGTGATCAGGCCATTCGAGACCAGGGGCAAGTAATCGGCCACCGGGATTACATTGATCTCGTACCCCAGGGCTTCCAGCTGAACCGGCTCGTTGGTTATGTAGATCACGGCGGCGTCTTCCTGGTCTGCCACCAGGGCTTCTACCTGGTTGAAGCCGATCGAATCCAGGGTGACATCGCTCTCCTGCAAACCTGCCTCAGCCAACAAAGCCCGTAATCCGACATAGCTGGCGCCAAACAACCCCGGAATACCGATGCGTTTGCCGGCCAGATCTTCTGGTGATTCGATGCCCTGTTCTGCTTTAGAGACGATTCCCACCGGGTAATCGCTGTACCAGGCTAGCACATAGACCACCGGCAGACCCTGCTCACGTGCTAACAAAACCTGCTCACCAGAGACCACCGCAAATTGCAGTTCGTTGGAGGCTACCAGTGCTACCCCGTCGGTTTCGAAACTGTAATCGAATTCGATCTCGATACCGGCATCATCATAATGCCCTAACTCAACCGAGGAATAAAACGGCGTGTACTGTACGTTAGGGATATAGCCCATCGGCAGGCGAATGTGGACCATTTCTTCTGGGGATGACTCAGCAACCTCAGTTGTCTGAGAACCGCAACTAACCAGGAAGAAAGATAACAAGATCAATATGCATGATCGATAGAACATAAATAACTCCTTTTTGAAAGAACTCTCGAACAACCTCGCGCCTGACGCGCATTTTCGAGAATCTACTGCCTCCAAAGATAATCAACTCACTCCTCGGCCCGACGCTGCCAGGCCAACAAGCGCGTTTCCAACAAAACTACGCTGCCGTAGAGCAGCAGAGCCAAAGCAATCAATACAAACATGGCCACAAAAACCAGGGCAGTGTCATAAAGCCCCCGCCCCACATTGATCAAGAAACCCAGGCCGCGATCCGCGCCCACAAATTCACCAACCACCGCGCCAATTACGGCCAAGGTAGCCCCCACGCGCAGGCCGCCGAAAAATACCGGCAGCGCGGCCGGGAATTCCAGCAGGCGCAAAGTCTGCCAACGGCTGGCCTGCAACGAACGCATCAGGGCGTGTAAATCTTCGGGAACGGCGCGCACACCCACCACCGTGTTAACCAATACTGGGAAGAAGACGATCAGCGCTGCGATCAGGATTTTTGAGAGCAGTCCCGGCCCGAACCAAATCACCAACAGCGGGGCGATGGCTACCATGGGTACCGATTGGCTGGCGACGATGTAAGGCGCTAAGATGCGCTCCACCCAGCGAGATTTGGCCAGCAAATATCCCAGGATGGTTGCCGTGATCACCCCTAAAGCCAGGCCCAGCAACACTTCATATAATGTCGTTCCCAGGTGCAGAAAGATGCTGCCATCAGCGATGACTTGACCGAATTTTTCCAGGACATCTCTTGGGGATGGCAGCATGAAGGAGGGCAGGTCGCCCCACCAGATGATCGTCTGCCAGAGGAGCAGCATGGCTGTAAGGGAAATGAATAAGAGTAGAATTCGGTGTGATTTCATAAGATACCTGGGAACGCGAACGCCCCAAAGAATTCTTCGGGGCGTTGGTTACGGAAATTGAATCTAATTCAAGTATTGTGCTCCAGCGCATGAGCGCTGGAGTTTGTGAAATGACGATGGGAAATCGCCTTTTCACAAAAATCCCCGAAAACAGTCGTTTTCGGGGCACATGCCAGAATCCCGGCTCGCGTGAGCCAGTGCTGACTACCTTCTTCCATCCGGACTGTACCGTCGGCTCCGGAGTTCCACCGGATCATGTGCTTCGACTATGCTCAGCACTCGCGGGCTTTCACCGCCGGTCGGGAATTGCACCCTGCCCCGAAGGTATTATTCAGTTGTGTACGGAATTATACACAGCCGAAAATGGGGCGTCAATTGATTTTTGTCATTTCGAAAGGTGACAGTCACTCCCCTTTATGCGCTCGAATTGAAGTGACCGTCACTTGAATTTCATTTCAGCGGAACATACCCACTTTCGGCGACGACCGCCTGGCCTTCTGATGATAGCACCCAATCGCGCAAGCGATAGGCGATGCTTTCAGGTGGCAAATCTGCCCTGATCACGGCATAAACTTCGGTGGTGAAAGGGTATGTTCGGGATTGAATGCTCTCGAAATCGGGGACCATGCCATCTACACCACAGAGCTTGAGTTTTTCATTGGGAGCCATGAACTGTTCGTAAAAATAGACCGAGTAGCCGATGCCATTAGGGTCATCGCTAATGGCATTGATCGGAGCCATCATGCTTGGCAGCATCATCTCGGGCGCGTTGATCATGGGTAGATCCTTCATCACCAGGGTTTTCATCAATTCCTGGCTGCCTGAGTTGTCATTGCGTTGGTACGGCGTAATCAAAGCATCCTGGCCGCCAACCTCTTCCCAGTTTGTGATGCGCCCCATGTAGATTTCCTGGATTTGTTGCAATGTGAGACCATCCATTGGATTCTCTATGTTTAGAATAAAGACAAACGCATCCAAAGCAATCGGCTCAGAAATCAGTTCCACTCCTGAATCCGCTGCCACGTCTAACTCATCGGTTGAAGGCAGGCGGGCAACGAAGATCAGATCAGCTTCTCCTGAGATCAAATTGATATAAGCATCATGGGTGCCATTGTGTCCGATGATGGGAATTTCGCCATCGAGGGCAGTCAGATCTGGCACCGGAAATTTGGAGCCATCGATCCACTCAATCCATTCGCAGGTCAAGTCCATCAATTCGCACAGAATGAGCATATCCAAGGGCATCGTAGATGTGGAGCCATCCAGCCTGGGATAGTTTTCGAAAGTCAAGCTGGGCAAGGGAAGCGGCGTGGGAGAACCCGAGGATGTCGTTGTGGTTACCGAAGGGGCGCAGCCTGTAAACGTGAACAGGAGCAAAAAGATGAAAGCAACGAAATATTTTCTCCCCCGAATTTCAGTCGTCATGACCAAACCTCCGACGAATTACCTTATTTTTGGTAAACGGGGACAATCCAATCTCGGAATGCGGCTAGTTTGCCGCGTACAGCGTCATTAAATAAATTGCGTAATTGGTCAGTGAGCGGCCCCATGACACCACTGCCCACCGGGCGAAAATCAACCTGGGTGATGGCTGTAATTTGTGCGGCAGTGCCGGTGAAGAAGAGTTCTTCGCAAAGGTAAACCTCAGTGCGGTCGATGGGTCGTTCCACTACAGTCAGGCCAAGCTCTTTTTCAGCCATATCCATGACGCTTTTTCGGGAGATGCCTTCGAGCACATTCTCTGTTATGGGTGGCGTGATCAACACACCATCGCGCACCATGAAAAAATTCATGGCGCTGCCCTCGGAGATATGCCCACTCTCCGTGAGCACCAGGGCCTCATCAAATCCTGCCCGCACCGCATCGGTTTTGATCAGCGCTGAATTGGCATATGCTCCGGTAATTTTGCCGCGCGCTGGAATGATGTTGTCATCCACGCGCCGCCAGGAAGAAATGGTCACATGAGCATCGGTATCTTTGGCCACATATTTACCAAAAGGCATCGCTACAATGCTGATCTCATCTGTCAGACCATGCAACTTGACCCCAATGGCTTCGTCGGCTTTATAGATCAAGGGACGAATGTAAACATTTTCCTTGAAGGCTTCCGTTCGCAACAACTCAGCAGTAATCTCTGCGAGACTTTCAGCGCTATGATCAAATTCCATACAAAGGATTTTTGCCGAATTGAGCAAGCGACGGAAGTGGTCGAAAGGCCGAAAAATATACAGTTGTTTTTCCACATCATTCCAGTACCCCCGCAACCCGGCAAAAGCACCGGTGCCATAGTTCAGCGCGTGCGTAAGCACCCCAACCTTGGCCTCTGAATAAGGAACTATCTTGCCTTTGAAATATGCATAATTGGGAAGTGACACAGTTCAGCCTCCTGGGCAATTGAATTCGCCCTCTGATTATAACGCCCTGCACCGGGCATGACAAACCAGGCAGCAAATTTGGGTGCAATCCTGTTGACCATCATTTTGATCTATGGCATAATCACGACCAACTGCATAGCACCCAAAGGCTGTGATGGAAACGAGTAAGTTTACTTTCCTCTGATAGAGAACCCGGGGTAGCTGGAAACCGGGACAGATCAGTAAGCTGAAAATCCTTCCGGAGCTGTGAACTGAAAGCAGGTTGTCAGCCTAAGCGAGTAGGGAATCCGGTCTTGCCGACCGTTACGAATGCACAGGCTTAAATCAGTCTGGCTGGTTACTGAATACTGGCCACTGCCAACTGAGAGAGCCAGACCAAGTGCCCATCACGAGATGGGAATCCGGGTGGTACCGCGTGACGCCATAGCGCTCTCGTCCCAGAGTGGATGAGAGTTTGTTGGTTAAAGGTGATTTGGTATCGGATGATCAGGTATCAGGTAATTAGGGAAGCGAATCCTAATACCCGGTACCTAAGCACCTGATACCTTGCTAAATTCAATAACAAGGAGAAATCATATGCCCTTCAAACCTGCACCTAATAAAGTGGACTTCATCGCTCAAGAGCATGAAATCTTGGATTTCTGGAAAGTAACCGACGCATTCGAGAAATCGCGCGCCCTGCGCAAAGGCAAGCCGCACTGGTCCTTCATCGACGGGCCAATTACGGCCAACAATCCCATGGGCGTACATCATGGCTGGGGCCGCACCTACAAAGACCTTTACAACCGCTATTGGACCATGCGCGGCCGAGAGTTGCGCTACCAAAACGGTTTCGACTGCCAGGGATTGTGGGTAGAAGTCGAGGTTGAGAAGGAAAAAGGCTTCAAATCCAAAATGGATATTGAAGAATACGGCCTGGATGAATTCGTCAAGGAGTGCAAGGCACGCGTCTTGCGTTATGCCGGCGTGCAGACCAACCAATCCATCCGCCTGGGCTATTGGATGGAATGGAACGACCAGGATAAGCTCAACATGTTGGCCGACAAGCTGCTCGAAGATCCCCTTCAGGAGATCACATTCACGGGACCCAACGGCAAAACCGTCACTGACACCGTCGAACAGGTCGTCGGACAACTCGGTCTGGCTCAGCTTGGTGGCAGCTATTTCACCTTTTCCAATGAGAACAACTTCATGATCTGGAAGATGATCAAGACCTGCTGGGAGAAAGGCTGGCTTTACCGCGGCGCCGATGTGATGCCCTGGTGTCCGCGCTGTGCCACCGGCATCAGCCAGCACGAGATCGTCACCGATGGCTATATGGAGTTGACACATCGAAGTGTGACCCTGCGCTTCCCGCTTCGAGGTCGTCAAGGCGAATCACTGCTCATCTGGACAACAACACCGTGGACGCTCACCAGCAACGTTGCCGCGGCCGTCGGCCCCGATTTGGATTATGTCAAAGTCAAAAACGGCGACCACATCCTCTACCTTTCCAAAGGCACCTTGAGCATGCTAAAAGGCGACTATGAAGTGCTGGCCGAGCTTAAAGGCGCTGAGATGGAAGGCTGGGCATACGACGGCCCCTTCGATGACCTGCCCGCGGCCAACCAGCCCGGCGGCGTCACCGAACTCAGCGAACTGGTCGAAGGCATCACGGCAACCGCTGCCGAGACTCACCAGGTCATTTTGTGGGACGAAGTCGGTGAGAGCGAAGGGACCGGCATCGTTCACATCGCCCCCGGTTGTGGCGCTGAAGACTTCGAATTGGGCAAAGAGCATCAATACCCCATGTTGGCCCCCATCGAGGACGAAGGCTTCTTTGTGGAAGGCTTCGGTTGGCTGACTGGTATGCAGGTCGGTGATGTGGCTGATCCTATCTTTGAAAACCTGGAAAAGAAGGGCGTGCTCTACCAAGTCACACCTTACACCCACCGCTACCCCACCTGTTGGCGCTGCAAGACCGAACTGGTCTTCCGCCTGGTCGATGAGTGGTTCATCGAAATGGGCCAACTCTACGACAAGCCGCGTGCCGAAGTCACCGCCGAAGAAAAAGAGAAATCGCTGCGTTACCAGATCATGGACGTGGTCGATAAGATACGCTGGATCCCAGAGTTCGGCTACAAGCGCGAGCTCGACTGGTTGCGCAACATGCACGACTGGATGATCTCCAAGAAACGGTATTGGGGCCTGGCGCTGCCAATCTGGGTGTGCGACGATTGCGGTCACTACCACGTTATTGGCGATGACCACGAACTTAATGAACGCGCCATCGATGGCTGGGATGAATTCGAAGGCCACACCCCCCACCGGCCCTTCATCGACGCCATCAAGATCGCCTGCACCGAGTGCGAGGGCAAAATGAGCCGCATCCCCGACGTTGGCAACCCCTGGTTGGACGCCGGTATCGTCAGCTTCAGCACCCTGGGTTTTCGTGATGATCCCGAATTCTGGCAGAAGTGGTATCCCGCCCACTGGATCAGCGAGTCCTTCCCCGGGCAGTTCCGCAACTGGTTCTACAGCATGCTGGTCATGGGCACCGTGCTTGACAATTCGCCCTCCTTCCTGGAAAACTTCGGCTACGCCAGCTTGTATGCTGAAGATGGCCGCGAGATGCACAAATCCTGGGGTAATGCCATTGAATTCAACGAAGCTGCTGACAAGATGGGCGTCGATGTCATGCGTTGGCTCTATTGCGCTCACAAACCGGAAAACAACTTGCTCTTTGGCTACAACCGCGCCGAGGAGACCCGCCGCCGCTTCCTGATTCCTTTGTGGAATCTGTACTCCTTCCTGACCACCTATGCGAGTCTGGACGGGTGGACTCCATCCGCAGAGGGTTTTGATCCTGGAACCCCGGAGGGCAGCAGCCCCCAGAGTGACAACCCGCTCGATACGTGGATCCTGGCCCGCCTGAACCAGGTGGTGGCGCGCCTGACCGATACCTTAACTAACTCCGATGCCTATACGGGCACCCTGGCCCTTGAAGCCATGATTGATGACCTGAGCAATTGGTATGTGCGCCGCTCTCGCCGCCGCTTCTGGAAATCAGAGCACGACAGCGACAAAGACACCGCCTACGCCACGCTCTATCACGTCATGGTCCGGCTGATCCGTATGCTGGCTGTCTATATCCCCTTCGTTACCGAGGTCATGTACCAGAACCTGGTGCGCGGCGTCTTCCCCGAGGCCTACGAAAGTGTCCATCACACCGACTGGCCCGAGGCCGATGAGAGCGTCATCGATGAAAAACTGGTCGAGCAAATGGATCTGGCCCGCCGCACCGCCAGCCTGGGCCTCAGCGCACGCAGCAATGCCGGCATCAAAGTGCGTCAACCGCTCTCCAATGTCATGGTCTATGTCAAAGAAGGCTGGGCCGAAATGGCTGATGATCTGATCGAGATTGTCTCGGATGAGCTCAACGTCAAAGCCTTCGAATTCGTCGAAGATGCTGAATCGCTGGTCAGCTACAAAGTGCTGCCCAACAACAAATTGCTGGGCCCCAAATTTGGCGCCGACTTCCCCAAGGTGCGCGCTGCTCTATCTGCACTGGATCCGGCTGATGTGGCGGCTAAGGTTGCCGCTGAAGAATCGGTCACCATCGATCTCGATGGTGAGAACATCGAACTCAGTTTTGAAGAAGTTCTGGTCAGCGCGGAAGGAGCCGAAGGTTTAGCCACCGCCGAGGACAGGCTGCTCACCGTCGCCATCGACACCACCCTGACCCCCGAACTGAAAGCCGAGGGTCTGGCGCGTGAAATCGTGCGCCGGGTGCAATCCCAGCGCAAGAACGCCGACTTTAATATCGAAGATCGCATAACAACCTGGTATGCCGCCGAAGGCGCGTTGGCCGAAGTCTTCTCTGCCTGGGGTGATTACATCAAAGACGAAACCCTGACCACCGAGCTGGTCGCCGGTGATCCGCCTGCTGAGGCCTTCGTCGAGACACACAAAGTTGAAGGACAAGAATTTACCCTCGGCATCAAGCAGAACTAATGATACAGCCCCCGGATTACGAAAGCGCCGGGGACTGGATTTCTTTTTGGTGATAAACGTAGAAGCGACGCATGCGTCGCTTTTATGTTTAATTGAAATTGGTATCTGACGCTTTATGTGAATTCAATGAAAACACGCCATAGAAACCGGGTTTTTTGGCAAGAGTACTTATCCAAAAAGCCCGGTTTCTAGAATCTACATAAGCCGTATGTGATAACTGACTTATAGCTATAAGTCAACAGAGATATAGCATAAAGTCAACCGACTTATAGCTATAAATACTCAGACTTATAGCTATAAGTATAAAAAGAAGTGGGTGCTGTTTGAAAAAGACAACCTATTTTGCTCGTGACTTTCACCAAACAGATGACAGTCACAAAATAGTTCGTCTCACAAATAACTAAACCAATGCATTGCGAGCGAAGCGAAGCAGTCTGAATCTTGGTCAGGAGATTGCTTCGTCGGCTGCACCTCCTTGCAATGACAGGTATGATAATTTTTTATGAGATGAACTACTAAACCATTGCCCTTATGAAATACCTCGTACGTTGGAAGCTTTCTTCGGGAACAGGATCGGCACCAAAGCGCGGCCGATGTCGTTGCGGGTATAGCAGTCTGCAAATATCTTCTCGAGTTCCCAAAAATCGTTGTGGCCAAACAAAACCCGCAAAAAGGTCAGATCTGGGAAGAGCACATCACCATCCTGAGTGTTATCAGGGATAAATTCGCTCACTGCTTTGATTTTCCCCCTCTCGAAAGTAATCTTTATTCCCGAACGGAAAAAGCTCAATTTCAAGTCGCCGCTGTACCCCACCATAACCGATGCAGCCAGACGATCTTCTAATACCGGTTGGATGTGGAGAAGGAAATCAGGGACATCGTTCAGGCGAATAAACCAGGCATACGGGTCGCGAGTGCGGGGCAAACGGTCATCGATGGCCTGATAAACCGGGTGCTCCATGCCCATCCACATCGCAAAGGCTGTAAATTCAGCAGTTTCCTTTTGAGCCGCGTAGGCTTCACCGGTTTCTTTGAGATAACGCAAAACGCTGTAGGTTGGCTCCAGCCAGGAAAGGCCGGGTTTAAGTTCATACATCCTTATGCCCAGGGTTGGTCCCCACAGGGCAGGAGAATGTGCCAGAAAACCCACCGCTTCGCCAATCACAGTTTCGATGATTCGAAATTCTGCCCGGTTGACGTTTTGCTCACTTTTGCCAAACAGTTCGTAGCGCCAGTATTGCTCATCGATCAAAGTGGCAAGCAAGTACCTTCGAGCCCCCTGCTCAAAGAGTTCGGCTACCATAGATAAATCATCTTCACCAACAGGTCGCAGCCGGTAGGCCTCGGTCTGGTCTTTTTCGAGCTTGGGGATGTGCGCCAAAAAACCGATGCGCCCGCCATCCAGTGCCAGGCACATCTCATAGCCGAATTGTCGATAATAATATGGAATTCCCGTGATGGCCTGAACTTTATGACCACGCTCAGCACTCCACTGATGGATGACATCGAACTGGGCGCGCACCAAGCCTCGCTTGCGATACTTGGGGTTTGTGCCCACGAGTTCAGGCCGACCGACGCCAAACGGGATGCCCTCATAACTCCAGGTTTGCGGAATAAAATTCATCGACGAGACAATTTGCCCCTTGTGGGTCTCTTCAACCACGGTGAAGTCCCCAGCATTCGTGGTAGGGTGAGGCCGGGTCATCAAGTCTCTCACCCAGGCGCCAACTTTTACATCTGGCTCTTCAGATCCAGCTTCACTGTGAATTCGGGCATTGAAAGCAACCAATTCATCTGCGTCCGCAGGGGAGGCTCGTCGCAAGATCAGACCGTCTCCCAGGTCTTTGATCACGTCGATATTTCTCATATCTCAATCTCGGCTCCATGGCGGCGCAGAGCTTTGATTGCATTCAAAATTGATTTTCGCTGACCAACTTTTTCTTTCAGATTTATAAGAATTGATTTTACTTCTTGTGGATAGGTTGCAGCCCATGAGCCGGATAAAACCCGGCAGATAACCCAGACGTTTGGGCGGGGTTCGGCCCCCCAATGTTTCAACAGCCCCAAAACCTGTTCTGCCAATCCGTTTTGTGCCAGGGCTTGCAGGGCCTCGACCAAGGCGGCGCGTACTTCGGGGTTTTCTTCAAGTTTGAAGGGTTCCAAATATTGAAAGATGTCTGCGCCCAAAGCTGGACTGAAGCCCAACGCAGTGTTCTGCAAACGCGCCGAGGGGGCCGTCAGCCAGGTTTGCGCTAATTGCAGGTAACGCTCCGGGTGCGCCTCAGCCGCCTCACCCAAGGTTTGCGCAAAGGCAGTGCGCACCTCGGGACGCGCATCATTCGCTGGGGTTTGCAACATCTCCAGGCTGACGTCTTTCCCCATAACAAACTGCTGTGCCAAAGCCACCCCGGCAATAGCCCGCATTGCTGTTTGAGAGTCATCCAGCATTAGGCGCAACTGCGCCCCCGACAGTTTCGAGAGCGTTTTCCCCGCCGGGATCACGACCAGGGCAATGAAGCCATCCCCCAATTGTTCATTGCCTGCTACGATTGACATTGTCCGCAAACCATCGAGGGCCATCTCGATAGATTCGGGGTGGCCCAGGCGTGCAGCAGCCTTCAGGTCTTGGTGGAACTCAGTAATTTGGGATTTTTTCACGGTGTGGTAAGCGTGTCGAAGGCGTTCTGGGCGGCAGTGGCCGGGTCGGTCTGTTCCTTGAGCACATCGACAATGTTCTCATTCAGCACGGGTCCTAACGTTTCGATAATGCTCGTCGATGGCGCCAGATGAGAGGCGGTGCCAACCTGGTTTAGGGTGTAGAAAAAGTCGGTCCCTTCCCAATTGGCCAGGGAGTTGGGACGCGGGGGCAGGTATCCCACAGCGGGGGCCCATTCGGTCAGGAAATCGCTGTTGGTTAGGAATTCGACTAACTCAGCCACAAGGACCTGGCGGTCGGGGTCCGAACTGACCAGGGACCAGACCCAGCCCGTGGTTGTCGAGTAGGGGATGCCATCGGGGGTAGGAACATTGGCCAGGGAAGAGTCCGGCAGCTCGGTTTGCAAGTAGCGTGAAAGCCAGGTAATGGCCAGGTCGGCCTGGCCCTCTTCGTAGGCTGCCCAGGCCTGATCATCAGTTTCATATTGGGTCAGCCAGAAAGGTAATACTTCGATCTGATTGGCCTGGTAGACGAAATTGAACAAATCGGTCAGAGGTGCGATTTCAAGTTGCGGGGCGCCTTCGTCATCGATTATCGCACCACCAGCGGATTGATAGAGTGTCATGATTACCAGGCTATCTGGGTCTGCGGCGGGGTAAGAAATTGTGGATTCAAGGGCTAATGAAGCAGCCCAATCTGTTGGGGGTTCGGTGATGAGTTGATTTCGATAGAGCATGACTAAGGCATCACCAGCAAAGGGAATCCCTAGCGTGCTGTTTTGGACATGCGATAACTGCCGGGCAAATTCAAACCAGTCGGGGTCTTCCATGGTGTTGGTCAATCCATCAAAAGGATGCAGCAACCCTTTGGCGGCGGCCGTTTGCAGTGCGGTCTGGTCAAGGACAACCAGGTCGGGGAGGGCTACTGGAGCCGCGGAGCTGGCTGTTTCCAGCGTATCGACGATGCCTCCGGCTCCATGAATGTCTTTGACACGCAGTTGGATGGTGACGTCCGAGCGGCGCGTGGTGAATTCATCCAGGCGCGCGCTGAGCAAATCGCCTGCCAGGGTGTTGTCCGTTGGATCGAATTGAGGCGGCAGCCAGATGTTCAGGATGACCGGTCCACTTTGCGCGGGTTCGGAATCGTCGATAGGGACCATAGTTGCTGTGGCCGTAGGCGCTTCGGTGGGCTGTGGTTCAGGCGTGTTTGATTCCGCGGGTGGTGTTGTACACCCGGATGATAAAGCCATCAAGATCAACAGGAATAACGGGGTGAGCCAAATTTTTTTGTTTTGTCGAGTAGACATGTGATTATCCCAGTTCAATTGGATTGGAAAGCAATGCTACCAGCAGTTGCAATGATTTTTGTACATCGCCATAGTCGACCATTTCAGAAGGGCTATGGATGTAGCGGCAGGGGATCGAAAGACAGCCAGCAGGTACGCCCGTGCGCGTGAGCTGGATGGCGCGGGCGTCGGTGCTGCCGCGTTCGAGCACTTCAAGTTGGTAAGGTAGTTTTTCTTTTTGCGCTGTGCGCACCATCCAGTCGACGACACGCGGGTTGGCGATCATGCCCGAGTCTTTGACTTTGATGGCCGGGCCCTGGCCCAAAGAGACAGCCATGGTGGCGCTTTTGGGTGTGTCTCCGGTTTGGGTGACGTCAATGGCCAGGCCCAAATCGGGATCGACACCGAAAGCGGCTGTAGTGGCGCCGCGCAGGCCGACTTCTTCTTGCACGCTGAAAACGAAATAAAGCTGATGTGGCGTTTGTTTGAGTTGCTTCATGGCTTCGATCATAATGACCACTCCGATGCGATCATCCATTGCTTTGGAGGCCATGCGGTTACCCATATCGGTAAAGGGCCGCTCAAATGTGGCCACATCGCCGACTTTTACAGGGCAATCGGCCGCGCTGCTGGCACCGACATCGATATACATTTTCGATAAGGGTGGCACCCGATAATTGCTGGTGAGTTTTTCGGTGTTTATTACACCCAAGGTACCATCCTCCAGAAAGCGCACCCTGCCTCCTGGCGCGTAGCGCCGCGCTACGCCGCCGATGTTGGTGAAGCGAATGAAACCTTGCTCATCGACGTGCGTTGCAATCACGCCAATTTCGTCCAGGTGAGCGGAGAGCATAATGCGCTTGCCACCACCCGAGGCTTCGCCTTTGTGCGCGATCAAGTTGCCCAAGGCATCGACACGGATTTCGTCTACATGGGCTTCGATTTCGGCATGGACAGTTTCACGGATTTGGTTTTCGTATCCTGGTGGCCCGGGAATTTGAGTCAGTTTTTCGATGAGGGATTTCATTGAGTATCCTTAATTCTTTTTTTCATCACGAATTATTGCGAATAGGACGAATGGCACGAAGTAAATCATTGAGCAAATTTCCTGGACAACCCCGGTTTCTCTGGAGTGATTTCATTGAATTCACATAAAGCGTACCTTATATTATTCGTGATTTATTGACTCACGGACAATAAATCAAGTGGAAGGCCAGAGAGTGCTGTAAGGAGCAGTTTTACTGTATGTTCCCAATCGGAGATGCGGGCAATCGATATGGCTGTGTGCAGGTATCGTCCGGGAACGGAGATTGAAATGCTGGGGATGCCCGCTCGTTGACGGTGGATTGCGCCGGCATCCGTGCCGCCGCCGCCCGGTTGACGGAATTGGCAAGGTATTGCTTCTCGTTCAGCCGTATCTTGAAAATGTTTGATCAGGCGCGGATCAGAGATTGTGGCTCGGTCGATGGTGTAAATGGCAGGACCAGCACCCAGTTTGGTGTTGTAACGCGTGTTCTCCTCCCCATCCCAACTGGGTAAATCCAGTGCTGGAGTGCTGTCGAGGGCAATGGCAAGGTCGGGATCGAAGGCATAGGCGGCTACCTTTGCGCCTCGCAAACCGACTTCTTCTTGCACGGTGAAGGCAGCCAGGAGATCAATGTTGGCCGGCGCGTTCTTGAGCAGCTCGATCAGGGTGGCGACGCCGATGCGGTCATCAATGGCCTTGGCACGGATGCTCTTACCGATACGCTGGAATTTTGTCGCGAAAGTGGCTCGGTCCCCGATTTTTACCTTACTATTATTTTGGGGGCCGACATCAATGCGCATCGAATCGATAGATATGGTGCGTTTGCGCTCACTGGAAGCAGATAAATGCACGGGTTTAGCACCGATCACCCCAGGTACCTGATCCGCACCAATCCAGACCGGCTTTCCAACCAGTTGGCGCTTGTCGAGTCCACCCACAGTATCGAAACGGAACAGCCCGTCGCCATCATTATAGGTGATCATGAAACCAACTTCATCCATATGAGCTGCCAGCATCACCCTCGGGCGGTTATTGCCGCGACCATACTTTGTCGCCAGGATATTGCCTAAAGTGTCAATTTGAATTTCGTCGGCGTGCTTCTCAATTTGCTCCAACACGATCTTGCGTACGGCACCCTCATCCCCCGAGACGGCGCAGGTGTTGGTCAGGTGTTCCAACAAGCGTAATTGTGCGGTGCGGATCTTGATTTCATTGAGTTTTTTTGACATATTTTCTTGTACTCAGTTATTGGGTAATAGGTATTCGTTTTGCTGCCTAATACCTGATAACAAATACCTAATCATCTATTGTTAGTGTATCCAAAAAATCAATTTCAAGGCTGGCAATAAATTCTGCCAACAGCCTGCCCGCACGTTTTATGTCTTTAATGGAGATCATTTCCACGGGGGTATGCATATAACGCAGGGGGATACTGACTACCGCCGTGGGAATGCCCTGACGGGCGATCTGCAGGGCGTAGGCATCCGTGTCCGAGTGGCGCGGCATGGGCTCGATTTTATTGGCAATCTCCAATTGATCGGCGACTTCTTTTATGGCCTCATACAGCCCAGGGTGGATATTTGGTCCCCAGCCCAGGGTGATGACTTTATCCAGGGGGAAGGACTTGTGTTTGGGGGTGTCTGGCCCCTGAGCCCAGGTAACATCAATAGCTACCGCCAGTTTTGGCTCCAACTGATAGGCGGATGTCAGTGCTCCGGCCATGGTTACTTCTTCTTGGACCGTGGCAACCGCCCAAACGTCCCAAGTATGGGAACGCTTGCTCAACAATTCCAGGCAATATGTCAGCGCGGCGACCGAGGCGCGGTTGTCCAATGAGTGGCCAGCAAAAAAATCATTGCCCATTTCGATGGGCTCTTGGGCAAAGGAAATCAGGTTTCCGATCTGAATTTTCCGCTCGACTTCATTGGCTGTTAGGCCAGTATCAACAAATAAATACTCCAGAGAAACCGGGTTGTCCCCAACATCCTCAGGTAATAGATGGACCGGTGGTTGAACGATCACGCCGGGGATATCTTCACTTCCATGAACGGTGACTGATTGGCCCGGTAATACACGTTGATCCAGTGCGCCAATTGGACTGAGATGAAGAAAGCCAGCTGTGATTTTGGACACCATCAGGCCAATGGCATCCATGTGCGCACCCAGTAAAATCCCAGGGCGTGGTTCAGTCGCACTACCTCTGCGTACTCCATGGAGGCTCCCCAGGCGGCTTATGTTTAGCTCATCTATCAGAGGCTGCCAAGATTTTTCGATAATTTTTTGGACAGGCTGCTCAAACCCGGACAATCCGGGTGCAGTGATCAAATCACGGAGAAGGTTACTTATGTTTTCCATTGGTTGGATAAATTTACGGAGTTGGTGTTTCCGTAGGCATCATTGTGGCGGTTTCAGTTGGTATTTCTGTTGCTGTTTCGGTTGGCACTGATGTATCCGTTGGGAGGGGCGAAGGAGTGAATGTGGCCGTATCGGTTGGTGGTATTGTGGCTGTCTCTGTGATGGTAAATGTGGGACTGGGCACCAAAGTCATAGTCCAGGTTTGTGTTGCCGTGGGAAGTGGCGTCGCTGTCGCCGTGGCGGTGGGAATACTCGTAGGGGCTGGAGGGATAAAGGGAATGTTGCTGGCTGTGAGCGATGGTGTATACGTCATCGTAGGCGGCAATGGAGTGAGTGTGGGGTAAGGGGTCTGTGTCGGAAATGGAGAAACGACGTATCCTGCCGGCGTGTTGGTCGCAATCAGCGTGGGAGTAAATAATGGAATGGGAGTTGACGGGGTATTGTAGCCCATGACGATCATTCCAGCACAATAGCATGGCAGAGTTGCCATAATAACAGCTACCAGAAATACTCTTAATTGTGTTCGACGAGAAGGATTCGAAAACATAAGTATCGAATTAGATCATATCACTAGCCCCTAAGCGCTGCAAGGAAGGAGCTCATTTTTGAATGTTTCCAGAGTCGCATACTGTCTTTTGCAAACACAATAAGTTGCTAGTTGAAATTGATTTTTTTTTGTATACAATGGATACATGGTAAATGACCCTTTCAAAACATAGGAGATCAAATGCATTACCGACGATTGGGACGCTCTGGACTTAAAGTCAGTGAAATTTCACTGGGGGCCTGGGTGACCTTTGGTAGTCAGCTTGACGAGGCTACCGCTAGTAAATTGATCCAAGCTGCCTATGATGGCGGCATTAATTATTTTGACAATGCTGACGCGTACGGCAATGGGCAGGCAGAGAAGATGATGGGGAAGATTATCAAAAATTTGCCCCGTGAAGCGTTGGTTATTTCGAGCAAGGTATTTTGGCCCACAATGCCAGGGCCAAATGGACGAGGCTTATCTCGTAAACATATCACTGAATCGATTCACGCATCATTGCGGCGGCTGGATCTCGAATATGTTGATTTATATTTTTGCCACCGCTATGATCCTGATACACCTATTGAAGAAGTAGTGTTCACGATGAACAACCTGATTCAACAAGGCAAAGTTCTGTATTGGGGCACATCAGAGTGGACCCCGGCCCAGATCTCACAGGCGTTTGGCGTGGCGAGGCAATACAATTTGATTCCACCAACCATCGAGCAACCTCAATATAGTATGCTGCACCGTGAACGTTTTGAGACAGAAATTGCACCTTTAGCCAAAGAACTTGGCCTGGGCCTGACGACTTTCAGCCCCCTGTATTTCGGTATTCTATCTGGTAAGTATAAAGATGGTATCCCAAAAGGCAGCCGGGCATCCTTGGACAGCATGGCCTGGATCCGCAACTATCTGACCCCAGAGCGCATGGATATCGTCGATGATTTAGGTGTGATTGCCACAGATTTGGGAATTACTCAAGCTCAACTGGCCATCGCCTGGTTGCTGCGTCGCAAGACAGTCAGCAGTGTCATTACGGGCGCCACGCGCCTGGAGCAACTGCAAGAAAATCTTGCTGCCGCGGAAGCCGTACCTCTCTTGGTAGATGAATTGTTGGATGAAATCGAAGCCGTTTTAGGGGAGGAACAAGAAAGCTAGATGAAGCGAAAGATAGTGGTCACAAGGGTAGTGATGATGTCATGCTGAAGCCTGCCGAAGCACGGCACGGCGTAGCGAAGCGAGAACTCAAATTTTAGGCGCATTTTGCGCTCCGCTAGACCCTTCGCCTCGACCTTCGGTCGCTCAGGGTGACAATCCATTTTGGTGATCATTTACAAATCACTCCCTACCAGCGAAATTGGAATATAAAAAGAACTCCAAGATTTTCGTCTTGGAGTTCTTCGCAGTACGGTATCTGTTTTTACAGATCTTCACTGGGAATTTCTTCTTGTATAGTTCCTTCTAGTACTTCATCTTCGGGTTTGTTGCGCAGCATTAAGAAACCAACCACTATGGGAATGGCGATGAAGATTACACTAATGCATAGCGTGACAATGCCAGTTGTGATGGCTGCCTGGGGATCACTGCTACCAAACACATCAATCTCGGAGCCGGGCACAAAACCAGCAATAGCAAAGATGGCACCCGAACAAAGACCGACCAAACCGGGGCATCCACAAAGCAACACCGCTGCAACTGTAGCAATAATTCCAGTTGTTTTCTTATCCATTATGCATCTCCTTAGATCATACTTATGTTATTTCCTAGAGTGTAGACGAAAACGGTTCTAAATTCAATAGCTGTAATAAAGAAATCCGGTTTTAAAAAAAACCGGATTTCTCAA
The DNA here is from genome assembly GCA_964629085.1 of uncultured Anaerolineales bacterium. Classification (GTDB taxonomy): domain Bacteria; phylum Chloroflexota; class Anaerolineae; order Anaerolineales; family UBA11858; genus NIOZ-UU35. The sequence goes on from CAZVPR010000003.1 coordinate 69,946, forward strand.
TTCTAATTATCCTCGCAGCACAGCGCCCAGCTCTCTTTCTAGCCGCTTGACGATCTTTGTGCGCAGTTTGGCCGCGTCTTTGTCGGTCAGGGTGCGCTGGGCGTCCTGATAAGTAAGGCTGTAAGCCAGGCTTTTCTTTCCAGCACTGATTTGATCGCCGCGATAGACATCGAACAGGCGCACATCCGTGACCGTCTTTCCACCAGTCTGACGGATCAGAGTTTCAACGTCCGTCGCCGGAATGGCTTCGTCGACGATCAGAGCAATGTCCTCCAGGATGGGCGGTTGGCTGGCGATGGCCGAGACATTGAAGAGAGTCGGGACGGCTGCAAAAAGGGCCTCAACATCAAACTCGGCGGCCAGCAAAGGTGCTTCAGGGAGATCGTAGCCACTGCTGACCTGTGGATGCAGTTCGCCCATCACGCCGATATGGGTATTGCCCGCCAAAACACGCGCGCATTTTCCTGGGTGGAAGCTGGGATGCTGAGCCGCTTCGAATTGTATACCTTCAAGGTGCAGTCCTTTCAACGTTGTTTCGACAACGCCTTTCAAATCGAAGAAGTCCATGGGGGACGTATCGGCACCGCCCCAGTCTGTCAGGGCGCGCGGGCCCGTCAGGGCGATAATCAATTGGCGGACTTCCTCGGGCAGGTCGCTTTCCTCAGAACTAAGGAATACCGGGTTGATCTCGAATACGGCAATACGCTCACGGATGCGCGCATTGCGCTCTACGATTTCTAATACTGATGACAGCAAACTGTGCCGCATCACGGACCGCTCCGGTGTGATCGGGTTGGCCAGGGTGAAATAGGGCATATCAACGGCGGGCGTTTCTGGCGAAAACCGGCGTGCTTCCCGCTCGGGCGAGCTCAGGCGGTGGGTGATGATCTCTTGAAGGCCAAGCCCCACCAAAAGGTCACGGATAGCCTCCTCAAATTCCAGACCGGGGTTTCCCTTTTGCGGCGGCAAATCATCGGCCATGCGAGTTTCTGGAATAATATCATATCCATAAACACGGGCGATTTCTTCCATCACATCAGCTTTACCTATCACACCAGTGCCAATGTCTAATCTATGATCGGGGCTCTTGACCCGAATAGCGACGGATGACGGAGGACGGGGAACCGCTTTACATTCGAATTCAAGCGATTCGAGAATGTTGATAATCTCTTCACTACTGAGTTCGATGCCCAACCAGCGGCGCACATCTTCTGGGGTGATTTCGACCACGGAATCTTCGGGTGGTAATGGATATTCATCAACCAGACCTTGTGCAATTGTGCCACCGGCCCATTCGTACATCAGCTTGAGCCCGCGCAGCACGCCTTTGGGGGCCACCTCAGGGTGGATTCCGCGAGAGAAGCGATAGGCTGCTTCCGAGGGCAGGTTCTGAGACATCACGGTGCGGCGAGTGTTGATCAAATTCCAGGAGGCACCTTCGAGCAGCACATTGGTGGTGTTCGTGGTGATCTCGGATTCGAGTCCACCCATCACACCGGCCAGGGCCAGCGAGCCGGATTGATCGGCAACCAGGACGGTGAAGTCATCCAGGGTGCGTTCGATATCGTCCAGCGTGACCAGCTTTTCACCCTTTTTGGCGGGGCGCGTGATGATGGTAGGGTGATCCTGCCCGTCAGCTTTAGCTCGCTTCAAGAGGATGTCGTAATCGAATGCGTGCAGCGGTTCGCCCACTTCGAGCATGGCGTAGTTGGTGGCGTCCACCAATGCATCGATGGCGCGCACGCCCGAAAGCTTGAGACGCAACTGAACCCTGTATGGACTGGGTTTTATGGCGACATTCTCGATCAGGCCAAACACGAAACGAGGATTGAGTTCGGGTGCTGTAATTTCGATCTTGACGCGCCCTGCCAGCGGTGGGCCATCCATTGGGAGTTCCAAATCGGGGTAGCGCAGTTCTTTACCGGTGATGGCAGCAACCTCGCGCGCCACGCCGATCACATTGGCATCGCGGGCGATGTTGGGCGTAATGGCAATATCGAAAACCACATCCCCAAGATAGTCGACCAGCGGTACGCCAACGGGAGCATCGTTGTCAAGGATGATGATACCTTCGTGTTCTTCGGAGATCCCCAACTCGCGCTCGGAGCAGGCCATGGAGTAGGATTCCACGCCGCGGATTTTCTTGCGTTTGAGCTTGGTGGGTTTGTTGCCGGGTTCGTAAGCATTAATAATGGTAGCGCCCTCGCGAGCATAAGCAACCATTAAGGGCTCATTTAACGGGCCTTTGCCTTTGTATTCGTACAGATTGGGTGCGCCGGTCAGTACCGTGTGAACTTGCTCACCGTCATCGAGTTTACAGAGCACCAGTTTGTCTGCATCGGGGTGAGGCATCACCTCGTGAATAGCACCTACTACGATTTTGTCGGGTTCCCAGGCAAAACCGGTGATTTTGGCTACGCGGCGTGCATCTCCGGTGGGTTCTGGAATTCCCACGTAACGTAATTCTTCCACTTCCAATCCAGCCAGAGTCATGCGCCGGGCCAGGGTTTCGGGGGCTATATCGATATCAACGTATTCTTTGATCCAGGATAAGGGTAGTTTCATTGGTAGTTGGTTAGTTGGTTTGTTAGTTAGTTGGTTGATTGGTCTATAAGGTGAATAGGTATTGGTTATTAGTAACAGGTGTTCGGTAGTCCCTAGTACCTGATACCAAATACCTAATACCTAATCACCAATATCACCTGTTCTCATTTTGCCAATGGTTGCGACAATGAAGCCCAGGGCGGTTAGTGCCGTAAGAAGCACCTTGGTTTGGTCGGCGACAGGTTCGACGCGCACGCCATTTTCATCGGCAATGACCACGGCCACAGGTCGCGAAAAAGCTCGACCGCCGCCGCCACCACCGCCCCCGGCACCACCGGCCTCGGCCTCCGCCGGGCCACCCGCACCGTAGCCAGCGCCAAAACCCATCGCCGCCACAACTTCAGCTGCGGGAATAATGGTGGCCGCTTCATGCTTGATGGGCTCGCCGTAAACCCGTTTGACATCGGCGACGGCCATAAATTTGTCCATCGTGCTTTGCACCGTATCGATAGCTTTACCGGGGTCTTCGATATCAAATTTGCTGGGTACCAAGTTTTCATCTTTAGACATGATATTATCTCCGATCAATCTTATTTTCGAAAAACAAGCCAGATTAATAAAGAGCCTAGAAGCCCAATACTCATCAGAATCAACTGATTTTGCAAGGTCACATCTTTGATAGGCAAGAGTTCTTGATGTCCGCCGGGGACCTCGACTACTACCGCCTTTGGTCGCTGCCAGGAAAAGAACCAGCGATAATTGGGCGGGTGCAAGCAAGTCCGTTTGGCCAGCGGCGTGATCTCGTAATTTCCAGAGCGAATCGGCTTGCCCACCATGGTTTGTTGATTGATGAGCTTGCTCATTTTACTCTTCCGGCTCGGTGTCAGATTTCGAAAGCTGGTTGATGGCTTTATCCAATTCTATATTAATCGTGTTCAAAATATTCGAAATCTCTTCGCGCGCCTTGGCCTCGACCTCACCGCTTTGGACACGGGATTTGAATTCCTGGGCCTCTTCTTTGATCTTTTGTCCAGTTTCAGTAGCGTCGAACTCGTTGACAGCATCCGAGGCGGCTTTGCCCAGTTCGTTCAGACCGTCTTTGACGTCCTGACGCAGCTTCTGGGCTTCATCGCTCTCCCAGGTGGATTGCAGCATGCTCTTTAAGTTTTCGCCCAGTTCACGGAATTGTGCTGCCAGATCGGGTTGATTTTGTTGTTCAGTCATTTTCTTTCTCCTTTGGGGGCCGCAGAGATCACAAAGAAATAAGAGAAAAAACTCTAAGAACTCTGTGTTCTCTGTGGCACTAATTAGAACTGTTCCAAAAATCTCAAATCATTGGCCCAGAAATAGCGGATATCTTCGATGCGGTGGCGCAGCATGGTGATGCGCTCGGGGCCCATACCGAATGCGAAGCCGGTATACTTTTCAGGATCATAGCCGCCATTTTGTAGCACGGTAGGGTGCACCATGCCACAGCCTAAAATTTCCAACCAACCAGAACCTTTGCAGACGGAGCATCCGTCGCCATCGCACAGAAAACACTCTACATCCATTTCTGCGCTGGGCTCGGTGAAGGGGAAGTGGGAGGCGCGAAATCGCGTGCGCACGTTCTGTCCGAACATGCGCCGTGCGAAGTCGCTGAGGGTGCCTTTCAAATCACTGAAGGTGATGTCGTTGCCCACGGCCAAGCCTTCCACTTGGGTAAATTGACTTTCGGAGCGGGCGCTGATCTGCTCGTAACGATAGCACATTCCGGGGAGAATAATGCGCACTGGTGGTGGATTCTCTGGGTTTTCGGCAGAATATTCACGCATTGCGCGCACCTGACCCGGTGAAGTATGCGTGCGCAGCAAGATAGGATTATCGCCGCGCTCTTCATCAGTTTGAATATAAAACGAATCCTGCATCTCGCGAGCGGGATGATTGGGAGGGAAGTTCAGATACTGGAAATTATATTTGTCAGTTTCCACTTCTCGAGATGTGTACACCTGGAAGCCCATCTCGGCGAAGACGCGGAAAATTTCTCGCATGGTCTGGGTGACAGGATGCAAACGACCACGCGGGATGGCGCGGCCCGGGAGGGTCACATCCAACCTATCTTCTGAAAGAGAATGCTGTAAAGCTACCTCTCGGAGGGCAGCCTCTTTTTCGGTGAATGCTGTCTCCAAAGCGGTTTTGACCTGGTTGGCAGTGCGGCCAACATTGCCGCGCTCCTCTTTGGGCACAGATCCCATATTCTTGAACACATCCATGATGGCAGAACTGCGCCCCAGGTGGGTTACCTTCCACTGACTGAGCGCCTCTTCGTCTCCGATTTCAACCAGGGCAGCCAGACCTTCCTGTTTGATATCGTCTAATTTTACAAGCATGCATACCTCCGAAGTTATGGTGATTTATGAATGATGAATTGTGAATTGAAAAAACGTTCGGCACTCATCATTCCATAGTTCTCATTTTAAACAAAAAGCTCCCATCCACAAGGGACGGGAGGAGTTTCCCGCGGTACCACCCTTCTTGGCCGCCACAGCGACCCTCTCAGGCACCAACAGCTTTTTAGCGATTGGCTTCCCAGATAACGTTGGTATCACGGCTCAGACTATTTGGAGTGACAGGTTTTTGAGTAGCATATTTCAGGCAATTGTTTCCTGAACCTTGGTACATGGCACCTGACACCCGGTTCCCCTGAGCGGCTCGGGAGGGAACTTCGATCGGTTTCTGCCTGGTTAGGGTTTCAGCCTGTGCCCAATACCTCTCTGGTGGGTTCTACCGACCTACTTTTCTCCGTCATTGCCTTTTGGGTAGGTTTATCAATGTTGCCACCAATTATCTGTGATTCAGCATCCCTGTCAAGAGCGATGTCCGTGATTCTTTAGATCAATTTGTGCTCATGAGCAAACAAGGCTGCCTGGACTCGATCGCGTAATCCCAAACTGCTCAAGATATTCGAAACGTGATTTTTAACTGTGCCCTCACTGACGCACAGTGCTTCTGCAATTTCTTTGTTGGTGGCCCCCTTGGCCAAATGACGCAACACATCCATTTCGCGTTTCGTTATCGATAGCTCTTTTAACGCATCATCATCGCTCGTGGGCTGTTGGTTGGGGGTTTGATGAAGATGCTCGATCAACTTGCCAGCCACCGAGGGCGACATCTGGTGAACGCCTTTATGCGTGAGAATGACTGCTTGAGCCAGGTCCGCGGCCGGAATATCTTTGAGCAAATATCCGCTGGCTCCTGCTGCTAAGGATTTTACGATGTACTCATCGTCATCAAAGGTAGTCAGCATCAAAACTTGACAAGCAGGCATTTCCTTCTTTATTACAATCGTGGCTTCGATGCCATCCATCTCTGGCATACGCACATCCATGAGGATGACGTCTGGGCTGAGATTGAAGGCCTGTTCAACCGCTTCCTGGCCATTCTCGGCGACGCCGGCAACTTCGACACCATCTTGAATAGCCAAGAGTGAAGCGATGCCTTCGCGCACCAGACGTTGGTCATCTACGACTAAAACGGTTACATCCATGGTGATTTACTCTCAGGGTGACCGGTCGCCGAAAATGGCTTTTTGGGTACAACAACCTTGATCTCGGTACCCTGCTGAGACCGGCTGTTTAGGGCAACCCGGCCTCGGACCAAATCTAAACGCTCACGGATGCCTCGCAAGCCAAATCCAGGTTGCTGAGCTGTTTGTGTTTGTTGCAAGCTCTCTGGATCGAATCCCTGGCCATTATCAATCAAAATCAACGTGGCTTCTGTTTTCCCTAAATTGATTTCCAGATCGACCTCACTGGCCTGAGCGTGCTTCTGCACATTGGTCAGACCCTCCTGCGCGGCGCGATAAAGGATCATCAGTGTGGAGCGAGAATAGCCTGCTTCACTGCCCTGGTGCGATAAATTTACTCTCAGATTATCATCACAAATCCCCTTGATCAGTTTTTCCAGGGAAGCAATCAATGAGAATTCGTGCTCGGGGCTGCGCAACGTACCCACGGATTGACGCACATCGCTCAAGGCGTTCGCAGCCGCATCTTTGGCATCGATGATCGCCTGAGACGCCTCTTGAGGGTCTCTATCCTGATAGCTGAGGGCTTTCTCCAATTGAATATTTATGGCTGTGAGATGGTGGCCCAACGAGTCGTGGATATCACGCGCCAGGCGATTCCGTTCCTCGGTGGCAGCCAGGTCGGCGACCTGTTCCGTATAAGCTTGAAGTTGGAGATGGGAAATCTTGAGATCAGTGAGTAACTGTTCGGTTTTGCGGCGACTTTCATCATCTCTGTGGATCACGCTGGCGATCAAGGGCACGAACAACATAGCAAATGAAAATGCCAACAGATTTTCCTGTGTTCCCGGATTGACGTAGAACAGCATTCCGGTCAGGTTGGTTCTCCAAATTATGAGCAAGACATAGCAAAGGCTGATCAAAGTGCTGGTCAGCCCTCCCCAGATAAAGTGCGCGCTATAAGGGATGATGGGGAAGAGAAATAGTGCGATTCCATTACAATCCAGCGCAACAATGCCTTCAATGAGCACTGTGCGGGTAATCAATAAAAACACAGCAATTCGGGTAGATATTTTAAAGGGATATTGGCTGGATTCGATCCATTCCAACCCTAACAAGATCAATAGAATGCCGCCAATGCTCATGGCGAAATTGGAAACCGCGTATGGGCCGCAATTGGTCAGCCCGTTCAAATAAGCGATGACCCCAGTAATTCCAATATAAAGCACAGAGAACTTAAACCGGAACGGCTGTGAAGTTGTTTGTCGAATTACGGATTCTATGGAGCGTTGGGGATTAATATTCATAATCTGCGAAAAAGGGGGACGGAATAAGCCGAAACATTATAGCATGGGTGATTTGGACATCAGAATATGCCCTCCGACATATATTTTTGGCCACTCGGCATATGTCGGATAGCTGATTAGAAGTTGAAAACATGACTCAAAATGCGGCTGGCGGCACTGGCGAAGCCATCTAAACCCAAGTACCCTGGTGGGAATTAATTCACTTGGATAGTTTGTCTCATAAAACACATAGATTCAGTGTCATTGCCAGGGCGAAAGCCGAAAGCAATCTACCCAAAAGAAGTGAGACTGCCACGCTTGCCGAAGGCACGCCTCTGGCGCGCTCGCAGTGACATTAAGTAAATTTTTTGTGAGATGAGCCACTTGGAGGCTTGCATGAATGTTTTATTGGTTTACCCTGAATTTCCAGATACGTTCTGGAGTTTTAAGCATGCGCTGAAATTTGTCCGCAAAAAAGCTTCTTCCCCCCCATTGGGCATGCTAACGGTAGCAGCCATGCTCCCTAAAGATTGGTCTTTGAAATTGATTGACTTGAATGTTACCGACCTGGAAAAAGAAGACGTTGCTTGGGCGGATTATGTTTTCTTGAGTGGCATGGTTGTACAACGCGATTCCGCCAGACAGGTTATAAAAACATGTAATGATGTTGGTGTTCCGGTTGTGGCTGGCGGCCCCTTGTTTACCGGCGAATACGAAGCTCATCCAGAGGTGGCACACTTTGTACTCAATGAAGCAGAAATCACGCTGCCACTATTTTTAGAAGATGTGCGGTCCGGGGAAAAACCGCACCGTGTGTACAAAACAGATGAGTACCCTGAACTTGATCAAACCCCCATTCCACGCTGGGACCTGGTCGATTTCAGGCAGTACGCCACGATGGATATTCAGTTTTCACGCGGCTGCCCATATGATTGTGAGTTTTGCAATATCACTGCGCTGCTCGGTCGGCGGCCGCGCACAAAAAGTGCGTCTCAACTTGTGGCAGAGTTGGATTATCTGGCGAACTTGGGCTGGAAAGGCAGTATCTTTTTTGTTGACGACAATTTCATAGGTAATAAGCGGTTGTTAAAAGATGAGATTCTGCCTGCACTAATTAACTGGCGACAAGGGAAGAAAGTTCTTGGCTTCAACACGGAGGCTTCCATCAACCTGGCCGATGACCCTGAACTGATGGAATTGATGGTAGCGGCCGGTTTTCATCAAGTTTTTGTTGGTATCGAAACCGTGGAAGATTCCAGCCTGGAGGAGTGCAATAAATTCCAAAATAAGGGTCGTGATCTGGTCGAAAGCGTTAAGCGCATTCAACGCGCTGGGATGCAGGTCCAGGGTGGTTTTATTGTAGGATTTGACAGTGATCCCCCCTCCATTTTCAAAAAGCAGATCGAATTTATTCAGCAAAGCGGAATTGTTTCGGCAATGGTGGGTTTGCTGCAAGCTCCTTATGGTACCAAGTTGTATCAGCGTCTTCAAAATGAAGGCCGCATTATCCCTCAGATGTCAGGCAATAATGCCGATGGAACGACCAATATCATCCCGCAAATGGAACTGGATGCCCTGCTGACAGGATATCGCCAAATTTTGCAGGAAATCTATTCCCCAAAAATGTATTATGAGCGTGTGATCACGTTCCTAAAGGAGTATCAACCATCTACGTTGAGGGGGCGTATCACGCGCGATGATATCTACGCTTTGGGGCGTTCGATTTATCTTTTGGGTTTGCGCGGGGTAGAGCGGGTTCAGTATTGGAAACTTTGGTGGTGGGTGGTGTTCAATAAGCCCAGACTATTCCCTCAGGCAATTACGTTTGCGATATATGGTTATCACTTTCGCCAGGTAAGCGAGCAAGCTATCAATAGCTAATGCTCTATTATATCGATTGTTTTTCTCCCTCACCCCTAACCTCTTTCCCACTGGGACGCCGAAGGCGGGAAACCGGAGTGGAGCGACGGTGGGGTGAGGGCAAGATAGATTGGATTTGCGAAAAAACCTATTTTTCAATTTATTAACTGATGTTACGCATCTTGCATCCTGCCCTTACTGGATGCTTGGCGAAGTGATCCCCGCCGTAGGCGATCGTATCGAAGGATGCAGTTTGACTAATTTTTGCGAACGTGCGTAATATGAGTTATTAACTTGACAATGCATTAGAATGCTGAAAGGCCCCAACAGAGGAAACTCTGCAGGGGCCTGTTCTCTTTTTTCTAGAATTTATATTTTAGGGTGTACAAGCCGCACCCGAGTATTGGTCATTAGGACAAGGATCTTTGCATATTGCCTGGTTGGCGCTGGCAGGCTGCCACCAGCAACCTTGGGGCGGCTGTTGTTGTCCTGGAGCTGGTGCTGGTTGCTCCTCTTCCGGTTCTTCTGGCACTGGAGTTGGGGTGGGTGTATTGGTTGGTGTCGGCGGCGGGGTCTTGACGGGTGCTTCATCGATATCGCCTTCAACTTCGACTAGCTCAACCCAAACCCAACACAATTTGCCCCAAGTGGGCCCCTCGATCTCCACCCAGTAGCCATCCTGAGTGCGGCCAGTGACCAGGGCTGTCTGACCCTCGAGGAGGTAATCCTGTTCCTCATAGTTGCTGTCAGGACCCACTCGACAGGTGGCGTTCTTGCGGCCGGTCACGCTGGGAGGGTCATCGTCTGGTTCAGCAGGCGTTGTAACAACAGGAACATCCGGAGGTCCGGCGACCCCTTCTTCAGCCTCATACGCACCCAGGTCACAAAAAGCTCCGACTGGTCTCATAACGCCGCGTTGGTCGTTGGGAACAGGAGCCCCCCCAATGGTTGTACAATCCGGCGCAGCATCAATGGCTGGGCTGCCACTGGTGAGCGCATGTGTGTGCGTTGGTCCACCATTATTCGCCAGGGGTCCGAGCAGCGGGTCACCACTGAGTGTAAATCCCGCGCAGCTTCCATCTGAATCGATATTATCTGCAATTGCGGCGAAGTCAGCGCCGCCGGTATAGCAATCTGCGCCCGTGGGACTATAAGCAACAATGGAGTTTTTGATTTCGAGCAATCCCCCGCTGGTGGCTATGCCACCCCCGGTAGCAGCCGAATTGTAGGCAACTGTTATATGGTTGGCCTGTAAGGCGCCACCATACTCAGTTTCTCCGATTCCGGGACCCATATTGAATAAGCCGCCGCCTGTATCGGAAGCCGTATTGGCGGAGAAGGTGCTGTTCAGCAGCGTCGTGTCTCCTCCGACAGATGCCAAACCGCCACCACGTGTAGACCGGTTGCCAACAAAGGTGCTGCCCCTAACGGTGGCATCGCTGTACGTGTTCAGTCCGCCACCATCAAATCCGGTTGAGTTGTTTTCAAAAGTGCTGTTTTGAACACTAATCACCCCAGTATTGTGAACACCTCCTCCCAGGGTGAAAGATTCATTATGGGCGAGCATGGTTTGCTCAATGGTCAAGTTACCCGTGTTGAACACGCCTCCGCCATCCTTGCCAGCATCATTGCCAATGATGGTGCTGGCCAAGATTGTCATTTCATTTTCATTTGCGATGCCGCCCCCATTGGCCTCGGCATCATTGCCTTCAATGTGCGAATGCTCGATGTGTGCAATACCTTCAGAGTTCCGGATTGCTCCATCGCTGTGGGTGGCATGGCCGGAGGCATGATTACTCAATACCTGGCAATCGATGAGCGTCAGGTTGCCTTTCATTAAGTGTATCGCGCTGCCTCTTAGCCCTGTATTATCTTCAAGTATCACATCATTGAGGTTTACAGTGGAATTGTAAATAGCTATTCCACCACCAGCATCACTACTTGCGGGTGAAGTTGAATTCGAGCCGATATAGCTGGATTCAACCGTCAGTGTGCCACCTGTCTCCCAGATAGCGCCCCCCCCTTGGGCAAAGTTGTGGTTGAGTTGGCTGTTATCATCGATCAATGTTATGCCGCCTTTGCTCAGAATGCCCCCACCAGAACCATAGCTGCCCACATTGTGGTCAATTGACGAATTGTGGATGGTCAAGGTGCCATCTTCGTTATCGATGCCGCCACCGGCGCGCGCTTCGTTGTGTTGAATGGTGCTATTCGAAATGGTGATCGTACCGCCATTGTAAATGCCACCACCGTAACCAAAGTCATAACTGGAGGGGTCAACTTCGGTGATGTTCTCCTGAATGGTGCTGTTGCTGATGGTCATAGTGGTATCCGGCCGGACGATGTAGTGCGATGGTTCGGCTGCGGCGTTATGGATGCCAGCGCCATGTTTTGCCTGATTGTTCTGGATCGTACTCCCATCGATAGTCATCAACTCCCCGGAAAAATGGATGCCGCCGCCATCAAGCGCGGCCGTATTGCCTTCAAAAGTGGTATTGTGGATGTGCACGGTTTCTGTCGAATCGTTTTGATATCCCAAACCACCCCCATATTCCAGTGCGTGATTGTCACTGAAATGAGAATTGAAAATGGAGAGCGGGGTCCGCAAAATGAAGACCGCGCCTCCGCCCCAGGCCGCTTTATTGTCAAAGAAGGTGACATTGTTGAGACTGGTCGGGTGACGATCAGCACCGCCATCCTTAAAGATGCCACCGCCATGGCGCCCGGCTTCATTAGCGGCGATGATGCTGTCGTTGACAGATAAAAAGGCCCCGTGCTCCAAACTGATGCCACCGCCGCTGGTTGCAGCGCTGTTGTAGATGACCTGGCTGCCAGTGACAGTTAGCGATCCGCCGCCATACACAAAGATGCCACCTCCGTGCGGGGCGTTGTTTCCATCAATCCTTGAACCACTGATGTGTGAATTGGCACTGCCAATAGCAAAGATCGCGCCACCATTAAAATCAGCTTTGTTGAGTTCAAGGTTGGAGCCATGAACTTGAAGCATGCCGCGATTATAGATAGCGCCTCCGGAACCTGGGAATGTACTCCCCGATCCATTGGCAAAACCGTTGATCAAGCTCAAATCATTCAGCACCAGGTTGCCGGTATCATCCACATAGAAGATGCGGAAGTCGGGCGCCCCCCCGCCCCGGCTGATGATGGCATTATTACCATTGATGGTGATTTGAGTGGTGACAATTGGCAACCCGTTATAGCCGTAGATATCCGAATTGTCCACCGCGGTCAAAACATAATCGCAGCCAGGGTCAAGATTGATCGTTGTATGGTTGATGTCGAGGTTGGCAACATTGATGGCATCAATCAACGCGGCTACGCTGCAAGTTACATTGAGCGGACCGGTGGGAAGATTACAAGCCGGCAATAATGTTAGCAGTAGTGTAGTGGCCAGTTTTAGTAATAAATTCATTTTTTTATTCATGATATTCTCCTGGCTTGGGGGAAGCAGCCAAATAGATTTGGTCACTTCCCCCTATAGTTCTGATGACTAATGTACACGATTGATGCGCCAATAAATATGGAAATTATTGGTATCCCAGGACCAGGGTTCTGCATCGTGACATTCATGCCAGCCTTCACTTGCATAGTGATATCTTTCTGCGCTATCACCATAGTTCATTTCACGGGGATATTCGACATAGACTCGACCAGCATAATCATCGGCCGCCAATCCGGCGTCATCCTCATATCCGTCGGCCATGATCACCAAACTGTGATCGGCTGGCATGTCGAACTCGAATGTAAACAAGGGATTGCCTGCAAGATTCCACTCTTCCTCAACATATTCCCATTCATCCAGATGGGCGGATGTGTCCACATCTGCTGTGCCGGTCCAGGGATGATGCCTATCAGCAATCCAGGCAACACTACCGTCCGGAGAAACGTGGCCTACCCACATCCGGAAGCGATATTCTGCTTCCTGATCGAGGAAGAATTCGCAAGGCGCTCCCCAACCAAGATTGGTTATTTCGACATGCATGCGTACGGGCGTCTCGTAGATATTATTGCCCTCGTTGGTCTCATCGATGGAATTGTCTGGATCGATGATCACGCGCAGATCATGGGGTTCGGTGATCGCTTCGTGATACTGTAATATCCGTGAATCGCCCGATGGAATGGTGATCCCTTCCCAGGTGAGCAGGGCGATTTGTTCGCTGGTGGACATTTGCACCACGTTCACAGAAATATCTGTTTCAACCAGATCGGCGGCGTTATTGAAGACATGGATGCGCAATTGGCCAGATTCTTCATGTGTGGTGACATCGCTGATGACCAGGTCAGGCAAATGATCGGGGCCGCCGGCCTCGGGGCCAACCAGCACATCGATCAGCACGGTCATGTTGATGCCGTTGTCGTAGACCACGTATTCGCCGGGGACAATTTCACCAGCGGGGATGTAGGCATCTCCATTGAAGGCCATGCCGCTGCCATCTTTCCAGATTCTGGCCCCAAAGGTCAGCGCTTCTCGAGGGCCTAACTCCACCTCGATGTGGTTGACGCTGGGAGCATAGTTGCTTGTGCATCCGCTGCCGATGCACGACCATGCTTCGGTTTCGATCGCTGAGAAAAGATCGCCGATGTAGAAGAAATGGCCGGGTTCGAGATAGCGTTTGGTATCATCGGTGGCATCGAAGCTGGGTGGTCCATCGCGGTATTCAGCGATGATTGATGCATCATTGGCCCAGAATGTCCCGCTGATCGGTCCCTGACGGCTGCCTAAGGCGTAGGGGTCCATCGACAAGAAAGTGACCATCACGGTGCGCGGGCACGTTTCGCCATCCCATGTGCGGGTATTGCTGCGAGGCGATTCGCGATCCGGGGCATCATCCAACTCGGTGAAAGCCGTCATTTCGAATTCCCTGACAACTCCACATGTCGGTCGATAAGCACCGATATCCAAAGAGCGCATGTGTGGCTCGATGATGTCGACCAACGAACCATTGAGATAAAGTTTGAACCCGGTGATCCAGTCTTCGGTTCCCTCCCAGTGCCAGCGGATATTGTAGGGGCCTTCTCCAATGGGGCCCAGGGTGATGGAATCCAAGATCGGTGCCTGGAAATCGCTTTCCTCGCAGGAAGGGGAGCAAATGCGGTATTTTGCCTGGAAGGCTTCTCCATCGGGGCCGATGCCGGTGGCCAATAGTTCGCGGCCATCCCATTCACTGGAAGGGTGGGCGTATTCGTATGTGCCCAGGTCAAAGACGGTTCCCCAGCCACCTCCATCGCCGGGGCTATCATCATCGCCCGGTTCTGTGGATGTGACCATAAAATCTGCCCCACAATTTACGAAGATAGGCAAAGGCTCACCCCACACGGTAGCAAAGCGCACACTATTGGCTCCGCCGAGTACTGCACGGATATTCCAATACTGTTCTCCTTGTGGTTCGAATGCGTAGCGCTGCATGTCACCCTCGGCTACCTGCACGTAGCACCAGACATTTTCGTAGCTGTCACTATAAGTGCCGCTGACGATGAATTCATAGGCTTCGATTTCTACATTGACAGCAATCTCAAAATCATCGATGATGCCGCCAGGGCCATCGAAAACAGGGTCGTCGCCCTCGGGCGCAGGATCGGCGTCCGGGGGAGGGCAATAGCCATCTTCAGGTTCGCCATATTCATGCGGGCAGGGGTCGACATCGTCGCGAGCGCCATCGCCGTCACTGTCGGGCGCGTCAGACTCGGGAGCGCCGCCTCCGCCTGGATCGCCGGGATCTTCGGGGGCCAGGTCTTCATCATCGGGGACGGTATCGCCATCAAAATCAGGCCCCCCCCCACTGTCAGGCGGGCCAGGTTCATGCGGATCTTCGTCCAAATCATCGGGGACGCTATCGCCATCTGAATCCGGGCAGCCTTCCAATTCTGGTACTCCGCTATCATCAGGACAGGCATCTTCCTCATCCAGGAATCCATCTCCATCGCTGTCACCAGGTGTAGGACAACCGGCATGTTCGTCATCAGCCCAACCGGCTTCATCAGGGCAATCATCTTCATCATCCGGGACGCCATCGCTATCGCGATCATCGGATAGTGGACAGCCGTCGCGGGTTGGATAGGCCTCATCGGGACAGGCATCGAGTTCATCTGTAACGCCGTCCTCATCCCGATCAGGATATTCCAGCGCTTCTATAGTGACCGAGCTATGCGCGCGGGTACCTCGGCTGTTGAAAGCTCGCACCGTCAAGGTATACTCGCCCGATGTCGTGGGTTGCCAGCTTGCCAAAAGAGGAAAAGGTGAAATGCCATCGGCCAGCGAGGTGGTTTCCACCTCGACCAATTCCCCATCCACCCATAACTCGATGCGGGTTATGTTGTCCTCGTCGCGGGCAGTGGCATGGATGGTGATGACTTGACCCACTTCAATTTCATCACCATTCAGCGGAGCATGAAATAGCACAAGTGTCTTTGCCTCGACTTCTGTAGGACGCAGGAGAAAATATCCTGCAACAAACAGTATTGCCAGAATGCAGCTTAACACACCGACAATCCCTATAATCACAGGTAATCTTTGTCGAAAAGCGGATCTTGGGGAATTCATTGTTCAACCTCCAGGAGGAATTTATCGATGTTCATTTCGTCTCTGATACGTTATTTGTAACAGCTTTTTCTTATGGAAATACCTAATGATCTGATGGCAAGATTTCCACACGAACGATCAGGTCCAAGTACCCGCGGCTATCTCTTAGGGTATATTGGCCACCAGTAGCCCCTTCTGGGGGTGCTGGTAAGGTCATCGAGCCATCGAAGAGTATGGACCAGGCACCACTTGGATCGGTTTCGAAAATGAAAGCACGTATGGTCAAATTGTCTTCAGGATCTAAGGGGACTTCGATAATGTCTGTTTCCAGACAGCGAACAATATCTCGCCAACTGGCTCCTGATAAAACAGCTTCAACTCTATCTTGGCAGCCACTGCCAAGCCGCCCCAGTACAGAGTAATCGTGGTGATCGATGAGAAATACGCCGTAATTATCGCCAATGAAGTCCCGGAATGATGTGTCGAACATCTCATAATCATCATTTACGATAAGACTTCCGGAAACCGGGCCGACCATACCAAGCGATGAATCCATTTCTGTATCGTCAGGAAGATCATAAGCATTGATGGTTTCAAAGGTGACGCGAGCCATGCGATGGCAGGGCTCGCCCTCTTTTGTGACAACATTGCTAAGGGCTGATTCACGCTCTGGCGCGCGCGCATCGACACCATCCCAGGCTGATACCTGAATATCCCAACGCTCACCGCAAGATGGTGGTGAGAAAGGCAGTGCAGCAGAACGAGCTTCTTTGCCGACACCCAGTACGAAATTGCCATTGAGATAAATCTTGAAACCCCGAATCAGGTCCTCATTCCCGTCCCATGCCCAGGCAATATTTGGTTCCCCTGCCCAGTTATAAAGTGTGTGGACAAATGGCGCGGAATAAGCGCTTTCATCGCAGGAGGGTGAGCACAAACGGTATTTAACTTGGAATGAATGGTCATCATCGCCAAGCCATGATTCGCCCGTGATAACATGTCCATCCCAGGGCCCAGTATGTTCGCCAACATAGCGCCCGAGATTGATGGGACTGCTGCCAAAGTTCGCATTGCAGTGAACTTCCACTTGAATAATATCATCCAGGTAGGTTGCCATAGGCGGGATACCATAGGCCCCGTTGCCGAGATATTCGGCAATATCCCAACGTCGCTCCCCCAGGGATTCAAAGGGGCCGTAGCGATCGTAAAAGCGACCGATTACACCTGCATAGCATTCCATTGCGGCATAATCTCCACTTACTTCTAATTCCAGCGCTTGTATCTCCAACCAGACAGGGATTTGAAAATCGCTAAAGAAGTAATCGGGTAGTTCCAGAACCCTGCTGGGCGCCGGAGGCTCTTCTCCTGCCGCAGGAGGGCAATAACCATCTTCGGGAGTACCCGGTTCAAGGGGGCATGGGTCGCTATCATCAGGAGCACCATCGTGGTCACTGTCAGACCCCGGAAGGACTGCACCATCACTACGCATGACAGCACAGCCATCATTTTCGGGTGGCCCGGGCTCGGCAGGGCACATGTCTTCGCTGTCGCGCACGCCGTCGCCGTCGCCATCGGGACAACCCCAGGTGGCCTCGACACCGTAATCATCCGGGCACGTATCATCTGCATCAAGAAAACCGTCACCGTCACGGTCACCCACTGTGGGGCAACCCGCATGGTCTTCCCAGCCAGCCTCAGCAGGGCAGGCATCTTCCCGGTCGGCAATCCCATCGGTATCAGCATCTGGACATCCGTCAGCTGGCCGTGGGCCCAGCTCATCAGGACAGGCATCGCTGGCATCAGGAGTGCCGTCACCATCTCTATCACTTTCTGTGACCAATGGACAACCGCCAGATTCAGGCATCCCGGTTTCGCCCGGGCAGCTATCTTCAAGATCGGCGACCCCATCACTATCCGTGTCAGGGCAGCCAGCGGTTATTGTAGTGCCTGGCTGATCTGGACAAATATCGATTTCATCAGCAACCGCATCATCATCCCGATCGAGTAGTTCAGGGACACTAATTTCGACGGATGCCTGTGTACGGTCTCCAGACGTGTTGAAGGCGCGCACGATCAAAGTGTATGTGCCCGAGACTCGGGGCTGCCAGGTTGTCACCAATGGGAAGGGAGATAAACCTCCAGGTAAGCTGCTGGTCTCGGTTTTATATAATTGCCCGTTTACCCATAATTCGACGCGTGTCAGGCCGCTTTCATCTCGCGCGACAGCCTGAACAATAACACGTTGATCGATTTCGATTTGATCTCTATTGAGGGGTGAGTTGATTAAAACCAAAGAGGTGGAGGCTGCCTCCGCAGGGATGAGAACTGCATAACCCGCCAGAGCTACAACGGCCATGATTGCGCACAAGCCACCGAGAAAACCCACCAGGGGCAGGATTCTTCTCTGCAAGGGTTTACTCGCTTTATGATAATTCTGTGAATATTGCCTGTTCATGGTCATACTCTCTTATGGTTGTTCCCCTCTCTCATTGTTGACAAGAGAAGGGGATATACCTATCACTGTCTATGAAATATTTACGCCAAATTGTGAGAAGCTGGACCAACCGCTGAAATTACCGGCACTATCTTCCGCACGTACTGCCCAGCGATAGATGATGCCGCAATTGACAGGCACACTGACGGAGGTTGAACTGGACGTATAACCACCAGCAGATTGCCAGTTCCCTGGAGAAACTTGCTTCTCCAGTTTGATGTAGTAGGTAGCGATGCCACTTGCATCGCTGGAGGGCGACCAGGTTAGGGTGACCGAAGTAGAGCAGGCTACGGCTGCGCCATCGCCAGGGCTTTGAGGCGCCGGCACCGATGGTGGGGTGTTGTCTTGGGGTGGGGTGGTAGGCGTAAAGGTCGGCGTGGGCGGAGGTATCGTAGGCGTATCCGTTGGCGGCAATGGGGGGGCTTCATAGATGGGAATATCACAAGCATAGTTGTCCAATTCCACCAGATCAGACCGAATCCAGCATGTGCTTGAGCTTCCCGGGCGTTGAATGACCCACCACGAATTATCAGCGAGACGTCCAACCACGGTTGCAGATTGACCCTCACTCATAGAACCGGTGATGGTATACGTTGTTCCAGGGCCTGAACGACAATTAGCTGACGTAAGCGCCGTAGCGGTGGGAGGACACGATGCGACTTCTTCAACGGGCTCTTCTTCCTCTACCACAGGTTCGGCAGCATCAGGCACGGGAGTATAGGTAAGGGTAGGGGTAAGCGAGATCACGGGGGTGGGCGTATCCGTGGGGGGATCAATTTCAATAGGTTCGACCGCTACCAGGTCACCAACCCGCACAGAGATCGTAGCCGGGTTGCTGAACTCACCTAAGGTGTCATATACCCGAACTTGCAGCGTATAAATGCCGGCCTCGGAGGGCATCCATTCCTGAGAAACCTCAGTAAACTCAGCACCGGGTTCATCCGGCGTATCGTGACGATAGGCCGCTCCATTTACCGATAGAACCACCTCAGCAACACCCTCATGGGCGAAGACATGTGATGTGATTTTCACCGCTTCACCCATGGGCACGATGGCTCCGTCGCGGGGAAAATCAATCCATGCTTGAGGGCGTCCATCCATCTCTTCACTACAGGAGATGGTCAATAATGCCAGGATGAGTAGAAATATGATCAGATATGCTTTTTTGATTGCTGATTGCGTTTTCATGATTCACTCCTGATGTTATTCTGAAACTGCGCAAATTGAGAAACCGGCGTACCAGGGAACTGAAAAGCCCGACGGGATTATATAAAGATCTTTGGCAAATCCATAAGGGAAATTCTCCCGGCAGCCTGGACGACTGGCAAGTTCATCGGCTGTAAAGTAAAAGGTCATCGTACCCATATCGAAAGGTTCTTCTCGGCTGCCGCTAAGTTCTGCATCATCATCGTAGATTTCTCCATGGAGGGTGATGGTGACGCCTTCGCCATTGGCCAGATAGAATTCGGTTGTGGGAAAATGTTCCATCACGCGGCCCAAGCAAGCGTGGTGATAGCCGCCATATTCGATGCCGCGCACAATTTCACAGCTGATATCGAATTGGTCTACCAACCGTGATTCAACACCATTCTCGACGTAGATGCGGGCGTGGAAATAATCATAATTATGTTCATCTTCGACCGGGTAATAGGTTACGGACAAACCAGTATAGGTATTCCCACTAAGGTGATCCTCGAGAATGCTGTAATCGAATCCCCTCCAGATTACTCGCATCCGGCCAGGGCCGTCTCCAAAGGCAAAGCGATTGTTGGTCTCGTCTGATTCGATAATCTCATCGGTCGGGTCGACGACAACAGTCATTCCGTAACGCCCTTCATGCGAAGAGAGCAGGTCATCTAAGCCAGAGCTGGCAATCTCGATGGGCGCACTTTCCCAGGGATAAAGACCGTCGGTGCGCAGGTATCCGACGAAAATCCTTTCGAGGCCAAGGGAGTTGATTACCTTGATGCGGATTTCATTCGATTCAATCGGACCTGACCCGCGATTTTGTACCGAAACTACCAGGTTGGAATCCGAGTCAAAACCTGCGTTCTCGATGACCAGATCGGGGATATCCAAACAATGTGGCAGAGAAGTCCAGCCAGGGTTGTTACGCTCCACACTTTCCAGGACGTCATTTTCCGGATCGAGTTTTACACAAAGATCGCTGGGCCGGTCGATGGTGGGCATATCCGGATGGAAAATATCGGCTTCGCTACCCGGCAGGATTACGTAATCGGGCAAAATAAAATATCCGATTTCCTCACCGGAGTTGCGGGTCATCAGTACTTTTAGATCATTGGCCCAGGTACCAGAACTATAGTTGTGTACATTGATCCAGTATTGCCCCGTATCTTCATCAATGATGATGTCGTCCACACCGAGTTGAGGAAGTGGGGGAAAGCTGATGCCATCATAGGAGGAGGTGATCAGCTCAGAGCGGATGGAGAATGATACTTCACAGCGCTCATCAGGTATGCGCGAGGTCAGTACGCCAAGATAGTCAAATCCTTCGGGGGTAAAGATTTCCTCTCCAGGTACATGGATTACGCCTTCACAGACCAGGTCAGACCCATCTTCACGTTGATCAAAAAGGATCATGCTCAATCCCAGGCCCTCTTCTGTGAGCGGTACACGTACATAATTGGGCATATCGTCAAACATCATCAACCAACCAACATCGTAAGCCCAATCGGGAGTTAACATTAAGCCATCGCACGGTCCATCCTCCCGGCAAAATCCATCCAGATTTAGGTTGTAAGAGGTTCCAGCACTGCTGACGTTGAACATCAACAAGGCCGGCCCAATCTCATCAACGCCGTAGTGGGAAATATTCAGGGTTTCGAAGGTGACAAAGGCTGCGATATCACATTCTGTCAGGGCATCTCGCTCAATAACGTAGCTCTCGGAGGGGTAAGATTCAAAATTGTCGGTATGATCATCGGGGTTCCAACGCCAGGCCGTGATGGTGATCTCATATCCGATGCCACAAGGCGGATTGAACCATTCCGGCGGCAGGATAATAGAACGTTCATCTTCACCATGCAAGACGAATTGAAGCGTGTTATTAACGTAGATGTAGAAACCATGGATAGGTTCCTCCATCACAGGGTCGGTGGGGGGGTCCCAATCCCAGTGCAGCTCAAAGAAACCTTCTGTCCTGAGGTTGAAAGGCGTTGGAATCGAGGAATCCAGGATAAGGGGGAAACCCATTCCAGAACCTTCCCGAATGCTGATGCGATAATCCAAGATGAAAGAGCCCTCGCCGCCGCTGCTCTCCACCTGTCTTGTTACCCCATCCCAGGTTTCAGGCTCGGCGAGGATTTCCACGCTACCCAGGCGGACGCTGTCGGTACCACCAGCGATGATACCTACGCAACTGATATTGAAAGGGATCGCTTCATTTCCCGGCCAGGTGAAGATCGGAGCGGAATCTTCTGAAAGATGCTCGGCGACATTCCACCAGGTGCCATCTGCTGAAGCAAATGATTCGTCAGTTGTTTGATCATAATCTGTGTCCGGATACCAGAGTGGCTCGATGTACCCCATCCCGATATAGCAGTGCAGTGATTCATAGGCACTATTGGATCGCAAGGCCAATGCTTCTACCTGCACACTGATGGGTTCCTCAGGAAGAGTATCCGTTGAATCTGCAGGTTCAAGGCCCAGGTCTTCAATCAGTTCATCTGCACTTCCGGGGGGTAGGTCAGCAGGAGATGGAGCCGGTTCGTCGGCCGGTGGGGCTGGGGCGCCCCCAGAAGGGGGGGCACCAGCGCTGGGCCGGCTGCTGCCGCCTGGCACAGAGGATGTTTCTGTATCAGTTTCTTCAGGTTTGGTTTCATCTGCGGCAGTACCCGCTTCATCTTCCCCTTGTGCAGCTTCTTTTTCAGCTGGGGCTTCACTTTCTGAGGTCTCCACCCAAACACGAATACTGGCCTGTCCATCTATATTGTCATTGGAAATTGCGCGCACTACCAGGGTATGTTCGCCAGCCGAAATTGGCTCCCAGGGAGTCATCAGAGGATAAGTTAGCAATGTTTCGCCGGGCTGGGCCTCCTGGGCGAAGTAAAAAGTCCCATCGACCCACAGTTCTACCCGCTTTATTCCGCGAGGATTGCGGGCAGTAGCCGTGACCAGGCTGTGTTCTCCCAGGGTAAGGTGTTCCCGGTTGAGCGGTTCATGAATCAGCACTAAGGGACGAGAATGAACCGCGCGTGCTTTTTGGGGAAAATAAAGTGCAATGGCAACAACCACACAAATACCAATCAGAACGAGCGTGCCAAAAGCGACCAGAAATTTGAGATTTGCTTTTTTCATTTTGGTTGCCTCGTTAAGTTAGGGGAATGATGAAGGTAAACCAGCCGGACCAATTTCCAGGGTTTCCAGCGCCATCGATGGCGCGTACCCGCCAGCGGTATTCCCAACCGCATTCAACACTCAATTCTTTTTGCAGGCCACCTATGCCGGTAAACGTGCTGCCTGGGGCTGCTTGCCAATTGTTATCACCAGCATGGCGCTGAACTTCGACCTGGTATTCGGCGATGCCGCTGTCGTCAGAAACTGCTTCCCAGCGCAGCATCAAGCTGCCAATACAGCCCATGTCTGCTCCGTTGAGCGGCTTGAGCTGGTTGGGTGCGGCGGGCGGTTTGCTGTCTCCACTCGGCTGGGGGGATTCGCCCCCGCTTGTGCTCTGCTCTCCGCCGCTGGCGCTTTCGGCTTCATTGGATTCAGTTTCACTGGATTCCGCTTGGGCGCTGTTGCAATCTCCAGTAACCTGAATGGTGACACGATGTTCTTCGGTGACACCTTCGAGATCGGTCACCGTTAACCGGTAGAGTTCGTCTTTGCAGTGGCAAGCCTCGTAGCGTCCCTCGTGCTTCACTTCGGTGCTGCCTAGCTTGACGCTTTGCGCGTTCTCAACCTCCCAGTGCAGGTTGGTACAGGCCCCCGCTTGGATTTGTTCTGGTTCAACCCAGAATCGGGTAGTTGCCCCTTGAAGGACAAAATGTGACCCTAATGTTGTTTGCATATCGTTGTTGCTTTCATCAGTTTCAGTGACCAGATCTCCGACATCAATCGAACAAGATGCCAACTGTGGCCAAGCCGGGGCAGGAGAGATGGGTGCACTGGTGAAATAACCCGAGTCGCCAGCCTCGAAAAGGCGATCCAATCCAATGTTCGAATGGGCTATTTGGACCATTTCCGCTTCCGTAGGGCCGACGAAAATGTCAATCCACACATCTCTGCCCTCTGGCAATGCGGCTCCCCCCAAGTTGCTGTAGTCGCACTGCACGATATCATCACCCACCAGACTTACACCTGTGATGGTCAAATCTGGCTCGGGAAGTTCAACGACCAACTCCGGAGCTTCAGCGATCGGCGCGCCCACCTGAACCCTGGCATGATCTGGCTCACTGGCAGAACCATCTCCACTCATAGCCAAAACCTGAATGGTGTATTCACCCGCCCCAGGTGGTATCCATTCCTGAGAAAATCTTGAGAGATCATCTTCTGTAGGAAGATCGTGCAGATCGAACTGCAACGCTCCATTTATCCAAATCTCTACTCGACTTACACCGCCCGGTCCCGTCGCATGACCTTCGATATGAAGCAGCGTCCCTTCGGCTACCGAAATGCCGTCAACAGGTACATCGATCCAGACATTAGTGCCCGCGGCACTTGAGGGCATTTCGCATCCAGTAACGATCACTGTCAAAATCATTGCAAGGATCAAAACGCTAAATCGGATGTTTTTATTCATCGAAACCTCCGTTAGAATTCGTGTTTTCCTGATTTGAAATCCAAGACTTGACCATATCCAAATCTAAATAATCCTTGGGAATGAAGGCCTCTGCGCCAACTTTTGCAGCGGAAGTCTGAAAAACCCGGGCCTGGTCGTGATAAGCGCTGACCAAGAACACGCGCAAATCAGTCTTCAAGGCTTTCAGGCGAGATGTGCCCTCAAGCCCGCTCAGGCCAGGCAGCATTACATCGACCACAGCCATGTCGGGTTGAAATTCACTCACCAGTGCTTCTGCAGCGGGAATATCCCCTGCTTCGCCAATTACGCTCAGACCCGCGTGGGTCAACAATTGACGCAGTTGGCGGCGAAATGAGGGTTGGTCATCCACGATCAAGACACGGGTCATATTGAATACCTACAATTCCTCCGTAGAGTGCCATCGCATGATCTCTATGAATTCTTTGAAATCTATCGGGCGCAGATAGGCTGTCAGATCAAGTTTGGGGATTTTTTTGTATTTCTGGAAGGGCCACCAATTTGGAGAGTGCTGAATTGGGATAGGGTTTTTTAGATGCAATATATAACGAGTTCCAAGTAACGATTTTGGCTCGATAATTTCAGCTATGTTATCCCAGGGTGAAAAGAGTCTGGTTCCGGGAAGGGATACTGCTACCCCATCAGGCGATAAATACAATCGATTGAATTCGGTCATATAAATGAATAGAAATGCAAATGATAAGAAAAAAAATGCCACAATGAGTTCCATCCCGGAAAAAACAATCGGAGTATCGATGCCATGTTGAGAGCGCTTATATAAAATAACTACAAGCCTCACAATTGCAGGTAATTGATAAAATGCAGCGATCGATAACAGTACGTACCTTATGTATCGATTTTTATTCTTGAAGGTTCTTGTTTTGGGGACAATGAGAGACATCATCTTTTTCTTTGCTGGAATATTTCTTGCTGCTTATATCATGTCAGAAAAGGAGAACGATGTCATCGAGGTGCAGTACCGAACTGGTACCAGTTTTTGAAATACAAACTCGGTACAGGGGTACTATAAAAAATAGAGAGCTCTCACATAGCACGTATGCGAGAGCGTCTCTCTAGTGCTGTTCCGAAACACATATTTGGGAAATCCCGAAAATCTATCAAGAAATGCACGAGCAAGAATCAACGCCTTGTTTTGCAAAAACAAACCAGTTCATTTTAAAAGTCAACCGGTTGAGTCGCGCGACTCAACCGGTTGACTTGTTTGACTCAAGGGGTCTATTTTAAAAATCAACCCCTTGAGTTTGAAAATGAAGTAGTAGGTGATTGGTAAGTGACAACACATACATTCTGTCACCCTGAGATGCCACAGGCCGCTGCCCATAGGGCCATCTTCGATGTGCGCGCCTCTGGCGGGCACGGCGTAGCGAAGCGTTTATTCCACTCCGAATTTGTCTTTCGTTTATACACCAGGTAATTAAAAATGAAATTACGTTTGTTCCCAGGCAACTTTTATGCTGGTCCCCTTGCCTCGAGCTGACTCCAATTTCCATTCACCCCCGATAAGATCAACGCGTTCACGCATGCCCACCACGCCGAAATGATCTTCTTTGGTAAGACCGCTGAAGGTGTCCGGCAGTTTAAAACCACGCCCATTATCCTGGATCAAAAGAATTAACTGATTTTCCTGGCATTCCAGCTCAATGATGACCTGACTGGCGTTCGCGTGGCGGGCTACATTGGAAAGAGCTTCCTGCGCAACGCGGTATAGGTTCAGCGCTACTTCTGCGGGCAATTCGCGCAAAATAGTATCTTCTTCAAATTCTAATTTTGCCTCAACATCAAATTCTTGAGACCAATCTTCGACATAGACACGCAAGGCTGCACCCAATCCAAGCGCATCGAGCGTTGGTGGACGTAAGTCGGAACAAACCTTGCGTAGCTCCGATGTCAATTCACGTACTTCGGCACGCATTTCCCCCAAGGTATCCAAGAGCGGTAAAGGGATTTTCTCGGCGTTCAACAACAACCCCAATTGAATATTCATGCCCACCAAAGACTGGATAGGGTTGTCATGAAGTTCACGGGCCAGTCGAGCGCGCTCATCCTCGCGGGTGCGTAGTAACTGACGTTGGGTCTGGGCTAGTATTTCGCGGCTATCCTGGATTTCGTCAAGCTGGCGGCGTAAGGTCTCGATGAGCAGCACATTGTTGAGTGCGATCTCTGCTTGACGGGCCAGGGTATTGAGAATTCGTCGATCGTTCTCGGACAGATCATCGCCATCGATATGCGGCCCCACCGTCCATTGGGCGGGTTCCTCACTCTGAAATTTAAAGCGAAAGCGTTCCAAAACAGGTGGTGTTGATGGGAAAGTAGCGTTGGATTCGCCAATCCACAGATCCCCCGATTGCAGTTTCATCAGTTCGGGAACCTGGCGCGTTAGTACATTTGAAATTTGTTCTCGCTCAACACTGCGTGCCAAAGCGTCACTGATGGTTTCAACCACGCCGGGGTAATCGTACCAGCCGCCAAAAAACACTTGATCCACCCAATGCTGAACATTTCTGCGCACCCAATCGAATGACCAACCCACAATGAGAGTCACCCCAGACACAACGATGAGCTGCAGCAAAATATTCCCTGGCAACAAGCGATAAAGCAGCAAGAATGGCCCCAGATACAGACCTACAATGCCTAAAGAAAGAACGATATACACCAAAGATCGATTGAGCAGGCGATCAATGCCAAACACATCTTGCCTGGTAATGGCATAAGTATATGAAATGGGGTTGATGATCAAGAGAGCAGCCAGGAACCAGGCTGGAAATCGAAAAGGCAAACCTGCCAACGTTGGCAGCACGTCAAACAACATGACGAAAAGGGTTGGGACCATGGTTCCCAAAAGTATCACGCGCAACCGCCGGCGGCCATCGGCGGTTGCATGGCGACGGTAGGCAAAAACGAGTACACCCACAGCGATAATGATCACGCCCACAGTGAATAGCATACTTGCTTGCCAGAAGGGGGATATCTGTGTCAGCCATGTCACTATCGCCAGTCCTGACGCAATGTATAATACGGTCAATAGGTTGCGGCGGTGGGTTGCCTTTCCAATTGAAACCGGAAAAGTGATATGAAAGTGAAATAACAACGGTGCAGATAGATGCAATCCGATAACACTGACAGTGAGCGCCGAGAATGGGGCTAACCTGGGGTTCGGGTATGCCATGGGAATAAATAATGCGATTCCCAAGGTTTGAGAAAGCAGAAACAGCAAGCGGGCTTCATTACGGTGGAAAAACCTCAACACTAAGATGAACCCAATAATCCAAAAAGCAAAAGAAAGCAGGATTGCCGGCAAAAGCGTTTCTATTCGATTTTCAGGTGGGTTGGAAATTTGCCACCGGTAACTCTCAAAAATTACGAAAGCTGGTGCTACCAGCGCCAACAAAGATAAAAAAAATTTGAATATTGTGAGATGGAAGGCAGATTCTCGAGTCATCGGTTTACTCGTTGGTTATTGCACCTTTGACCACCCTTTTCGGATGGCGATGAGCATTGCCTCTGTTCGAGAAGTAACCTCCAGTTTTCCATAGATGTTGCTGATGTGATTTTGAACGGTTCGTTTGGTGACCATCAACTTCTCAGCGATAGCGGTATTATCCATTCCATCAGCCAATAATTGCAAGATCTCCATCTCACGGGGGGTTAGGGGGGATTCTGTTTGTGAACTTTCTATCGCCTCCGGTGTTTGGGCTTGTTCCCGCTGAACTGCCCGCCGAACGACCTGGCTGGCAACCGTCGGGCTGAGCCAACTCTCGCCGCGCGCTGCTGCTTGAACAGCCCCAGGAAGAGTTTCTAGGGCTTCATCCTTGAGCACATATCCAATGGCTCCACTTTCGAGCAAACTGAAAACCATTTCAGGATCATTGTGGGCTGTCAGGATAAGAATGGCGGTTGATGTGCCTTGATCACATAATTGGCGGGTTACTTCCAGCCCATTTTGATCAGGGAGGTTGACATCCAACACCAAGACATCCGGGGAAAGCTGGTCAACCAACTTCAGTGCATCCGCACCGCAATCGCCTTCGCTCACTACTTTGACGTCCAGAGCGGTATCCAACACAGCACGCATGCCGGCGCGGACAATGGGATGATCATCAACAATAACGACAGTCGTCATAGTCAAATCCAAATCAACGTATGGGACACAATTTGATACAGTCTATTATAAACTGCTTTCTTGGCCTATAATTGGGGACAATGTTTATCAAATCCTTACAAAAAAGAATTTGGCTGCTTTTGTTGTTTGCAAGTCTTTTAATTGCGGGATGTACATCTGAACCGGCAGCGGAAGTTGACGATCCTTCCCAAGGTTCAGAAACGGTACCCACCCAAACCGAAGTACCAACCCTTGAACCCTCGCTAACGCCCATAGATTTTGCAATTCAAGTCAATGGAATGATCATCACCACGGCGGAATTCCAGGCTGAACTGGCCCGTTACCTGGCTGCCGTTGGAACGGGCACGGAATTGGCAACTACAGATGAAGAAATAGTTGTTCAAGAGCTGGTCAATCAACTCTTACTCGCCCAGGCCGCGCAAGAATCTGGCTTTGCGGCCAATGAAACCATCGTTCAGCAGCGCATAGACCAGTTGGACATTGGCGACCAAGCGCTTCAAGATTGGCTGACGGACCACGGATACACTCAAGAGAGTTTTCGATTGGCTTTGGCCCGCTCGATAGCTGCTGCCTGGATGCGAGACAAGATCATTGCCGACGTTCCTAAAACTGCAGAGCAAGTGCACGCTCACCAGATTTTGCTATATAATTCAGAAGAAGCTGATGACGTTTATGCACAACTTTCAGCCGGCACAGATTTCGAGACGTTGGTAGAACAATACGATCCTCGCACAAAAGGAGAACTCGGTTGGTTCCCGCGAGGCTACCTGACCGTTCCAGAACTTGATGATGTTATTTTCGCTCTGGAACCCGGTGAATACAGTTCCATCATAGAAACCAGACTGGGTTTTCACATTATTCAAGTTATCGAAAGAGATGATAATTACCCGCTCGATTTTAGCAGTTATCAAGTTGTTCAAAAGATTGCACTGGAAAACTGGCTGAATGATCGATTATCACAGAGTGAAGTCAAATATAACCTGCCCTAACCACTAAAGGAATGGGAGTGCATCATGGATAGAGATGTTTTTGATTACATCGACGAAGAAGAAGAATCTCCAGTTCGAACAGATTTAATTTGGAATATTGCCACTATAGTAATTATCGTTATTACACTGTGTGTTGGGATTCTATTTCTAACGGTATTGCTAAATCCCAATGCCGGGTTAAATCCTTTCCCTCCGCCAACCTTGCCGGTAGCTATGGAACTGGACACGTTGACCCCAACCCCAAAGCAAGTGTTGCCACCCACCTGGACGGTTACGCCAACAGAAACGCTGATTCCCACGGAAACGAATACACCCGTGCCGACGGACACACCGGTACCTGTCGAAGCAACCGCCATGGATTCGGTGGAGGCTGCTGAAGAAGAGGCTCCAACGGCTGAGAGCAGTATGCCCTTTGTGCTCCATGAGGGTAACCCACAGTACATTCCCAATCTTTATCATGCGGAATTGGGGTGCAGTTGGATGGGCGTGGGTGGGCAGGTGCTCAGCTTGAACGGTGCGCCCGTGACCGGTGTGGTCGTGAAACTAGGCGGTCAGCTTGCCGGTCAAACTGTCGATCTGGTCACTGTATCTGGTATTGCGACCAAATACGGTCCGGCCGGTTATGAGTTTGATCTCACTGAACTTATCGAAGGTCCCACTGCTTCATCCCATTCCATGTGGGTGCAGCTCCTGGATCAGGCTGGATTACCTATGTCGGATCAAATTTACTTCGATACATACGAAGAGTGCGATCAAAGCACGATCATCATCTATTTCAAACAAGTGAAATGAAACAATTCTAGCAACCCGACAGCTATCAAATTGGACCCAGATTTACGCTGATTTTCTCAAATTTGATGATGGCTGAGAAAAATCCCCAAAAAATCTTGTTCATCTGCGGCGGCGATCGGAGTCCCAGGAAAAAAGTGTCAGGTTGAAAAAGCAATTCAATCAATAAAAAGAAGCGACGCATGCGTCGCTTCTTTTTATTGTATCGATATATCTGGCAGCTCGTAAATCAAAAATCCCAGTTCATCCCCGTTGATCTCTGGTTCAAAATTCAAGCAATCAATTCATTCACATGGCCGCGTATCAAAGTAACAGCTTGCTGGATTAAATCCCGGTTGGATTCGATTTGATGCCAACGGCTGGCCCCTGATGAGTGGGGTAGGGGGACCACCCAGCGTCCCTCGACCTCTCTCTGCGTACCAATAATCTCGGTGAGTTTCAGGCTCTTCGGGTAAAAAAGATTGATTGCTAGGCGCCCAATGGGGATAATCAGGGCCGGGTTTGCCAAATCGATTTCTTCGTCCAAATAAGGTCGACAATAAGCCTGCTCTTCGCGGCTGGGGACACGATCACCGCTGCCTGAAGCTGCCCGCCCTGGGTAACATTTGGTCACAGAGGTCATATACTGCGTACTCCGAAACCAGGTTTCTTCGATCCCGGCCTCCGTCAACCATTTGAACAACCGCTGCCCGCTGCCCGCGTTGAACGGTCTGCCAGCTTCGACTTCCGTGATGCCGGGGGCCTGCCCGATGGTCATAATGCGGGCGCTCAATTGACCGGTAAATACCGCCGGTGGGGTAACTTCATGCCCTTTGTCCAGGCATATTTGGCAGGCTCGCATCTGCTTGTGGAGCGCTTGAAGTTGTTTTTCTGTCAATTAATTCTCTCCGCTGATTTCTTGCCACTTATCCTTGATTAATTGGGCATCTTCTTCCAGGATCGGGCTTTCACATAGGATTCGGCCACCGCATTTTAGATCGTGTAAGGCCGTGAGAATCGCTTCCAGATTCAGATCGGATTCCAGGATGGGCAGATGCTCTTTCTCGCCCTTGGGAGTGTACTCGATCCCGGACATATGAATATGCAACCTTTGGAGGGATTCTGCGCCCAGGGCATCGGCATAGGCTTGAAGCGCCATAACCCACTCATCGTATGAGTTCATGGCTCCATCACCGGTGCGAGCATGCAAGTGGGGAAAATCAATGCAGGGCTCAACACCCTCGATGGCCTGACTCATTTTCAAGGTGTCATCCAATGAGCCTAACATAGCCGATTTGCCCATTGTTTCGGGACGGAGGATGACGCGATTATCCGCAGCGCGCAGTTCGTCAGCGCAATCCTGCAAACGCTCAATTGCTATCGGCAGCACTTCTTCTGGGGGATTTCTAAAATAGGATCCCGGATGGAAGATGATATCTGTTGCCCCAGCCAGGAATCCAAAGTGAGCTGCATCCATCAGGCGCTTGCGGGATTTTGGCCACTCATCATCGTTGGCATTCAGGTTTATATAATAAGGTGCATGGACGCTAATAGCGACATCGTGCTCTTCACCGGCGGATTTGATGCCAGCGCATGTTTTCTCACCGACCCGCACCGAGCGCACCCATCCTAATTCCAGGGCGTCTAGCCCAAGAGAGCGGATGTGGATCGTTGCGCCGATGCTTCCGCCCGGCTTTTTGGGGTTAGATTTTGGAGAACCGACGGTTCCAAATCGAAAAGAGTTCATACCAATATTGTCCTTTATCTTCCAATCCAATTCATCAATTGAAGCCATAATGGCGGACCCATTATGAGTAACCCGATGATTATAGATGTGCCCGCAGTTATCAGGACGGCCGCAGCGCTGACGTCCTTACTAATCTTTACCAATGGATGCTGCTCAGGATGCACCAAATCCGTCAGTACTTCCAGTGATGTGTTGAAAAATTCAGCCGCCCAAACCAGAGCAATGGTTAGCACAATTACAGCCCATTCGAGTGTGGAAATCTTCAGCCAAACACACACCACGACCACAGCAACGCTGATACTGGCATGCACCCAGGTGTTGCTCTGCGTACGCAATACATACCACCAGCCTTCGAGAGCAAAGCCTATGGCTTTGAAGCGTGAACGAATGAAAGCAACCATAAATTCTATTCCGGTATCGGCAATTGATCCAAGCCCAGTTGATTCAGGATCTCAGCCTGAGCAGCCCACATCTGTTTCTTCTGGTCTTCATTAGCATGGTCATGCCCGATGAGATGTAAAACGCCGTGAACAGTGAGCAACCGTAGTTCATCCATTGTGCTGTGCCCACCGCGCTCAGCCTGAGCTTGAGCCTTTTGAATTGAGATGATTACATCCCCTAAGTATGTTATGTCACTTTCAGGATTGGCAAATGATGATGGAAATGAGAGCACATCGGTGGCCGAATCAATGCCAAGAAATTGAAGATTTAGTTGTTGAAGATGGTCATCATCACTAACGACGAGACTCAGCTTGGTTTTTTCAGCAGAATCCTGATGTTTGAGCGTAGTTTCAGCGGCTGATCTCAGAGAGGCGGCATCGATTTGGGTACTGAATCCCTCCAAAATTTCAAGATGAATAGGCATGGGAAATGTTGACCCGTTTCAAGCAGTCAGATTACAGCTCAAATTATTGGGTGGATTGTCCTTGGGTTGGTTTTGTGGCGGCGTTCAGAGCCGGGTAATCCACACGAGGGTGGTAGATACCGCGCAAACTGGCGACAAATGATTCTTTGACGATATACAAATCTTGCAATGTGAAGGACGTATCAATAAGTTGGTTTTGAGCTTGGCGGGCGTTAATCGTATCTTCGATCATGGCGCGCAATTCTTCTTCGCTTTCAGGTTTTTGGGCGCGTACCCGGGCCTCACATCCATCGGCCAGCATGACCAGAGCTGTCTCGCGCGATTGTGGCCGAGGGCCGGGATATGTAAACAGGCTGACATCCACAGCGGCTTCATTTCCATCGGCAGCATTGACGGCTTGCGTCCACTGGTAACGTGTCACCAGCGTGCCATGATGTTCGGCAATAAATCCCTTGATGCGTTCAGGGAGTTTGTGCTCATCTGCCAAAACCAATCCATCGGTTACATGTTTGATGATTAAGGCGGCGCTCTCTTCGGGTTTCAAATCATCATGTGTGTTGATTTGCCCAGGGGGTTGATTCTCAATAAAGAAAAAGGGGTTCCTGGCTTTACCAATATCGTGATAGAGTGCTCCAACTCGAGTGAGCAAACTGTCAGCATCGATACGCTCTGCAGCCTGTTCAGCCAGATTAGCCACCTGCAAACTGTGCTGGTAAGTGCCTGGCGCGTATCGGAGCAAATATTCGAGCAAGGGGTTATCTGGTCGAGATAGTTCTAACAATTGCAGCGGTGTAATTTCACCCAAAACGGGAGCCAGAATATATTGGATGAAAATAGCCAGGCCCGCGGCGATTAGACCATTTAATAAGATCAGGGCTGACTGGGATGCTAAAACTGTCGTATCTAATTCAAGTTGGGGAAGTTGAAGCGCTGTAACAATGGCTGCTCCTGATGCTGCCATTGTAATACCCACCCATATGTAGGCACTGATCCGCTGTTCACGTTTGGGTATCAAGACGCCAAACAAGCTGCTGACACCATAAAAAAGAATCAACTCTGAAGCATTACTGTGGCCGTAGGTAGTGAGAATAATCAACGGAATCACGGTGATAAGCGCTAGCTCTTCACCAAAGAGGCCGGCAATGATCAACACATACGCTGCTAACGGGAACAAGTAGGGAGCCAGAGCATGAACAGGAATTGCCAATCGAGCTAAAGTCAGGAAGAGAATGAACATGCCCACAACAACCAATATGGCAATTGTGTTCTCAATTCGGACAGGTTTCCGTCGCAAAAAAATAATCGCCAAACTATTGGTGATTATCATCAGAATGGCAGCGCTGGCAACTTCTTGCCAACGTCGTTCAGGTTGAGCAAGGCCCATCTGGCGCAAAGCTTCAATGCTCTCGTCGGATATTACTTCTCCCCGTTGAACTACTACTTCTCCAGTGGCATAGGAAATGCTGATTGGCTCGACCGCCTCCGCAGCCTGTTGGCGAGCTGCTTCGGTAAGATTTTCACTGTAGAAACTGTTAGGAGCAATGAAAGCGGATACAATTTCTGCAACAATCAAAGCCTGGTCTTCTGGTATCGACAATGTAACTAAATTGGGAACGCTGCTGCGCATATTATCTACGAAACTTTCTCGAATGGTATTGCGCATGACCTGTTCGAGAACAATAACGGCCTCTTGTTGCACCGCCGTCCAGCGAGTGTCATTCAATTCCGAAATTCCTAACGCTGTCTCCTGGCCGATTTGAATATCTTGCAAAGCGGCCATGTCGGTAAGTTTCTGTTCCTGGCTGGCATATATATCTGCCCGAGCGCTGGTGATATATGCCAAGGCAGCTCGCAGATGTTCAAGCTGCTGCCGGGCTACATTTGTGTCTGCTGGCGTGTAGCGCGCCACAACTGCGTTGATGTTTTCCTGGCGTTGCTGCTCTGTGCGAACTTCACTGATGTAATTCACAGCTGCAGGGGCCAGGATATCCTGCGTGGCGACATCTCCCACTTGGAGATCTCCAATCGAAGTAGTAATGGCGGGCAAATATATGGTAATCGCCATCAACGCCCCGCTGGTGATTAGCAAAAGGGCAACGAGAAATGCAATCCTACGCCAGTTTATTCCGGGTGTGTTTGAGAACATACTTGGTTGGCAGTTTTCAGTAATCAGTAAGCAGTGAAAAGAATTGTCACTGTATAGTGATTATTGAGAAAGCAACTCTCGAACAATCTGGTTGGCTTCTTTGCCATCGGCACGACCGCGTACTTTCGGCATGAGCACTTTCATAACCATTCCCATTTCTTTGGGTGAGGTGGCCCCGGACTCGGCTATAGCCTCTTTTACCAGGGTTTCCAGTTCGTCCCGGCTAAGCGCCTGTGGGAGATATTCTTCCAGAACAGCAATTTCAGCCTCCGCTTCGGAAATGAGATCGTCGCGTCCTGCTTTTTTAGCGCCGTCAATAGTCTCATGTCGGGCTTTGACTTCTTTTTGAACGATAACCAGAATATCCGGTTCGTCCAGTTCGCCCTTTTTATCCACTTCGGCGTTCTTGATAGATGCCATCGTCATACGGACGACGCGTTTTCGCAACGGGTCTTTGGCTTTCATGGCCTCTTTCAAGGATTGAGAGAGTTTTTCTTTGGTGTTCATGGATTCGATTATACCGCGTTTGGAATACCGCGAATTTAATCCCATTGCACTCCCTAATCAGAGAGTGCAATGGGATTTCAATAAAACATTTTATTTAGAATTATTCTGATATTCTGGGGAAAATTCAAATATCAATGTGCTCTTTTACCCCAGCTTTGTTCTCAGAGCATAATCATTCCACCGTTTATTTATTTTGGTCTTCCCAGGAAATATGTTCCCTCTTTATGATATGCGCACCCATAGCGATATTTGACTTCATTCCGCGAGGCATAATTTCTCAGCGATTTCTGCATTGGATAGACCATCGGCAACCAAATGGAGCACATCTCGTTCGCGCGGGGTGAGCCGTTCAATAAAGCTGGAGTCTACCTCGTTGGGGTGAGTAGCCCGGCGGATAACCTTTTGGGTGACAGCCGGATCAAGCACGGATTCTCCCCTATGAACGGAACGGATTGCGGCAGCCAGATTGTCAGGATCAGCGTTTTTCAGCAGATACCCCGCAGCGCCAGCGCTTAGTGCTTCGAAGACATATTCGTCATTATCAAAGGTAGTCAATACGATCACACGAATGTCTGGATAGCGATTGATGATTTCACGTGTAGCGGCCACACCATTCATGCCCGGCATGCGCACATCCATGAGCACCACATCAGGGCGCTTTTCCTTTACTAACGCTAAGGCAGTGTGTCCATCTTCCGCTTGGCCGATCACCTCCAAACCCGGGATCATAGCAAGTAGTGGTGCCAACCCCTCTCGGATCAGCGTCTGGTCATCCACAATGACGACACGGATGTTAGACATAAGGATCACTCAAAAAATTATCCCATTGGATGGCGCATTCTTTGACCCCCAATTAAGTGTAGGTGCAGATGGTATACCTCCTGGCCGCCATCTGGGCCGACGTTAATGATCAGGCGATAACCGGATTCATTTACGCCCTCTTCGACAGCCAGGGTCTGTGCAGAAGTGAACATATGTCCAACCAGACCTTCGTCAGCGGATGTCAATTCATTTATCGAGGCAATATGCTTTTTGGGGATGATCAAAATGTGTGTTGGAGCAACAGGGTTGATATCCCGAAATGCCAAAACCTGATCATCTTCATGAACTTTCGTGCTGGGGATCTCCCCGGCAATAATTTTGCAGAATAGGCAATCGCTCATTTCATCCTCCTGATCCCGGAAATTTGGAAATTATAGCAAGCCTCAAATGCAAACTTGTGGACCTGCCAATATGCTTACTTACCCTATCTCTCCGATCAATCCTTTTTCATTCAATTCTGTCAGAATTACCGGCGTAATCTGGTTCCAAAGTCGCTCGGAGGTTTGGGCGCTGACCCTTAAATAGTTGTCTGTCAGACCACTGACTGTCCAACCCGCGGGCCCCAGAGCAGTAGCGCTTTCCCATAGTACCGCCAGGTTTTTTCCCAGGAACAATTGCTGATATTTTTTTTGCGACTTTTCGAATACGGCGCGCATTGTAGCATTGCGAGATTTTCGCAGCTCGTGTGGCACTTGATCAGGCATATTAGCCGCAACTGTGCCATCCCGCGCAGAATAAGTAAAAACATGCCCGCCAGAAAATTCCATTTTCTGAACAAAGGCCAGGCTTTCATCAAATTCTGCTTCGTTCTCGCCTGGAAAACCTACAATCACGTCAGTCGTAATTGCTACGCCAGGGATCGCCCCGCGCGCTGTTTCTACCAGATGTGAAAATCTGGATTGGTTGGTGTTCCGTGCCATGCGCCGCAAGGTTGCATCACTCCCGGATTGCAGTGGCAGATGTAAATGGCGTGCCACCCGTTTGTTTCCCCAAATTGAGAAGAAATCATCATCCAAATCCCAGGGCTCTAAAGAGGATAGTCGCAGCCGCGGAATTTCAGTTTTGAGCAATATTGTTTCTACAAGCGATTTCAAATGTTGCGGGGTCTCAAAATCTTTGCCCCATGATCCCAGGTGAACGCCGGTCAATACAACTTCCTGAACACCACTCTGATAAGCTATCTTAATATCCTCGATGATTTCGTCGACTGACCGACTGCGCCCTTTCCCTCGGGCAACCGTCGTAATACAAAATGTGCAGCGGTTATCGCAACCATCCTGAACTTTGATGAAAGCCCGCGTGCGCATGCGCGCGCCAGGAATTAGGACTCTTTCTACTGGTTCGAGATCATATGTGTTTGGGGCGATATGTAAGATATCAGAAACCAGGCCATCTTTGGCGTCATTAGTAACTACCTGACTGACCCCTGGCAGGGCAGCCGCGTTTTGGGGTTCCATTGTCGCCCAACAGCCTGTAACAATGACTTCTTGGCTGCCCTCCTTGGTAGCCCACCGGATTTTCTTGCGCGAATCAGCTGCTGCAGCCGTTGTTACCGTGCAGGTATTGACAACAGTTAGGTCTGCATCAGATGGATTGGAAACCAGTGTGTGCCCGGCAGCAATAAAATTCCGAGCAAACGTCTCGATTTCACTTTGATTCAGGCGGCACCCAATGGTGTCCAAATATACTTTCATAATCTCATACAATGCGAAACTGGGTTTCTTCGAAACGGCTATGGTTTTCGAACGACAAAATTGTCGAAATGAATGTCTGTACCAGGCTCGGCAAACGTACCGGCAATCAAGCCTACATCTCCTGATGAGAAAGTTGTGTCCTCGACATCGGCAATCTTGGTGCCGTTGGCGTGCAACACCAGGTGAGACCCGACACAATCCGCCTTGATGCGGTTGGTGGTGTTCCCTTGTAAAATCGATTCGTCAGGATACATCTGATCCATACCGATTAATTCTTGCTCACCGCCTACAACTTTGCCAACACCATAATAGCCATCACTACTTACAATGAAGAAATAGAAATTTTCGACATCCTGATAACGACAAATAACGCCAAAATCGTTATCGTCGGGACCGCCAACTTTCGTTGCGTCAACTTCGATAACAGTATCCGTGAAGTTTAACCCGGGATTAGCCCAAACATCGGTTTCATCGGTATTGACATAGATGCGGTAATAACCGTTTTCATAATCGGTAATGCCTTCTTCCATATTAACCTGATCCCAACCGCTGGACGTGTCTGAAAAATCATCCTGAAACAGCACACCCGGTGGTGGTCCTTGTTGGCCGGTATCTGACGATCCCAAGGAATCCACAGCGCTACAAGCCAGAGATACTAGAATTAACAAAATACCAATAGATAGTAATTGCATTTTCTTATTCATCGCCTGTTTCTCCTTTTTTCGTTGACTAGGAAATTGCGATAAATTGTAGCATAGAAGAGGGGTATAAAGCTGTAAAAACGAGACAAAACATGTCTGGTTTTGATCATTGATTGAAACTTTCGTCCAGCAAGCGTTGTGCGTGTTCAGCGGATGGAGTATTGGGAGCCAGCGAGAGTACCAGAGAAAACCGTTCATAAGCTGAAGCCCCATCTCCTTCCAATAAAAAAATCAATCCAAGGTGAAGGTGTGCGCGAGCATAATTTGCGTCTTGAGATAACGCCCTAAGGTAAAAGCGTTCGGCGTTTTGATGATCGCCTGAACTGAATAGTACCTGCCCCATAACATCCAAAGAGGCGGGATCATTGGGCGCTAATAAGACTGCCCGGCGGGCCGCCGGTAGCGCCAGATTTTGGAGATCCAAGTTATAGCGCAGGCAGAACTCAGCTAGTGATTGATAGGTGGCGGCATCATAAGGATCAAGTTGAATTGCTTTTTCGTAAAAATCCCTGGCAATTTGAATAGCGCCCATTTGAGCGGATATTTCTGCCAGATAAATTTGTAGCGTCGGGTTGTGCTCGTCAAGGGCCGCAGAGGCCTGAATAAACCCCTGAGCCAGTTGATGGTCACCATGGCGCTGCCAATAAATCGCCTGGAATGTGTTTGCCGCAAGAGAATCGGGGTCTAGAGAAATGGCGCGTTCAAGCATTTCAAGTGCAGTTTCAGAATTTGGGTTATCGATTTGTTGATAGGCTTCCCCAAGATAAGCCCAGGCTTCGGCGTAATCCGGGCGCAATTGAGTTGCCTGTTGGAATGCATGTGCAGCCAAGCCCCAATGGTATTGTTGAGCAAGAATTCGCCCCACCTCTAAAAGTGTGAATGCGGTTTCGTTTTTGGATAAAGAACGCTGGATTGCAAATGCTAGATCCCTTAATTGCGTGCGATGACTAGCATCCAGTTCTGCTGCCTGGAGTAAATAGGGTGGTGCAGACAGGGGGTTGTGGGCTGCAAGCAAAATGCCGAGTTTGTGGTAGGTTTGGGAAATTGGGTATTGGTCATTGGGTATTTGAGTCTGAAGTTCCAAAAGTGCTTTGAGATTGTTGATCGCTAAATTGTAATCCCCTAGGGCGAGATATGCATCGGATAAACGAATGAGTACATCTTCGGATGGGTCGTGCTCTTCGAGCAGTATTTTCCAGGCGTGGATGGCTTGATCGAATTCTCCAATTTGGTGGAAGGCATCCCCGAAGATAATGCGCCCCGCGGGTGATAGGCGAGTGGCTTGATTGCTAAGCTCAATTGTTTGTTCGTAGTCGCCAGCAACGTAAGCCGCCGCGGCAGCCTGCTCCCACAAATCTGTGCGCCAGGGTAGACGCTCGGCCAGCCAGCTTAGTTGCTCAACTGCTTGGAGGCTGTGTTCACTTTGAGCCTGGCGCGCCCGCTCAAACCCTTCTTGAATTTCATGGGGACGCGGCGCAATCCCTGAAAGCGCGATCAAAATCAGGACGCCGATGATCTTCGGGAGCACACCATTTTGCCAAAGGTTCTTCACAACATTCATTATATAGCCTGTATTATAATTGTGCCCACTCTCAGATGAGAGCAAATACTCGTTGCAGGAGATTCACATATGAATTTCGGTTTGACTGAAGAGCACCGCATGGTGCAAAAGATGGTGCGTGAGTTTGCTCAAAAAGAAATAGCACCAGTCATTAAGGAATATGATCGTAAACAAGAAATGGTCCCCTTTGTGCTATCACGCATGGCAGAGTTGGGCATTCTGGGAATATGCCTTCCAGTGAAATATGGCGGGCAGGGCATGGACTATGTTTCGCTTGGTCTGGCCTGTGAAGAACTAGAGGCCGTCGATACGACGTTGCGGGTGGTGATGTCGGTGCATACTGGTTTGTGTAGCATGACCATCTTGCAATGGGGTACAGCAGAACAAAAGCAGAAATTCCTAACGCCGCTGGCAAGCGGAGAGAAAATTGGCGCCGGAGCATTCACCGAACCTGGCGCGGGATCAGATTTTGGCAGCATCCAGGCTACCGGTAAGCGAGATGGTGATGCCTTCATTTTGAATGGCGAGAAGATGTGGATTTCGCTGGCTACCAAGGCTGACTACGCGATGGTGACCGTGCGCACGATCCCTGATACTGAAAAAGCTTATCAAGGCTTGACGGCTTTTCTGGTGGACTTGAAGAGT
This sequence comes from uncultured Anaerolineales bacterium, assembly GCA_964629085.1. GTDB lineage: Bacteria > Chloroflexota > Anaerolineae > Anaerolineales > UBA11858 > NIOZ-UU35. The sequence goes on from CAZVPR010000003.1 coordinate 110,538, forward strand.
CCTGGTGTTACCACTGGTGATATTCACGGTAAGTTAGGTGTGCGTGCTGGGTCCACAGGGTGGATCAACCTTCAAGATGTGCGTGTGCCCGTTGAGACCATGATCGGTGAAGAAGGTGAAGGCTTCAAGGTAACCATGTCGGCATTTGATAATGGGCGCTACACGGTGGCCGCAGGAGCCACCGGATTGATCCGTGCCGCCATGGAGGCCAGCGCAGCTTACGCCAATGAGCGGCGCAGTTTTGGCAAGGCCATCGCTGATCATCAACTGGTGCAGGCCAAGATTGCCCGCATGGCGTTGGACTATGATGCCTCGCGGTTGTTGTATCTTAAAGCGGGTTGGCTGAAAAATGAAGGCCAGCGTAACACCCGTGAGACCTCTTCAGCCAAGTGGTATTCCACCGAGAAATCTTTTGAAGCGGCTAATGAGGCCATCCAAATCCACGGGGCTTATGGCTTTAGCGATGAGTATGATGTCGAACGCTACATGCGCAATGCCCGTGGTGCAGTGATTTATGAGGGCAGCAACGAAATCCAGCATTTAATCCAGGCCAGCTATGCTCTCGGAGTTCGGCAAGATAAACCCCTACGCATGGAGATGCCCGCATACGATCCCGAAGAATGGCAATCCGAGTAGGAATTTCACCCTGCAAGAATTTTGTGCTATGGGTTGTTTTTTTGGTATAGTTATAGTTACATTGTAGGTCTATTCAACCCAAAGATTAAGGAGGAGTTTGTCTTGAAAATCGTTGTGTGTGTAAAGCAAGTGCCCGATACAGCTGCGCAAATTTCAGTAGTAGACGGGCAGGTATCCTGGGGGGATGCTCCCTTGGTGATCAATCCCTGGGATGAGTACGCCGTGGAGGCCGCATTGCAGCAGGCTAAAGACCAGGGCGGAACTGTTACCGTCATCAGTATGGGTAAAGAAGACGAAACCGAGGCCTTGAAGCACGCCCTGGCAATGGGCTGCAACGAAGCTGTATTGGTTTCTGACCCCGGCATGGCAGGCGCAGACAATGTCGCTGTAGCGCGTGTCCTGGCAGCTGCTATCCAAAAAGTGAGCGATGTCAGCCTGGCCTTTTTTGGCAAACAGGCGGTAGATAGCGATACAGGCACACTCTCCAGCCAGGTGGCGCGCGTTTTGGGCTGGCCGGCATTAACCCTGGTTTCAGCAATCTCCGAGCTCAGCGCGGATGGTGTCAAAGTTGAGCGGGCTATCGAAGAAGGACGTCAGGTTGTTGAGAGCAAATTGCCGGCTGCGGTCAGCGTGATCAAAGATTATGGTGAACCGCGCTATCCCTCTTTTATGGGTATCCGCAAAGCCGCCCGTGCTGAAATCCCGGTTTGGGATTTGGGTGAATTGGGCATTGAAGCTCCCACTCCTGTGATCTCTTGGCCGGAAGTGATGAACCCTCCAGTTCAAGAGATAAGCACGGAGATCGTCAGTGGAGACAGTCCGGCTGAAATTGCCGCTGAACTGGCAGACAAGATCATGGCGGAAAAGGTGCTCTGATGACAAACAAAGTATGGGTTTATATCGATCAATTCAAGGGGCAAGCGTTGCCTTCTTCCTGGGAAGGTATTGGAGCTGGATTAGGTCTGGCAGAACAACTTGGTGGTGGGGTAACCGCGTTGGTTTTTGGTCAGGGCGTCGAGGGTGTGGCACAAGAAGCATTTCATTACGGTGCTAATGAGGTTTTGTTAGCGGATGATGGCACTTTAGCAGATTATCGCTCTGATGCATACACCAGCCTGATCGCAAAATTGGCCGGGGAGCAGGAACCGGAGGTGATTCTGTTCCCAACGACAACGCGCGGCCGAGAGTTGGCCGGAATGAGTGCTGTGGACTTGAACAGCGGGGTACTGGTGGATGTTACTGCACTTGAAGTTCAGGATGGCGTTGTCGTGGCTACCCGACCGGTTTATGCTGGGAAATTATTAGCAAAAGTACAATGCAGCGCCAAACCCCAGATCATCACGCTGCGTGGACGAGCATTCGCCATGCCTGAAGCAGATCCGTCTCTTTCAGGGAATTTAATACAGGTTGATGCCGCGTTGGCAGAAGATGACATCGCGGTCAAGGTTTTGGAATACACCACATCCCGAGGTGGGGTCAGCCTAACAGATGCAGCCGTAATCGTCTCTGGTGGTAGGGGCGTATCCAATAACCCTGGTTTGGAGCCTCCCGGAGATTTGAGTGAGGAAGAGCAAGAAGTATGGAAAGCTCAGCAAGGCTTCAAACTGGTTGGGGATTTGGCTGATGTGCTCGGGGCCGCGGTTGGTGCTAGCCGCGCCGCAGTTGATGCTGGCTATATCCCTTACACCAATCAGGTCGGCCAGACAGGAAAAGTTGTCTCGCCCGATTTGTATGTTGCTTGCGGTATTTCGGGTGCTATCCAGCATCTGGCGGGTATGCGCACCAGCAAGGTAATCGTGGCGATCAACAAAGATGCCGAAGCGCCAATTTTTAAGTTAGCACGCTTTGGCGTTGTTGGGGACCTCTACGATATTTTGCCGCCATTGACGGAGGCACTCCGGGAGCAATTGGGTTAATAGTTTTTGAGATCTTTAATCGAAAGAGCAGGCCAGCAACCTGCTCTTTTTATTTTCACTAATTGGAGTATAATTATCTATATATGCCCGCGGCACTATTTGTGACACATGCCATCCAACACTTCAGTGGGGTTGCTCCCAGAAAGAAATGAGTAGCCCCTAGAAAGTCCAAAATGGAGCCATCAAAATAGATTGTGTTTCCCAAGGGTTGGTTCCCAGTAGCTTTTGTTGCTTGCATTGGATTAGTGGTTTACCGCAAAATCTAATTCTCAAAAATGGACAAAAAATATCTAATATTTTCTTACCCGTCAAATCAATGTAATGATATAATGACACTGTTAGTACCTTGGTACGATTATGCGATACTGATTTTTAAAGCTCTTTTCCAATTGCAGGAACAGGTTTTATCACAATCCTGTTCCTGCACGCGTTTATTTGTTCGTCGCCATTCTAAGGAGGTCGCCCGTGTTTGAAACTGATGCTCTCTATCAAAATGACCCTAAATGGAAAAGTGTGCCTCTCGGCCACCAAAATCAGGAAACTATCGGCACTTGGGGATGTTTATTAACCTCGATGACGATGGTCGCCAATGGGTTTGGTTTTAGTGAAACCCCCGAATCTTTAATGAAAAAGCTTATGGGGTCTGGAGGGTTCCAGGGCGCGCTGGTTATTCCGGCAATGTTACCCTCCGTTTGCCCCGGAATTGTCTACAAAGGGTATCAACCCTGCGAAAATAATCCTGCGCCCCTTTCACAGATTGACGCAGCTTTTGCTGCCGGTTTGCCTGTGATTGCGCAGGTTGACTGGTCTCCAAAGGCCGGACTTCAGACCCACTGGGTTGTGATCTATGGCAAAGAAGGAAATCGCTATTTGATGAAGGATCCCTATAAGTATCGTGGCGATTCGCCAACCAAGAAACTGTTCCTGACCGATCGTTATAAACACATGGGCAAAGATCCTGCCGGTGCAATTACGGGGACTGTTTGGTTTGAGGGCACCCCCTCCAGTGGTGCAACGGCCTCAGCGGCTGCACCAGTTGTCAAACCAGAAAAAGTGCCAGTGCCTGAGAATACCTTCACAGTATTTGGCACTGCAGAAGGCCTTGCATTCAGGGCACAACCATCGATTTCGGGTGGCCTGATTGAGCGCCTGCCGTTGCATGTGGAATTTACATCTTTGGAGCCCAATTCACAGCACAAGATTGGTGTTGTCAACGAGTGGCTTCATGTTCAAGCGCCCAGTGGAGATCAGGGATACATAGCTGCCTGGTACCTTTCGAATTCCAAGGAAGAGGAAGAGGAAAAAGCCACTGCACCCAAGACTGGAGATAAGGGGTTCATCGTGCGACCAACCACTGATGGCCTGGCATTTAGAACCACACCCCAGGTTGCGCCTCATACATTGATCAAACGTGTTCCCATGGGCACTTCGTTCATTGTGCTGGAGCCCCAGGCATCTGCGCAGAAAAAGGTTGGCGTGCAGGGCCAGTGGCTGAAGGTGAAGGATGTTTCCGGCAAAGAGGGCGTTGTGGCAGCTTGGTATGTTACCCAAGGTGGTGAGCCAGCTCTGGGTGTTAGGCAACAACAGAAAAGTGCATCCCCCACCCCGGATGATGACATTATTTTGCGGACAACTACCGAGGGTGTAGCTCTGCGAACAGCGACGCGTGTGGCACCTGATACACTCGTAAAGCGTATGCATAATGCTGCTGAGTTAATGTTGTTGGATGATGCCGATGAAAGTAAGATTGGCGTCCAAAATGAATGGCTCAGAGTGAGGGATATCGAAGACGACGAAGGCTATGTAGCTGCCTGGTACGTCGTTCGAAGGTAGGCAATCTAGGGAAAAAAGATTTCCTAAGATTCACTTACTGATCGGTTTTGCGGTGACTTTCAAGTCACTAGGAGAAAATATTATGGCAAAAATGATCATGCTCCATTCCTTTCGTGGAGGCACAGGAAAGACAAGCACTTCTGCAAATGTTGGCGCGCTGCTGGCAGGAGCAGGGCTGCGAGTAGGCGTAGTCGATACTGATATTCAATCCCCAGGCATACACGCGCTTTTTGGTATCGATGAGTCGGGAATGGAAAAAACTTTAAATAACTACCTTTGGGGGGAAGGCAAGATCGAAGACGCGGCTATCGATGTGACTTCGACTTTGGGTGATAAAGCGAAGGGGAATTATTTTTTAGTACCCTCCAGCATAAAGGCCAGTGATATTGCCCGAGTTTTGCGCGATGGGTATAACGTCAACCTGCTTGATGATGGCTACAAAACGCTTGTTGATGCTTTAGAACTCGATGCACTCATTATTGATACACATCCTGGCTTGAACGATGAAATCCTTTTATCGATGGCATTTGCTAATACATTGGGAATCATCTTGCGACCGGATCAGCAAGATTACCAGGGCACGAGTATTTCTGTGAAACTCGCCCGAAATCTGGAAGTGTCCGATATCGTATTGATTGTGAACAAATCCCCGAAATTATTCAATGATGAGATGGTGAAATCTCGAGTTGAAGAAGCTTATAAAGGGGATGTGGTAGCGGTACTACCTCACTCTGATGAGCTGTTGGCGCTCTCCAGTGCGAAATTGTTTGTTTTGGAATATCCCGATGACCCATTGACTACCAGCTTCAAGCAAATTGCCAAGCGTCTCATGTCATAGTTGCCGTTCAATGTTGAAAAAAAACAATACCGCAGATTCAATTCATTACTCAAACAATGGCAAGGTATCCTTACCCATTGTCCCTCAGATACTGGGTGACCCTCTGTCAAGTTATGCATTAGAAATGCTCAATTTGCGCGCAGCTGATTTCCCCCTCGATGATGTACTAAGAGAGATGGAAGATTTAGCTGCTCTGGAGCAAATCCCCATTATTGGCCCACTCGAAGGCGCCATAATTCAAATCTTAACGCAATTATCCAAGCCTGCGCCTCGAAAAATATTAGATATTGGCACAGCAATCGGTTATTCAGCCCTTTGGTTGGCGCGTTCTTTGCCCGAGGATTGCCATATCATCAGCATCGAAATTGATCCAGAACGGGCTCAAATTGCAGAGGAATTCATTGAGAAAGCCGGGTATCACCATCAAGTTGAGATAATTGTAGGCGATGTCATGGAAATTATGCCCTCTTTGGGTATATTTGATCTCATCTTACAGGATGTGATCAAACATGTATATTTTGGCTCAGACTCAAAATTAGCATTACAACTTTTTGACTATTGTCTCGATCATCTTGTCGATGATGGTTTGCTACTTGGAGACAATGCATTTTGTATGGGAGAGGTTCTTCATAGCCTAATGGAATTACCAGCCCAAATTCAAGGCATTCAAGCCTATAACAGGCAGGTTGCTACCCATCCAGATTTATCTAGTATCATCATTCCGGTTCGGGATGGTTTATGGGTGTCTCATAAACGAAAAAGGAGAGCAGCATGAACAGCTCGCAACCAAAGAAAAGAATTGGCAACAACTGGTCTCTAACTACAAAAATTACCATAGCTTTTTTGTTCGCGGCGCTATTGCCGCTAATCTTTATTTCAATTTTTCAACTATTTGTCGGATCGAATCTTTTGGAAGATATGGCGAATGAGGAATTGCAGTTGCTCTCCTTTGGCGTAGCAGGCCGCTTGGATCAACTCTTTGACGATAATAATGTAGCTGCTTTGCAAATGAGCAATGACGCAACCGTTAAAGATATTTTGGCAAATCCAGATGATGCTGAGACAAAGGCGATCGCTGAAGAACGGTTTCAGCAATTGCTTGAATCCAACCCATATTATGAGTTCGTATATCTCATGGATGCGGACGGATTGACTCTCGTCTCCCGACAATTGGAGGGTTTGCCCAGTGTTGAGGGTAAGAATTTTAAAGATCGCGAATATTTTCTCCGAGCCAGGGAAGGTTTTCAACATATTGATGTTTTGGTGGGCCGGGTGAGTAAAGAATTGGGGTTCTATTTCACTGCCCCGGTATATAACCAATATAACCAGGTTATTGGAGTTGCAGCCATAAAGCTTAAAGGAACAGCAGTAACCGAAATGATCAATTCGATCAATGAGAAAAGCAAAAATGCATCTGTCTTTTTGGTGGATTTTAATGGCATCGTGGTCAGTGCTCCCGAACATCGGCCAGATTGGCAACTGAAAGGCTTGAAAGAACTGGATCAAAAAGTTCAGGGTGAAGTCGAAGAGCGTTTCGTCATGGAGCAATCACTGCAATATATTGGTAAATCTGAATTGGAAGAAATTGTTGATGTGGATTCTGGAATTCTTGTATACTACGATGAGGTTAAAAACGATAATCATATTGTTGGTTATCAATCAACGATGAACCTTCATTGGATAGTTGGTGTTTCCTTATCGGAAAATGTTTTCATGGAACCGATCATTAATCTAGCCCTACAAAGCGCAGTGGGAGGCGCCATTTTATCGGCGGTCGTCGTAATCTTAGCAGTGATCCTGGCCCGCGGTATCGCTCGCCCCGTTAACAAGCTTGCATATGTTGCCCAGGAAGTCGAGGATGAAAAACCATTCACACCAAATGATGTCGCGGATGTGACTGTGCTGGGAGACGAAGTCGGGCATCTGGCACGTGTATTCAGTGACATGGTTTTGGCTTTACGAGCCCGCATGGCAGAATTACGCACAATTCATGAGATAAGCCAAAAAATCAGTGCCAGCGTCGAACTAACTGACACACTTAGTGATATTGTTGAATCCCTCGGGAATGTGGTTGATTTTGATGCCGCCGAAATTTGCCTTTATGATGCCAAAGATAAAGATTTGGAACTCTATGTCACCAATGTTGAAGTAATGAGCGACGACGAAACTGTAGAAAAAATCTCCTACAATCCAAAAAAGGATTATTTCCCACATCTGTTTACTCAAGAAACCGCACTGATGGTTACCAATATCGAAGAGTATGACAAACACAATCTGACTACACAACGATCATGGGATATATATAATCCAAAATCTTATTTGGGTATTGCTTTCCGTCATGGCAAAAAAGTTGTTGGTACCATTGAGATGGTCAATAGTCAGATTGATGGTTTCAGCGATGATAACATTCGTATTATTGAGAGTATCTCTTTGAATGCGGCAACGGCAATCCATAATGCCCAAGAGGTCAAAGACCGCGAACGCAGGCTTATGAATATGGAGATTGTGGTTGATGATAGCCGCGTGGACGAAGAACTCGATACGGTTACAGGTCGTGACTTTTTCAAATCTCTGAGGAAAAAGGCAAAGTCTCGGCGCTCCCAAAGTGAATGACGGAGGATGAAGCGCTATGATCTCGAATGATGAGAAAATAAAGTATTTATGTAATGTTTCCTCTTTCAAAAACCTAAGCGATGAACAGTTGATGATATTAGCTGAATCGTGCGAAGAACGAACCTTCTCCCAAGGCGAATTTATATTTCGTCAAGGTGAAACGGGAGGCGTTCTTTATATCGTGCTTGCCGGTAAAGTTGCTATTGAGAGAGAAATTCAACAACAGACAGACTCGGTTTCGATCATGATGTGTGAACCGTACGACAGTCTGGGTGAGATGTCATTATTTCACGACGCCCCAAACTCGGTAACTGCAACAGCAATGGCCGAAACCAAAACTCTCTGGATAAAAAACGATGATTTCATTGCATTTGTAAAAAGATATCCGGAATTATTGGTTGAGCTCTGTTTAGTTCTGAGCAAGCGCTTATTCGAAGCCTATGACATAATATCTGAAGTTACGAGCAACAGGAAACCCCCAGAGCTGCGTAACTTGTACGACAAATTAGATTTTTGATCCTCGGTATATCAAACCACCATTGAGGAAGGTCACCTATGAATGAACTAAATTCGCGGAATTCATTGCTCGAAACTGCCTGGCGTCGATACGCAATTCTGGATGAGAATTCATCTAACATCCAAAACCAATATATGCGCATGCGCTTCAATATGGCTGCACTGGGTATCTTGGCTGTTTTATTTGCCATTTTGGTGGACAACTATAGTGATGTGGTGTCACCGATTGTTGCCATCATTTTCAGGGTTTTGTTGATTCTGACCCCGATCGTAGTTTCAATTTTGGCCGCTTTCTCAAACAAATTTCAACAGGGCCAGAAGTATCTTTCTTATCGAGCAGCTGCCGAGGGGATTCTTAAAGAAATCTATACCTATCGAGTAGCCAATAAGAACAAATCCAATCGAGATAAAATTCTTAGCGACCGGCTCGCTGCAATTCAAAGAGACCTCTTCCGTGGTGCCGGTGGCGAATTAGTGCTCACGGAGTACACTGGGGACATCCCGCCTTACTATAACCCCGAAGATGAGACCAGCGATCCTGGTTTGAATGACCTTACAGGTGAGGAATACCTGACCTATCGCCTTGAGCATCAGCTAGTTTGGCACAATAAGAGAAATCTGGAAATGCAACGCGACCGGAAGCGCATTCAATGGGCCATTCTTATTTTCGGTGGTGTGGGAGCCTTTCTGGCGGCCTGGGGTGGTAACTTGGCTGTCTGGGTTGCATTCACAGCAGCCATAGCATCGGCTCTGGTAGGTTGGGAAGAATTGCGTGGCTTGGATATGCGCGTTGGAAATTACAGTCAGGTAATCTTGGAACTAAATATCATCCGCGATTGGTGGCTGACGCTCCGTTCGTCCGGTCCCTCAGATGAAGATATTGCCAATCTAGCTTTACAAACTGAAAAGGTTCTCTTTGATCAGAATTTGGAATGGGTCGGTGCTATGCGAAAAGCCCTGGCCGATGCCGAGGGAGATGAAGCCAAGATGATTGAGGACTTCATCCAGGAGGGGCGAGAAGGTACGGAACGAATCAAACAAAAATTGATGACTGAGGCCGATGAATTGCTAGAAGGTGGTGTTGAAACCGCGGTTGAGCGAGTGGAAACAGCCATTGATGATACTGCTGATTCTTTCAAAAATATGTTTGCTGGATTGACTGCTATCGATGAAGATGAATTGGATCTGCCGCCAGAAGAATCTTTTGATACATTTGACACAATCAAAGCAGAACCTCTGGAAGAAATCGCATCGGCAGCTGAAGATTTTTATACCCCAGACCCAGAACCTGTTACAGTTGAACGTGCAGTTGATGCAGCCATTTCCGAATCGTCTATTATTACCAGTGCGGTAGAGGACGATTTTGATGACGAGGATTTCGGCGAAGATGAGAGTCTGGATTTCAGTGACGAATTTGTCGATGAGGATTTTGGAGAAGATGACGATGAATTCGGAGATGAAGAAGATTTCGTAGACGAAATTTGGGATGACGAAGCAGTCTAGTACTCAACATCCATTGAGGTACGAAGATGAGCAATTTTGGAGATGCAATAAAGAGACTATTCGACCCTTCCGATTCTGAAACAAAGGTTGCGGCAGAGGAAGACGCGAAAGAGGCCCCCATGTCCAGAAAAAGTAAAGTTGCAGACGAAGCCATTGAAGGCGCAGTGAGCGGCGTAAAAGAGACAGTGAAGGCAGCTGTTGAAGAGGCAGTCAGGGAAGCCGTCGCTGAGGCTAAAGGAACTGTCATCGAAACAGTTGAAGAAGTACTAGAAGAAGCTGAAGTTGTAATCGAGCCTGTCAAAACTGAAACTCAAAAAACGGATTCTCGCGAAGCCAAACCGCATGCATTTGTGGTTATGCCGTTTGGTAGGAAAGAAGGCTTTGATGGAACTGTTATAGATTTCAACGCTATTTATCAGGACTTGATCAAACCAGCACTTGAAGAGGCTGGCTTTGAACCTTTCCGAGCTGACGAGGAGACATCCACCGGTGATATTCTCACGGATATGTTCCAGGAATTGCTGCTAGCAGATCTGGCTATCTGTGACTTGAGTATTGACAATGCTAATGTTTTCTATGAGTTGGGAATTCGGCATGCTTTCCGCAAGCGTGGTGTTGTTCATATTCAATCTGGGCGGGCTTATATGCCATTTGATATCTTCAATGTGCGCACCATTCCATATCATACCAATGATGATGGTGTGCCCGATCCTGAATTTATTGAAAAAGATATTCAAGCCATTTCCCGGGTTTGTCGCGACACTTGGGCATCCGATCAGGATGCCATTCACAGCCCTGTTTTCAACCTGCTGACAGGGCTGGACGAACCAGATAGAAAGACACTTCGCACCCCGTTGGCGACTGGATTTTGGCGCGAATACAACGAATGGCGGCAGCGGGTGACCATTGCTCAACGCCAGAAACGCATCGGCGATATTATGCTGCTCACAGAAGAGATCAGCAACCCGCTTATCAAAGAAGAGGCTATTGATCAGGCTGGTCAAGCATTGCGCGGCATGAATCGACACGAACTGGCCTTACAGCAATATCGCCAAGGTATTGAACTCAATTCCAAGAATATGGAATTTCGTCGCCAGGAAGCCTTTCATCTCAACCGCTTGGGGCGCGTCGACGAAGCCATCGTCAAACTAGAAACCTTACTCCAGGAAGAGCCTAGCGACACAGAGGCTATCGCTTACCTGGGACGGATCTACAAAGATATGTGGACCGATGCCTGGATGAATATTAGCGATGAAAAGACTCGCATGCAAGAAGCCTTCGATGCTTCTCATTGGCTGGTGAAGTCTGTTCAGACATATCTGAAGGGCTTTTATTATGACTTGAATGAGTATTATCCCGGCATAAATGCCCTAACGCTCTCGATTATCCTCGATCATCTTGCAGAACAATATGATGAGGGTGATGATCCTGATGTTCAGTTAATTCGGGAAATTTTGCCGAACTTAAAGGGAACTTTGGAGCTCTGCCTGGAATATTTGGCGCTTGATGAGGGCAGTGACTACTGGACGCTCGTATCTCTGGCTGAGTTGCTGGTCATGGTGGCGCCCGAACCCAAATTCGTGAAGCGCGCGTACAAGAAAGCACTGACCGCGGCACGCAAGAACATCTTCTACCTGCAATCGTCTATCGACCAATTGGGCATTCTTACATCCTTGGGTTTGCGCCCAGAATTTGTTGATGCAGGTGTTCAGGTGCTGAAAGACGAAATTCGCCGCATCCGTAAAGAGCAGCCTGTGGCAGAAGATGAGGTGGTTGAAGAGAAGAAGGAAGTTCAAGAACGAGTCTATCTCTTCTCCGGTCACAAAATTGACAAGGAAAACAGCAGCGAGCGGCGCTTCCCACCGGAAATGGAGAAAGAAACCCGCAAACGCATGGATGCAGCTTTGGAAAAATATGAAACCGACGAAAACGACCTGGCTGTGACGGCTGGTGCTGCTTGTGGTGGGGATATTATCTTTATCGAAGCCTGCCTCGAAAGGAAAATGAAGGTTGAAGTGCACTTGCCTTTCAGCGAACCACAATATATCAAGAATAATGTCAGCTTTGCTGGTGATGAATGGGTGGAGCGCTTCTATAATGTCCGCAATCACCCTGATGTCAACATAAACTTCCAACTTGATCACGTTGGCAAACCAAAGGCGGGCGATAACCCCTATGAACGTAACAACCGCTGGGCGCTTTACTCATCGTTGATCCAAGGCATAGATCGGGTACGCCTTGTCGCTCTTTGGGACGGCAAAGTCACCAACACCGATTATGATGGCACCCTGGTTAGTCATATGGTCGAAGAGATGCGCTACGTTGGCGGCTATGTGGAACATCTGAATACTACCAAGTTTGATTATTGGCAAGCAGGCGGCAAAGTTGGTGAAGCCTTAGACAAATTGGCTGCATTGGATATGTAGAAATTTTCCACTTTACATGAAAACAGGTCACCCTGCTTAGATAGGTGGCCTGTTTCTATTTACAGGAACATGAGTTGCGTTTAGTAAACAATATCGTTGAGCGGAGGCTGCGCCACGCTTTGCGGCCTTGCGGGCGGGCGTGCTTGCGGCAAGACCGTAGTCGAAAAGCCCTAAAATGCCTTCGACTGTGCTCCGCTCTGGCAGATAACTGTATTTCTTATTCGCAACTTGCGTTTACAGTATGAGTAGCGACGAACGTTGCTGCTCATTTTCTTAATTTATTCACTCGACGGGTTTCATACAACGGTTTATATGCTCAATTTGAGCGGGCCAAATTTCCTTTTTGACCCCAATTGCCAGATAAAAATCTCCGGCGCGCACTCTCAGGGGACCTTCTAAAGAATAAATGATAACTTCTCGGTCTGGATCACGCGTAACGTCAATCAGGGGTGCCAGATCGACGGTAGCACTTTTTACAAAAATCCCGGCTTCAATTTCCAAATAGGATTCCCAAAAGATTGCCTCGTCTACGACCCAGCGCTCTTCGGGGTCATTGATTTCCCAAACCAGGTAATCTCCGCGCTTTCCATTTAATACTCCACCCCAGCGAGTTTTGACCTGGATGGTTTGGGGCTGGTTTGCAGCGGGCAAAAATTGCTCGGCCTTTCGTTTATTTGTGTACCGATACGTTTGGAATGTAAGCGTATCAATGATGGGGTCACTAGCCCTGAGCTCAAATGGTTTCACTCTATTTTCCCCATGTAACCCAGTTCAAGCAGTGCTGCTAAAACTTTTTCTTCTGCGCCTGGTTTTATCGAGATAGCCGAGGGGCCCAGCGGATCCCCGAGAAATCGTGCGGCTTTCGATTTTCGCAAAGAGTCTAGAATTTGTGGTGAACGAAGGTGTAGAACAACCAATTCACCTACTTGAATTTCTGTGCCATGTTTCTCCCAGCGCTTTAAAGCGGTGAGTATATTGGGCGGTACGGGCGCGGCATGTTTTTTCAGAAGGGTCAGTAGATGGTTGATTTGCAAACCCTGGTCAAGGGCGCGTTCGAGGGACTCGGGAGTCAGACGGTAGCGATATTCTTGCTGAATCTCTTTTTCCCAATCGCAAAATCGAGCCACTTGATAGCGTACCGATCGGGGAGCTAAATGATCGACGCCAACTCGGCCATCCGAGCGAACATGAACTGAAGTGGATTCGGCGGGCAAACCTTTGGGAATAGAACCGGCCAAAAGAGCAGGTGCCCACCCTGAATACCTGAAGGCAATTGCTTTCTGGGGTGGTGCCTCCTCTTCGTAGGTAGCTAAATCCATCATGCCTAACCAATGCATGGGCCCTGTGATCAAATAGCAGATCAAGGCACCATCGACTTCGTGCCAATGTTCGAAGCCGCGCAAAAATTCTCCTGATTGGATATCTTTCAAATACCATGAATCATAATCCCCGGCCGGACGTTGAAAATCAGGATATGCCTGGCGTACATCCGCGATGAAGGCGGAAAGATTCCACCAGGTTTTTTCTGGCAATCGGTCCAACAGGTTTATGATGAACTGGCGTGCAGCCAAAGGATCGTTTTTCCATTCCCCCTCGGCGTGCAAATGCGGCACCAAATGCAGGTCATTAATCTTCTCGCTATGCAGCCATGCCTGGGCAAGTTGGCCAAGGGCCCTTCCACGGGGTGCTTCAAGATGCTTACGGGTCTCATCTAGCTTTGGCTGGCCTCTGTCGTCTAACAAATTGGCATCCGTGAGTAAAGCTGTCAAAAAGGAATGTAAACTTTCGGGCAAATTTGGCGCATGAAAATCAATCCGCAATGAGGCCAGAAGCGTACAAACATGGTCGAGAATGGCATCATCGGCATGGTTAACATGGGTGCGCTCATCACTCGTTGCTGCCCTGCCTAAAACTTTTTGATCAAAGTCTGTCTTTCTTCTGGGAATTAGCGGCAACAAATCATCCGGTACATAACAGAATTCCTCACTGCCGGATGAAGAGTCAAAAAAAGCGCGACCAATGAGCGCTCGATACCATAAAATTTCCGCGGTCGATATCGGATTTTGATGGGGCTGAATTCTGTCCCGCCGTCCGGGGCCCATCTGGCGTACTTTGCCAAACTTACGGGCAAATTGACTCCAGGGTAAACGGCCATTATTCTCCGATAGATCTTCTAAGGCAGCCTTAACATCCTCATCGAGAACTTCGAGCTCTTCAGCAATGCGCTGTTCATTTAAAAGCTTACGCGACAATTCTGGCAGCGCCATTTTTACATCCGGGGCTGCCAATTCCAGTCCCCAGGTCTCGGCTACGATCCGCAGATGACTGAGATCCTGGCCGTGCAGGCAGTGTTCAAGATCAGGCATGCTATCAATTATCCCCTATAAAGCGGAAGATTGGAAGTAAGCTTGTTACTCTAATTCCTGGTGAATTTTCTGGAAAAATTTCCCTCACCCCGACCCCTCTCCCAGTGGGAGAGGGGTCGGGGTGAGGGTGTCATGTGGATTCCCTAAAATGACTTATGTTTTTGCGCTGGGAAACGCTTGATATAAAGGAACCAGAATAGCGTGAATATTTTTATCACGAATTTCTGTATGGCACCGATGACTTGAATTTTCTTTTGTGATCTTTCTCTCGTTACTCGTCAGTTTCTTGTCTGGACGCAGATTTGCGCTGATCGCCGTAGGCGTGTCGTTGGCATCTCAGATTGAGATGAAATACCAGAAAAAATCCTAAAAAAATCTTGTGAATCTGCGAAAATCAACGTCCCAGGTTTAAACTGTCAGTTTGTTAGATCTTTCTTGACATTCCCAAAATTTTTGGTGGATTTCGCGCCATGCGTCTCCATTCGTGATTTTTTGTCCCGTTCAGTTGTTCAAGCTTCTGTGCCTAATATAGAAACCAGGAAATTGTTTCCGACTTCCTTATAAAAGCGATAAGGGAAGTGAGCGGATTTAGGCAATTACCTCAAGAGCTCCAGGCAGTATCTCAATTATGAGTTCTCTCACATCGCTGCCAAAATCGGCAAAAACTTCGCCGTCGATATGGATAAATAGCGGGCGATCAGATTTCAAGGCCAATTTTTTGAGACTTCCCATGCGTACTTGTTCGAATCGTCCATGGGTGCCCTTCATTACCTCAGGTACCAGACGGAACATCATCGCCCGGCTGACTTTATTAATGGCCGCAAAGTGAAGAATCCCATCTGAATTTACCGCGTCGGGAGCGACCATAAAGCCGCCGCCCTCGCGCGGCCCGTTGCATATGACCAACATCAGAATATCCTCAACCCAGTCGCCTTGGTCCGTCTCGATTTCCATATGAGCGGCATCATGGTTGAGGATTATTGTTTGCAGCACGGCAACTAAGTACATCGCGAAGCCGCGCAAAAGGGGCAGCGAATGTGAGCGAATCGTAACGGTCGCATCGAACCCGATACCGATGGTGTTGTCCATATATTCTTTGCGGCCAAGGTTGTCTTCAATCAATGCCAGGTCGATCGCTTTGGGTGTGCCGGTCATAATTTGCCGCAGGGCCTCGACATGGTTGTCTTTCATGCCTATCGCATGGGCAAAATCGTTGCCTGATCCCAAAGGGATGACCCCGACCCGCGGCCGATTCTCTGGCGGCACCTGCATGACACCATTGATCACTTCGTGGACGGTTCCATCGCCGCCTACGGCCACAACTAAATCATACCCATCCAAAGCCGCTTGCTTGGCTAACTCAATTGCGTGCGTTGGATAGACCGTACCTGTCCAATCGGCGTTCCCATACTCATCGACCACATGCCGTAAATCAGCTGCCAAGCGCCAGGCATTTCCCATGTCTGCGTTTGGGTTGAGGATTAGCTTCGTCTTTTGAGGGGCCATTACCATCTCCTAATATTGGGTTGTTTACTTGTACACTTTTCTTAACCCCTCAACTGGCAGAAGGATTTGCCCCTCTTTAAAATTGCCAATGCGTGTAGTATTTTGAGGGCGATTAATGGCTTGCCATGCCGTAAAGGCGGCAACCAGGGCATCCAACTCTTGTGGGGAATACAGTCCCTCCAAATCCAGGATTCCTTGTATCAAACGATAACGGGTAATCTCTTCGAATACACGCATTGGATCAGGGATGTTCAGCCCTCTATCATAAAGCATCAATTGACGTTGTAAACGACCCTCGAGACTGGATTTTGTAAAAGGCAGCCGATCCAGCAAAACGGCGAAACAGGCATTTGCATTGACTTCCAACGTTTGGCGGGGCTCGTCGCTTTGAGGAGAAGTTTTGTATCCAAACTCTTTCAACTGAGCAAAGAAATCAAAGCTCGTTCTCATCCAGGTTGGACAATCATCTCCACGATCCCGGGTTAGCGGCAGGCGAATTCCATGGCTGTAGAGCAGATACTCCACAACCCTGACGTTGCTCCAGGCCCCCAGACGCGGACTTGGATTCAAAGAGCCACGAAACTGAGGGTCACGCATCAAGCCCAAATTAAGCCCCTGAGGACCGCAAATTGCTACGACTGCACTCGGTTTTTGCGCGAGTTCTGCTACGACTTCATCCCTGGCTCTGGATTCCAGTTTGATGAGATTTAGATCAGAATCTAATGCAGCCAAGGGTGTGGCTGTTGATCTGGCGGTCGGCACAATGCCGATAAAAATCATATCAATTTGTTGCATGTGGAGTATACCTACACAAACATGACAAAATGAGTGTAGCGTAAAAAAATCCAGATGTAAATAGGCCCGATGGTATAATGTCAGTTTGGCAAAATGGTTCTTTGGGAACTTCCGTGGCGACCCCTAGATATGGGGGTAGAATAAGCC
>CAZVPR010000004.1:0-121060 GCA_964629085.1 uncultured Anaerolineales bacterium
CATTTTTTCAACCTGATCTCAGATCAGGCTTCGTTCATTTGTCTAAATGCGAGTACTTATGCAAGAGGTCTAATATAATAACTTTATGAAATGAACCACTTAGGCGCTAAATTCTAAAAAATGCTTGCTAGGCGCAGAACAACGCGCATGAGTGCATATAAAAAACTAACACATCGTTTGTGGTCTTCTAATATCTTATATTCAAGTCTCTAACAAAAGGCTTGTATGATTATAGCCATTAGAAAAATCAACAAACCTAATGGATTATAGGAGTAAACAAATGATGACTTTATATATGCCCTCCCGACGTCGAGCTCAAATGCGCCGCTACTATGCTGGTGATCGTCTGGCCCGCAATATTGGTATCAACAGCGATGTCCACGTCCCCGTGGATGTCAAAGATGAACAGGATGCCTATGAAATTGTGGCTGCCCTTCCCGGTCTTTCCGCGGATGACCTGAACATCGAAATCCTCGAGAATGTTGTCGATATTACCGGCTCTTTCGAAGATGTTGAAGACGAGAATGAGAACTACCTGCGCCGCGAGCGCCCTGTTGGCAGCTTCCATCGTCGATTGCGCTTCTCCTCCAAATTGGTTGCTGCAGAGGCAGATGCTTCCCTCAAAGACGGCATTTTAAACCTGCTCATTCCAAAGGTGGAAGAGGAACGCCCCAAATCCATCAAAGTAAAAAGCAATTAAGTTGTAGATGGCTTTGTCCGCTGGCCCAGATACCTAGTGAGCGGATCATATTCAATTCTCCTTGTAGCAAGCCAGGTGGTCAGGCCTGGCTTGCTGCGCGTTTTGTTGAATTCTTAATATGCTGCTTCATACGCCCCAAATTTCGGCTATACTAAAGATTGATTTAGTGAAAGGAAGCCCATCATGAGTGAAGTTTTAAATGTGAACACAGCGAGCCTCGAAGAACTGTGTGATTTGCCGGGAGTTGGAAATTCGTTGGCTGAACGCATTATTGCCAGTCGTCCTTATGCGCTTGTGGAAGAATTGCAGAATGTAAGTGGCATTGGACCAGCTTTATTTGAGCGATTAGCGCCCCTTGTAGCCATTGAAGATGATCTGGAAGAGGTAGTGGATTCTGTAAAAGAGGTTGAAACTGTCCTCGAGCAGGATTCTGCTGATAAAGAATCTGACGAAATGGAAGATGAAGTTGATTCTGATTTGCCTGAAGAGGATCATCTCCCCGAGGGCGAATCCCCCCTTCCCGAAGCTGAAGCACCACCAAATGTTGGAACTTCAGTAACACGCCGTCAGTCAGTTTTGTATTCTTTGGGATGTAGTGTGGTGGCCATCGTTATTTCATTGGCATTGATGTTGGCGATATTCGCCGGGATCAATGGCGGCTTGCGTTATGCACACGCATCTCAATTCGCTATCTTGGAACAACAGATCGTTAACATTGAAACTCAAATTGATGAGCTCGATGCGGAAATGGACGAATTGCAGTCCGTAGTGACAAACCTTGAAGATATGGCGGGACAGGTAGATCAATTGGAGCAAGAATTTGCGGAAGTTGTACATGTCGCGGATGCGCTAATCCAGGAGATAGAATCGATTCGTGGTGAAGCTAATCGCTTTGAAAGCTTCATGGATGGTTTGCGAGAAATCCTAAATACCATCTTTGAATCAGAAGAGCCATAAATGTTAGCTTGCGGTAAAATGCTGTTTGAAATGGCATGGAATGATTGGAGAGAAATATGACTGAAGTTGAAAATGGAATTACACCTCCTGAAGGAACTGCTCTGGAACCTGAAGCATCGAGTTTGAATATTGATCCTATCAAATCGCCGGGTGATGTTGTCGAACCAACCCCGCCTGCTCAGGAGCCAATTCCTGAGCCAGAACCTGAACCAGAACAACCAAAAAAGACAGGCCGAGTCAGGCGCTTTTTTCGCAATTTAATTCGTTGGACTTTGAGTATTTTGATCATTTTTGGGATTGGATTCCTGGTAGCGGTTTTTGTGCTCTATCGCCCCGAGATAGAAAAATATCAGAGCCAGTTGAATCAGGCCAATAGTGAGTTGGCTGCTGTGCAAGATCAGATGGCAGTCAGCCTCACTGAATACGAGAATCAAATTGCAGAACTCGAGAATCAGGTTGCCACGCTAACTCCGCTGGCAGTTGATAATGAAGATCTCCTGGCCGTGCAAGATGGCTATCTTTTGCAAATTGCTGTCCTGGATGCACGACTGGATGTCGCCAATGCACAATTAGCCCTGGTTGGAGATGATGCCGCCCGTGCCCGGGTGGTTTTGACCAGAACAGCTGATTCGCTGAAATCGATTGGGGAATTGTTGCCTGAAAACCAAAAAGAGATTGCCACATCCATGGAGCAACGCCTGGAATTGGTATTAGATGAACTTGAAGAAGATCCTTTTGTGGCTCAATCAGATTTGGATGTGTTGGAAAAAGGATTGTTGGAATTGGAAGACGCGCTTTTTAGCGAATAATTACAAAAGTACGAAAATAAAATCGACCCCGGATCTTTCGTTACCGGGGTCGATTTTATTATTAAGGGTTAGGTGCTGGTTCGAGGGGTCCGCTTCGCTCAGCATATAAGAACCAATCTGTGACTGTTGAGTAGCGTTCTGGAGTGTCGAAGAGTGGGCCTATGCGTACACCCTTGACTTCGGCATCGACACCATAAGTATACATAGGATAGAAAAGTGGTAAGGCCGGCAATTCTCCGGCAAAACGAACTTGGAAGTTGCGGTATAAACGGGTTCGCTCTTCGGGGTCGACCAAAATACGGGCCTGTTCAAGGTATTCACTGGCCTGGCGATCATCCCATTTGGAATAATTTTGCCCACCGGTAATTTGTGTTTGATGCCAAAATGGATAAGGATCGGGGTCGGGTGAGCGTGATAAGTTCAAATCTACCAGAGCAGCCTGATAATTGCGGGTTTCGAGATGATTGTTGATCAGCTCATCATAGCTGACTGCTTGAAGTTGAACATCGATACCTAACGCTGCCCAATCCTGTCGGATGAATTCGGCCAGAGCAGTGTTAGTATCACTATTGGGGTGCAGCAGAGTAAAGGATAAAAAGACCCCATCTTCGTTGGCGCGCGTGCTGCCTCCCTCTGCAGGGATGGTGTAGCCGGCTTCTCGAAGCAAATTTACCGCTTGGTCAGGATTGAAATCAATGCGTGAAATACCTTCATAATATGCCCATGTGTTGGGGAAAATGGGCCCATCTGCAAGTGTAACCTGACTGTCGAATAAATGGTCAGCAATCCACTGGCGATTGATACCCATCAGTAAAGCGTTTCGCAGCGCAACTTCTTGGAAAAATGGCGTTTGCTGATTATCCAGGTTCAACAAGATCAAAGAAAGTTCCGGCAGCCTACCTGTATAAAGATTTAGCTCCTGTTCTTTCAGTGCCTGCGGCAAGATCTCTGTTGTGACTTGACTGATTCCTTGGATTTCCCCATCTTGATAGGCGGTCATTGCCGTTACCGGATCGTTGTAATAACGGAAGATTACCTGATCGATGAAAGGGCGATCTTCGAAATAATCATCGAATGCTGCCAGGGCGACCCCGCTAATTTGACCATCCTCGACAATCAATTGCTCAAAGCGGTACGGTCCACTACCCACAGGATTCAAGTTGAAGGGATCATTGATAAGCCCCTCAGGAGTCTGCCCTTGCAATTTGTGAGCGGGCAAAATTCCAAATGCTAGATAATCCAAAAATGGAGCGAAAGGTTCAGGGAGTCGGAATTGAATGGTGTAGTCATCCAGGATGACCACATCGATTTCAGTCCAAAAAGCCCGCAAATCTTCTGGAAACGGCAGGGCAGGATTCTTTAGAATTTCAATGCTGAAATCAACATCGGCGCTGGTTACGGGGGTGCCGTCATGCCAGAGCGCATTTTTTCGCAATGAGACATTGTAGACCGTGCCATCCCTAGAGATTCCTAATGATTCGGCCAGTTCGGTTTGTGGCAGGCCGCGATCATCAAAGCGAACCAGGCTGCTAAATAGCAAGCGATTTACGTCGCGGTCAGCCGGGTTATAGTAAGCTAGCAATGGATTGAGCCGCGAAAACTGGCCGATCAGGCCTTCGGTGTAACTACCCCCAGTCACCGGTTCAGGAGCGATGGGGACAACTTCGACGGGTTGCTGGCCAGCTAATAACAAACCGATAGCAATCAGCGCCAGAATAACGATCAGGATTTGCCAACGTAGTCGCTTCATTTTCGCTTACTGAAAAAGGCAAGAAAATAGGGCGCACCCAGGTTTTGCTGACCTTGGAGGGTTGCGCCCTATTTGCGTATTCTACCCTGTGATAAGAACGGTCAGGATTGCTAAAAAGAAGAACAGAAAACTTAAACCGATTGTTACACGGAAAAGTAATTTTTCTACGCCACGTCGGGCTGTGAAGATACCACCAGTATCACCACCGGTCAGCCCGCCTAATCCTGCGCCCTTGCTTTGCAGGATTACACTGGCAATCAGTGCAATTGACGTTATAATCAGAGCCACATTTAAATATGCTTCCACAACAAAACCTCCTGTTGAAATTGTGAAGGGAGAACAAGCAAATCCCTTCTAGCAGGGCTGGATTATACCGTTCCATATACAGATAGTCAATTCGCCAACCTATCACCTACCCACTCAACAAACCAACCAACAGACAAACTAACTATCTAACCAACCAGCAAAGCTTTTCCCATGCACGAATACGTCGTCAATCTACACATGCACACGCCATACTCAGATGGCACTGGCACACACTCGGAAATTGCCCAAGCGGCCATTCAGGCCGGCCTGGATGTTGTCATTGTTACGGATCATAATGTTTGGGTTGATGGCATACAGGGGTATCATGGAGAAGATGACCAGCGGGTTTTGATGTTGGTGGGGGAGGAAGTTCATGATCAAACTCGTCAACCACAAAAAAACCACATGCTGATATTTGGCGCTGAGCGGGAGATGGCATCTCTAGCCAAGGATCCTCAACGTCTAATCGATGGTGTCAAAAAGGCTGGCGGAATATCATTTCTGGCCCATCCAATTGACCCCGAAGCGCCCGCATTCAACCAGGAGGACCTTTCTTGGGAAAGTTGGGATATAAAGGGGTTTACTGGCATTGAGTTATGGAACGCCATGTCAGAATTCAAATCGCTGCTTTCAGGGAAAATGCAGGCTATCCATTATGCTTTCAATCCACCAGATATTGCCTATGGCCCCTTTGAAGGAACCATCAAAATTTGGGATGACCTTTTAGAAAAGGGCCAGAAAGTTGTGGCTGTAGGCGGATCCGATGCGCATGCTATGACAGGGAGCCTTGGCCCAATAACTCGGGTGCTCTTTCCTTATGAATTCCATTTCCGAGCCGTGAATACACATATCCTTACGCCAGAACCTTTTTCAGGAGATGATATTGCCGACTCTCGTCTCGTGATCGATGCATTACGCAAGGGACACGCATTTGTGGGCTACGATCTGCCTGCTTCAACAAAAGGCTTCCGCTTTAGTGCGCAAGGATTGCACCAAACTGCCACTATGGGTGATGAAATCAAAGCGGAAAATGGGGTTACCCTGCAAATAAAGCTTCCCATGCGCATGGAATGCACTTTACTTAGAGATGGTGAGATTATAGAAAAGTGGCAGGATCGCGAAGCTCTTACACATACCACCACAGAACCAGGTGTTTATCGAGTCGAAGTACATATAAAGTATAGAAGAAAGCGCCGGGGGTGGATTTACAGCAATCCAATATATGTGCGCTGACAGGAGATAATTCAATAGTATATGGCTGCCAGGCCGCGCTCATTTCGAGTTGAAGGGATCGTTTTGTCGCATCGCGATTGGGGGGAAGCTGACCGCCATTTGACTATTTATACGCGCGAAATGGGGAAAGTGCAGTCAATAGCAAAAGGAGTGCGAAAGCCACGCTCTCGAAAAGCCGGTCATTTGGAACCCTTTACCTGTTCAAGTATATTATTGGCCCAGGGACGCAGCCTGTTTGTGCTTACTCAGGTTGAAGCCGTCGATACTTTTAATAATTTACGCGATAGTCTTGTTTTGTTAGGATATGCTTCTTATATTGTTGAGTTGTTGGATCGTTTTACATTCGATGAAGAAGAAAATCCCGGGCTTTACCGTTTGATCAAGAATACACTGCGGCGGTTTAACCGCGGGGATGTACCTGAAGTTGCTGTCCATTATTACGAAATTCGCTTACTGGATCATGTTGGGTTTCGTCCTCAACTGTTTACGTGTGTAGCCTGTGAAGAGCCGATTCAAGCTCAAAATCAGTATTTTTCTGCCTCCAAGGGAGGGGCGCTCTGCCCTTCATGTGGCTTAGAAGCATCTGAAGCGCGCCCTATTTCCATGGATGCGTTAAGATTTCTACGGCATTTTCAGCGCAGCAGCTATCAAGATGCCGCCAAGGCCAATCTTTCTTCTCAATTCAACGCCGAAATAGAAGCCATCATCAGCTATTACGTCACTTATCTTTTAGAGCGCGGATTGAATTCGCCTTCGTTTATTCGTCGCGTACGCCAGCAAATGGATTAATTTTATTGTCGGTATTCTAAACCTATAACGAAAGTCAGCCCAGAATGTTTATAAGGAATAAGAATGTCGGGTGGCTAGAAAGGTAAAACATTTCAGGGTTTCCTGGCATCCTAATGGTTTTTCGATTTACCTATGGTTATTGAATAATTCATTTCAAAGATCTACCTTGAGATAAAGAAAGCGAGGCCATGTAGTGACACAGGCAGAGCAAGTCACATTGGCGCGTACATTGAGCTTATTCGATGCCACCATGATCGGCGTGGGAGCGATGATCGGGGCTGGTATTTTTGTTCTCACAGGGATTGCGGCGGGGGAGGCTGGCCCGGGGGCTTTGCTGGCATTTGCACTCAACGGTCTTGTTACCTTAATCACGGCGTTCACCTATGCAGAATTGGCCTCAGCGATTCCCGAAGCCGGCGGGGGCTATGCATTTACGAAGCATGCTTTTCCAGGTTTAGTGGGTTTCATCTCCGGTTGGATGTTGTGGTTTGCTTATTCAGTAGCTTGTTCCCTTTATGCCGTTGGCTTTGGTGGCTATTTCATGGAATTGCTGCACAGTTATGCGCCCTCAATTTCTGAGTTTCTGATTGATGTTTTGAGTCAAAAAGGGGCGATAGCGCTGGTAACACTTGTGATCAGTGCATTTTTTATCTCGCTGAACTCCATTGGTGCAGATGTCACTGGAAAAGCAGAAAACATCATCACCATGGCCAAGATCATTGTATTAGGGCTATTTGCAGCGTTTGGCGTGGCAGCCATTTTTCGTGAACCGACTTTATTTGTTGCGAACTTTACCCCATTTTTGCCCAAGGGTTTTGGAGGAGTGATTGTCACTATGGGGCTGACCTTTATCGCTTTTGAAGGGTATGACCTAATCGCTACCGTCAGTGAAGAGATCAAAGATCCTAAGCGTACTATTCCCAGGGCGACTTTTATTTCCTTGTCGATTGCGGTTGTTATTTACTTGTTGATTGTTTTAGTCAGTCTTGGGGCTGTGGACCCAACTGCCTTTGGCGATATTTTTGGCAAATTGCCTGCTGAACTAAGTCTGCCAGATGCGAAGATCTTAGACCCAGGCGATCCGGCGATCAACACGACTTGGGAAATATTGGGGATTTTCAAGGAAACCGGCATTGTGCGCGCCGCAGAGAATTTTATGCCGGCGATCGGCGTGTTGATCATCGTTTTTGGGGGCTTGCTATCGACGATGTCTGCCCTTAATGCTACCGTGATGGCCTCTTCTCGGGTTGCATTTTCCATGGGACGTGAAGCCATGTTGCCCCGAAAATTGGCCACAATACACCCTCGCAGACGAACGCCGCACATTGCGGTTCTTGTGACCGGTTTGATTTTTGTCAGCATGGCGGTCATACTTCCTATTGAAGTGGTGGGTTCAGCCGCAAGTGTTTTATTCTTGTTGTCTTTTGCCTTAGTGAATGGGGCGCTGATTGTTTTGCGTTACAATAATCCGGCCCTTGAGCGGGGATTCAAAACCCCCTTATTTCCTTGGCTGCCGGCATCGGGAATTATCCTGAATCTGGCGTTGGCTTTTTATCAATTTGCATTTCAGCCGCTAGCCTGGTTTGTCAGCATTGGATGGATTGTCGTTGGCAGCGCAATTTATTTAGCATACACCCGCCGCAGCACCCAGCCAGAAGCTCCCGTTACAGTACATTCTGAGCAAACGCTGACTACGCGAGAGTTTTCTTTGATGGTGCCGATCAACAACCCAAACCAAGCCCGCATGTTGGGTTTCTTAGGTGGAATTATTGCAGCGGATCAAAATGGCGAGTTGCTGGCGCTGCACGTTGTTCAAGTGCCCACTCAATTATCTCTGTTCGAGGGACAAGCGTATCTTGCCACGGGTCATAAGTTGACCAGGGAAGTGAAAAACGGCGCCTCAGGGATGGATGTGCCCGTACATACCTTGCTTCGTTTTGGGCGCAATGTTGGCCAGGTCATCCAGATGACAGTTGAAGAACAGGATGTCAACTTGATTTTGATGGGCTGGCCAGGTTACTCTTACAAAGATAATGTGCCCTCGAATCCGATCATCGACTTGATTGGCATCAATCCCCCTTGCGATTTGGCTTTTGTGCGCTTCCGCAAAAGGGAAGCCCCTCGCAAAATATTAGTAGCCACGCGCGGGGATTATCACGCCCCTTTAGCGCTTAAAATGGCTCGCATTCAGGCTCATGATTACGAAAACTTTCATGATCTTTCGTCAACAATTACTCTTTTGCAGGTTGTATCGCCGGAAGTTGGCGAGATGACCAAACGACGTCAATTCTATAATTTGCGCAAACTGGCTGAAGAGCACCGTGTCGATGCTCACATTACAATTGAAACTGCGGAGAACGAATATGTGGCCATTCTGGAAGCGGCAGAGGCTCACGATTTGGTGATCGTGCACGCCCCGGAGGAGGGCCTTTTGGAGCAGCGACTTGTTGGTACTATTCCCCAACGTCTGGCCCGAGAATGCTCAAAGACCTTGATCATGGTAAAGCGTCACCGTCCAATTCAATCCCAATTGCGGCGATTTTTAGGCGTTGATCGCCCGAATGGTAGATTTTTCTCAAAGAATTAGCCCAATTGGATGGGCACATTCTTCCAGTCATGTATAATTAGCCTATGACTGACGCAAACCTTGAAACGATCATCGGAGAATTTTTGCGTAATCGGGGCTGGCGGCTAGCTGTGGCCGAATCTTGCACAGGCGGCCTGATCGGGGACCGGATTACCAATATCCCTGGTTCATCTACTTATTATGTCGGCAGTGTGACAGCCTATGCATATAATGCCAAAGTCCGCTTGTTAGGTGTGGAATGGGATACCCTTGAAAAATTTGGCGCGGTAAGCGAACAGGTAGCTTTACAAATGGCCATCGGCATTCGCAGATCTTTGGCTGCGGATGTGGGCCTGTCCGTAACAGGGATTGCTGGTCCAGGGGGGAGCACCGAAGATAAACCTGTCGGTCTGACCTGGGTTGGCCTGAGTGTTCCCGGACAAGATCAAGCGAAACAATATATCTGGAAGGGAGATCGCCGATCTAATAAAGAAGAATCTGCGCAAGCTGCCTTGCAGCTTCTGGTTGATTATCTAAAAGAGTAAACCATGGACCCGATTGACGTTACCGCTCGCTTTGAAGCCGATGGAAATATTAGCCCGCTTAGTTTTGTTTGGCAGCGCCGAACGTATCGTGTTGATTCTATCGGTCGCCAATGGAAGGGGGATGACGGTTTTCATGTATTAGTCATGACCCCTGGCAATCGTGCTCATCATTTGCTTTTTATGCCTGAAAAAGGCCTTTGGTATCTTGTGCGTGGTGGTGATTCGCCGACTATCCCCCTGGTGTGATTTTTAACGGGGACTGCTTGCACATGAGAAAAAAGTCCTCTTGCAATTGCGCATATTCATATGTATGCTATACATATTTAGAATAACAATTGAATAGGTAAACAGACAAACCGATTGGTCGTGCATACTGAGGAGGTGCAAGATGAAAGTTATATCGGCAATCGTTCTGGCAGTTATCCTACTGACGCTGCCAGGAGTTAGCGTACTCGCTGCTCCAGCAAATTCTGGGACAACAGTCGTTTATCCCACATTCGTCATCACAGCAGTTGACCGCAATGCCTATGTGGAGATTCAAACCGATAATCTCCCGGCTGGGGAAAACTATACCGTTACGATGGGAGTGATGGGGACCCAGGGAGTTGGTGGTTATGTAGTGGCGACCACATTTTCAGGGACGGGGGGGAAGATTACCGCTCAATATAACATTCCCGCAGCCTTATACAACCTTTCGCAAATTTCCATTCGCATAGTCGGCCAGTCTTCCGGTTATTTTGCTTATAACTGGTTCTATAATAGCGATGCCAATGTGGGTGGTTCGTCATCAACGACAACACCCAGCACGGGTTATTCAGGAATTCCCACCTTTTCCGTTGCCGCGGTGCAAAAAGATATTAATGTGACCATTGCAACCAGTAATTTCCCACCTAACGACACCTTCTTGGCACGTGTAAATTATATGGGTACCAAAGGGGTTGCCGGCATGATAGTGCAGACGGTGCATACTGATGCGAATGGCAATCTGGATGATTCTACCTATGCCATACCTGACTTTTTGGATGGTCAATATAAAATTGCGATTAGGCTGGAAAGTCCCTCATCAGGGTATTACGCGTTCAACTGGTTCTATAATAATAACGCCCCCTAATTTGTAATTGCGCGGGATGGCTGCCCTTTTAGGGGACACGCGCCCCGCGCGAACGGTGAAATAAAATGGGACGCACTTTCGAGTTTGCGTCCCATCCTTTTCCTTATCCTAATCTGGCGCGTTCTTCCTCTGCTAGACTGGGTTCCAACTTTTTAAACAAAGGTTTCGGTTTTTGTAAATTCTTGCCTGCTTCAAGCTGGCTCGGTTCCCACCGGCCGCTGGCTTTGGCGGGTAAGTACCGCAGCACAGTATGCTCACCAAGGTCGTCAGTTTGTTTTTCGGTCACTTGCTCGCCAAATAGAGGCTCCGTATAGCCGAAAGTTTTGTGTAATTGCTCGCTGGTGAATGGCAAGAAGGGGGCGAAAAGAACCTTCAAGGAATCTATCGCCTTCAACGCGATATAAACCGTTGTTGCGGCGGCGTCCTTGTCGCTTTTGATCTCGAACCAGGGCGCGGCGGTATCAAGGTATTTGTTGACCTCTTGCGCCAGTCGCATCGTCTCACTGAGAGCTGCCCGTAATTTGACCTTGCCCAGTAGATCGCCGACGCTTTCGAAACCTGCTTCGATTTTTCCCAAAATTTCTTTGTCTGCTTCACGCAATTCGCCAGGATTGGGCAGCGTGCCCTCCCAATTCTTGTATGTGAAAGATAGCACGCGGTTGGCCAGGTTGCCCCAGGTGGCGACTAATTCATTATTGTTGCGGGCAATGAACTCATCCCAATCCCAGTCGGTGTCCCGATTTTCGGGCATATTGATGGTCAGATAATAGCGCAGCGCGTCCGGGTCGTAACGCGTCAGCGCATCGCGACCCCAGACAGCCCAATTTTTACTGCCGCTGATCTTCTTTTTCTCCAGGTTCATGAACTGGTTGGCGGGGACATCGTAGGGAAGGGTAAGCTTTTTGCCATCTTCCTCAGCGAAGATTTGTACAAATTCTTCACCAGCGCCCATCAGTTCCGCGGGCCATAACGCTGTATGGAAAAAGATGTTGTCCTTGCCGATGAAGTGAAAAGCCTTTGCTTCAGGGTTGGTCCACCAATCTTCCCAGCCTTTTTGCCTGTCGTTGACCAGGGCCCATTCAATAGCCGCGGAAAGATATCCAATTACGGCCTCGAACCAGACATAAAGACACTTGCCGTCCCAGCCTTCTACGGGAACTGGGATGCCCCAATCTAGATCACGGGTTATCGGGCGTGGTTTTAACCCCTCAGTCTCGATTTTGCGCAGCGACTCACCAATTACGGTATCGCGCATATAATGCTGCCGTTCCCGAAGGAAATCGGCTACATCCGGCTCGAGCTTAGAGAGGTCGAGATAAAAGTGTTCCGTCTCGCGCAGCTCTAATGCGCCCCCGGCTTTGGCGTGAGGGTTGATCAATTTCTCGGGTTCAAGCACATTGCCGCAGTTATCACATTGATCTGAGCGGGCATCATCGGCACCACAAATGTAGCAGGTTCCTTCAACGTAGCGATCGGGGAGGAAGCGGTTGTCGGAGGGAGAATACCATTGCGGCCGAATTTCAGCGTAAAGGAAACCGTTTTGCTTGAGTGCCAGAAAGATGCATTGAGCAACCTTGAAATGGTTTTCGGTGTGGGTAGTAGTAAAAAGATCATAAGTAATTCCCAACCCGTGGAATAATTCAAGAAAACCATCATGGAAGCGTTTGTAGACCTCCTCGACTGGTTTTCCTTCGGTGTCGGCGCGCAGAGTCACAGGGGTGCCGTGCGAGTCTGTGCCGCTGACCATCAGGACGCGGTTGCCCCGTAAGCGGTGGTAGCGAGCCACGATATCTCCTGGTAGGTGCGAGCCGGTGACATTGCCGACATGTATCTGAGCATTGGCGTATGGCCAGGCGATGGCGACTAAGATGTTTTCTGACATTTTTGGCCTCCTAAACAATCATCCACGAAGGACACCAAGTGCACAAAGAAAATTTTCGTGATCTTCGTGTCCTTCGTGGACAGGAAATGCAATTAAGGTGTATACATGACAATAAAAAGGGCTGCCGTTGGGGCAGCCCATGAAATCTCTGTCAAGATGCGAAACTAATCCGCCGTTCTCAAACCAAAGGCTGCCTGTGAGTTGGCGCGGCACATCATTTCCATCATTGTGGACAAGATAACCTTCGATTGGGAAGAATTGTAGCGGATCATAGGTTTTCCCAGTTTATAATGAGCGATTACCTTTGTCAAGTTCGCTGCTGCAAAAATTTATGTTTCGTTATCTAGCAATGTTTTAAGCGCTGAAAACTGCGGATTGATTTCATCGATTTCACAATCGCAGCTTTCCTCATTACGATTGATGCCACATTCCGTGCACAATCCCTGGCAATCTTCGCGACAGAGTGGGTTGATAGGAACATCCAGGAGAAAGTATTCTCGCAAAATGGGTCCAAAATCAATTTTGCCATTGTGCGGTAACATCAGTTCCGTGTCTTTGTCGGCATGATTGGGGAGAGTGAACTGTTCGGAGAACTCGGTATTGAGGAGCTGTTGGGTTGGGTCGAGACAGCGTCCACAGGTTGCGCTGGTTATTGCCCGAAAGTTACCAACTGTCAAAACGCCATCGCTGTTGCGAGAGGCGGTAATCGTGCCGGAAAGGTTCTCGACCTCTAGGTCCTGATCGAATTTAAGGTGCTGAAACTCGAAGTCAAATTCACGACTGTAACCAACTTCCTCGTGGGCAATAAAACCAACTTCGAGAATTAAAACTTTCGCTGTGTTGTTCATGTGCATACCTGCAATAAAAAGATAGGCAGCCATTATAGCATAGGATATGGTATGCTCCTGGCATTTAAGAATTCCAGGAGATCAAGATGCCAAAACTGCTCATAGGGACCAAAAACAAAGGAAAAGTTGTCGAAATCCAGGCACTTTTAGCCGGCTTGGATATTGATTTGATTTCACTTTCCGATATCAATATTGATATTCCTGTTGAAGAGGTTGGTAAAACTTATGCGGAGAATGCCGCACTCAAGGCGCAAGCTTATGCTCGGGAATCCGGGCTGATTACCCTGGCAGATGATTCGGGCCTGGAGGTCGATGCTCTGAATGGTGCGCCGGGACTGTTTTCGGCCCGATACTCGCCCCAGCCAGGCGCCACAGATGCAGACCGACGCGCTTATTTGCTCAAGAATTTGATCGGGATGCCGCGTCCCTGGCCGGCGCGATTCCACTGTGTGGTTGCCCTGGCGACCTCTGGTGGGGATACCCGCTTTGCCGAAGGCACCTGCCCCGGAGAGATCATCCCTGAAGAACGCGGCGAGCATGGCTTTGGCTATGACCCGATATTTTTTATCGATGCTTTCGGCAAAACAATGGCCGAATTGAGCATGGCTGAAAAGAATGAGCTTAGCCATCGTGCCCGGGCGGTAAAAGCGGCAATTCCGATAGTAGAAGAACTCCTTTTGTTCTAAAAAGAAATTCGACTTTTTCAAAAAGTGGAACTTCTGTAATTTCTGATAAGATACTGTCAGCCCGAAAGGCGAATAGAAATGAGTGCAGAAAATTTAAAGATGAACTCGGCTAAGTGGCAAAAGGATAGGGATCTGTTAGCAAAAATGTCAGATGACGAGATCGATTATTCTGATTTTCCACCTTTGGATGACGAATTTTTTTAAAGTGCAAAATTGGTGAAGCCTGCACCAAAGCAGTCGATCACTATTCGGTTGGATGCAGATATTATCGATTGGCTCAAACGACAAGGAAAGGGATATCAGACACGCATCTATGGGGTTTGAGAGATTATGTAAGCTCGCGGAATCAAAGTTGATGGCTTAAATTATTATCCTTCAAAATCGAAAAGAAGGTGGCATCAGAGTTTAGCCACCTTCTTTTTTGGTTATATGTTTAATTTGCTGACTGTTTCGCAATGGGGCTCACGAGAAGGGAATTGCACCTGAGTAAGCCGGAGTAAAACGAAGGCTGTATCGAAGGGTCAATTTCCTCCTGTTCGCACCCTTCGATACAATCCCTGTGGGATCACTCAGGATGCGAACTACGTAACATGAGTAATTTAATCCGCGCCCGCGGAAACTCTGGCAATATCCAACATATTTGGGATGAAGATGGGGTTGCCAATCGGCTCTGCAACAGCGACTGGCTCATCAATCACGTCGAATTGGCTGGTACCGGCCAGTGTATTGATTGCCTCACGATCTGTGATGATACGAGCTACTTTACCGTCGACCATTTGAATAACCTTGTCAACGTATTTGCACATGCGCAGGTCGTGGGTAACCATAATGCCAGCTTTGTCCTGCTCGTGGATCAGATCGGCGAAGATGCCCACAACCTGGTTGGCGCGTTCGGTGTCCAGGCTGGCGGTGGGCTCGTCGGCCAGTACCACGCTCGGGTCATGGATCAGCGCCCGGGCGATGGCCACACGTTGCTGCTGCCCACCCGAAAGTTGAGAGGGCAAATTGTTCAAACGATCATCTAGGCCCAGACGTTCAAGCAGCTCTTTTGCCCGCTGGCGCCCCTGTCGACCATTCTTTTTATTCAATTTGAGCATCAGCTCTACGTTTTCAAGAGCGGTCAGGTAGGGCACCAGGTTATTGGCCTGGAAGGTGAAGCCAACCTTTTCTCGGCGGAAACGAGTACGTTGGACATCATTCATTTGTGTAATATCCAGCCCATCGATGACCAAATTGCCTTCTGTGGCGTTCAACAAACCTGCCAACATGGCCAACATTGTGGTCTTTCCTGAGCCGCTGGGGCCAACCAAACCGATGAATTCTCCCGCTGATACATTGATCGATACCTCGTCTACCGCTCGTACGACTAAGCTGCCGCTGTCGTAAATCTTGGTGACATTTTTTGTTTCTAATATTGTCTTCTTCATGATCTTATCCTTCAACCGATAATTTGCAACTTGTTTTACATTCCCAATGCTGTCAGGGGTTCTACTTTCAGTGCCAGGCGAATTGAGACCATGCCGCCGAGCGGTCCGATCAACAGGAGTGAACCTATAGCTGTTAGGATGGAAGTGCCCGTGAACAGGATTGGTACACCTGATGGCA
Source organism: uncultured Anaerolineales bacterium (assembly GCA_964629085.1). GTDB lineage: Bacteria > Chloroflexota > Anaerolineae > Anaerolineales > UBA11858 > NIOZ-UU35. The sequence goes on from CAZVPR010000004.1 coordinate 15,788, forward strand.
ATCCTATTGAAAGGCCAAAAGTACCCAGCCCGCCGATGGTCACGCCTATGATTGTGACCAAGATGATTTGTAATACGGCTGCGTTCGCCACGGCGTGATTGGATGTGCCAATCGCTTTGAGCATACCGATTTGGGGGACTTTTTGAAGGGTCTGAATTTGGAAAAAGCCGCCGATGACGAGGATCCCGATCAGAAGGGTAAAACCTTTTTGGGTGTTCAACGTGTTCTGCTGTGCGGCATATCCTGGTGCGGATTTATAGGCGGTCTCGATGTCAGCAACTTCAATGCCTTCGACGCGCTGCTCAAGGAAAAGCGACATGGATTCAATCGCCAAGGGATCATCTAATTTCACGGCCAAAATGTTGGGGATGATTGGGCCACTGGCGTTTTCAACGTCAGCCTTGGGGCGTACATCATCCCAGATTTCCAGTGGAACGAAGATGGATGGCTGGAAGAAATATTGCTGTCCATCGCTGATGCCGATGACTTTGAGATTGAACAACTCATCTTCCGTCCCTTGTGTGGATTTCAATGTCAGCGTATCGCCTACTGCCACGCCGGCCTCATTAGCGATGCGTTGATCAATGACAACTTCTTTGCCTTGTTTTGTGCGAATAGGCTGCCCCTCAAAAGCGGGGGGAGAGCCGGGTTTTCCGGGTTCTATTCCGACCAGCGAGACATCAATGTCTTCAACGCCATTGGGGAAGATCAGAGTGGAGTTGCTAAAGGCAATCGCACCAACTTCGGCGACGCCTTCCCAACGACGGACATTTCGCAGGGTGTTGTATTCCAAACGACTTTCGATGGTGGAGTAGCCGGTATCTTCTTGGAAAACCAAGACCTGGGCATCAATTTTCTCTAAATACTCTTTGTTGGCAGAAGCCAAACCTTCACCCAAGCCTGCGGTGAACAGCACCAGAAAAGTGATCAGCGCGATTACCATGCTGAACAAGAAAAAGCGCCCTTTGTTGCGCCAGATTTCTTTGAAACTAAGATAAAAAGCCATTTCTTTCTCCTCGAATGAGCAACCAATTTTTTATTCTGGATATATACTATCAGAATAAATATATTTTGTCAAGTATTTGCACATATATTGTAGGTTAATGGATGGTGAGAAATCCTCATTTTCATTCCTCTAGAGAAGAAGTCTGTAAAGATACTTACCAAATGCGCAGCAATAAATTTGACAACTATTGTCTGATTATTTACAATTGGTGCGACAAAATTTGAATGGGAGGGGCATGGAAATCTATCTGTGAGGTGATAAGATGAAATACGCGCCAAATCGTGAAAAGCAAAAAGAAGTTTTGATGGATTATTTCCACAAACGTGGCATCGATACCAGTTGCATTGTTTGTGGAAGTGAGGATTGGTTTATTGGCCGGACTGGCCCAGAATTCGAGGTCGAGGGTGAGCGCACGATCATTCCGATTGAGTTGATCTGCAATTTTTGCGGCCGCATTGCCCTTTATGATGGCTGGGTCATTGGCCACGACTAATTGGTGAGGTTGAGATGGCTAAAGTTCTATTATACGCGGGCACACGCAAAGGTGGTTTGATCTTCACCAGTGATGGAGCCCGCCAAACGTGGGAATCAAGCGATTTGCATTTCAAGGCCTGGAATGTGATGCACATGATCATGGATCCACGCGATCAGCGCATCCATGCTGCGGCAGTTCATGAAGTCTTTGGCCCCAGCACGCATTTTTCTGATGATTATGGCACAACTTGGGACCAAGCAGAGAAGCCGCCTGTTTTTGAGCGGCCATCGGCTGCCCGGCGTCCCATCGGAACCCCGGCGGAGGCTCGGGAACCAGATGATGCGTCTGAAAATGCGGAAGAACTCATCAAAGTTTGGAAGATTCAGCCCGGCCGTGAAAAAGAATCCGATGTTCTCTATGCTGGGGTAGAGCCGGCGGCCCTGTTCAAATCTACAGATCGAGGGCAGTCCTGGCAAATTAATCAGGCGCTATACGATCACCCCCATCGCCCAAATTGGTTCCCAGGTGCGGGCGGTTTGTGTTTGCACACCATTCTGCCCCACCCCACCGATGAAGATCAGATGTGGGTGGCTGTATCAACGGGTGGATGTTATTACACCGTCGATGGTGGCAAGACCTGGACGCCACGAAACCAGAATGTGCGCGCTGATTTTCTGCCGGAAAAGTATCCTGAATACGGTCAGTGCGTACATAGAATTGTCAGTCATCCTAATTCCCCAGAACGTCTCTACCAGCAGAATCACTGTGGAATGTACCGATCAGAGAACGGGGGAGAATCCTGGGTTGATATTGGCAAAGGGAAATTGCCCAGCCGCTTTGGATTTCCTATTGTGGTTCATCCCCATGATCCGGAAACCATCTACGTGGTCCCTGAGGAGAGCGATCAATTTCGAGTCAGTCTGGATTGCAAGTTTGTTGTCTGGCGCAGCCGCGATGCCGGGGAAACCTGGCAGCCGCTGACCAAGGGATTACCCGAACGTGCCTATTTAGTGGTGTTACGCGGCGCCATGGCAACGGATACCTGTGAGCAGGCGGGAATATATATTGGGACCAGCACCGATCAGATTTTCTTCAGCCGGGATAATGGGGATTCATGGGAAGTTCTGGCTGATTATCTACCGCCAATTTCATCTCTGGAAGCGATTGTTGTTGAATGAACTTAAAAGACTTGGGAGGTTTTGAAAGTAACGGTATTTTTCAAAAGCTTTACTTGAAGCCAACTGATCGATCAAATTAAATAGACCTTTGAGGTTTTTGATACCTCAAAGGTCTATTTGTTTATTCATTCTTTATTTTGTATTACGGCTCGGGAGTTGCCTCCGCCTCTGCCTCAGCCTCAATTTCAGCCTCGGCCTCAGTACCTTCTTCTATTGCCGGTTCCGAAAGAGCAGCGGCCTCATCGGCGGTTTCGGGCATGCCAGCCAGCACCCAGCGCTCGAACATATCAATGTATTCGGGCTTGAGATCCTTGCTGGGCGGCATTGGCCCAATGATTTCATTACCGCTCTCATCGTAGACTGATTCGCGGTAAAGGGTGGTAATTATGTAGCTCTCCAGGTCACCGGCGATGATGTTCTTATCAGCATTATCACCGGTGGTGAGAATTTCTTCATAAGTTTGCATCAGGTATTCGTTGTTCTCTTTGCCGGGACGGTGGCAAGAGAAGCAGTAGCGCTTGACCACAGCAGAAATGTGTACCTCGTAGGATGGAACTTCGCCATTGGCCAGCGAGGGGATACCGAGGATGGCTTCCTCGGGGATTTCAGCGCGCTCATCCCAGGTGTAGCGCATGAAGGTCACGATTGCCTCGATCTCGCTGCGTTGTAATTCACCGCCGTAACCCAGGCCGTAGGGTGGCATGCCCAGGTCTTGCTGGCCGAAATCGATGATGTTGTAGAGTGTCTCATCGGTGCGGGTCCACATTTCGTCAATACTGCTGATGGATTTGACAAAGGTGCCGTCTTCGATGCCCTCCACACCAACGATCTCACCACCTTCGCCTTCAGGTTGGTGACACTCGGTGCAGTAGATGGAGTATAAATCTTGCCCTTGAATGACTTGCTCTGCGATGGAACCGGCCAACTCTACTTCTTCCTGTTCGGGGGTGGTCACTACTGCCCGAATAGTCAGCCCAACTATGCCGACTACCACTAAACTCATTGCAATGATGGCAATGCGACGTTTTTTCCAGAACCGCGAGGGATTCCGATCGATGAAGGGCAGCAAAATAAGGATCAGGACACCGATACCTGGGAGCACTGCTGTGCCGACCCACTCGATGGCACCGGGGACGAATTTCAGGAATTCGAACAAAAATAGGAAGTACCACTCTGGGCGCGGGATGTAGTTCGCATCGTTGGGATCCGCTTTGGGTTCTGCTGCCACGCCCACAAAAGCAGCCAGCCCCACCAAAAGTAGGAACAAAGCAAAACTGACGATCAAATCCTTATAGATGATATCCGGCCAAAACTTGACCCCTTTTTGCTTGGCGGCTAGATATTTCTCGTGATATTTGTTCTTGTGTTCTTCGTTCACGATAGCCTCCTAGCCCTATTCATCCTCACCGGGAATATTTGAAATTCCCAGGCGAATTACCAGATACATGTGGATGCTGATCAGCAAGACAATGCCCGCGGGCAAGATCCAAATGTGAGCGGAGAAGAAGCGGGCCAGCGTAACAGCGCTGATATCCGTTCCGCCGCGCAGCGCTTTCAGCAGAAAATCGCCCACGAAGGGTACCGTACCCACAATCTCCGTTCCCACCGTTGTAGCCCAATAAGCTCGCTGGTTCCAGGGCAGCAGGTACCCGGTGAAGCCCATGCCCAAGGTGAGCAGGAAGAGAAATACACCCGTCAGCCAGGTGATCTCACGCGGATATTTGTATGCGCCGTAGAAAAAGGTGCGCAGCATGTGGATGAAGACCAGCAAAACCATCAGGCTGGCACCCCAGTGGTGCATACCGCGGATAAGCCAGCCAAAAGCGACACCATCCATAATATATTGGATACTGTCGTAGGCTTTATCCGGCGATGGCACGTAATACATTGTCAGGAAGATGCCGGTGACTCCCTGCATCACAGCCAGGAAAAGGCTGGCGCTGCCCAACGTAAACCACCAGTTGACTTTGGGAACTTTGCGGTCCAGCACATTACCATATATGGCCTCCAAGCCAAGGCGTTCATCGAGCCATTTGAAGATTTTTTCTGCCATGCCTAGCCCTCCGTCAGGTGAATGAGAATGTTGCCCTCTTCGATCTTGAATTCGTAGGCATCCATAGCATGGGGTGGGGGGCCGTAGATGACTTCGCCTTCAATCGCAAATTGGGCATCGTGGCAGGGACAAAGGTAAGCATCTTCAGCTTCGTCCCATTTGACACGGCAGCTCAAATGCGTGCACACATTTGAGAGCACTATCAAATCCGAAGCCGATTTCCTCAGCACGAAAACGCCGAAGCTGTTGGTGGTACGTTCCCATCCATTAACTTTCGAGCGTGTAAAACTGAATAATGTTGGAGTGCCGATGGGATAACCATCCAAGGCCCCCAATGAAACCCAATCGTCAACCTTTTGGGTTTTCAGCGCAGGTGAAATGATGTACCCAATGATTGGTAAACCAACCACCGCGCCCATGATAGACCCCAAGAAAGTCATTACGATTTTTGAGAAATCGCGGCGACTCAACGTTGGGGAAGACTTCTTCTTTGCCATCTATACCTCCTGGGGATGATATTGATGTGAGGAATGCTATTGATGTATTTGATGTCGATCAACTTACTCTCGAAAGCCAGAATTATAATAAATTCCTCAGATTAGTATTATAAAACAGAAGATTACGATTGGAGAGGATACCTGGAACTAACAAAGCATGTAGTCTGTCACTTAATTAGGATACGGATTTTTGTGATAATTAGCAACACAATAACGCTCTATGACCTAAGCGGTATAATCTGAGGGGAAATGTACGATTTGCTAATATAACCTCACCATATGAGAGGAGGCTCTTTATGGCGCTTGATAGGAAGGTCGGGTTCTTTGAGGGATTGAGGTACAAAGGTGGGGGACCGATGCTGGCCTGGATTCTTCATCGAATTTCTGGACTGGGAATGATCGTATTCATCAGTCTGCATGTGGTAGCCTCATTTTTTACCCAGGAGATGGGCAGCGATTGGGCTATCACGATCAACATTATCTATGAGTCCGTTTTCTTTCAGCTTTTCATTTACTTCAGTGTCCTATTCCACGCGCTCAATGGAATGCGCATCATTGTTCTGGATCTTTGGCCCAGGATGATCCGTTACCAGCGTGAGATGACCTGGTTGCAATGGCTGATCTTTGTACCGATTTACGGACTGACGATTTTTATCATGTTGCAGCGCTTTTTTACTGGCGCTTAGTGGATGGGAGGCGATAATATGCAATCCAAGAAAATTCCTCATCCTGGCTGGAATTTGGAATATATGATGTGGATGTTCACACGTCTTTCGGGGCTGGTCTTCTTTTTGTTAGCAATTATTGGCATGACGGCCGGTTTGATCATGGGCGCTCGTTATCAGATGGATTTAGGAACCCTGATGCGCTGGACATTTTTCCCGAATTCGAACCACGTGCTGGATAGCAATATTCCTGATATCACCTTTGGGTGGGCCAATGGGTTTTGGCAGATCATGCAGTTTTTGGCGATCCTGTTTGGTGGCACGCACGGCATCAACGGTTTGCGCGTGGTACTCGAAGATTATGTAAAGGCTCCCTTTTGGCAGATTTTCATTCGGCTTATCATTTTCTTGCTGTGGATCTTTATGGTCCTGGTAGCCGTTTACGTGATTTTAGGCTCCTGAGGCCGAGTGGAGGATTGATCCTATGAAAATGCATCAATACGAAGTTGTAATTGTCGGTGGTGGTGGCGCTGGCCTGATGGCAGCACTCTATGCTTCTAAAGGGGCCAGCACTGCCGTACTCAGCAAGTTGTATCCTACCCGGTCCCACACCGGCGCGGCACAGGGCGGCGTTGGCGCCGCCTTGGGCAACGCCGAAGAAGATCGGCCGGAATGGCATACCTATGATACGGTCAAAGGCAGCGATTACCTGGGTGACCAGGATGCCATCCAATTCATGTGCGAAGTCGCCCCAGAGATTGTTTATGAATTGGAGCACATGGGTTTGCCTTTCTCCCGCAATTCAGATGGCACCATTGCACAACGCCCCTTTGGCGGTCACACCAATAATGAGACCGGTCTGCCCGTGACCCGGGCTTGCTATGCAGCTGACCGCACTGGCCACATGATCTTGCAGACCCTCTATCAGCAGTGCATCAAACACAAGGTCAATTTCTATGACGAGTTTCATGTCATAGATATGATCACGGTCAACGGTACGGCTGCCGGCGTGGTAGCGCTAGAGTTAGCTACCGGTGAACTGCACATTTTCCATGCCAAGGCGGTCATCTTCGCCACCGGTGGACATGGCCGCGTATGGGATGTCACTTCTAACGCCTATGCCTATACCGGCGATGGTGTAGCAATCACCTTGAGGCGCGGCATCCCCGCCGAGGACATGGAGTTTTTCCAATTCCATCCTACCGGCATTTACCGCATGGGTATCCTCATCACTGAAGGTGTACGTGGCGAAGGAGGTGTGCTGATCAACGACAAGGGCGAACGCTTTATGGATCGCTATGCTCCCACGGTCAAGGACTTGGCCTCGCGGGATGTAGTCAGCCGGGCCATGTACCTGGAGATGCAAGAAGGCCTCGGCATAGGCGGCAAACGCTATCTGTATCTGGATGTTACTCCTGAGACGGTCAATAAGTACGCAGCTTCCGACAACCGTACCCGGCCGGATGGTTCTCCCTTTAGAGTAACCGCAGAAGAAATCTTGGGTAAGTTGCCCGACATCATTGATTTCTGCCACACGTACCTTGGTGTGGATCCGGTCACCCAGCCCATGCCGGTGCAGCCTACGGCACACTATGCTATGGGCGGTATTCCCACCAATGCTCGCACGGAAGTTTTCATTGATGAGAAAGATACCATCATGCCTGGGGCTTATGCTGCCGGTGAGGTGGCTTGTGTTTCCGTGCACGGTGCTAACCGTTTGGGCACCAACTCGCTGTTGGACATCGTTGTCTTTGGAAAAGAAGCCGGTGTCAGGGCAGCCGAATTTTCCGGTGGTGCCTCATTCCAGACCTTACCTGGTGATGCTGGTGATTTCGCTCGTGAACAGCTTGATATTCTCCGCAATGGCAGTGGTAACGAAAAAGCTGCCGATATTGCCAAAGAAATGAAAGAGGTCATGAACGACCATGTCGGTGTCTTCCGGGTGGAAGAAGGGATGCAGCAAGCCCTCGAAAAAGTGCGCGAACTTCAAGAGCGTTTCAAAGAGGTGCGCGTGGGTGATCAAGGCAAAGTTTATAATACCGATCTACTCAATACCTGGGAGATCAGCAATTTGCTCGATCTGGCTGAAGTCACAGCAGCGGCAGCCCTGGCACGCAAAGAAAGCCGTGGTGCCCACGCCCGTGATGATTATCCCGAACGTGATGATAAAAAGTGGATGAAACACTCCATGGCCTGGCTGGAAAAGCGCGATGTCAAACTGCGCTATAAGCCAGTTATGATCACTGATTTTGAACCGAAGAAGCGGGTTTATTAGGAGATGAAGCGATGCAAGTTACACTAAAAATCTTCCGCTATGACCCTGAAAAAGACAAGAAGCCTCATTATGATACGTTCAAAGTCGAGGCTGAGCCGACCGACCGCGTGTTGGATTTATTGGAAAACATCAAAGATTACCAGGATGGCACACTCTCTTATCGACGCTCTTGTGCCCATGGTGTCTGCGGTTCAGATGCAATGCGCATCAATGGTATCAATCGCCTGGCCTGCAAGGTGTTGGTTCAGGATGTGGGTACCAAGATCGCCGTGGAGCCGATCCTGGGTTTGCCGGTGGAGCGCGACCTGATTGTCGATATGGAGCCGTTCTTTGATCAATACAAGTCGGTGATGCCCTATTTTATGGGCGATGGTGAAGATCCACAAAAAGAGCGCTTGCAAAGCCCCGATGATCGTGAGCGCTTCGATGACACAACCAAATGCATCCTGTGCGCAGCCTGTACTACCTCGTGTCCATCATTCTGGTCCAATGAGGAATATGTTGGCCCGGCTGCCATTGTCAATGCACACCGCTTTATCTTCGACAGCCGCGATCAAGCGGCCGCTGAACGGTTAAAGATTCTTAACGACCAGTCAGGCGTGTATCGCTGCCACACGATCTTCAATTGCACGGATGCCTGTCCCCGTGAGATTCAAGTCACCCAAGCAGTTGGGGAAGTGAAAAAGGCTATCGCTACGGCTCGTTTAGATTAACATGGGTTGTTAGCATTTAGATGCCCCTCATTGAGGGGCATTTTTTTACGAAACTGTTGGCTCAATGGGTAAAAATATTGCTATAATCGAGCATATACTAGAAAATTACTGGTGGATGCCTTAGAGATACAATGGACCTGCAAAACGAGTTTTCTCGTCCCCCACATATTGTTATTGCTGATGATGATTGGTTCATTCGCGACGTATTAGAAAATTACCTCACCAGCGCGGGTTGTACCGTAAAGGCATGCTCTAATGGTGCCCAGGCCTGGGAAGCGGTACAGGAGGAAAGCCCAGATTTGGTGTTGCTGGACGTGCGCATGCCGCAAATGGATGGTTTGACCGTTTGCCAGAAGATAAAGGGGGATAAGAATACCCAATTTATTCCCGTTGTAATTGTTACAGCGCTCGATTCCCAAGATGAAGAACTAAAGGCCATCGAAGTTGGGGCAGATGACTTCATTACCAAACCATTTAGTGCGACAATCCTGCTTACGCGAGTGCGTTCTCTCTTGCGCCTCAAGCGCTTGCACGATGATCTCGAAAGCCGCAATCAGCTTCTCAATCAAGTGCTGAACCGCTATGTCGATCAGGAAATCGCTGACACCATCCTGACGGATCCAGAACGCCATTTGAAGTTGGGTGGGGAAACCCGGCAGGTTACTGTTCTTTTTGCTGATCTGAGAGATTTCACTCAGTTTAGCGCTTCTCAATCGGCCCCTCAAGTAGTTGAGGCATTAAATCTCGTGTTCAATGAATTGGTTGAAATTGTATTTCAGAATAAAGGGACTTTCGATAAATTCCTTGGTGATGCGATTATGGCTTTTTACGGCGCACCTATTGGAGGGGATGATGATGTTCAGCGGGCTTTGCGCACGGCTGTGGAAATGCAGGATTGTTTCCACCGACTTCAAAACGAAATGGAAAACAAGATTCTCTCCCCCTTAGGATTGGGTGTTGGAATTCATTCTGGCGAAGCGATCGTTGGCAATATTGGCTCTGAACGACTGATGGATTACACCGTGATTGGTGACACAGTCAATGTGGCCAGACGTTTACAGGAATCGGCCAAACCTGGTGAAATCTTGATTAGTGCTGCCACGCGTGAGTTTGTTTCTGATGCTGATGTAGAGCACCTGGGACACAAACATCTCGCCGGACGAACTGAACCGGTCGATGTTTATAATTTGCACGATTTCGAACACAAGTAAAACTTGCTGCGCATACTTGCGAATGCTATAATGCTTTCCACACTTACATGCCCCAGTAGCTCAATAGGATAGAGCAACTCCCTCCTAAGGAGTAGGTTGTGGGTTCAATTCCTACCTGGGGCACACATGGGAAATGAACCGACCCAAAGTGATCCGGGTCGGTTCTTGTCTATGTTGCATTTTGAGCAACGGGGGAAGCTAGAAGAATTTCCATTCAAGAATACTAAGAGGAAATAGGTTCGAGTCCGCTTAGGTGTTTTGATCTTTTTTTGGATGAAGGTTCGATTCTAATACACTGCGTCCGCTGCCGCTTATTGTGATTGGGGAGCACGTATCGACGGATTTCAGAAGAGCCTCAACAACTGATATATCTTTCAATGCCTCTTCCGGTGTGTTGCGATATGGTTGACCACTGTGAATTGCAGCTGCAAAAGCTGCTAACTCAGCCGAAACTCCATCATCATTCTGAAAGTGAAAGACTCGTGTTTCAGTGGGGTACTTGAGCACCACATCCTGTTCATCGATGATTAAAAAACCATTTTCAGCACATACGACAAACCGCATGCCACCCCACAGGTTAGGCGCGTATGTGACGTTTAAACTGCCGAGTAAGCCGTTGGAAAAACGCAGACTTGCTACTAGAGTATCGCATCCCGGCAGATCATCTCGCATTGAGTTACCCACGGCGTTAACCTGGATAATCTCACCCAAAACAAGGCGAAGCGCGGCGATATGATGCACCGAGGCGTCTATAAACAATCCCCCAGGAAAAGAATGATCTCGCCGCCATGTTGTGTGATAGTAGCTGAACTCAGGAGTAAATGCAGAAAAGGCGGAAAATGTCGCCAACAGTGGGCGACCAATTTCGCCGTCGGCCACCAATTGAGCAGCCTTCAGTAGGTTACTCTTATAGCGATAATTCTCGGCCACCATCCACACGCAACTTTCATTGGCACGGTATTCGGCAATCATCAGGTGACCTTGTCTCACAGTTGGAGCAATCGGCTTCTCACTGATCACATGCTTTCCAGCAACCAGCGCCTGAGTAACCACTTCCTCCATCACTCCAATAGGCAGCACGAGATCTACAGCATCAATATCATCTCGATTTAGCAAGGATGGCAGGTCTGTGGATGTTTCGACCGGATAAGGGATAAGTGCAGCAGCAGAGCGCGCAGATGATTCTCGCCGGCTGCAAACAGCTACAATTTTAAATATGTCTTTGCCAAGCGCGTTGAGGGCTGGGATATGGGCTTTACGGGCAAAAATACCGCTGCCAATCAGTGCCAAGCGAACCGGATTATTGCCCATAATTTTTCCTTTAATCTACAAGTGGGAAAACAAAAAAATCCAATGCCTTGTGCCCAAGCAATTGTAGAAAGATAATATGTTTCACTCACATTTAGGATTTAACCCAAACTACTATTGCTTGTTATCGATAGGACAACCCAAAACCAAATGGGTAAAGCGGATTCTCTGAATCAAACGGTACATCAGATCGCTGTTTGCGTATTGCCTCCATAGATGTGGGTAATTCAAAAGGCAACTTGCCTTCCGGACGAGCATCCCCAAAAATAACATTCAACACAGCTTCATCACAAGCCCCATAGTCGACCAGCAATCCTTTTGTGGCTGCGCTGATTTCTGGTATGACAGCCGGGCGATCCATACCGATAACGACAATGGTCTGTGCTGTTTGAAGCAAATTCAGAATGGTATCTAACTCTTCACCCTTAAAATCCAGATCGCCATGATGGAAATCACGCGCGACGGGATCTTCAGTCTCCACGGGATACCAAGGGGTTTTCAGGCGAATAATCGCAAAATCAGCTTCTTCCGGGGTGGCGACTACTTTTCCGTAATTAGCAGCGACTGTAGCATCGATATTTTCGGCATATATTTTGCACGCTTTCGCCAGTGGTAGGCTCTCGCCTTCATTTTTTAGCAGCGTCATAGCCCGTGACTGGGATGCCACTCCTGCGGCAATTATCTCTTTGCTACCAAAGATTTTTGAAGCAAGGTCTGGGTCAATAAAGGGATTATCAAAAAGACCTAACTGGAATTTCATACGCAGCAGTCGCCGTACCGATTGGTCAACCCGCTTTTCGGAAATCGTACCTTGCTTTACTAATTCCACGACATATTCGGGACAACTTTCCCCGCCAAACTGGTCTACTCCAGCATCAAGAATTTTACGAACTCTTTCAATGGTACTGAGATGCTCAACACCCCAGGCTTTAGCAGGAGAAATCAAACCAGTGCCTACTATTTCTTTATCTTTAACTAAACCCCAATCGGTACATACCACACCATCATACTGGTATTTCTCACGTAATAAATCGGTGATAATCATCTTGTTATACGACATACCGACGTTCTCGTCCGTTTGATCCATAGGTATGCCATAATAAGGCATAATCGCGGCCGTGTTTGCTTCAAAGGCGGCTTCAAAGGGAATAATGTGGTAGTCAAAATTATCACCAGGGTAAATTTGCCCCTCTTGAAAATCGAAATGAGGATCCAACCCTTCTTTTTGAGGACCACCACCGGGCCAGTGCTTGGTCATGCAGGCAACGCTATTCGAGCCAAGTTCTTCCCCTTGAAATGCTTCAATATACGCTTTGCCCATTTTCGCACTTAAGTGAGCATCTTCGCCAAATGTGCCGCCAACACGCGGCCAACGAGGTTCTGTTGCTAAATCGACCATTGGATGCAGCGCTACGCGAATGCCCACTGCCAGGTACTCTTGTTTAACGTGTTCAGCATAGTTCTTAACAAACTCCGGGTCTCCTACCGCAGCCATACCCAACTGGCTACACCACTGTGAGAAGTCTTTAGGCTGGAGATCATAAATAAAGTTGCTAAAATGATTGCGTGGGTCGGAAGCGATTGTAAGCGGGATACCCAAACGTGTTTCTTCAGCAAAACGTTGGATTTTGTTGTGCCAAATAGAAACGGCTTTTGAGTGCGGCACAGCCCAGAGATTGAAGTGATTCATCTTCTGCTCTACCATTTGATTTTTCGCAGTCAACGGTGGCTCCGGATTTTTCTCAAAAGAGCCCCCTTCAATTGAGCCATCTTCAGCAACCACTGAGCCGTTGATAAAGAGCATTCCGGCTTTTTCTTCCAATGTCATTTGGCTAAGAAGATCTTCGACGCGTGCATGTATAGGCTGGCGAGGGTCCTCATAAATATCCAATTTGCCGTTTTTGTTTAAATCCCGGTACTGAAAACCACTTTCCTCTTTAACAAGTGTAGATTGACGCAAAGTTACTTCTGTTAGACCGACCGAATTATCCATGCTAACTCCTAACCTATTTTTCCTTTGTATACTTCAAAAATAATATAAAGTAAAAATAATTAGATCTTACGAATGATTTATGATTTCAAAGCACCTGCGATTACACCGCGGATGAATGCACGCTGGGCAAATAGGAAAACAATCAAAGGCGGAATCATAAGTAATGTTGCACCAGCGGCTTGCACGGTGATATATTCCCCATACCACCAGCAGAATTCGCCAAAACAGCTGTAAGCGGTCGAATTGATGGGTCTGGAATGATGATCAGTGAGCGTAATAAGTCGTTCCACACCCACAGGAAGTCGAATGTTGCCAAGGATGCCAGGGCTGAACCCGAGAGGGGGAGAACGATTCGAAACAGCAAATGCCTGGTTTTCGCTCCATCAACTTTGGCTGCTTCGAACAGTTCAGGCGGAAGTTGTGAGAAAAAACTCCCTAAAAGAAATACTCCAAATGGCATTGCAGAAGCTACATGGCTAATCCATATGCCTGGATAGGTGTTAACAAGCTTCAATGCTTTGAGGATGACGAGTGTAGGATAGAGAGTGATCTCAGGCGGAATGACAATTAGTGAGACAATGAACGTGTAGATCCACTTGCGACCTGGCAAATCTGTCCATATTAGGGCAAAGGCTGCGGCAGCCGCGACAGCCACAACAAGAAATGTTGTTGGGACGGTGATCAAAATACTATTTATGAATCCTGAGAATATTTCCCCAGATGAGAGAGCTGTTTTGTAGTTGTCGAGTGTGAGATCGGGATTGTTGAACACCGTCCACCAACCAGAACTCGTGGCGCTGGTAAATGGTCGGAAGGAATTGGCGATTAATCCCAACCAGGGGAGAGACCACATCAAAATAGCGCTCATCATTACGGCACTGAAGAAAACCCTGGGGATGTTTAGAAGGAGACCGCTGTTATGGGAAGTTGGACGGCGTAGACGATCAAGCATTGGTATCCTCCTCTCCGACTTTCCTGGTAATCCTGAATGCCAAGATGATCAATACTGACATGACTACGACGATAGCGGATGCATACTGCGGGTTGAGGGAGATAAATGTTTGTTCGTAGAAATACAATGCGAGAGTTCGACTTAAGCCAGCTGGTCCGCCGCCTGTCATAACATATACGACATCAAAAACCTTCAAAACTTGAACCATTTGAGTAGTAAGAAGAAATGCCATCGGTGTGCGGATCGATGGCAACGTAATGTGCCAGAAAAGACGCCAGCCATGTGCCCCATCCACACGAGCTGCTTCAATGATCTCAATCGGCACCCCCTTTAAGGCAGCAGCGATGATGACCACCGACATGCCGGTCTGACCCCAGACCCAGGCTGCCATTAACGATGTATTGACTGTTTTTGGATTGCCGAGCCAGGACTGTGTTCCTCCAGTCATTGCGTTCAAAAGACCAACGTCGGGGTTTGGAGCGAAGACAAAGAGCCAAATGATACCTACGACAGTCCCGGAGATCACCATAGGGAGGAAGAAAAATCCCCGAATCAACGACTGGTAGCGTGAACGATCTGCTGCAAGCGCAACTATGAGTCCGATTAAGATTACTGCTGGGACAGCAAACACCATCCACTGGAGGCTGTTGATCAGAGCACCTTTAGGAGGAAAGCTGGCGATGTTCAAAAACTTGTGATCGCCAAGAAGGTGGTTATAGTTTTCGAGTCCAACGAATCCAGTCATCTGAAATCCAGGTCCTTCTGCCATGCTTAGCCGTAGCGTGTAGAGAACAGGAAGCACCTGAAAAACAAGGACAACAATCAGGGCAGGGGCTACCAGAAATAACCCCGGCCCTATTGACTGTAGTCGCTGCCTAGTTTTCACTGACATGTGCATCGACATGAGAGTTCTTTTATCCTTCTGCGCTTGCTTGGAGAGTTTCCAAAAGTGGTTCGATGCTGCTAGGATCAAGAACCGCAGCACCGACGATCTCGATTAGCTGGCTGCGCATATCGTTTGACATGGCTGCGCCAGTCGATGGCGCAACCGCGGAATTGACGAGTAATCCTGCACTCTTTGCCGCCAAACCAGTGAACAATGTGGGATCAACATTCTTGTTTGCCACAGTGTACCCGTTAGGAGCAAAACGAGCTTGACCTTCAGGGCTCATTAAGTATTGAAGTAATTGTTGCGCTTCTGGGCTGTCGGCGAGCATAACTGCTACGTCGGCAGCTGCAATAATGGCACCTTCACCTGCTTCATCTCCAGGGAAGAGAACATAGTCGATGGTCTCACCTTCAACGATGTTTTCATTGATAGCACTTGAGACAATCCCGCTCACCCAGCTGCCCCCTGCAACGAAAGTGGCATCTGCATTTTCCCCAAACACGCGAGCAATACCGTCAACCAGACCAGTTCCAAGCGCTCCAGCTGATCCACCGGCTGTATAGTCATCACCGTAGAACGTGGCAATGCGGTTCATAGCATCAACAACACTATCGTCAGTCCAAGGGGTCTCGCCAGTCATGAGCGCGTTATATTGATCCACTCCATATGTCGAAAGATATACATCTTCAAACAGGATGCTCAATGTAAAGGTTGTATTGGCAATCCCTGCAGTGCAATTGCCTCCTTCTGCAGCAACACCATCACAAAAGGTGAGAAACTCAGACCACGAAGTCGGAACGTCACCCCCAATGGTCGCAGGGTTATACCAGAGTAGGTTAGAAACATTGGCGCGCGTCGGGATAGCGTACACACTACCATCGAGTGTGAATTGATCAATCCATCCTTGATCGAAACTCGCGCTCATTTCATCCATAAAGGGGTCGAGCGGTATAAGTGCGCCTTGAGCCTGCAGATCACGCAGACCGTTTGCAACCGGGAGAATGGCCAGATCTGGGGGATCACCAGCGGCAACCCGGGTAGTAAGTGGCACAATAATATCATCGACACCCTCGTAAACTACCTCAATGCCCGTGCTTTCACGGAATCCATCGAGCACAGCTTCAAAGGCATCTGCTTCTGAAGCGAGCCATGGCCCCATAATGGTGATAGCTTCATGACTATCAGCAACTGCTGGGATAGTCTGGAAAGTCGCAAACAGAATGGCCAGCAAAATAAATAAAAAAGATGTTCTTTTAAGTTTCATTTTTTCTTCTCCGTGTTTCTATTTTTGGATTGAATTTACTGCTACTTTATCATTGATATATTTTTGGCCTACCACCTCCTTTGAAATTATTGATTTATGTATGACCAGGAAAAGTGCTAAAAACCTTAATGACAGCGCTGTCATAAGTTTCTAAAAAAAGTGTGATCTTCTCCTAGCATTGTTCACATAGGTATAGAGAATTCATTTCCCATCAGCTCCGCTTTGAAATGGCTTACATGTATCTCTAATAATTAGTCGGGTTGGCAGAATTGTACTGATTTGATCGGATGCTGGATCATCGATCATATTTATGAGTTGCTTTACTGCAGTATCAGCAATCTTAGCGATAGGCTGTTGGATTGTAGTTAAAGGTGGGATGACCATGGAAGCATATTTAATATCATCGAAGCCAATTACAGAAATGTCGTCTGGCACCTTTCGTCCTGATTGCCAAACTGCATTCATTGCCCCCAAGGCCAGTTCATCTGTAAAACAGAAAATCGCTGACATATCTATGTTGTCTAAAATCAACTGCGAAGCGCTAGTAAAACCTCCTTGCATCCCTCTAACGGAGCTTTCACTAATCAAAGAATTCTTGAAAGGGATATCCGATTTTTCGAGCGCATCTCGATATCCATTTAGGCGATTTATCTTTTGGCTAAGAACTGATTTTTCAAAGATGCATCCAATTGCCCTATGTCCAAGCTCAATTAAATATAATACGGCTTCCTTCGCGCTCTTGTAATCATCGATTGTCACATATGAAGCATCGCAAGGTTCATCTACACAGCTTGGATGAATGATCACATAAGGCACATTAAATGCATCTAGTTGCCTCTTGAGTTCATCGTTCAGGCTAGAAATTGTATCGAGGATAATTCCATCAACTTGCTTTCCTAAACAAGCTTGAATAACTTGATTTGGTACATTCTCATCAGTAGAAAAAATCGTGAGGCCATAGCCGTTTTCATTACAAACTGAAAAAACATTGTGAACTAAAGCAGATGAATAGGTGGTTTCCATTGACCATCCCAGCACAATACCAATGGCCATAGCTTTTCCCCGTGATAACCTGCGTGCTGCCAGATTTGGTACATACCCTAGTTCCTGGATAACCTTCAATACTTTTTCTTTAGTAGAAGGAGTTACACTCTCCTCGCCATTTACAACCCGAGAAACAGTTTTCAGTGAAACCCCCGCTCGTTTTGCAACCTGTTCCATTGTTACGGCCATATGCTTGAGGTCCTATTTACTGCCATATAAATGACAGCGCTGTCAATCACTTCGAAAATAAAATGGCTTCCGCCAAAATTACTATAGCACACAATGACAGCGCTGTCAATATCTAATTTCAAGTTTTCATTTGGCAAATAGCTGGTTTACTCTATTTGTCATTGTGTTTCAATTTGGGTAACGCCAGCGTTCCTTGACGATTTCATCTGCGAGAATTATCATTCTGATAAGTATTACAGACAGTACTTTTCCCTAAAAAAGTGGTTCGGAACAGATCCTACCTGGGGCACAGTCGCAACCCTGCGGGTTGCTTACGGCAGAACGAGTTAGGACTCGTTCTGCTTTTTGGTTATGTCGTAAGGCTATGTTTTGCTTTCGGCGAACAGCGAAGCTGTTCGCCAGTCTTTTAAGGGCAAAAGAATGGCCAGGTAATCTAGCTAGGATTTAGCACTAATACTTAATGGATAGCGGACTGTTGCAAAAATGGGGTGCAGACAAATCACATTTTGCTTACAGCAGAACGGCTACCGTTCTGCCAAGTCAAATAGCAAATTCGCTATTTGACCATGCGCTTTGAACAACGGGGGAAGTTGGAAGAGTTCCCATTCCAAAGTGCTCAATGGGGATAGTTTTGAGCCTTCTAAGGGAGTTTCCTCAATACTGGGTAGTTGGTTTAGGACCAATATCTAAATTCATCAATTATTACAAATTATGGGTTAGGATACGAACCCCGTTATTTGATAAATAGAAAGTGAAACCAGACAATGCTAACCGATTTCTTACCATGTTGCATATTGGTCTAGGAAGAGGGTGAAGTGTTCCCTTTTGGAGTAGTGCAATAACGTAAGATATTATGTAAAAAGTATTTCGGGCCATCTATATTTTTGGTACGCAGTCTAGCGAAATAATGTGTAAATCGCCTAATTTGAGAAATTAGACTTGACATATCCAATTATGTCAAGTACTATTTGCTTTGGGACAATCTCTGCTTTGATAAACTCAATCCTTCCTCCTTATCACAAATAGTTATTTCACTACCATTAAACGATATTTCAAAGACATATCTTGTCCTGTCAAATGTATGTGCATGAAAGATATCACGATTGTATTTAATTTCCCTAACTAATAGAGACTCATAATAGAGGAAATCAGATGACCGAAATAATAGATACAATAATCGTTGGCGGCGGGCAGGGAGGCTTAGCAACCAGCTATCATCTAAAACTGCGAGATCATGGACACATTATCCTTGAACAGGCAGAAAGGGCTGCAAAGGCTTGGCGAGAACGATGGGACTCATTTACTTTCATAACCCCTAATTGGATGATTCAACTTCCAGGAGCAGAGTATCAAGGCAATAAGCCAGATGCCTTCATGACTCGAGAAAAAATCATTGACTACTTTGAGGAGTACATAAAACGGTTCGATTTACCAATAAGATTTGGAGTCAGGGTGACATCGATTCAGCCAAATGGTAAAAGTTATTTAGTGAGAACAAATACAACAGATTTCATTGCTAGAAACGTGGTAATAGCAACTGGTATGTACCAACATCCTAAAGTTCCACATTACAGTGAAAACCTATCATCAGATATTGTTCAACTTCATTCCAGCATGTACCGCAATCCGGAGAAGCTGCCTGCTGGTGCGGCACTTGTTGTCGGATCTGCACAATCTGGATGTCAGATAGCTGAAGAACTCTATCAAGCCGGTCGAAAGGTTTACCTATCTGTAGGCAATTCGGGTCGGTTCCCTCGTCGATACCGGGAAAAGGAAATCACGCACTGGCTTGATCAATTGGGATTCTATGACATGACACCAGACAAACTTCCCTCGCCAAAAGCCAAGTTCGCAGGAAGCGTGCATGGTACGGGAAAAGATGGTGGCCACACAATCAACCTGCATCAATTTGCTAGGGATGGCGTTATGTTACTAGGCCATATAGAAAACGGACAGGGTTATCGGATTACGTTGGCGCCAGATTTGAAGGATAACTTGGCCAAAGCAGATAAATTTGAAGCTGAGTTGGTCAATCAAATTGATGAATACATTGAGATAAATGGATTGGATGCCCCCATTGAGAAATTGCCCAAAATGCGTGACGGGTTTGAGGTAGAAGTAATCGAAGAAATGGATCTAAAATCTGCCGATGTCACCAGTGTAATTTGGGCTACAGGGTACAAGTTTGATTTCAGTCTTGTGAAGTTTCCAATATTTGATGAAGATGGTTATCCAATGCAGAAGCGCGGTTTTACTGAGTATCCGGGACTATTTTTTGTTGGGTTGCCTTTCTTGCACACATCCAAATCTGGGCTTCTATATGGTGTTGGAGATGATGCCGCTCATGTGGCATCTGATATTGAATCACAAGGATAAATATTGGTCTAGAAATAGTTTTTAGGGTTTGAGATTGTAGGATGTTGGCGTTTCACGACAGTGAGTAGTTAAATAGGTATTGGTAACACCAGCATTCCTTGACGATTCCGGGGGCGAGAATTATCATTGTTAATAGTAATACAGACATTACTATTCCCCAATAAAGTGGTTCGGAACAGATCCTACCTGGGGCACTTGATTCGGACATAACTGATCCAAAGTAATATTTGGATCAGTTTGTTTCTATGCTGCGCTTTGAACAACGGGGGAAGTTAGAAGAGTTTTCGTAAAAGGGGAATACTGTTAGCGATTTCTTTCTTGAGCATAAAACATTTGACGCAGCAATCTCTCAAGATCAATATTTGAGGAATAATCACTTTTATTGCGCTTATCCTCTTGACGAGGTTATTGGTTTTAACTCAAAACTACTCATTGACTCTACTCTGTTTATCCCGTTCGCACCAATTTGTGCCAGGATGAGAATTAGGAGTAGCTCTTGATATTACGCGAAGATTTTTAGGGTGGCTGGCCGTTCAAGTCTAAACGGAAAACCCCAGCCCCGCTGGTTGTAACATAGATATGCTGTCCATCTGAAGAGATCGACAGGCTGGTTACCCAGTCCCCTTCTATTCCTTTTACAATCTTAATCCAGCTTTCGCCACCATCTTGTGATTGATAAACACCACTTAATATGTCACTCGTGTACATGATCTCTGGGTTGGTCGGATCAAAGATGATATCGCGGTGGATCCCATTCGGCTCCAGTCCAGCTGCAATTTGTCGCCAGGAATTACCTCCATCTTCGCTGATATAAAACCCATCACTCTGAATGCCAGCAAACACCTTGTTTGGATTCTGGGGACTGACCCCAACTGTGCGCACCGGTTTTCCACCCGACAAACTGGACAGAGAGACCCAACTTTCACCGCCATCTTGCGATTTGAACAGACCGATTTGAGATGCAACGTAAACCACATTAGCATTGGTTGGGTCAATAGAAACATCAGTGATAATGGCATCCTTGAATTGTTCCCCTGTGATCGCTTTCCAAGTAGAACCCCCATCGCGCGAAACCACGACACCATATCCATCCTCATATACAGTATCAAGGACCATCGAATTATGTGATGCTGAAGCTGCGTAAACAACTGTTGGGTTTGAGGGTGCAAACTCGATCTCACTGGTTTCTGGGTAGTAATTAGCGGGCGCCCAATAATCTCCCCAACGATTTTCATCTGGGCGCCATTCCAGAAAGCCCTCTTGACCGCCTAAAATGATATGGTCTTGTATAACAGGGTCAAAAGCAACACCGCCCCAATCGCCACCTCCCAACGTCAGGTTATCTTGGGGATTATATATCCCGGTCCAGGTGATACCGGCATCGAAGCTTTGCCAGACACCGCTGCGCCCAACAGCAAATACATGCGCCGGGTCGAAAGGGTCTACGGCAACATTTATCATCAGCGCCCCGGTATACCCTGTGCTGGCATTGATCCAGGTTTCTCCGCCATCTTCACTGAGAAAATTGCCGCCGTTATAGTTGTTGACAAAAATCCGGTTCGGGTCACGGGGGTCACACTGCATATCGATTGGCCAACCCGCGCGCACCCCAATTGGCCCCCAGCCATTGGGGCTGCCGGCCATCCTTGACCAAGAATCGCCGCCATCCAGGCTGCGATAGATGGCCATATCACTGCCTGCATAGAGAATATCGGGATTGGAAGGACAAATTTCAACGGAACAAAAGGCTCCCCAATAAAAACCTTTTTCGGGTTCAAGTATCTGCACCCAGCTTTCTCCACCGTCTACCGTGCGATATATGCCAAAAGGGCTGTGGTTATCCCTGATGAATTTTTGATAGGCCAAATCGGTGAGCACGCGTCCGGCAGCAGCAAACAGAATATCTGGGTCTTCGGGATGCATGTACAGGCTGCCAATATAGAGGGATTCCAACCCATTTTCCTCATTCAACACACGCCAAGATTTCCCACCATCTATAGATTTGAGCACACCCAAACCGCCAAAAGGATTTGGGTCGGTATCAGGATTCGTTTCCCCCACTGCGCCACGATCAAAAATACCAGTGGACACATAGAGTACGTCTGGGTTTTGCGGGTTGATCCATAAATAGCGTGTGAGACTGGATGGAATGCCTCCATCCCAGATGCGCGTCCAATTCTCGCCCCCATCCTCCGTTTTGTATATAACACCACCGACCCTTAATCCCCAAACATTATTCCCTGGTTCTTGCAGTTCTCCCATGGCGTAAACAATATCTGATGTTCGGGGATCAACCGTAAAGCCCCGAAAACTGAGACTGATTTCATACTCATGAATTACACCGTTATCTTTCTCAACCCAACTAAGTCCCCCATCGATAGATTTATAGATTTTCCCTGTTCCATTCATTCCGATCCAAATGGTTTGGGGGTCGTGTGGATCAACTGTTAAAGAAAAGACCGGTGCAAATTCACCTAGCCCATTATTGCTTTGACGCCAGGTCAAGCCATTATCATCACTAATATATATACCTGAGTTTGCGTCTGTGACATACCAAACATTGGGGTCATCATAGTTGTAGCGAATATCATAGCCAATCCCCCCTGGGGGTCCGCCCAGGTTCACCCAGGTAAGCGCGTCGGGAGAGAGCTGATCTCCGGCTAGCGGAACTTCAGCTTGCGGCGCTTCAGAAAGGGGTGATTCTCCTGCCTGGGAGGTGGCTGAATCAGCTTCCCTGATTTCTATATCATCAATAAAAACCTGTGATTCGGAGAGGGTTTCAAAAGATATTCCGCCGTGAAGTAATGGCTCAGGATCTGTATAGGTCATGGCGACCTGTTCATTTACGATAATAATAATCTCGGGTCCATGCCCGATGATTTCTATGGATTGCCAACCATTCTTGATCCCCTCCCCGTTGTCCAGTAGAAAACTAAATTCTTCAATACTGGTTTGCTTGACCAAGTAAACGTTATCCTGGGTCAGACCAATTAAGTAGCGGCTTGGTTCTTCACCCGTACGAAAGTTGGCATGGAGGGTTGAATTTCCCACTAAGTTTACATTGAAGCGCAGGCTGAAATCATTCCAAGGTCCGACATTGGGGTTGGCCCAAAGATTTTCTGGACCTGCTTGTACTGAAAGCACATGCCCGCTGTCTTTTTCTATCACTTGCCAACCGGGATCAAACCAGCACTCATTGTAACTTCCAGATTCAAAATCTTGAGAGTAGGGCCCACTCTCATCCTGTGCCAATCCAATCCCCGGGGACAATACACATAAAACAAAAATAATTCCTACAGTAAATGGTAACCGAGCAGTTTTGTTGATCATTGTGCATCCTTTCAAAAGCGTGACTTCCTCAATAAATGCTATGTGCTACTATCCAGGATAACAGTTGCTATGCTTTATGGTGTTTTGTTTCGAGTTGAAAAATCCATGCGCTGAAGCAAATTGTGTAAAATAAAGTACAAATATTGATTATTTTTCACTTTCATTGTACTACTATCCAAGTTAAGGATCAACCAAAACTGATTTATGACACGATTTTAAATAATTGGGGGTGGTTTATGGTGAATATGAGTTTCCTCGCAATGAATTAGGTAACGACAGCATTCCTTGACGGTTTTCATATCGAGAATTATCATCTTGGTAGGCAATACTGACAGTACTTTTCCCTAAAAAATGGTTCGGAACCGATCCTACCTGGGGCACAAAAACACGATAAAACTGCTCTACAGATAAATCTGGAGCAGTTTTTGGTTATAGTGGAATTTATCGCTAGAGAGAAGTGTCAGATTTGGGGTTTGAGATCAAATAAATCGATCATTCACATTTTTTCGTATGGATTGTTTCCCTTTCCCAATGCGACCATCACGATGAATAAGCTACATTGGCCAATCCTCACCTTCCGTATAACGGGTCCCCCGATGTCCCTGCTTAGATATTGGCGTCTCCAACTGTTCGCCCGGTGCGGCAACCATAATTAACGTACGCGGTTTACCGGACTTGGGATTGACTGCACCAGGGATTAGCGCCTTGATTGGAAGCCGCCCTATCAGCTGGTTGCCAAAGATTGTATAAACATAATGGCCGACCTTTAGCTTTGAAGGAGAACCAGCCATGTGGAATTCGTACTCTGACAGTGAGCCGTCGTATAGAGCATCCACCGTCTCTTGGCCAGCGCTGGCTGGTATTGTTTTCGTGATTCCAAAATTCATTATTTCACCTCCGATATTAATGCTTCAATTATTATCGAACACATACACTAAGAATGGCACTCCTCGTCCGTCATTAACTTACGTTCAGCATTGGGAGAATATCGACCAGCATGCCACATTCGATCAGCGCCTATTTTTAATTGTATTTTCTCCCGCATAAGACGAATTGGGCATGGAACGGGGAGATTGTGCAGAATGCAGCCCCAATGCAGTGGCACTGTTAATAAAAAATGGCTGCACTTCGCGCAGCCATTTTTTATTTCAGGAAATGGAAATGTTAGTATTCGGTTGGTAAATCATCTTCATTTTGCTTCGATCTACGCCTGATGATTATTATAATCAAAACCACTAGCGCCAGCAGTAGCAATCCCGGACACCAAATGAAGGCGCTGTCAGAAACACGGTCCATGAAGGTGGGAACAGGTGTTGGGGTTGGTGTCGGGGTAAATGTGGGTGTAAAGGTAAAGGTAGGCGTCAGCGTGAAGGTGGCCGTAGGCGTGAAGCTTGGCTCTTGGGTAGCAGTTTCCGTAAGCGTGGGTTCTAGAATAGGAGCTTCGGTTTCCGTGGGCACTTGAGTGTCGGTGGGTATTTGCGTCGACGTTGGCGTGGGGGTTTCGGTTGGAATGAAAGGTACCGGACCAAAGTTGAGAACCTGGGTATCTGTGCCTGCATCCGTGTTAACCGTCACGGCCAACTCATGTTCCTGGCCGTCGGCTGGTAGTTCAGTCGTATATGTCAGGGTGTATTGCGTTTTTAATCGGGCGGCCATTTCGTCAAATAAAATACCTAATTCATCTGAACCAGGCGCAAATCGGAGTATTCCCCCAGTTTCATCTGCTAAACGGTTCAGATAATCCTCGTCGATACCCTTTCCCAACCCGATGATGAAGAAGGGAATATTCTCCTCTTTGGCTCGCTGGATGGCTTGCTCAGGGTCGCCAACCTCAACCGGCTCGTTGCGGCCGTCGGTCAACAACAAAATTGCTCGCCGGCCTTCTGGCTCATTCTCTGTCAGGGCGACCATTTTAGCGGTCGCGTTGTAGAGGTGGGTCTGGCCATGCGAATCCAGGTTTTCGATCAGCCCGTAGAGCGGATCTAGATTATCCGAGAAATTTACTTCCAGGTCGGGATTTAAATTGGCTGGGTTTGGATCCAATTTGTCGGAAAAAGCGATCAGGGCGGCGCGGTCTTCAGGACTAAGTTGATCCAGGAAGCGCATCGCCGCGACGCGTGCTTCAGAGATCGGATCACCGAGCATGCTCTCAGAGGTATCCAGTACCATGCCTACCGAGAGAGGGATATTGGGAGCCGCTTGAATGGTCTCTGACTGGAATGGCTCGCCACCATCTTCATGAAAGGAGAAATTTTCCATTCCCAAATCGGCGATGGATAAGCCATCGGCATTCCAGACGCTCACCAGGACAGTAATCTCTGGGAATTGGGATACATCTATCCAATCGATCTGTAACGTGACCGGTTCTTCTTGTGCGATTGCCTGGCCAAAAGACCCCCAAGCCATGCATAAAGCCAGGATCAAGATAGAAATGCGGGTAATTCGTTTCATCGTAGCCTCCACCATGCCTACTTAGCAACCAATTTTTCTATTGTACCAGCAAAAGTGAATCTAATCGTTAATTTGTCTTTGCGTGATGGTTAAGGATCATTAACATTTCAATAAATTATGCTCATAGGCGGCCTGAGTCCCATTTTGAGCACTTCTTCATCTTAAGGGGACTCAGGAAAATACTTCAAAAACTGTCTTTACTTTGCGCGCCTGGTGGCATTGCGAGCCCCGTATGGGACGAAGCAATCTACGCCTGAAGCCCGAAACTGCTTTGCTTCGCTCGCAGTGACAGTAAATTTATTTGTGAGACGATCTACTTCTAGGTGTTTATTCGGAGCATATACCTGGTATATGGGAATGAAATATAGGTATTTAATAGGTTATATATAGGGTATAAATAGGATATACTAAGAGGAATGATATACGAACACTAGAGGATGATCATGGCAAAGGTCAAGAAGAACGTACTTATCGAGGGATTGAGTGGTCGGGTGGGAAACCTGGTGTTTCGCCAATATGGGGATCAGACGGTGGTCAGCAGAATGCCGACCCATGACCCCAAACGGGTGCCCACCCCAGGTGAGGCCGCTCAACAGGCGCGCATCCAGCAGGCGGCTTCATTGGCCAAATCGATCTTGGCCAAAGAGGATGGAAATGCTTATTACCAGGGTGCTCGCCTGCGATTGGGGAAACGAAGCGCTTATCATACAGCTATTCATGATTACTTTGGGGTACCTGAAATATTGGATGTGACCGTGGGGGCTGACCGTGACCTGCGTATTCAGGTGCAGGATAATGTGGGGGTGCGGATGGTCAGGGTGCAGGTCGAGGGGCAGAAGGGTATGGCTGAACCTCAACAAGAAGATCCCTGCAATCTATGGCGATACGCTTTAAGTGGTGAAGGTCCCTGGCAGATACAGGTGCAGGCGGAAGATGGCATGGGTCAAGTGGGATCCTGGCAAGGGTTGTTGGAATAACTTGAGCAATTGCCGCTATCATAAAGAAGATATTGTTCGGAAATTCAAGGTAATCGTGATGTAGTCTGACTCTTTCTTGTGGTTTAGCAAAGATCGAAATGGAGTTTTGCGCAGCAAAATCCCCCAGGGCGAACCACAGGTTCGCCCGTGTCCAACACCCAGGAAAAAAAGAGATCGAGGCTCATCGTTCTTGATGGAGCCTCGATTTCTCCTCCATGCGATCTTAAGGGGAAATCGGCGCCCAGTTATTCCATTGCAAACCCATACCGCGCTGTGCACAAGGATCATCCATTTTGTCAGATTTAAGACGGTCTTTGTCAGCACCTGCCCATCTGATTAGATAAATGCCGACTTGATCGGGAGTACAAGCCCCTCCGCCAATGGCTTTGATCACCCGTATTGTCATCACCATACCATCATAGGACCATTCTTCAAGACTGCCGGGATGCTCTTCGCCGACCGGATCAGAAAGATCATCGATTTTATCTGCCACACGCGCCGTGCCATCTTCGTTGATTTGCATGTGGAGGCTTGTTCATTGCAACCTTGAGGGTGAATACTAGCGTGGATAGACGATTTCAAATGCGAGAATTATCGTTCTGGCAAGTAATTTTGATGTCACTCATTGCCCCCATTAATGGGTAGGACTACGATGCAGGGGTATCGGAGCGGCCAAAATGCGAGTGGAAAACGCTTTATGGCGCAAAATCATGGGGACAGCAAAGCTGGTTCGTGATAGATCCAATATCGCCCACAACTCGAACCCCTCGCTGATCTCGAGGGATTTATGCGTGCCTGGCCGAGATGATTGCGGCCTGGCACCACCCCAATATGTGGGAAATGGGATAGGCTTTTCTGCGCTTTGGGCATCCCTAGAGTTTGGTCACTGGGGTCAAGCGAAAGGAATACGCTCTGCTTAGTAGGGAGAACCCCGATCAATTGGGGATTGAAATAGGCAATTATGATTGAAAATCACGCAAAAACGGTTCGAGTCATTATTGGTATACAGGAACCGCTCAGGATTGATTCTGAGGAGTTTTATTATTTATTTTTCTGGAATTTGAGGAGGGTCTTTGGGAAATTCTCCAAGACCAAATCAGCCTGCATTGCCAGCCTCTCCAGAACCGATACCCCCTTGCTTGTGCGCGGACTGTACCTTTACATTAAGAACAAAGCCAAGGATCGATAGCTGTCAACGAATCTCATTCTTCAAGCGCCCATCGAAGTCCCCATTTTTCCTCTAAACGAGGAAATAGATGATCATCTGGAACCATGCAGCCAGCCACTATTGTTCTTATTCCTTATTTTACCGGCTAACTATCCAGAGTTTTTCACCTGCGATGATAGCAGCCAGTTGCTTTGGGAATTGTAATGATTTAATCGGCTTACTGATAAATCCGTCGAAATTCATTTCCTTAGCCTTGGGAATTTCTTTTTCGGGATCGAGGGACGTCACAGCGACGATAGGAATATCTTTTAATAGAGGATCTGAGCGTATATCTTGATATATGTCATACCCATCGATGCCCCTCTTCAACATGATATCGAGCACGATCAGGTGGATAGGCAGCGAAGACCTAATGTGTTCAACAATGCCAAAACCAAATACATCACTAAAAATTAGTGCCCCGTGGGCCCGTAAGCTTGTTGTATACACTGCCACATTGACGACATCATCTTCGACAAGAAAGATACGTTTTCCTTCTAATATTTTTTCCATAATGATTTTCTTTCTTATCAATTAAAAACAGCACTAAACTACATGCCAGACGGTTTCGCCTTTATGGATTTGTGCGATCAGGCCTGGGAAGGTCTCCATCCTTAATGGTTTGCCAATTCCGCCGTCAAATCCTGCACCGCGCAGTTTCTCGATCTCTTCATTGGTTACACTGGCCGTCACGGCAATCATTTTTGATTCATCGAACATTGGGTCTGCACGTAACAAATTCAGCATTTCAAAACCATCGAGGGGCCTTACATCGATATCGAGCAGTATGACATCCGGAAGTTGCAGCATTGCTTTTACCCGCTCCATGAAGTTGCTGCTATCCTCAAATATGGTCAACAATTTCACACCCATGGTTTCTTCCATCAGTATCTGCACTACCAATCGGTTCAGTTCGTCGTCTTCTACATACAAGCAAGAAAATTGATCTGAAATTACTGAGTTCATACTATTCTCCGCTATTTTTCAACTTGTCAAGGTAGGTAGCGAGAAATAGAAAGCAGCACCCTGGCCCAGTTCGCTCTCGACCCACAGCTCGCCGCCGTGAGACTGGACCAGACTGCGCGAAATTGACAATCCCAGTCCAGTGCCTTGTTCCAATTTTATTCCATCTACCGTTTGCACGAAAGGTTCAAAAATTGCAGATTGCGCATCCTTCGGAATACCCGGCCCGGTATCAATCACGGCAAATGTGACTCGATCAGGTTGATGCTTGACGGATAAGGTTATCGACCCTTCTTCAGTGAACTTGATAGCATTTGTCAGCAGGTTGAGCAACACCTGTCGGATTCGACGCTTGTCACCAGCGATGATCGGCAGGTTGTCCTCGATATCCTCGACGATTTGAATAGGTTTCTCATCGATCAACGGTTTGGCCATCTCAATTGTAGTAATCAATTCATCGTGCAGGTTGACATCTGGTTCTATATGAAGTATCAAATGACCAGACTGGATTTTACTGATATCCAACACGTCATTGATCAGGGAGAGCAGGTAGGTGGAACTCCTGACAGAATGATCGAGCAATTCTTTTTGTCGATCGGTGGCCGGGCCGGCTATGCCTGCTAAGATCATTTCATTGAAGTTGATGATCGCATTCAGCGGTGTACGCAGCTCATGGCTCATACTGGACAGGAAGCTGCTCTTGGCCTGGTTTGCCATTTCGGCTTCTGCCCTGGACGTTTCTGCTTGCTCTCGGGCTTGCTGAGTTTGTTCAAACAGGCGGGTATTGCTAATGGCCACCGATATATGGTCAGCCAAAATGCGTAACACTCTTGAATCTCCTTCATCCAATCCAGCAATTGTGTCTGACTGCACATCCAACACGCCAATCGCCTTGCCTTCTCTAATAATTGGTACGGCCATCTCGGAGCGGGTATTCGGCAAAAGTGGATTCGACAACCAATCGGCGGTCTCCTGCACATCGTCGACAATGACGATTTCATTGGAACGAGCCGCGCGGGCTACCAAGCTGGTCGTCGCATTCAGGGCAATGTGATGTTTCCTGGCTTTCATTTCAACCCCCGCCTTCCCGGTCCCTTCGACCACAACCAGGTTCTGATGCACTTTGTCAAGCAGATAGATATGGACGTGGTAATAGTCGAACTCTTCTCGGACCCGATACGCCAGTTCGTTCAGCAGCTGTTCCATGTCAAGCATGGAATTTATATGATCACTGAGCGTTGCGACCGTTTCCAAACGGTGTGTTCGTTCCCGAACCTGGTCTTCAAGCGTCTCAATATTTTCTCGAAGTTGGTTGGCCATAGTATTAAAGCTATCGGCCAAGTCGCCCACTTCATCACCGGATTCTACTTCAGCCTGGAGCGTTAAATCACCTTCGGTCATTTGCTGAGCGATCGTTGTCAGGCGGCTAATAGGATCAGCCAAACGCTGAGCGGCAAAAATAGCCACAACTACCGCAATAACAGCAACTAATGCACCCCAGATAATTATATTGCGCACCTGGGTATTGACCACTGATAAGGCCGCTTCTCGCTGTTGGTGAGCAATATATGTCCAACCCAGGTTGGCAATTGCCGGTTCGTTGGTAGTGTCAATAATCGGAGCCTGACTAACAAAACTTGGCAATCCTTTAAAATCAAATTCGTCATAGATCTCATCTGAAGATGCAGCAAGATTGGCGAGTGTTTCAGAATCAAGCGATTGTAGCTCATTGCCATCCACGCTTAGAACATGTTTGTTAGATAAAAGCAGAGCAGAAAGGATACTTTGCGTTTCGTCGCCACCAGCTACTACTAAGTTTTTCAGTTCTGTTAAACTATAAATACTGTGTACAATGCCGACAACATTCTGGTCGGGGTCAAAGACAGGCAGTGCGATGATCAGTCCAAAAGTGGCACTACGTTGGTCAAAGGTTGGCTGGCTAATATAAATCGCTCCTTGACCATTATTATAGGCACGTTGCCACCATTCTTCGTCAGCATGGTAGTAATCCAGGGTGCGGTCTGTGGCTGCCAGCACCCCTCCATATACATCAGTAACAAAGAGTTGAACGTGAGCGGGAAATTTATCGCGAAGCGCCTGTAATTCTATGGCTCCAATATTGAGTAAGGTATCATAAACCAAACGATCCGCGCCGGTTGAGCTATCCCAGTTTTGCTCAAGGTCATTTATTGCAATTTGAATCTCGTCCGGGTCGGTGCCATATTTTCTGTTGGCCGTCCGGAACCGGCTCCAAAATTGGCTATTTATACTTAAAGATTGCAGAATATCTACCTGTCGAACTAATAACTCACCAATAGACAAAGCTTGGAGTTCGGCAAGATTTTTTAGGTTTGCTCCTGCATTTTGAGTGAGGTTGGTTCTGACACTGTCGTTGGCCACAAAAGCTACAACGCCAACAGAAAACAAACTTAGAACCAGAAAGATAGCAATAAACTTTGCCCGTAGAGAGAAATCAGAATATTGGCGGGCAATTATCCGAAACACTCTAAGGATTGGATTGGGCTCATCAATTTGAGCTGCTGATTTTAAATATCCTATTCGTGACATGGTAATCTCTTTCTTGAGTATTCAAATCTTGATCTGTTCAAGCCCAACATCGGTATTCTCGCTCATTCATCCGACATTATTGAACTTGTACATGCCTTGAGACTTTATTCCTGTTATTTCAAATCATTCTTCAACGATCAAACCGAGATCAATACTAAGTTGGCGGAAATCTGCTACTTGGTTTTTGACCAAGCTCTCAAATTCAGCACCGCCGATGTAAAAGGGTTGCAAGCCACCCTGAGTGGATGATTGGACCCACTCAGGGGTATCAGCCATTTGCTCAAGGGTGTTGACCCAATAATTGTAAGCCTCGTCAGACATATTTCCGGGTGCCCAGAAGCCACGAAAGATGATCCAGGTGACTTCGTAGCCTAATTCTTTGGCGGCGGGGGTATCGGCATAAGAACCAGGTAGGCGTTCCTCTGTTAGAGTCGCCAGGACGCGGACTTCGCCGGCGTCAAATTGGCCCAGTGTTTCAGAAGCATCACCTGGGAAAACATCAATGAAGCCGCTCAGCAGGGCGGTCATGGCCTCGCCGCCGCCTTCATAAGAGATGTAGTTGATTGCCAGCGGGTCAACCCCGATTTCTTTAGCCAAGAGCAGCACCTTCATATGGTCTTGACCGCCAAAGGAGCTGCCTCCGCCAAATTTAAGGGCGCTGGGGTCAGCTTGCAAAGTCGCAACCAAATCCTCAAAGCTTTTTAGGTCTGAATTTTTGTCGACAGCCAGCAGGCCAAAATCTCCACCGGTGGCAGCCACCCAGCGGACATCATCTTCGGTATAGCCTTCGTACTCATTTTGGGCTAGACGGAGTGTAGTGGCGGGGCTGGCGGCAACCAGCAGGTTGTCATCATCATTGCGTTCGCTAACAACGCTGGAAAAGGCCAGGCCGCCCCCGTCGCCAGCCATATTCGTAACCAGAATTCTGGACGTCAGGCCCAATTCATTCAATACAGCTGTGTTGGCCCGGCAGGTATAGTCCCAACCACCACCAGAATATGCAGGCGCGATACATTCCAGTGAACTGGGATCGAAGCCCTCAGGCAGTGCTTCAATTTCCTCATCAGACGCCTCGGCGGCAGCAGCCTGCTCTGCTTCGGTTTCTGTGGTTGTTGATTCTTCCATGGCAGGTTCTTGTGGGTGGGCAGCCTCCGTTTCTACAGTTTCCGTGCTAGCTGATTGACAAGCCGTCATGGCCAGAGCCAAAATCAGAAAGGATATTAGGGGCATGAATTTGATGCGTTTCATGAGTTACACCTTTGCAAGAGATAGGTCACTTCAAATCATCGCTTTGATTCGGAGATATGTAGACCTGTCATCGTATAGACAGATTCGCCGATTTACGGCTCTGCTGATCTGCTGATTCAGCGACCTATCAATTTATTCAATCCCAGCGTCGAAATTTTCGGCCAGAAGTCAATGAACATTTTTTTGCCCAGGGGCTTTCGTTGGTTTTTTAATATCCTTATCCGTCGATCAAACCAAGGTCAATACTAAGTTGGCGGAAATCTGCTATTTGGTTTTTGACGAAGCTCTCAAAATCAGCACCGCCTATGTAAAAGGGTTCCAGCCCGCCCTCAGTGGCGGTTTGGGCCCATTTATCGGAGGCAGCCATTTTCTCGAGGGTGTTAACCCAATAGTTGTAGGCCTCGTCAGACATATTGCCGGGCGCCCAGAAGCCACGGAAGATGATCCAGTTGACATCGTAGCCTAGTTCTTTGGCGGTGGGGGTATCGGCATAAGAGCCAGGCAGACGTTCATCAGTTAGTGTCGCCAGCAGGCGGATTTCGCCGGCGTCAAACTGGCCCAGTGACTCAGAAGCGTCGCCAGGAAAAACGTCGATGAAGCCGCCCCGAAGGGCGGTCATGGCCTCGCCGCCGCCTTCATAGGCGATGTAATTGATTTCCAGCGGGTTCACCCCAATTTCTTTAGCTAAGAGCAGGATCTTCATATGGTCCTGACCGCCCACACCGCTGCCTCCACCGAAGGTAAGAGAACTGGGATCAGCTTGCAACGCCATAACTAAATCATCGAGGGTATGTAGGTCTGAGTTTTTGTCGACAGCCAGCAGTCCAAAATCTGCACCGGTGACGGCAACCCAACGGACATCATTTTCGGTATAGCCTTCGTACTGATTTTGGGCCAGACGGAGACTGGTGCCGGTGCTGGCGGCAACGAGCAGGTTGTTATCATCATTACGTTCACTAACAACGGTATCAAAGGCTACGCCGCCTCCCTCGCCAGGCATATTCGTAACTAGAATTTTAGGCGTCAGGCCCAAATCATTCAATACGGCTGTGTTGGCCCGGCAGGTAAAGTCCCAGCCACCACCAGGATTTGCTGGCGCGATACACTCCAGTGAAATGGGATTGAAACTTGCGGGCGATGCTTCAGCTTCTTCCTCCTCCGCTGACTCCTCGGCGGCAGCAGCCTGCTCTGCTTCAGCTTCCGTGGTTGTTGATTCTTCCTCCGCAGGTTCTTGCGGGGCGGCAGGCTCCGGCTCTACAGTTTCCGGACTAGCTGGTTGGCAAGCCGCCAGGGCTAGAGCCAGAATTAGAATAGAGATGAGTTTTATAAATTTGACGTGTTTCACAATTTGCTCCTTTCTAATGGACCTGAATGAGAATGATTTGTAATAATCGTCATTCTTGTGCCTCTGTCTTACTTTAATATGCTGGCAACGGTGAAGTTTGTGGCTATTGTTCAATGGAAGGATCTGATTTCCGCACAGCTGTTTTTTGGTCTTTCTTTTTCCAGCAAACTAACAGAACGTTCCCCATATATTCTAGATTAGGATCGCCTAATATTTTGTTAGGCTTGGTTTGGCTCAGTTGGTAAAAGTTTGCTCAGGTGGATTGAATGAGCTCTAACTAACTAGGTCACTTCAGGAATGGCTTTCAGACACGATCTCCGATCGCAGGGCAGCAGTTCAGCATCGGTCTTCAATGCCAAATAAAGGGAGGGTCATCCGAGAAATTCTTTCATCGAGCACAAAGAGTAAGGGCAAACCTGGTGTGTACCTTATATTTCATAAAAAT
Source organism: uncultured Anaerolineales bacterium (assembly GCA_964629085.1). Classification (GTDB taxonomy): domain Bacteria; phylum Chloroflexota; class Anaerolineae; order Anaerolineales; family UBA11858; genus NIOZ-UU35. The sequence continues at coordinate 50,410 of CAZVPR010000004.1, forward strand.
ATTTTGCACTTTAACTTTTCTTATTTGATAGTTTTTTATTCTGATTGCGCCCCTCAGGCGTATCCCGCAATTCGCCACAGGCAATGACCCCTGGTTGCAAGCGTACGCGCTGTTTCGCATTGGGCAGTGGAAGCCTTCTAAATTGTCTGATTTCGTTCAAGTGGAATCAGAACACAGCGATGCGCTGGTGAGCGAATCTGCTGCGTTTGCCAATTATCATAAAACATGTCAAACTGGCGTTACTAAACCTTTTGCTATGGTTCGGGTGTGGCGGAGGGAGGTTCCAGGTAGATGGGCATTGCTTCGGCAACAGTGACAGACCATAAGGGCACCCAACCCTCTTGCAGGCCATCCGAGGCAAACCAGGTGATTTTTGCCCAGGGGCCGTAAATCGCCTTTACCAACACGGGTGTGTTTTCATAAATCACTTCCAGACGAGGGGCTTCGGATGCGGGGATTGCACGCACCCAGGCATTCCCGCCCATATACGCCTGGACAGGAGTAGGTGTTAGCGAGGGGGTCAGGGTAAACGTTGGCGTGAATGTATTCGTTGGCGAAGGGGTGAATGTCGGTGTGTGGGTGGAGGTGTTTGTCACTGTGGGAGAAGGGGTGATGGTGATCGATGGTGTTATGCTGGGAAAGGCTATCGGATATAGGGCAATCGTAAATTGAAGGTAAAAACATGCCAGAGCCACCGTGGCAATCAGCCCAAAGATGCCCCCAATGAAAACCCAGAGTTGGGCCCGGGAAATCTTTCCGGAACCCTCTTCGCTGGTGAGTTGTTCGACCAGTTGAGCCAACATGGGTTGCAAATTTGGCAAGATGACAGGATCCCCGGTGAAATCACGAAAAGCATTGCTGTATTTAACGTGTAGCTCAGAAATGAATTTGTGTGATGCGGCCCGAAAACCCTCGGGTTCCACGCCCACATAAACAATGGCCAAGTAGGCGTGTTTGCCGCTCTGAATGGAAATCCGCAAATTTCCGTATTGGATCTCGTCTAGTTCTTTGTTCTCTACATCCCCTTGGGCAAAAGCATCTTGAACAAAATCTCGAATGGCCGTCAGCATTGCGCTGATCAAATCAGAGTCGGTAACTTCGGCAGTGCCCGGATGCGTGTGGGAAATCAATAAGCCAGAACCATGTTGGATGAGAAAAATTTCTTCGATACGGAAAGGTAGGGCATCTCGTAGGGCTAGCTCAGCATCGGAAACGCCCCTCAACCGAGCAGTTACTCTGCGCATAGTGCCCTGCGGTCCAAAAGTAGCTTTGATGCGGGAATCAATATTGCGCTGAAATTCGCGCGCAAATTCAGCAACGGCCTTTTGGACGGTTTCACCGATCACCGGGTAAAGCGCCTCAACCATATCTTTGCGCGAGTCGCGGATTTGCACTCGAATGGCTTCGCCCATTACCGGGCCAATGGCCTCGGCCATGTCGTCAGGTGAGTCATAGATTGTGCGTCTGATTAAGTTTGTTAGTACTGGTGTGAGGCGTTCTACTTCCCCTTCTGCACTGATTTGGGCTTTGCGCTCCAGCACATCCACACTCTCTTGGAGTGTGGATGTATGGGTGCGAATCTTACTGGCGGAATCCCACAGCGATTTTATCTCGGCAAATATCTCGTCTGCCTGCTTCTCTAAGAGTTCGTCAGATTCTTGGGATTGATTTTGCCACGTTTCAAGCTTTCGATCCAACTCTTCCAGGCGTTCTCGATCTTGTCCAAGAAGAATGGAACGGACAGCATGGAGGAGAGTATCGTCCTCCTCATATATCTGATCCAATGGATCTAGTGAATCTGGGTCAGGCTTTTGGGGGGACGACCCTCCAAAAATCGGTTTCATTCAGCGTTTTGCAGACGATGTCCCAATTCTAAGAGCATAAGGCCCAAATCGTGGCTGGATACCTTTTTGCCTTCCAGCAGTGCGGTCAGAGAGACTAGTTCTTCTCGAATATTATCATCTCGCTGGCGAGCCTCAGTTTCTAATTTGCGGGCGCGTTCTGACTGCTCTGTGCCCATTTTATCCAGGCGATCACTCAATTCTTTTCGAACGTTGCGGGTCGCGGTTTGGGATTCCGTGGTCAGTGCATCTAACTTCGAGGTGAGCGTTCTTTGCAATGCACGTGTTTGTTCGGTTTGTTCCTTATTCTGGCGATCTACACGTTCCTCGAGCTGACGTTGTACAGATTTTAATTCACCATTTTGTACATCGCATTGTTGCTCGTTGCGTTCATCAATGTTTTGTTGCATCACCTGGAGATCATTTTTCTGCTGGGCTACTTGTTGTTCGATGCGCTCAGTCAGATCTTTGCGCAAAACGTCAAGCTGGCCAGTGAAGGTGTCTCGCAAAGCATTGGTTTGTTCGCTGATCGAGCTGGTCAGTTCTTGATGAACACTTACCAGGCGGCTTTCTAGATCATTCAGGCGTGTTTCGGTAACCCGGGATTGGTTGCCATACAAGATATCGCGCAGGTTTTCCAGCTCGGTTCCACCTAGTTCGGAGGCAGACGGGGGTTGAGGTACAGAACCACGCTTTGGTGTAGTAGCGCGGTTGCCCTTTTTGCTCGAAGGTTTTTTTTCTTTTTGGGCTTCGGCTTTTAGCGCTTCGACTACCTTTTCATCTTTCGCTTTTGGATCATTGATTCGTTTTAGCATGATATGCATCCTCCTTTTCGGGTGCTCTCACAAGATGTAGAAATATCGTGCTGATCCCTTCAGCTTTGCTAAGGATAAACTCTGTGGTGAGAACACCATAGCCAAAGCGTTTCCCTCGAACTACGGTTGCTCACCAACCTCAATGTCCACTCATCGCGGTAATGCTAATAATTCTACAATAATTGAGTGTGCGCCTTCATTACAAACTCTTCTCATATTTGATAGCTGTGTTGTAACGAAAACAAAGCAAAAACAATTATACAGCAAAAATTATAGCATATAATATGAAAGGTTAATTCATGCGCAACTTAGTTAGTCCCAAAAGCATGTTGGGCCAGAATCCAAAGACAATGCAATTAACCTAGTCCTGTCCAGACTGGATAGCATTTTTTCGATTTTTCGATGCGAATAAAAGGCCATTGATTGTGAAAACTCAAATCTTGAAAAAAGTTTGCATGTTAGGCGATTTCGCAGTTGGTAAAACCAGCCTGGTACGTCGATTTGTCCATGGCACGTTCGATGACCGCTACTTAACATCCATTGGTGTCAAAGTTTCCCGAAAAGAAATTGCCCTGAATGAAAATATCGATGTTTCTTTGTTGATTTGGGATTTGGCTGGAGACGAGGATTTTACTGGCGTTCAAGGCAATTATCTGCGGGGGGCTGCGGGGGCCTTGCTGGTATGTGACCTGACCCGCGCAGATACGTTGCCCTCTATTGAAAAATATGCCGAACGCCTACGGTCTATTGTGCCCCAGGTAGCCATGATTGTCGTAGGTAATAAGGATGACTTGGTGGGGGAAATCATTATTCAAAGTGAGCAAATGGCAGACCTGGCCAAAAGACTCGATGCCCCAATTCTTATCACCAGTGCCAAAACAGGAGTGGGTGTCGAAGAATCCTTCCACAAGCTGGCGCAGTGGATGATAGATAATGGCTCACACACATAACAAAAATTACCCACACCGCGTAACCTGGCAGCAAGAAGTCGGGTATGTTCTGACGGACAAAAACTTTATCATCCTGGCAAATAATCAGGGGGTTAGCCCTTGGGTAGAGAGTGGGCACCACAATTTGGTGGGGCAATCTCTTTTTGACGTCTTCCCCGAGTTCATTGGCGTTGAGGATGATTTGAGCCACCTTCACGATAAACCAGGACAAAAGTTGCGATTTCCGAAAATCCACCGTCCATCACCGGATGGGATTGGGCGCTTCTTTGACCTTTACGCTGAGCCGCAGTATGAACCTGCTGCCGGCTTTTTGGTCATTATTACGGATGTAACTGAACAAGCGACCTATGCCCAGCGCTTACAGCAGCAGCGCAACGAATTGCGCTTGGTCTCAGCGCAGCTTACGGCAGCCAATGAACAATTGGCTTTTCTTTTGAAGCAATTTGTACCCAAGGGGGTAGCCCAAAGGTTGATCGATGATCGCAAAATTCCCCCCTTGGGCGTAGAAGGACGTAGAGATGTGACCATTCTGTTTGCCGACGTACGCAATTACAGCGGCATTGCAGAAGGGTTGGGGCCCGAACAGACTATGCGCGTTATGAACGCGTATCTTGATGTCATCGCTAGAGCAATTTGGCGGCATAACGGAAGCGTGAATCAATTTGTCGGTGATTTGTTGATGGCTTCCTTTAATGCGCCTGATCCCTTACCGGACCATCCCTTGCGTGGGGTTCAGGCTGCCTTAGATGTGCGCGATAGCCTGGAGCAATTTGCAAGCCAGGCGCATCTGGAATCTTTGCCTTCCCTGGGTTTTGGGATCGGGGTTTGCACCGGACAGGCCACGACAGGTTATTTAGGTGTTGAAAGCCGATTTCGCTACTCTGTAATTGGCGATACAACTAACGTGGCGTCACATCTCTGTTCTCTGGCTAAAGCGGGACAAATTATAGTTGGCCAACCCACGCTGGATCGGATAAACGGCACCATTCAAACGATCCCGATAGGTGAGACGCGGTTGAAGCAACGACGGGCCACATTGATGGTACACGAATTAGTGGGGTTGGACGAATCTTCGGACAATTATATTGAATCACGATAATCTCTGGCGGCAATAAGATGTGAAATCCTGGGCTGGCAGCTAAAATAGCCTGGTCCTATTCTTCAAACGGTATAACCTTTACATGGAGATCAAAAAACTCAACCGTCTGCTGCATGGCGCTCCAAAAGTTTTTGGAAATATTGTGATTGTCGTTTTCGTAAAGATAAAGTTCTATGGGCAAGCCAATTGCATTGACCTCATCAAAAAGAATCTCGGATAATTTGTGCGGCACGGATTTGTCTGCTGTGCCGTGGTGGAGCTGGACTGGCCCCGAGAGATCAGCCAAATAACTGTTTGCCGAAATCGAAGCCCAGAACTCCGGATTTTCCTCGAAAGTGCCGTAAACATCGGTCCATTCTTGCCGCCAGGCGCCGCGCCGCGCGAAGGGGCTTGGTGTCGAGATATTGCGGTTGTTGGAACCCCACCAGTATTCATACATATCGGGGTACGAGACCACCACGCCACCCCAGATCACGCCCGCTTTGATCTCTTCCGAAACTACCATGGCTCGCAAGGTTATGTTTCCACCCATGGAGTGTCCCCACATGCCGATGCGGCTCGGATCTGCCTGTGGGTAACGCTTTACACTGGCGATGGCATTGAGCACGTCCACCGTGTAACCTGGGGATTGGTAGCTGCTCCGGGCGACCCCTTCGGAATTGCCGTGGCCGCGATAATCTGATCGCAAAAGGATATAGCCATTACGAGCCAGTACATCGACGTAGTCGACATAGCGTTCAGTAGTGCGGTACTGCTCCGGTGGGATATAACCGTGATTGAAGATAATCACTGGCCAGCCGCTTTCCGGCATGTCACCCCAAGGGATGGTGAACAGCGCAAAAATTTTGTTGCCCTCAGAATGATATGAAATGATATAACGGTCGTAATTTGCCCCAGCTTGCAAGGTCTCTTCGAAGATGATCTCGCTGCCAGGGTATTCCTGAGCGCGCATCACTTCTACCATTAATGGGTGAGGCGGGGTTGAGGTAGATGAGGGCGTGAGCGTGCGGGTTGCGGTCGGCGAAAGGGTTGTTGTTTCAGATGGGGCGGTAGTCGCGCTGATTGTAAAGCTCGCTCCCGAAATTGCCAAAGGCGCGGTGGTTATTGCCTCGCTTGTTTCTGATTGGATAGTAACTGTTCGGGTACAGGAAGCAAGCCAGAACGTGATCAGCCCTAGCAGTAGCCTTGTTTTAAAGTGACTCAATTTCAACGATTGCTCTAGGATTGTTTCGTCCCAATAAAGTAAACATCCGGAACTGTAAGCCGTATTTAGCCTTGAATAAACGGATAGCTTTCTCACGCGCTTTCTCTGAATCCAATACCTGAGATTTAGCCTCCAGCCAATCACTCTTAGGGTTTCCACGGGTATCGCTTTCACAGATGCGAACGCGTGAGTTATTGCGAATCCGTTTGACCTTCCAACTATCTAAATTGGTCCAGACGTACAATTTCTCGTTTTCACCAGCAACCCATACCGGGGTGATTACGCCCACACCATTGTGGCGGAAAGTTTCCAGAGCAATAAAGGGGGCTTTGCCTAGTTCAGTAAAATCCATTTTTGATTTCCAGTGTAGTGCGATATGGGGTTTAGATGAGTTATGTTGAAATTGCCTTACGTCATAAAAATTCAATTTAGAAATCTCTACTATTTGCGGCCAAAATTTAAAATCTGACGAATTAGGTGAATTTTCTTTACAAAATTAGTGATGATCAACCTATGTACTGAGTTTTGGGCTGGCTTATAATCGAAGTCCCATCAAAAAATTAATGATTGACAACCGTTTGAGCAAAAATCGATGCTAGAGAATAATCCTCTCCCGTTGCTAACTAAACTTTCCGATATCATCCTGGCCGTCCCGGTCCGAATCAAGATCATTGGACTTATGGTGCTGCCGGTGCTGATAATGGGTTTGGCACTCAATTATTGGGTGCGCACTGGCCTTTCCGATTGGCTTTCCTATCTAATTGGTGATGAGCGAGTCCGCATAGCTATGCAGGCAGGCAGCCGTAGCGTGGTCTTTGTGTCATTTTTGGCTGCTGCAGGCTCTATCCTCTTTACGTTGATGTTGATGTATGTGCTCACACACCCCATCTTAGAATTGCGCAAGACTGCCCGAGCTGTGGAAAACGGCAACCTGAAATCACGAGCCCGGGTTTGGGCCAATGACGAGATCGGCGATGTAGCTCAATCGGTCAATGCCATGATCGATCACCTGGTATCGAATAACGAGGACCTGGCCCGTACCAACCGTCGATTGGAGGCTCTCAACCGGGTGGCGATGGCCGCAAACCTGGAGCTCGAAATCCATGATGTGCTCTATCTGGTGCTCAAAAATACCCTGGAAGGATTGAGTCTCAGGATTGGTTGGGTCTATTTATTAGACCCTGAACGCGATCAATATCATCTGGCCAGTTGGCACGAAATCCCCGGTGATTTGCAAGAAACCCTTTTCCACAATCCACCGGACCCGTTGTGCAGTTGTCAGCGCGATTTGTTGGATGGAATCCTGGGAGAAGATGCGATCATCCGTCCTTGCGGCCGGCTCGAAAATTCAGGGCAATCGCAGAATTATGCGAAGCATGTCACCCTCAAGCTGGAAGCGCGTGAGCACAAATTGGGCATCGTCAATTTGCTTTGCGATGATGTGTGTGAACCGACAGAAGACGATCTGGAACTGCTCACTTTATTAGGTGTGCAAATTTCTGAAATTGTCGCCAATGCCTGGTTGCTGCTCAAGCTCTCTGAAAAAGAAGTTGCCCGTCAGGCCCTGCTCAAAGCGCTGGTAAAAGCCCAGGAGGATGAGCGTTCTCTTTTGGCCCGTGAACTGCACGATGGCGCCGGGCAAAACCTTACCAGTTTGCTCGTACGTCTGAAAACCTTGGAAAAACAAATTCCCGAAAACAACCAGGGAATGATCAATGACTTGTGTGACAGCGTCTCCGAAACGATCGAATATATCCGCCGTTTATCGTATCAGCTACGTCCCATCGTGCTGGAAGAATTTGGGTTGGAGATCGCCCTGCAAACGTTAATCGAAGATATGGCCGAAAACTCTGGCCTGGAAACGGAATATCGCTGCAATTTGAAAGATCAGCAGCTTTCCTATGAGGCTGAGACCACACTCTACCGCATTGCTCAAGAATCTATCACCAATGTAGTGCGGCATGCTCAGGCGAAACATCTCAAGGTGGAATTGTTATTGATGCCAACAGCAGTCTCTCTTGAAATTGATGATGATGGTCAAGGATTCGATTCTGATTCAGAGGAATATACCGATGGCCGTCAGCGCCTGGGCCTATTGAGCATGCAAGAACGTTTGGAGGTGCTCGGTGGTAGCCTCGATGTTTATTCTGCTCCCGGAGAGGGCACCTCGGTGCGGGCGCGCGTGCCGCGCTTCGAGGATTGACGATGAGCGAGAATTCTATTCGCATTATTTTAGTGGATGACCATCAGGTGTTAAGAGATGGCCTAAAGGCGCTGATCAACAGCGAGGTAGACTTGCAGGTCATCGCTGAGGCCGAAAACGGCCAGACCGCTATCGACCTCTTTCAGGAACTGCATCCCGATATCATTATCATGGATTTGGGTATGCCCGGCATGAGCGGGATGGCTGCTATCAAAAAAATACGCAAGCTGGATGCTGATGTCCGAATTGTCGTCTTGTCCATGCACAACGATCGCGAGGTAGTCCTGCGGGCGATCAAAGCTGGGAGCGATGGCTATGTGCCCAAGTCGACAGCGCATACAAACTTGCTGGAGGCCATCCGTGTAGTGCACAGCGGCCAACGTTATTTACATCCCTCAGCCGCCTCGGCCTTGATCGATGAGTTTAACGAAAAAGAGGAGCAATCATTGCTGTTGGAAAATCTCTCTGACCGAGAGCGTGAGGTTTTGAGACATTCTGCTATGGGTTTCAACAGCCGCGAGATAGGCGAAACCTTAGCGCTGAGTCCCAAAACCGTCGATACCTACCGCCAGCGAGCCATGCTCAAACTAGGACTAGAACATCGTTCGGATGTGGTTAAGTTTGCTTTGAAAGCTGGTCTGTTGGAAGATATTTAGAGGTATGAATTAGATGACCCCCAAGAAAATTTCCCGGCGCGATTTTTTACGTCTGGCCGGTCTGGCCAGTGTATCGATCTCGGCCAATAATTTGACTCCACGAGCCAAGCCAGAACACTCCAATTTTATCGATAAGGCTGGCCGTCCGCCGCGTCCATGGTGGGTGCGCACGGTCGATGAACCCACCATCGAGATCGATTGGGACCAAAAAAAACGCCCCTCTTCTCAAATTGCAGTTTTACCCACTGGGGAGAATTTTGCCGACTTTGTGGAGGAAGAACAGGCCAATTTCATATTAGAAGCCGGCATCAACAAGCGTCAGGAGCGAATTGAAGATGATACACCTGGCTATTCCCTGAAAGATTACGCCCTGACATCGGCACAACAGATTGGTAGTCGCTTGGAGCACAGTAGTTTCCTTGGCCCCCAAATGGCCCCAACACCCAGGGAAAGGGGTGTCGACATCTGGCGTGGCTCTCCGGATGACGCGGCCCGGATCGTGCGCGCGGCCCTGCGCCAATTTGGGGCGGCTCAAACCGCTTTTGTGGAATTGAATGAGCGTACCCGCAAATTTATTTTTACGGTCGACCGGGACGGCAAAGAGATCGTTTTTGAGGAGGTCGAGCAGGCCTACGAGACCGAGAGCAAACGCGTCATCCCCAACAAGGCCAAATGGGTGATCATTTTTCTTGTGCAGATGTCCACCGAAACCATGAAGCGGGCGCCAACTCAGTTGGCTTTTCAGCATGTCATGCTTTCCTATACCAGGGGTAAGTTTATCAAGACCCGGGCCCAGGAGTTCATTCATGGGTTGGGGTATCAATGCCTTAGCCAGGATTGGATCAATGGCATGGGCAGCCCGTTACCTTTTGCCGTTTTGAGTGGATTGGGCGAAATGTCGCGTTTGAACAAGCTGATAACGCCTGAATACGGTCCCATGGTGAGAGTGTTTTTCATGATTACCGACTTGCCCGTAGCTATCGATAAACCCATCGATGCTGGTATTATGGAATTCTGCAAGCATTGTAAAAAATGTGCCGAGTCCTGTCCAGCCGGCGCGCTAAGCCTGGCCGACGAGCCCACCTGGGAACCCATGGGGAGTTGGAACAACCCCGGACACAAAGCCTATTTCGAAGATGCTGTCAAGTGTTTCACCTATTGGAAGTCAGAAGCGGATACCGATTGCGGTATTTGCCTGGCAGTATGTCCGTTCTCTAAAAAAGACAAAGCCTGGATCCACCAATGGGTCAAAGCTGGAGTTTCAGCTTTGCCTGCGCTGGATGGATTCTTTCGCAGCATGGACGATGCTTTCAGTTATGGCGCCCAGAAGGACCCCGAATTGTGGTGGCATCTCAACCTGCCCGAATTTGGGATCGATACCGAATAATCAACCAATACAAGGAACCGAGTTCCTAATGGAATATGAATCAAAAATACCGTTACCAGTGTAAAATCTTGCGTCGCCCCTGGTATGAGTGGCTGGGTTGGGCGCTCTGGTTCGCAGGCGAGATTTTTTTTCTCCAAAATGCCATCGCTAGCCGCCGTGAATTCGAGATGCCGGCCTCAATGATCTTTTGGGGGATTTTTATTACCCTTACGTTGGGGGGACTGGCTGCGTATATATCCCGTCGAGTGAATTTGATGGAGAGTTATGCACAAAACGATGATGATGAGTAAACATAATCGCATCAGGGCCTTTATTCGGGAGGGGTCGATTTGTTGATGTAATTATATTAATGTATGAACATGCTAAAAAGCTCGAGTTGAAGCGAGTACCGAAGTGAACATCAAAGAGTGTATATCTCCAGAAATTTCCCCACACGGGGACTTGCTCGGGGTGATGCTAACAAATTAGAGTAACCCTTGTCAGGAAAAAACCTACAAATTCGCGGGTATTTCCTGATATCCCCAAAACGCAGAAATTGCTAAGATTACAAAGATTGAAATCCACCGTTTGGTTCCTCCGTGCTCCAAACGGATTTAGCTGTCTGCATGAAAGGAGTTGAGTATGACTGAAGAAGTCAAGAAAGGCATGTCTCGACGGGATTTTCTGAAGATCGCCGGGTTGGCTGGTGCCGCCGCTCAAGCGGGCGCCTTCGTTGCCGGGGGGAGGGCCGCTGGTGCTGCTTCGGAGAGTTACACCGGTTGGGAATCCAACAACCCAGGGACGCAGTTTTTCAACCGCAAACCCTTTGAGGTGGAGTACCCGAACTTTACGCCCGTGTCCGAAGTTCGCCGCCCTAGCCACATGACCGACTACGTTTTTGGCCGTGTTGCCGTGTTTCAGGGTGCGCTGGAAAAGAACCCCGAATGGACCATCGAGGATCCCATTGAAGATTTGGGCTTCCCTCCCCCCATGATCGAGTTCTACAAGAAATTCCCTGAGCGATTGGAATGGGACTACAAAACTTTCACCGAAACAATCCCTAACAATCGGCAGGATCGTCAGCAATACGGTGCTTATTACACGCTGATCGATGTCTATGAAGCAGGCTTTGGCGCCATCACTCCTGCGAAGCCGACAACGCCTCCCGAAGAGTATGACTTCACAATGTTTGGACGTGGTGGTCCTGGACCGCTTGGCGAGAAGCTGCCCTTCAAAAGCCCTGAATTAGCCTCGGAATTCGTTAAAGAGATCGCCCACCGTTTTGGTGCCACACTGGTACGTTTCACCGTTCCCAATATCGACTGGCACTACGGTGATGGCTGGAGAGGTACCCCCGAAGGGTACGATCACTCGAAATTGCCAGCGCACTATAAATCGGCTATTGTGATCGGCGTCCCCATGGAATGGGACGAGGTTCTCGGTAGCCCGCAAATGTCCACCAGCCAGGATGCCTATGCCCGCGTTTCCATCGCCGGCATCCGCATCGAAGGTGCCCTAAAGAAAATGGGTTATGCCACCCGCGCCAGCACACCCAATAACAGCTACGACGTGGTTGTTCCGCCGTATGCTGTGGATGCTGGTCTGGGCGAACACTGTCGAGCTGGGTTCGTGATCACCCCTGAGGTTGGCTCCAACTGCCGCACGGCCGTGGTTCTGACTGAGCTTGAATTGGCTCCTGATAAACCGATTGAATTTGGTGTCAAAGAGTTCTGCAACAAATGCAAGATCTGTGCAGAGCAATGTCCATCAGGCGCAATCTCCTTCGCCGATAGCTACGATGGATTGGAGATTCGCGGTTACGAGCACTGGTTCATTAACAACGGTGCTTGCTACAATTTCTGGCGTGAATCTATGGGTGGTATGGGCTGCCGCTTATGTGTGGCCAACTGCCCCTACAGCCGCAAAGATAACTGGCTGCACGATCTATCACGCGAATTGGATCCTCGCGACCCAACAGGTATGGTAAGCAGCACGCTGCTTTGGATGCAAAAGAATTTCTTCGATGCACCAGAAGCGCTGGATTACCGCCGCCCCGCCGAAGGTGGACACTTTGCCCAATACCGCAAAGAACCCTTCTGGCTGCAGGGTGAAACCTATCTCGATATGGAGATTATCGATCCCAAGGAGGAGAGTTAATATGTTTTTCACGAGTGGTTTTTTCTGGTTATTGATGGGAATGGTCGCCGTTTTGGTTGGCGCGGGCTTCAAAACCTTTGCTGAGGACCGCGGCTGGACGCTCAATTGGTGGAAGTGGTTGTTGGCCATCCTGTGGTATGTCATTTTCAGCCTGAGCTTCTTCGCCTGGGGCACCTTGATTGGCGAGTATGAGGCTGGTGCTGGTTTCAGAATGTTCCTGACTGGTATGGTGGTCTCCCTGATTTTAGGCGTTGGTTTGTGGCGCCTGTTAGCAGCGGGGCCAAAAGTGGAAGCCGAGGAATAAGCAAACGTTCGCCCGTTTTATAGGAATGTGTACATTGTAGAGACGTAGCACGTCTGTCCCCTTGTGGCGCCGAAGGCGCGCGAAGCGTGCTACGTCTCTACAGCTTATAATACATAGAAATATTCCCGAATTTGAAGTGTTTTCATTCAACCCTGTGACACATTAGCAATTTCAAAATTCTCATGTCTTTTGACGAACCCAAAGTCACCCGAACTATCACTATATCAGCACCCCTCAATAAAGTTTGGGATTTCTTGCTGAGCAATGAAAAGATGAAGCAATGGTTCAATGCCGATGACTTCGTCATTGATGCCTACGAGGGTGGAAAAATTGAAATCCCGCTGACCATTGCGGAAAAGAAAGTCATCATCGAAGGTACGATTGGATTAATCCTGCCCAAGAAAAAATTCGTCTTTACCTGGATCGAACGCGATCGATTTGGTGATGCCTGGTTTAATAACACCACGGTAAACATCGAGCTTGAGGCCGAAGACGATCAAACCCACTTGATTCTGACCCACGATGGGTTTAAATACCTTCCCGAGAACTTACAAGATGAAATCGTGGCGAAATACCAGGATTTTTGGTCAAATAGCGGCATCTTAGAGCGCTTGCAACGCCTTCTGGAACAACCGTAGCCCTATTGTCCCTGGTATCCTAAACGAAATAACAAAAGTCGTGCAAAAAGCCGATTTTGTATATTGACTTCATTCATGAAACTCTTTTTAATATATTCCACTGAAATTTTTTAGGAGCTCCCCTGCCAATGTCTAAGCGATCTCGAAAGAAAACATCTCAAAACTTGTCCATCTCAATTAAAATGCTCGAGCAGGCTCGGGCAGGCAAAGACCAACAAAAAATTTGCCTGGCAGCTGCCAATTTGGGCCTGGCCTATTTTCGGGCCAAGAAATTCAAGGAGGGGGAAAGCTGTTTTCGGGAAGCGATAGAAATTACTAAATTGGTGGATGATTTCCAGTTAACTATCCGCTGTCTAGGAATCCAATCGTTTGCCAATCAGATCGTGGGGCGCCTGCCCACCGCTTTTCAGATCGCTCAAGAAATCGAAGCTTTGGCGGGAGAACAACAAGATTTGGGCTTGAAAGTTGATGCTTTAGGCAGCCAAGGGCAAATCCTGATCGAGTCCGGAGATGAGTTAGCGGCCCTTGAGAAGCTAAACGCGGCACAAGATATACTTGATCAGCTAGATGACCCGCGCCGAAAAATGAATCTCTTAGGGGCCTTTGGTAATTACAGCATGACCATCGCCGCAGCCGAAAAGGCCCAAAAGTATTTCGAAGAGGCTCGGGAGATTGCCCGAGAAATAGGGGATCGTAATTCCGAAATCGGCTTTCACGGCAATATCGGCACCATCCTGGAATGGAAGGGACAGCACGATCAGGCTGCCCAGATCTTTGTTGATGTTTACAACCATGTTCATGAAATTGGCAACCATGAAGCCGAAATTCAGGCCCTGCGCCATCTGACCCACGTCCATATCAAAAAAGAGGCCGATCTTGAGGTCATAAAATATTCGCAGATGGGTTTGGATGTGGCCAGAAAAATCCAAAGTGCTAATGTCTTTTATTTTTACGAGCATCTCATAAAAGCGTTCTATCGCCAAGAACAAATCGATGAGGCCCATCAAGCCTCCCTAAAGGCTGTCGAGACAGCCCGTAAACTGAAAGATCGACAGAAAGAGGTCGATTTCCTGCTCAACCTGGGTGAATCCCATATGCTCAATGAAAATTTGGAACAGGCTTTGGATGCTTACCAACAGGCTTTGGAGGGCACCCAGCGCATGCAGCGCATGGTCGATCGGGCCTATTTATTTGGTCGAATAGGCATTATCATGGCCGAGATGGATCGCCTTGACGAAGCTTTGGATTACCATGAAAAGGCTGTTGAGTTAGCCCGCAAACATGAGATTCGCGAATTGGAAGGCGAGCAGCTTGTCATGCTGGCCATGGCCTTATTCGATAAAGAAGAATATGCACCGGCAATAAAACATTGCCAGCAGGCCCTCGAAGTTTTCCAAGAATTAAACCTGGAACATCAGGCAGAGAATACGCGCCAATTAATTGCCGAAATTGAAGCAACTCAACAAACATAATTAGGATCTCCAAGAAAAGACTGTCATTGTGAGCGAAGCGAAGCAATTTTAAAAACGTATTAGATCGCTTCACCCCAGCAGGGGTTCTCACGTGGAGTCCCCTGCAGGGGAATGACATAAATGGCAGATCCATTCTCCAAGGTCAAGGAGTAAATTTTGACAACCTCCACAATATTCAAGCCCTCAAAAGTACAGCAGCGCCGCAAGAGGGAGCGCATTTTTGCGGTGATTTCTATCCTAATCATCGTTGCGGCCTGGATTGTGGGTGGTGCCCGCGCCGAAGCGGACCTGCTTCCTGCAGTTCGGCAGGCATTTCAGGTGGCAAACAGCTTCGAACGCATCGATAACGGCCTTTATGAAGCCTATGCCGACGATGGCAAGACCCAATTGATCGGCTATGTGGCCATTGCCGAAGCCCATGGATATGGTGGCCCGCTGACGCTGGCCGTTGCTGTAACACCCACGGGCGAAGTCAATGGCGTGGTGATTGCCGACCATAAAGAGACCCCCTCCTGGATGAACAAAGTCACCGGTGCCAGGTTCGTTGATCAACTGATTGACAAGCCCTACACCGACCCTTTCTCACTGGAAGATGATCTGGACGTAGTTACCGGCGCGACCTATACCACTGAAGCTATCGCTAAAGCCGCCCTGAAAGGTAGTCAGACCGTTGCGGCCCATCTGGGCTTACCAGTAACAGAAGCGCCACCCCCGAAGATCACCTTTGGTATCCCCGAAATTGCCCTGATTGCCCTGTACGCAGCCGGTTTCATCAGCCAGCAGCGGACATTCAAATTCAAGAAGCAGTTGCGCTGGGTAACCCTTTTGGTCGGCCTGTTCGTCCTGGGTTTTGTGTACAACAAACCCCTGACCCTTTCGATGATCAACCAGGCCCTATTGGGTTACTGGCCGCAGTGGCAAAGCAACCTCTACTGGTTCCTATTGATCGGAGGCATCCTCTTTGTCTTCACCATTGACAATAAGAACCCCTATTGTGAATTTTTCTGCCCCTTTGGTGCCGCTCAAGAGTGCATGGGCGTCATCGGTGGCGCCAAGAACGCATCTTTGGGTAAGTTCAAGAATACCTGGAAGTGGATTCACCGCAGCCTGACCTGGCTGGCGATCATCATCGCCCTGGTATTCCGCAACCCAGGCATATCCAGTTATGAAATTTTTGGCACGCTTTTTAAGCTGGTCGGTAACAATTTCCAATTCATATTGTTGGGATTGGTATTGGTGGTGGCCTTATTCATCAAGCGCCCCTGGTGCCACTATCTCTGCCCGCTGCATCCGGTAGAAGAATTCGTTCGTGTGATTAGAAGATGGATTAAAGAATTATGGCAAAACCGCAAACCAAGTCCCAGCGCGTAAGACAAATTGTCCTAATGGTCTTTGTAGTTGTCGGGCTCGTACTGATTGTGGCAGATTTGGCCGGCAATATTTCCTATGAACTGGCCTCCGACCAACAAATGGAAGCAGCTGTGCAAGAAGTGACCAGAACCCCAATTCCCACGTTGACCGAAGCCCAACGCCAGGAATTGATGAAGACTCCAGTGGGAGAAGATTTTTAATATGGATAGGTTATCAAGACGACAATTTTTAAGGATCCTGGCGATTGGAGGCATCGCGGGTGCTGGGGTGAAGATAGGATTCGATCGTTTTAATTTGGCTGAAACTATCTCGGAGACGCGCCTGCTAATGGGCACGGTTGTCAACTTACAGGTGGTCAGCACCGATAGGGATGCTGCGCAGCGCGCCGTTTGGGCGTGCTTCAACCAAATGGAAGCTTTGGAGAACCTCCTGAGTCGCTTCCAGCCCCAAAGCCAGCTTTCCCTGTTGAACCGCGCCGGCCAGTTAGCTGAAACCAGCCATCACTTGCTGGATTTACTGACTCAATCCCAAAAATTAAGCGAGATTACGGATGGCGCGTTCGACATCACTATCAAACCGCTGGTGGATTTATATCAGGGTTATGCCGCAGAAGGCACCTTGCCCAACGCTGATCAAATTGAAACCACTCGCCAACTGGTCAATTATAAAAATGTGAACATTTCTGGCAAAAATGTTTCTCTGGCGAAAGCCGGTATGGCCATCACCCTGGATGGCATTGCCAAGGGTTATATCGTCGATCAGGGCGTCGCAGAATTGCGACAGCACGGCTTTGGTGATGTGCTGGTCGAAGCCGGAGGCGATTTGCTGGCCTCGGGCAACCAGAATCACCCCCAAGGTTGGCAAATAGGTGTGCAATCCCCACGAACCGAGGAAATCCTGACGCGTTTCAATATTCAGGATCAAGCTGTGGCCACGTCAGGCGATTATCTGCAATCCTTCACTGCTGACCTCTCTCTGCACCACATCCTCGATCCCCGCACAGGCTATTCCTCATCCGGGCTGGCCAGCGCCACCATTCTGGCGCCTACCGGGGCACTGGCCGACGGTTTGGCCACGGCTGTGATGGTGCTGGGTCCCGAGCGCGGCATCGAACTGCTGGAAAGTCTGACCGAGTGTGAAGGCTATCTGGTTACCAAGTCGGGGGAGATTAAACGAACCTCACACTTGTAATCTTGAACGTGCGCGCGAATAGGGGGGATATTGACTTTGAGATAAGATCAATTTACAGTACTTACTAATCGATCAGTAAGTACTGTAAATTCTATGGCCCAGCAGTTTCTATTCAGGAAGCCGGGGAAATGATCAAAGCTGAAATGGAAAAGAAGGAGGGCAAGGAGATCAAGGCCATCATCATCGATGTCTTGCAGAATACCGACCCCGCCGAGCTGCCTTCCAATGCTCCACCCGTGGGTATGGTGAAGGCGATGCCGGCCTCCATCCTGCGCCTCATGGCAGAGAAATTGGGCATGGATTTCGAGATCGCCGACATTGATTTGGGTGAATCTGCCGCCCCACGCTACCTTGAAGATAACACCCTGGCGATCCCTGAAACCATGCAGAATGTGATCGTGTTGGCCTTCGAAATGGATTATGACTCCATCGAATCGGCGCCAACGATTCAAGGTGATATCGCCACCATTTTGGCCTCAAGGAATTTTGCGAAGTTTGTAAAAAGTGTGCCGAATTGTGCCCCACGCAGGCGATTCCCTTTGACGGTCAAACCATGGAAGCCAGCACCATCAGCACAAACACGGGTGTAATGAAATGGTCGGTCGATGCCGAAGAGTGTTATTTCGGCTGGACGGCCAACGCCAGCGGCTGCACGATGTGCATCAAAACCTGCCCTTTCAACAAACCCGATAGCTGGCTCCACGATGCTACGCGCATCCTGATCGGTGCAAAAGCTGGCTCCATCGATAATTTTTTAGTTAGACTCGATGATGCCTCTGGCTTTGGTAAATCTGAACCGGCCGGTAAGTTCTGGCAAAGCGACCAGTTTATTCATATAAAAGATTAGGTGATTGGGAATCAGGGTTTTTGCCCTGGTTCCTGATACCCAATACCTGGTTACCTACTGACAGGAGAAAAATATGCTCATCCACATACTCATCGGCGCGCTGGCCATGGCCTGTGTGTTTATGCTGGTAAATTACATTCGAAACAATAACCTGACCATCAAATGGTGGGGTTGGCTGTTAACCGTTTTGGGAATTTTTTATGCCGTCTTCGTATTGGAGTTGATCTATGGCTTCCTGGCTGAGGGCGCGCCCCAGGCTGCCCTGGTAATGGGGCTGATCACTGGGATTGTAGCTGTAATTTGGGGTGTCCTACTTTTTAGATTTGTTTTCAACAAAGCGTAATCCTACCAGGGAATCGGCTGGCGATCCCGGAAGAATCCGCCTTGCGCCCCCCCTTTGGGGAGGGTTGCCAGCCAAGTGACCGTATCTGCTCCTTGGGTAACGGAGCGGGGGGCATCGCTTCCGCCCATGTCGGTGCGCACCCAGCCGGGGCACATGCTGTTGATCAAGATATCGGTTCCCTGGAGTTCTGCGGCCAGGATGCGAGTCACTGCGTTAAGGCTGACTTTGGATATGCGATAGGCCGGATGATCATTGCCCATTTCCGTGATCTGCCCCATACCGCTGGAGACGTTGACAATACGGCCGTACTCCTGCTTTTTCATCATTGGAATGAATGCCTGACAAAGCAAGATGGGGCCTTGCAGGTTGGTGTTCATGGTTGTATTGAAGACATCCATCTTCAGCAGCAACGCGCTGGATTGGTCGTCGATATACACCCCTGCATTGTTCACCAAAACGTCCAGCCGGCCATATTTTTCATGCACGAAATCTGCCAGGCGTTTGATGCTTGCAGAATCGATTACATCGAGCTGAAAGGGGGTGACATCCAGCCCTTGTTGGGCCAAAATTTCCTGGGCTGCTTTCCCACTGGCCTCTGCGCGGCTGGTCAGGATGACATGCAGACCTTTTTCGGCCAGTTGGCGGCAAACTTCAAACCCGATGCCGCGGTTGGCTCCGGTTACCAGGGCGAGTTTCATGAGCTTCTCCTTAATCAGAGGAACGCAGTTGCTGCTTCAGCTTTCCTTTCAAGTACTCGCTTTGGCGAAGCAACTGCGCTCTTAATGATGATATTTTTGCTTGAAAGCTTATTCGTAAGCTAAAGCAGCCACAATTTCCAGATCGGAGGCCCGTCGGGCGGGGATCAATGCGGCCAGAATGCCGCAGATCAAGCCGGCGGCGATGGCGGTCAGAATCCCAATGCTGGGGAAATCGTAAGGGATTCGCATCCCCGCAAATTCCAGTACGCCTGTCATTACGAAGCTAAGCATGATCCCAGCGATCACCCCTAAAGCGATGCCCATCAAACAGAGCAGCAGACTCTCGGCGATCACCATGCGACGGATCTGACGGCGTTTGGCCCCCACGGCGCGCAGCATGCCGATCTCACGGGTGCGCTCAATGACGTTGATGCCCAGCGCGTTGGCCAATCCAATCAAAGCTGGGGCAGCCAGCAGCGAGAGCATGATATTCACGCCGATGGTAGCACCATCGGTGAGTTCCTTTTGACTTTCCCACAATTGCTGGCGGGAAATGATTCCGAAACCAGGGTAGTTCTGGGTGGCGGCTTGCAGGTCTTCTTCCAGTTGTTCAATATCCGCGCCTTCTTCGCGGTTTACCATCAGAAAGACGTCATTGCGCACACCGTATTCACGCGTCAGCGATTCCTGCTCGATGAAGACCGTGGGCAGCTTCATGTTTATGTAATCGAGGCCGATGGCGGCTACCTGAACAACTACTGGGCCGTGGTCACCGTCGAGGGTGAGCGTATCGCCGATCTTTGTGCCAAACTGGGAAGCGAAACGGCCGTTGATAATGACGGTATTGCCCGCTTGCATGGCCGCGTAGGCCGATTCATCCCCCTCGAGGAAAGAAAGCCCAGAGATGCGTGCAAAGTTAGGCGGATCGATGCCTACCAGGCGGATGCCGACCCCATTTTCATCCTGGATGTCAATCTGGCGCAGGGTAGTTAACTCCTTTACGCCTGGCAGCCGTTTTACAGTTTCCGCTAGCTCGGAGTCTGCCCCGACCGTGTCATTGGTGACTACCAGGGAGGGCATTAGGAAATAATCCGAACGGAAGTTGGCATCCAGGAAGCGCAACGCCCCGCCATAGGTAGAGGAAAGCATGCCGCCCAGACCGATCAGGATTGCCAAGCCAATCATTAACGAGGTGGCCGTGATTGATGCCCGGCGCGGTTGGCGGGCGATGTTACCCGCAGCGATACCGCCCTCCTGACCAAAGACCAGGTTTAGCACCCGGCCGAAGGTTCGTGTAATTGGGCTGATCAGCAGGGGTCCTAATAACCCCAAGGCTAGCAAGAAAAGCAGGCTCCCCAGGGCCATTAATTGAAAAATGCCGCTCAAGAGGCCCGCTGATCCTAGGATAAGGCTGATCAGGCCAATGATCAGTCGGCTGCGCTTGAGTGCCGCCTCCTGTGCCACAGTCGCCGGGCGCATGGCTTCCAGGGGAGTGACATGGCTGGCGCTGCGGGCGGGCAGTAATATGCTAACTAATGGGATGCCCAATCCAAAGGTGATCGATACCAGGAAAGTCAGAAAGGTAAACTGCGGCGGGCCCAGGGGGCGGCCCATCAGGTTCTCGAAAACCGTAGAAAGTGATGCCCTGGCACCGAATGCAAAGCCCACTCCAAACAGCATGCCGACTACGGTTCCCAGCACGGCCAGGATCAAGCCCTCGTAAAGGATGGCGCGGGTAACGACCTTACGCCTGGCGCCCACCGCTCGCAGCATACCGATATCCCGTTTGCGTTCGACCACGCTGGTGCGGAAGGTGTTGAACATGATCAGACCGGCCATGGCCAATGCCAGCAGCCCAAACATGGAAAAAATCACGCTAGCAAATTCCATCAGAGCGGCCCAAATATCGGAACCGCCTTCCAGGGGACTTAATTCAAAGCCTTTGCTAAACATGCCCTCGATGGTGGCATTTATGGCCTGGGCATCGCTGCCTTCGGCGTAGCGACCCATGATGGTGTTAATGCGGTTAGGAATGTTGAGAAAATCCTGAGCGGTGGCCAGGGTCATGAAAACCTGCTGCTGACCGAGCATCAGGCCGGGGTCATCCAGCAGGCCGATTACCAGATAATTTTGCCATCCGCTGGCGCCTGGCAGTCGGGCCATTTCTCCCACGCCGATGCCCAACCCTGCCGCAAATTGCTCTGAGATCAGCACGGCCTGGTTGTCCCCGGCTTGCAGTAAGCGACCCTGGGCCAGCTTGCGACCTCCGGCGGTGATGACATTGAAGGTCTCGTCGCTGGTGGTCATATCCACGCCGAATATCTGAATGGAGTTGATCGCCCTACCATCGGGAGTTGTATAATGGTCCGTCGGTAAGGCTACGGTTCGGCTGATCATGCTGGCCGTTGATTCAACCCCCGGTACGGCAGCCACGTTTTGCTCATACTCCTGACGGAAGAAACTGCCATCTTGACGGGTGACGTATAGATCAACACTGGATAGGGCCACCGACTGGGTGCTGGAAACAAACATCTCTTGGAAGGCTGGGGCCAATCCATTCAGGCCGAACATCATCATCACGCCGATCATGATCGATAGGATGGTCATAACCGTGCGGATAGGGCGGCCTTTGAGGTAACTCCACGCTAATGGAAGTTCACGCATGGGCAGCCTCCTTAGTGTGGTTTACGGTTTCTTTGGTGATGCGGCCGTCTTCCATGTGGATGATACGATCGGCGAAGGTCGAAATGCGCGGGTCGTGAGTCACCAGCAAAATGCTGCGTTCCCAGCGGTCGACGATCTCGCGTAATAACGTGGCAAATTCCTGGGCCGCTTTGGAGTCAAGATTACCGGTGGGTTCATCGGCCAGGATCAATGATGGATCCGTGACCAGAGAGCGAGCGATGGCCACGCGCTGGCGCTGGCCGCCGGAAAGTTCCTCGGGGCGATGTGTAGTGCGGTCGGCAACTTCGAGTTTTTCCAACCACTCGGTGGCCTTGGGCTGAGCATCACTTGGTTTTGTGCCGCCCAGCACTAAAGGTAGGGCAGTGTTGTCGAGGGCGGTCAATGTGGGGATCAAGTTGAAAAACTGAAAAATGAAACCGATATGCTCGCGGCGCAAGTCCGAAAGCTGGTCATCATCCAGGCTGTTCAGGTCCTGACCTTCGATCTTGACTATGCCTTCTGTCGGGCGATCGAGCCCGCCGATCATGTGCAAAAGGGTCGATTTTCCACAGCCGCTGGGGCCCATCACGGCGACAAATTCGCCGGTGTCGACGTGTATGGATACATCATCCAGGGCGACGACCTGGGCTTCACCGCTGCCAAATATGCGGGTTAAATTCTCAGTTTCTACAATTCTCATGGATACCTCGGGGAATGGTTAATGATTGTCGGTAATAATTATAATCTACGGGTTATCGTAAAAAGTAAGTTCATCACGTAATATACAATTTTTGGATGATATCATAAATCGCACTTAAAACCGGTTAAACTCATGAGCCAATCTGGTATTCATTTGGAACTGTGAACAGGAGAGAAAATGCTTTACCCCATTCAAAACCCTAAACGCAATATGCTCGATATTTCCGGTATCTGGGATTTCCAGATTGACCCCGATGAGACCGGTGCCAAACAGGGCTGGTTCAATGGTTTGCCTGATGCCCGACCGATGGCGGTGCCCGGCAGTTGGAACGAGCAGTATGAAGATATTTTCAATTACTTTGGTCTGGCCTGGTACGTCAAAAAAACGTACATCCCGAAAAATTGGCAGGGCGAGCGCGTCTATATCCGGGTTGGATCGGCCTGTTACTTTGGGACTGTATATGTCAACGGTCAGGAAGTCGGTTCCCACGAGGGAGGGCATCTGCCCTTCGAGTTTGATATCACTAACCTCGTGAAGTGGGAGCGCGAAAACACCATCGCCATCAGCGTGGAAAATCACATCAAACCGACGCGCGTGCCCTCGGGCAATATGGGCGGCGGCATGGAAGCCGCCAGCATCATGATGGGTTTTCCGGCCACAACCTATGACTTCTTCCCCTTCGCCGGGCTTCATCGTCCCGTGGTCTTGTATTCGGTACCTAAAGCGCACATCACCGATGTCACCGTGATCACCGGGTATGAGGGCGAAGAGGGTTGGGTGCAAGTAAAGACGCAAATCAACGGGAACACGCCTAAAGGGAGTCTGATTCTCGAGGGCGGTGCTCAAACCATAAAATCCCAAATTGAGTTCGAAAACGGTTTCGCCGAAGCCACGCTCAAAGTGCCGGCCGCCCGCCCCTGGTCCGATAAAGATCCCTATCTCTACGATCTCACCATCATCACCGAAACCGACCGCTATTCCTTAAAAATAGGAATTCGCACCATCGAAGTGCAGGACAATCAGATCTTGCTCAATGGTCAGCCAGTCCAGCTTAACGGATATGGACGGCATGAAGATTTTTTCGCCAGCGGCAAGGGCTTGAACCTGCCCTTGATGGTTAAAGATTACCAACTGATGCGCTGGACAGGCGCCAACAGCTACCGCACCTCGCACTATCCTTACTCCGAAGAAGAAATGCTGCTGGCCGACCGGGAAGGCTTTTTGATTATCAACGAAACCCCGGCCGTCAGCTTGCAATTTGATAATGAAGAAAACATGGCCGAACGGTACCGCATGTGTGCCCAGCAGATCGACGAACTGATCGCCCGCGATAAGAACCATCCCAGCGTGGTGATGTGGAGCGTGGCCAATGAACCCATGCCGCCAGATATGATGGCGCGTTTCACCGGCGGTGAAGTTGATGAAGTCAAAGACCAGGGCAGCAAGGAATTTTTGCACGGCATGGTCGCCCACGCCCGGCAGCTTGACCCCACCCGCCCGATCACCATTGTGGGTGTGATGGGCGGCCCCACCGAGTGGCTGGAAACCTGCGATGTGGCCTGTATCAACCGCTATTGGGGTTGGTATTTGAATGGTGGAGAACTGGAAAAGGGCTTTGCCATGATCGACCAGGAGTTGGATGGTCTCTGGGAGATTTGGGGCAAACCCATCATCGTGACCGAATTTGGCACCGATACCCAACCTGGTTTACACGGGCATCCGGCGGTGATGTGGACCGAGGAATATCAGGCCGAATTCATTCGCGGTTATCTTGAGGTCGCTGCTCAGAAGGATTTCGTCGCCGGGATGCAAGTCTGGAATTTTGCCGATTTTGCTGCTGTTCAGTCGATCATGCGATTGGGTGGAATGAATATGAAAGGTGTATTCACGCGTGCCCGCCAGCCGAAAATGGCTGCGCACGTTTTGCGAGAGTTCTGGGTCACAAAGGCGGGTTCTGCCTCCAAAGTCGATTCTGCTCCTGAAGAAAAGACGGATTCCCTCGAAGTTGATTCCGCTATGGAAGGCGGGATTCTGCCTTTATTGGAAAGCCTGGCCCAGCGCGCCGATGGCATGAAACCCGATCTGACCACCACCTTGAAATTCGACTTCTACGATGAGGGTATCTACCGCCTAATCATTGAGAAAGGTGCCTGCCGCATCGATCCCGGGGATGGCGAGGCGATCGCGGGTATGCAGCTCAATTGGGAAGATGCTCAAAAACTCTTTGCCGGCAAACTGAATCCCATGGTTGCCATTATGACTGGCAAGATCAAAACCGAAGGGGACGCCCGGGCGTTTTTGAGCCTGCAAGATTTAGTTTAAGGACTTCAACTTTGGCCGATTCAGGGCCTGATAGGTTCGTAGTGGCACACAATAGTAAGCCCTTACCGAAAACTGGCACTCTCGCGCCTAACTAATATTCGGTGCAATTCTTTTCGATAAATTTCTTGACGTTTGACCAAATATCGACATCAGTACCAAAGCCAGATAAACCCATGAAAACCGCCACTGTGTAGGTGTGATGTGGCGAATCATATTCTGACATTAAAAATATTACACTTGAACGCCTCATTCTCAGTGGGCGGAACGGGGCTGCGCATAATCTACCCCTGGGTTACTGAAGGGCGCCGATGAGTTCAGCGATGAGTTGACGATCATCATAATGAATAATATGCATGGCTTTATTAGGACATGCCCCCGCACAAGTACCACAACCCTTGCACTGGAATGAATTGACCTCGGCGTGACCGCTATTTACTCGGACGGCTTCAAAAGGACAAACTTCGACGCACTGCCCGCATCCCATGCAAAGCCCTGCATCAACATGCGCAATGGATGGATCCATAAATACAACATCTTGATCGATCAACGAAAGAGCTGCCCCAGCTGCGCCACCGGCTTGAATGACACTATCGGGGATATCTTTGGGGCCCTGGCAGGCTCCCGCAAGAAAAATCCCATCAGTAGCAGCCTCTAAGGGCGCGAGCTTGGGGTGTTTCTCCAAAAAGAAACCATCCGGGCTCCGGCTGACGCCAAAAACACTGGCAACTTCGTCTGCATTTCTGTGAGGTTCTAAGCCTGTGGCCAGAATGACCATATCGACATCGATATGGTCCGGTTCGTTGAAATAATTTTGGTCCCATTTTACGGTAAGATGCCCATTGTTCCGAGAAACACTTTTCACATTCCCATGATAGAAATGTACTCCCTTTTTCCGGGTGCGGTTGAAGAATTCTTCATAATCTTTGCCGAAGGTGCGCATATCGCGGTAGATTTCAAATACTTCCGCATCCATGTACTCGTGCACCAGTTGCGCGATTTTTAATGAAAACATGCAGCAAACTCGCGAACAAAACTGATGATATTTCTTGTCTCGGCTTCCTACGCAATGCAGAATAGCAACACGTTTGGGCGGTATGCCGTTGTCAAGGTGGACTTTGCCCGAATTGGGCCCTGAAGGGTTTATCAATCTCTCAAATTCCATGGCCGTGATGACATTGGGTAAACCATAACCGAATTCAGGCGCTCGTCTTGGATCAAAATCATCAAACCCGGTTGCAAGAACGATTGCACCCACGGTAATTTCGTCGACGATTTCTTGCATCTCATGATCAATGGCATGGCGCTCGCAGGCGGCAACACATTCCAGACATTCCGCACAAGTCCCACATTGAACACACCGTTCGGCCTCCTGTAACGCTTCAGTCTCAGTCAAAGCCAAATCAACTTCACGAAAGGAATTGCGTCTCTCCGGCACAGGGATGGAGGGGATTGGAATACGTTTGATATCGGCAACCTGACCCGATTCGATCCTGGATTGGATTTCTGCTTTGCCAACATGAGCGACGGGAAGGGATCTTGGCTCATCGAGCCCCGCGTCTGCCCGTAAATACCGATCAACGCAACGAGCCACGCGATGTCCTTCGGCAATTGCATCGACAACAAAAAATGTCATCCCCCGGTTCACATCCCCGGCAGCGAACACACCGGGCAGAGTAGTCATCATTTCGTCATCGGTCAAGATACCCGTGGAGGCCAGGGTTTGAACACTTCCATTTACCGGCAAAAAACCAAAATCCGGTTTTTGTCCAATGGCCCAAATAACAATATCAGCCAGGATGATTTGCTCAGTATCTGATATCTCATCGAAAACCGGTTGGCCATCGACGAATCCCCTGAAGTTCACACGGGCACAGCGTACACCAACCAGTTTGTCATGTTGAACGACAATTTCTTTGAAGACCTGCCCGGGATACAATTCAACTCCTTCTTTTTCTGCAACCTGAATTTCCCAATCAAAGCCGGGCATTTCTCCGCGTGGTTCCAGGCAAATCATGGACACTTCTGGCCCCCCCAAGCGGACGGCTACCCGGGCAGCATCCAGGGCGACATTGCCGCCGCCCAGTATTACGACTTTCTTCCCCTGGAGATTGGGCTTATCATCTATGGCGACTCGCTTGAAGAGATCTAGGCTCAACCAATTGTCTTTGTGATTCGCATTTGGAATATTGAGTTTACTGGCAACATGGGCCCCTGTAGCCAGTATCGCGGCATCAAATCCTTTCTCCAACAATCCGGGGATATCATCAATGTACGTACTTAAGCGTAGTTCAACCCCTTCGTCGATGATCTGTTGGACTTCCCAATCGAGCAATTTATAGGGCAGGCGGTGGGGAGGAATTCCCATACGCATCATGCCACCAGCCTTCGACAAACCATCAAAAACGACTACCCTATGGCCAATGCGAACCAAATCAAGGCCGGCTGTCAGGCCCGCCGGCCCTGCACCGACAATGGCAATTACCTTATTTGTAGCTGCTGGGCATTTTGAGAATGGCGTGCCGGCTAAGGATTTATCCATTAGGTGGGAAATTTCATCCCGGTGGGCAAAGGCCCAATCGGATATAAACCTTTTCAACCCCATAATATTGACAGGTTCATCAATCTGTCCCCGGCTGCATGCATCCTCACAGCGATGATTGCACACTCGCCCACAGACCGATGGGAAAGGATGTTCCCTACGGATGGCCCAATACGCATCCGCGTAACGCTTTTTCCCCAATAGGGCAATATATCCCATGGCACGCTGACCAGTTGGGCAGGCATCCCGACAGGGTCCTATACCCTGCTTTTTAATCGCGAAGGCATTTGGAACGGCCTGGGGGGAATTACGGTATACAGCCTTTTGTTTGCTCAATCCATACTCAAAGGGATTATCGATATCGATGGGACAAACATCTGCGCACTGCCCGCACCCAGTGCAGAGTGTCTCATCGATAAAGCGCGGTTTTCGTTTTATCTTGATCGAAAAATTCCCTACATGACCCGAAACGCTGTCAACTTCGCTGTTGGTGAGCAAAATTATATTGGGGTGGCGTCCCACGGACACCATCTTCGGTGTAAGAATTCAAGATGCGCAGTCTAGCGTTGGGAAGGTTTTGTAGAGCTGCGCCAGGTGCCCCCCGATGCTCGTTTCTTTTTCAACCAGAAACACTTGTTTTTCTGCATCAGCGAGCTTGAGGGCTGTTTCAATTCCAGCAATCCCTGCGCCCACAACCAACACCGATGAATTCATTTTTACCTCACGCATTACCAAAGGCTGATGATGCCTCACCCGCCTGACGGCTGCGGCCACCATACTTTTCGCTTTCGCTGTGGCGTGCTCTCCATCTTCAATTACCCAGGAACATTGCTCGCGAATATTGGCCATTTGAAGGAAAAACGGATTCAGCTCCGCTTCTTCACAAGCTTTTTGGAAGGTGCGTTCATGCATTAAAGGAGAACAAGATGCAACAACCACGCGATTGAGATCATTTTCTTGAATGCCTTGCTTGATAAGATCTTGCCCGGGGTCTGAACACATGAAGCCAAATTCATCCGCTAATACTACATGGTCCATGTCTTTTGCATACGCCACCACTCCCTCCACATCAACTGTTTGAGCGATGTTCGTGCCACAATGGCAGATATACACACCAATCCTTGGTTTCAAACGATTCATAGTTTCCTCTCCAGGGCTAGCAGGGCAGCAATGAAAGCCTAGATGAGTACCCAAATCTGCGCTTTTTGAAAAGCGGTACGATGTGATTCGACGAATGTTATTGGTGGTTCAGGGAATTCCGGGTTTGTGATGGCAAGGTTGTTACCCGGTTTTGATGGGGCAGATTGTGCTTTTTGTTACTAATAGTATAGCACAATTTGAGCGGACGTTTTCAGCAGATGCCGTCATTGCGCAACACATTGGAGTAATTCCACAGGCGTTGAACGATAGTAGAAGGCTCGTTGGTCACTTCTGGCCTTTCATTTTGTTCAGCAATGTTCTTTTGGAGTTACTCCAATAATCGTTGAGACGCTCGATAGGCTTCCCAATTACTCTTAGAATCTTTCATCCATTGGTATTTTAGTGGCGGGGGCACATTTTCCTTGAGAAAATCCATCTTGAGCTGATAATCCTCGAAATCTCCCAAAGCTGTAATATTCTTCGTTTACGTGGGCCAGGAAAATGAGTGCGCCGACCGGCTCATGATCAGGGCACTGGCTGTAAAACATAATCCTGCCAATCAGTTTGCGGGCGCGTTGGTTATCTACTGCGCCGGTTGTATGCTGGCTGTGCAAGATGAAATGCAAGCTGTAGACTCCAGATCTCGCGATGCGATTGGAGGTCAACCGTTTCTGGTTTTATATACTTTTGGCGGACAGGGCTGTGCACTGTTGGGCGACAATACACACGCCATTGAATGATGTCGGTTGTGCTATTCAAATAATAGAAAATTGCGCTTTACTGCCTGTTATCAAAAACCATTACCAGTGGCTCTCCCTTAATAACAATCTCAAAAACAGGTTCATTCTTTTCAATCCAATCTAAAGAAATTGGATTCGATTGGGTAAATAGTTGTGTTGGCCGGTTTTGGTAGATCACGAAATCAGCATTGTGAAAATACCCCTTGACACCATAATCGCGAAAATTACCGAAAACACTGGATACCCAAGGATTGGTGTCAAAGACAATTTCCAGGTCTGCGCGCATTTGTCCGTGTAGCTTGTAATACACCAGAACATCATGACTCCAGGGTTCAACCCATACTTTATCTCCTTGTTCAGCGTGTTCGTTGATGTATTCCACCGCAGGCAGATAGCTTTCACACCAGTAGGTGGTCTCCAGTCCTAAATCTACAGCCCCGGGCAGGCCTCCCACGCCAAATGAATAATAAGAGAGCAGATGAGGGTATAGCTGCACCACTGCCGTAAGCGGTCCAATAAAGATCAGGATTAGGAGCAAAATGCTGATCCAGGCGCGCGTTATCTGGAATCCTTTGTCTGCAATTCGGGTGGATACCCATTTTGAAAGCTGGATAATCCCAATGGCCGCCAACCCAGCCAAAAAGGAGAAAGCCGGCATGAACAGCCTCTCGCCATCATAAACCATGCTCTGGCCGGTGGACAGCGCGGCTAAAGGGACGATGACGTTGAGAATCAGCAACCAGCCAAAACCTCGATCACCTTTGGAGTTCCGTATGGAATGAATCATCCCCAAAATTGCACAGAGCAAAATCCCCCAGGGTACTACTGCCCAAGTGATCACAATAGCGTAGTGCCAGGGGGGTGGCATGTAAAATTTGCCCAGGTAGTAGACGCCAATTTCCCAATGATCGACTGTGATGAAGCGTATATAGTCAACCAGTCGTTGGATGGTATTGAAATAGAGCCATGGCCAGAGCAGGAGTGAAAATGCTCCCCCAATTATGCCCATGATGATCAAACGGAAAATTAGAAAGACTCGCCGTCGAAATATAATTACCCACAATCCCAGGGTTGGCAAGATGAAAAAGGCGTTGACCTTGGTCGCCAGCGCCGCGCCCCAGACCAGGCTAAGCAGCAGAGTCCATTGCCAGGATGGGGTATCGGCACTTCTCCAGAACATGAATGTGACCAGGAAAACCATGAAGGCAATGGGCACATCCAGCGCCGCAAGATGGGCGTGGAAGAAAAAGCGCGGCATGGCTATTAAGCTTCCCGCCGCAGCTAAACCGGCGAAATTGCCGAATTCTTCTGCAACCAAGAAATACAGCAGGGCCGTCATGGCTGCTACCAACAGCATATTGCCTAATCGATGGGCGACCAGGTCGTCAAAGATGTGGCGGCCTATGCCCCAAACCAGCCCAGACCAGACCTTATCCAGCGGCGGGTGCTCATGGTTGGGAGTCCAAAATTGGGTGATAGCTTCAAAGCTAAACGCTTCGCCGGGATTTGTGAAAACCAACTCCAACCAGGCCAAATAGGATTCCGCCGCGGTAATATAGGCCGGTTCGTCCCAGGTCAGGCCAATGTCTGGGGCTGTGATTAGCAGTATGGCAATGACAACGAAGAAAATGATCCAGGCAATAGTGTTTCGTTTTTGGAGAATTGCTGTAACTGGGGAAGTTTGGAGATTCACGGTCATAAATTTGAATTATAAACCCGGCACGAGAGGAACTCCCACATACGGTGGCTCGCTACCTTGGCGCGATGCTAAACAATTATCCACTTCGCAGCAGAATATTCTTCGTTCCACCTGCGAAATTGAATTTCACCCCTTTTGGTATCCTTTATTCAAAAGCAACATCACTTCAGCAGGGGCTCTGCCATGCTGCAAGAGGTGCGTCATCATCTTCATCGGTCCGTCGATGTGTTGGAAGAAGGTCTTATACCCCTCACAAAGAAAGTTCAAGCCCTCCTCGCCATCAGGCGTCTTCCGAATGCGGTTCTTGGGGCAACCCCCGTTGCACATGAAGCGCACTTCACACTCTTGGCAGTACAGTGGTAAGGAATTGAGCTTATCTGAGCCGAATCTAATCTGCTGTTCACTGCTCACTAAGTTGAGCATATTTTCTTCTTGGATATTGCCAAGGAAATGGTTTGGTTCAACGTAGTGATCGCAAGAAAAAAGATCCCCGTTGTGTTCCAGGGCCAGAGCTGTGCCGCAGGTTTGACTAAAGATGCACAGGCTGGCGGGCTGCCCGTACCATACTTCCAGGGCAACATCGAAAATCTGAACGAATATCTGACCGACATCTCTTTGCACCCACTCGTCAAAGATAGATATCAAGAACTGCCCATATTTCTTTCCGGTAACGGACCGTTTTGTGACTTTGAAGCCCTCCTGGTGCCCGGTTTGGTTTTTGCGCTCGACGATTGGGATGAATTGGATGAACTGCGCCTGGACCTCATCGCGCAGGAAGCGATAGACATCCAAAGAGTGGTCAGCATTGGCCGCGTGCACAGTTGTCAAAATATTGAACTCGGCTTGGTGCTTTTTGAGCAGCTCAAGGCCAGCCATGACTTTTTCGAAACTGGGTTGACTGCCTTTATCTACCCGGTAAGTATCATGCAAAGGTTGCGGCCCATCTAAGCTCAACCCAACAAGAAAATTATTCTGTCTGAAGAAGCGACACCAATCATCATCCAAGGTAGTGCCATTGGTTTGTATTGAATTTTGAATGCGCATGCTAGGTTTGCGATATTTTTTCTGCAACTCCACCGCTTTTTCGAAGAATTCCAGACCCATGAGAGTCGGTTCACCCCCTTGCCAGGCGAAGACGACTTCTGGGACTTGTTGTGATTCAATGGTTTGGCGGGTGTATTCTTCTAAAGTTTCAATGCTCATGCTGAAATTGCTTTCGGGATAGAGGGCCTCTTTTTTGAGGAAATAGCAGTACTTACAATCCAGATTGCAAATGGCGCCCCTGGGTTTGGTCATGATATGAAAGGCAGTGTTTTTTGTGCTAGAAGAATGCATGGATAAGATTTTATCAAATTAATCATCAACTCCCTGAGTTGAGTCCCAGGGAGTTGATCAGAGAAGAAGAAAATGAACTCAAGAGTGCAATCAGACCCCGTTTTTTACGAAGGGTAAAATGATATTTTCGAGCAAGCGCAATAGATCATCTCTAACTCGCCCAAGATGTTCCTGGATGGCTTTTTCGGCACCATTTTCATCATTATTCAATATACAGTCGACGATCTTTTGATGTTCAGTAATCGAATGATCCATGCGTGATTGAAGGGCAGCAAATCCAATCCGTAAGCGGTGCCATTGGTCGTTGAGATTGTGGATTGTTCGTTCGGCGCGTTTATTGTTAGC
Source organism: uncultured Anaerolineales bacterium (assembly GCA_964629085.1). GTDB lineage: Bacteria > Chloroflexota > Anaerolineae > Anaerolineales > UBA11858 > NIOZ-UU35. The sequence continues at coordinate 83,049 of CAZVPR010000004.1, forward strand.
TAAAGCGAAAATCGTATTGTGCAGCTTCTCGTCAGCAGCAAACCAGGCTTCCGTATCCTTGTTTTTCGTAGCTATCGCCATTTCGGAAATGGCGGCCTGGAGATCCTGTCGTAGGGTTTTGTCGGGATTGGAAGCTGCTTTACTCGCTAACATGCCCTCCAAGGCGGCTTTCATATCGAAGATCTCGCGAACGTCTTCTAATGACAGGGAATACACACGCCAGCCACGCCGAGCCTCGCGGATCAATAAGCCTTCGTTTGCCAGACGATGAAAAGATTCGCGCACCGGGGTGCGGCTGATGTTTAAATTTTCTGCTATTTGGGCATCAGTGATGACTTGTCCAGGCGTAAAGGTGCAAGATAAAATCTGGGATTTTACATATCGATATGCTTGTTCCTGGTAGGTGACATTGGCTTTTGTGGCGGTCCCCATTATTAAATTCCATCCTTGACGAAGGGCAACACCAAATTGACCAATAGTGTTTCTAGTTCTTCGCGAATAATTTCCAGGTGTCTGCGTATTTCTGTTTCTGCCTGGGGACCATCCCCATCGAGAATGGCTTCAACAAAGGTGGCATGTTCTTCGATCGATTTGCCCATGCGACCGCTCATGGCGGTGAAGCCCACCCGAATGCGGTGCCATTGGTCATTTAAATTCATCACAATGCGGTAAGCGCGCTGATTGCCTGCCATTTCGAAAATCGTACGATGCAGGACAATATCCTTGTTTTGCCAGGTTTCTGAATCACCGGCCTCTGCAGCATCTTTCATTTCTTTGAAAATTGTACGCAGTAAATTCTTTAAATCTTTGTCGTCGCATTCGGCAGCTTTTCGAGCAGCCATTCCTTCCAGGGCAATCTTGATGTCAAAAATTTCGTGTATATCCTCTAGTGATAGAGAATATACACGCCATCCCCGTCGGGCCAGGTTCACCAACAATTCTTCATTTTCTAAGCGATAAAACGCTTCCCGGACTGGCGTACGGCTGATACCCAGTTCCGTCGCTACCTGCGAATCCGTTATGACTTCGCCAGGTTTATAAGCCAAATTCATGATTTGCATTTTGATGAAATCATAAGCTCTTTGCTGGTGGGTGGGGGATGAATTTGATGTCATTGGCTCACTCTACGAATAATATGGATACAATCTTACCACATATAACAAGCTTATTGTACCGCATATTTGTATACAAATTAACAAAAATATGAATACTGAGTATTGACAAATGTGTACACCGGGTGCTATTATTGTATACCATGTCCTCCAAAATTAACAACCGACACAGCAAGTTTTCCTGAATCATTGGGAGTAATAATGAAATTGTCTACTGAAAAATTTCAGGAACTCGAGGAGATGGCATACCAGATTCGCCGTTTGAGCATCGAGATGATCACCTATGGTCGCTGGGGACATATCGGTGGCTCTTTATCTATGGCAGAACTCCTCTCCGTTCTTTATTTTCACAACATGAGAGTCGATCCGCAAAATCCTGAATGGGCTCAACGGGATCGATTGATTCTTTCCAAGGCTCATGGCTCTCCGGGGCTTTACGCGACTCTGGCTCTTAAAGGTTTTTACCCTATTGATGAACTGTATACCTATTGTGAACTGGGTGGTCTCGAAGGCCATACCGATATGAACCGAACCCCCGGCTTGGAGTCCTCCGGCGGGCCGCTGGGCATGGGGTTGTCTGTGGCTGTGGGCATTGCCTTGGGCTTGCGTTTTGATGAAAATGCCTACGCACGCTCTTTCTGTATCATGGGGGATGGCGAGACCAATGAAGGCAATGTCTGGGAAGCCGCCATGTCGGCAGCCCATTATAAATTGGATAATCTGATCGCAGTTGTGGATTACAACAAGGTCATGGCCAAGGGATTTGTGCACCAGTTAATGAGTGTTGAACCTTATGCCGAAAAATGGCGTGCCTTTGGCTGGGACGTGATCGAGGCGGATGGTCATGATATCGAGGCTGTGGGCCAGGCATTCCACACCGCGCGTTGGGTGATGCCGCGCGGCAAACCCATCGTTGTGATCGCCCATACTGTCAAGGGCCGCGGCGTGGAAATGGCTGAATTCAACTACAAATGGCATACGCACGCGCCAGACCCCGAAACGGGAGACAGCATGTTGCGAGAATTATCATTGAATTACGACCGCCCCGAAGAAGGCTATAGCAAATTGAATGTCGGTACAGAGAAGGAGGCCTTCTATGGCGGAGAATAAATCCCAAGGCAGTCCTCTGGAAATGCGAGATGCATTCGGTCAATCTTTAGTTGAGTTGGGTGCAGATTACCCCAAGATGATCCTGCTCGATGCGGATTTGCACACCTCATCAAAAGCCGGTTATTTTAAAGCCGCATATCCGGATCGTTTTGTGCAGGTGGGCATTGCTGAACAGAATCTGTTTGGTATTTCGGCGGGGTTGGCATTGGCTGGCTATATTCCATTCCCTTCGACGTTTGCCGTCTTTGCTGCACGCCGTGCGCTGGATCAGATCGGATTGTCGATCTGTTTCCCCAATTTGAATGTCAAAATTCCTGGCTCGTATGTCGGGTTGCCGACCAGCAGAGCGGGTGCATCTCATAACTGCATTGAGGACATCGCCGTGATGCGGTCGTTGCCTAATATGCGCGTCGCCGATCCTGGGACAAACCTCGATCTACGAGTGATCATGCGGGCTGCGATGAAGGTAGAGGGCCCGGTCTATTTCCGCATAACCCGCTACACATTGCCTGAATTCTTCGGTCCTGACCACACCTTCGAGTGGGGCAAGGGCGAACGGATCCGAGAGGGAAGCGATGTAACCCTCTTTGGTACTGGCATGATGACCGGACGCTGCGTCCAAGCTGCTGAGACATTGGCGGAAGAGGGTATCAGCGCCGAGGTGGTTCATTTGGCCTCCATTAAGCCCATCGACGAAGACCTGATCCAAGAATCGGTCAGCAAGACCGGCTGCGCGGTGACGGCCGAAAACGCGACCATCTTAGGCGGATTTGGTGCCGCAGTTGCCGAGGTGATGGGAGAAAAATGTCCGGCTCCGCTTCAGCGCATTGGTGTGCGCGATAAGTGGGTAGACAGTGGTGGTATCGATGAGCTGTTCACCCACCATGGCATGCAAGTCCCGGATATTGTCAAAGCGGCCAAAGCAGCTTTGGAGGCAAAGGAATCTTAAATGTCCACGGACCAACTAAAAGGTAAGTCGGCAGTATGGTTTTTTTCTGATTATCTCAAATTGACGGGCGTTGCCCACACCGATCCAGAAAAGAGCGGTCATACCGATCTGATCGGCAAAAGGTTGGGGTTGATCAACGGCGCTTCCTGGATCACGATGTGGTCGTATTATTTTGGCCGGCTTTTTCTGCCGGGTGTGCATCTGATCAATGTGGGAAATGAGGCTGTGCAGATCAATTTCATGGAAGCCCATCAACGAAATGAACCTGTACCGCCTTCATCGAATATTGCTGCTTTTGTTGGCTATGCTAAAGAATTAGTGGAGCTAGGCAATGTCGATGCCATCATGATCACCTGTTCGACAATGAATCGCTCGTTCCCACAGGTGCAGGAGGCGATTGCCCCCTATGGGGTGCCGGTCTTGCAGATCGATCGACCCATGATGGAGCGGGCCGTTGAACTTGGAGGTAAGACCCTGGTCGTGGCCACCCACGGCCCAACGGTTGAGAGTACCCAGGCTTTATTGACGGAAACAGCAAATGATCTCGGGCAGAGAATCGAATTTTCTGGTTTGGATGTCAGTAAGGCCTGGTACGAACTCGCAGAAGGCAATGTTGAAGGTCATAACCGGGCGTTGGCGAAGGGAATTCGTGCGGCCCTGAAAAAAGAGACCTTCACTAGTGTCGTCCTGGCTCAGTTGTCGATGACGCTCTTTTTGCTTTCGTACCCCGATCCGGTTGCAGAGTTCGGTGTCCCGGTGTTAACCAGTGGGCAGTGCGGCTTTGATGCTGTGTACGACATAATGATTAATATGTAGAGACGCCCCTTCGGGGTGCTACGTCTCTACAGTTTTTGGAGAGAAGGAAATGTCGAAACCTTATTTCAAACGAGTGATAGAACAGTCCCCGACCATGTTTTGGATCAATAACCCGACCCAACCCCAGGCTGATCTGGCGCTGGAACATGGAGCGTTGGGATGCACAAACAACCCTTCCTATACCCAAAAAATGCTCGATCATCCCGATTACAGTGATTATGCCTATGGCATCCTGGATGATGTACTGCGGGAATTCGAGGATGACCGCGCGGCGGCGATCGAGTTTCAGGCCCGCATGGTCAAACCGGTGGCCGATCAATTCATGCCCCTGTTCAAGAGCAGTGGTGGTGAACATGGTTTTGTCAGCATCCAGGGTGACCCCCTGGCCGATGACGATGCCGATGAGATCGTGCGCCAGGCCATGCTCAACCGGGAAGTCAGCTCAAATATTTGCTGCAAGATCCCGGTCACGGAGCCAGGTCTGGGCGCTATCGAACAGTTGGTGCCTCAGAATGTGCCGGTCAATTCAACCGAGATCTTTGCCGTCAGCCAGTTGGTGGCTCTCGCCGAAACGTATGAGCAGTCGGCCAGGGCTGCCAGAGTATTCCCAATGATGTATATGTCTCACATCGCCGGGATCTACGACGACTACCTGCGCGATTATGTCGTCGAGAATGATGTACAAATTTCCCCGGATGTGCTTCATCAGGCTGGATTGGCAGTGGCACGCAAAGTCTACCGCATTATGACCGAGCGAGCCTATAAATGTGTTTTCGTGGGCGGCGGGGCGCGTGGATTACATCACTTCACGGAGATGGTTGGTGGCCGGGTGTGCATCACCATCAACTGGATCGGTACCGCGGATAAACTGCTGGAGCAGAACCCCCCGGTGATGTACCGAGTGTTTAATCCCGTCCCTGATAAAGTGATCGATGAGCTAAGAGAAAAACTACCCGATTTTGATAAGGGCTATCGTGAAGATGGCCTGTCGGTGGAGGAATTTGAAGACTTTGGGCCGGTGCAGCTATTCAAGAGCGCATTCACCAAAAGTTGGACGCGTGTCCTGGGCATTATCCAGGATCGTCGCGCCCAACTGTAACCCGGCTGCCCACCCAAGACAGGATTCGATACCTGAGCGAATCGAAAATCAAGGAGGTGCATACCGAGAAATTAACTATAACATTCAATATCCATTCATTCAATCGATTTAGTATTTGGAGGATAGGAAATGTCTAAAAAAGTAAATGTGTTTTTTGTTCTGGTTTTAGCGCTTTCTCTTCTGTTGGTGGCCTGGGCTCCCGCACCGGCTATCCATGAAGCGCAAGATGAAGAAACCACCCTGATCGTCTGGTGGAGTCACTGGGCCAACGAGCCGGCCAAGAAGGCTGTGATCGAAAAGATCGCCGCTGATTACGAGGCCGAGCATCCTGGCGTGGATATTGTCGTCACCTGGTGGGACAAAAACCCCTTGCGTGATGCCATTCGCTCCACAATGACGGCTGGCGACGGTGCCCCCGACATCACCACTTTTGATACCGCGGTAGTTGAGTGGGTTGACGCTGGCTGGCTGATGGACTTGAGCGATACGCTGCCCTGGGACAACTTCATTGGCGCTGCTGCGGGTGATGGCGTTTATTCCCACGTAGACGGTCAATTCAAGTTCAATATCGGCTTCAAGGTCGATATGTTACTTTATAACCCCGAACTTTTTACCGAACTGGGCATCGAAGTTCCCGAGAGCCGCCAGTTCACCCAGGCTGAGTTTGTCGAAGTCGTCAAGACCTGCAAGGCTGCCGGCTATTCTGGTGTGGCTGATGCCACGGGCAACCGCCCCTATCCGGGTCGCTTCCCCATCGAAGATGCGCTGGTCAACCTGGTCGGTATCGATGAGTTTGGGAAATACCGCCGTGGTGAGCAATCTTGGGATACCCCCGAGGTGCGCCAGGTTTTGGATTGGGTCGTTGAACTTGGTGATGCTGGCCTGTGGCCCGACACCTTCGCTACCATGACCATTGACGAATATCATGTATACTTCCACACCCTGCAGAAAGCCTGCATGCTCTACAACCCCACCTGGTATACAGGACGTGCTTTCAAGGCTGAAGCTGATGGTGGCCAATCACCAGATTTCCACCCCGGCATGTTGAAGTACCCGCTCATGGACGGCGGGCAATACCCCGACACGCTGCGGGGTGGCTTTGAGTCTGGCTACGCTGTGCTCTCCACCACCGATCACCCTGACGTGTCCAAGGATATCCTGGCCTTCGCTTCGCAGCCCAAATACGGTGCCCTGTGGACCGCAGTGACCAACAGCCCCACGGCTATCCTGTTTGACATTGCCACCGATTGGCCCGATGAAGAAACCCTGACCGGAATGGGTGCCGAGGCTGGCAAATGGGATTGGTATTGGGAGGAGTTTAACACCGTTTACCTGCCCATGGATGTTGGCATTACCAACGAAGGAGCCTGTGGCGACTTCCAGAATGTGCTCAACAACGAATTGAACCAGGGTCTGCAACTTGGCCTCATCGATGTTGATGGAGCCGTCGAGGCGCTGGATGCAACTTTGTGTGAATAACCCACATTAATCAAAAATCTGAGGAACGCTGTTCCTTGCGAAGCAAACAGCGTTCCTCCTTTAGAGAATTGTTTCTAGGATGTTATGACCACGACTACTCGATCCAAAGGTGCCAACCTTACTCAACTCTTTCCGCGTAAGAGGAAGGAGAACCGGCGGCCTTGGCTGGCCATTGCGTTATTTTTAGGCCCATTAATCATCTATTATGGTTTATTCATTGCCTACCCCCTGGTGAAAACTTTTTATTTCTCAATCCACGCCATTGTTCCCGCAGGCGGTAAATTAGAGATCATTCCCGTTGGTCTTGAGCAATATAAAGCGCTAATGGGGGACCGAATCTTCATCAAAGCGGTCAGGAATACCCTCACCTGGGGTGTGGTTGGCCCTGCTTTAGAGATGGTGACTGCACTATCATTGGCATTTTTAGTTTATTTTCGCGTTCCATTGCACAAGTTTTACCGAGTAGCCTGGTTTACCCCGATCCTGGTTTCCGGCGTGATCGTGGGACTGGTTTTTCGCTGGATCTTCAACTTCGATTGGGGGTTGCTCAATGTAACGTTGCGAACATTGGGATTAGACTCTTGGGCCTTAAACTGGCTTGGGAGGGGGGATACACCCATTTGGGTGGTTATCTTTGTGCACTATTGGGCCACATTTGGCTATTCTTTCGTATTGTTGTTGGCGGGATTATCGGCCATTCCTGAAGAGTTACTTGATGCGGCCAGGGTGGATGGCGCTAATACCTTCCAAACGGCCATGCGAGTGATGCTGCCGATCCTGCGGCCAACTTTTGTCACGGTGTTGATTCTCTCGTTTATGGGCAAGATGAGGGCCTTCCACGTAGTGTGGGTACTGACCAATGGGGGTCCGATGCACGCCTCAGAGACAGTGGCCACCTATGTGCAGAAACGCGCCTTTGGCTGGAGCACCCTCGATCTAGGCTATCCTTCGGCGGTAGCCGTGGTCTGGTTTGGCGTGGTGCTAATTGGTGTAGGGTTGATCAACCGCTGGCTGCGCCAGAGAGCGGAGTATTAAAATGACCACCCTCGCGAATTCATCCAAATACGAACGCCAGTTGATGATCATGCGTCTACGCCGCAATCTGGGTAAAACCATCCTGACCATTGTTTTGTTGGTTTTTACCGCCATTGTGATCATTCCCTTCCTGTGGATGTTGATCATGTCTTTCCGAACCACCGGTGAGATTTTGAGAGACCCCTATGGCTTGCCCACACAATTCAATTGGCAGAACTATTACAAACTATTTTTCGACCCCAGCATCAGTTTCGGGAAATATTTTGTCAATAGCGCCATTGTCACTGTCATGGCTACCTTGTTGACCCTATTTCTTTCAACGTTGGGTGGCTATGGATTTGGGCGTAGTCGCTATTATTTCAAGGCCCGCGGCCTGCTCTTCACATTACTGCTGTTTGCCCTAATGCTGCCGCGCCAGATCCTTTATCTGCCGCAATTCGAGATGATGAGCCGTTATGGCTTGTTGAACACCTATTGGGCCCTGGTGCTGATCTATGCGGCCATGCAGCTGCCCCTAAGTACCTATTTGATGTCCACATATTTCTCTACCTTGCCAGAAGAGCTGGAAGATGCTGCACGCATCGATGGCTGCACGGAAATGGGTACTTTCTGGCGGGTGATGTTACCTTTGGCGCGCCCGGCCATCTCGACTGTGGTGCTGGTCAATTTCCTGGCTTTTTGGAACGAGTTGCTCCTGGCCGTCACTATGGTCACGGATCCATCCAAACGCACGCTGCCCGCTGCCATGATGATGTTCGTCGGGGAGCACGGCTCGAATTACGCCATTGCGGCCTCGAGCCTGGTCAGCGCCATGCTGCCGATTTTCATCGTCTACCTATTCCTTTCTGAAAAATTTATCGAGGGTTTGACGGCTGGAGCCGTGAAGGGGTGACCCTTGAGACAAACTCACCGTGAACGCGTCCGATCAGTTCTCTCTGGTGAACGGCCAGACCGCCCAGTGGCTGACCTGGGCGGTCGCGTTGCTTCACTGAATACCAGCGCCTACCTCGAGTTGAAACATCACCTCGGGTACGGCGATCAGCTCTCAACGGAGTCGGTCACTTTCCTCAACACTATCGGGGAAATTGATGAGCGCGTCCTGGAAACTTTTGATGTCCCTCTGCGCCGAGTCTATTTGCGCCCCCCGGCAAGCTTTGAACTGCGAACCGATCCAAGTGGCATGTTCTACGACGAGTGGGGAGTCGGGTATCAGCCTGCCGGTGAATATAATGAACGCATATTTCATCCTTTGGCCGAAGCTAATTTGGCTGACCTGGAAACCTATTCCTGGCCTAACCCCCATGACCCATCCCGGACGGCTGGGCTGGCAGATCAGGCCAGCCAGCTTTACGAACAGACCGATTTTGCGTTGGCTGCCGGCCACATTTCTGCCGGCATTTTCCAGGATTGTTGGAATTTGCGCGGCATGGAACAGTTCTTTATAGATATGGCTCTCAACCCGGATTTCGCCAACACTCTCCTGGACAAAGTGGCAGAAATCCACATCGGGATGTGGAACCTCTTCCTGGATGTGGTTGGCGATTATGTCGAAATTGTCGAAACGGCCGACGATTTGGCCGGGCAGGAAAAGCTGCTGATCTCGCCACAGATGTACAAGGAGATGATCAAGCCGCGGCACGCGGCGCTCAACGAAGCCATCCGCGCGAAGACCGATGCCAAGATTTTTTATCATTCTTGTGGCGCGCTGATGCCTTTGATTGATGACCTGATCGAGATTGGTGTCCAGGTCTTGAACCCAATCCAACCTTTGGCGGGGCACATGGACCCGGATGATTTGTTTGCACGTTATGGTGATCAACTAATTTTCCATGGCGGGTTGGATGTGCAAACCTTGCTCCCAAACGGAACCGCGCTTGAAGTAAAGGATCACGTTCAACGGTATTTGAAATCTTTGGGCACAGAACGCTACATTATGGCCCCGGCAAATTCCGTCCAACCGGATACACCGCCAGAGAATATCGTCGCGGCTTATCGGGCACTGGAGGGATTTGAACCATGAAAACGGAGCATCTGCACGGTGCTCTGATTGGTGCCGGGCGAGTTTCAGAGTTTCATCTTAAAGCCTGGGAGCAGATATCCCAGGCTTCGATCGTTGCCCTGGTCGATCCAATCCTGGAAATTGCCCATCAGCGCGCCGCTGAGTTCGATATCCCTCGACACAACGTATTTACGAGTTTTCTGGAGTTGATGGCGACCGAGATTGAATTAGATTTTGTCGATATCGCCACCCCGCCCAGCACTCATTTGGAATTGGTAACGCTGGCTGCCGGACAGGGCTTGCAAATCACCTGTCAAAAGCCCTTTACCTACACGCTTGGGGAAGCACAACAGATGATCGATATCTGTGATGCGGCTGGCGTTGTCCTCAACATCCACGAGAATTGGCGCTGGCGGACATGGTATCGGGAGTTGAAGGAACGGCTGGACAGCGGTGAAATCGGGGTACCAAACTATGCCAGGATCTTCGTTCACAGTGATTATTGGTTGCGAACCGATCTCGAAGCCAAACCTTACCGCAATCACGGAATTTTAATGGAATGGGGTATCCATCATCTCGATTTGCTGCGCTACCTTTTTGGGGAAGTTGAGAGTGTCTATGGGCGAACTAAAAATGTCCATTCGGACCTGACCGAGTTCGACCAGAAAACCCTGGTAATTTTGAATTTCGAAACCGGATTGACAGGTTATTTAGATTTGAGTACGGCTTCCTATGCGCCATATGCATCCGTCAACCGCCATGGACCGATGGTCGAGGACTTGCGCATCGAGGGGGATCAGGGCTCGATCGTATTAATGCCAGAGACCGAGAGAGGCGATCAGATGCGTGTGGTAACGCGCTCGAAAGATCAACGCCGACCAGCGTATACGGGTGAGCCATTGACTGTGTACCAAGACAGCTATACAGCGGCTCATCAACACTTTGTGGATTGCCTGTTATCTGGTGAAATGCCCGAAACCCATGCCCGAGATAATCTTGAAACCCTGGCTGTGACTCTGGCGGCCTATCATTCCAGCGAGATCAATCAGGTTGTCAAACTCGATGAGTTCAAAAGGTCTGCGGCATGAACCAGGATTTGGGCGTTCGCATTGACAGGCGCATCTTTGCCTTCTATCTTTTCGCTTTTGCAGCTGGTGGGGTTGTGCAACCCTTTCTGAACATTTACCTAGTCGAGGCCGGTCTGACTCGCACCCAAATCGGCGTGCTCCAGGGCTGGACTGCCGCGATTGCGGTGGTCATTACCCCTCTAATTGGCATCCTGACAGATAGATTGCAGCGCCACCGTTTGATGCTGGGTATCATTGTATTGCTGAAAGGATTATCCCCTCCCTTGATGCTGATCAGCCAAACCTGGACCTGGTTGGTTAGTACAGTTAGTTTGCGAGTGATCACTGCCCAGGCGCAGGACGCCATTATGAACCGGTTGACGCTCAAAAGTGTGCTGGGCGCGGGAGGGCGGCAAGGTTTCGGCTCCATCCGCTTTTGGGGCGCTTTTAGCTTTGCAGCTACTTCCATATTAACTGGCTGGCTGGCCAGAGACGGCTCCGTGGGTATTCTGTTCCCCTTAGCCGGGGTTATGGGTGTTATCGCAGCCTTGATGGTGCGAGGTTTCCCAAAAAGCATGATTACCGCGAAAGAGCGTGTGCAAAATGCCAAACTGCCTCGGCGTTCGAAGCAGCTTTTTTTCATCTTTATGATTTTATTCCTTTTTGCGGCTGCACAGAGCGGACCTAAAACATTCGCCTTCGTCTATCTGGTGGACGATCTAGGCGCTGGCAACGACCTGATTGGTTTGCTGGGCGCGCTGGGGAGCCTAGCTCCCCTGCCTGCGTTTTATATCGCAGACCAACTCATCAACCGGATAGGCGCGTTAGGGACCATGGCCGTTGGTTTCATTTGTTTTGTCATCGCCTGGGGTGGATTCGCGCTGATCGGCAGCGCCTGGTTGGGTATCCCCATCGTCATCATTCAAGGATTTGCCATGGCGTTTCAATTGGTGGGTATGGTGTTCTTACTCGGACGGTACAGCTTACCAGAACGAGGTGCTACCGACCAAATGTTAGCCCAACTTACGGTGCCCGGAATGGCTCGAATCCTGGCTGAGCCCGCCAGTGGATTCATCTTCGAGCAATGGGGCGGGCCTGTGTTATTCGCCTTGAGCGCCATTGTAATGATCCTTACTATTGGATTTATCCTTGTGATTCGAAATCGTTTTACGGAGATGGCATGACTTCACAATTCTTGTCGGTAAAGGGTAAAGAAATCGTCGATAGTGGAGGGAATACTATTCGACTGCGCGGATTTGGTCTGGGCGGTTGGATGAACATGGAAAACTTTATCACCGGTTTCCCAGGGAGTGAAGAGAGCCATCGCACTGAGTTGCTCAAGGTGCTGGGAAAAAAGGAGTATGAGTTCTATTTTGACCGTTTTCTGGAGCATTTCTTCTCTGACAAAGATGCCAAATTCATTCAATCTCTAGGTTTGAATACTCTGCGCTTGCCGGTAAACTACCGGCATTTCGAAGATGATATGGCCCCTTTCGAGATCAAAGAATCGGGCTTTAAGCACCTGGATCGCGTCATCGATCTGTGCACCACACATGGCATCTTTACCATCATCGATCTGCACGCGCTGCCCGGCTGTCAAAATCAAGACTGGCATTCCGACAATGCCACACATCAGGCGCTCTTCTGGCAGCACAAGCATTTTCAAGATCGTGTCGTTCATCTCTGGGAGGTGTTCGCTAAACGCTACAAAGATAACCCCTGGGTAGCGGGGTACAATCCCATCAATGAACCTGCAGATCCTATAGAAAAGAAGATCGAACCCTATTACCGACGATTGGTTGACGCGATCCGGGCTATTGATCCCCACCACATAATATTCTTAGAGGGCAACCGCTTCTCGCGCGATTTCCAGATGTTTGGCGATCCGCTGCCTAACGTGGTCTATAGCAACCATCATTATCCACTGCCGGGCTTCATCGATGGTGGGCCGTATCCCGGCAAATCGCGCGGTGAATATTTCGATAGAGAAGTTGTCGCCGATCATTGGCTGGAGCGCAGCCGCTATATGCTCGATAACGACCTACCCATCTGGACCGGAGAATTCGGCCCGGTCTACCTGGGCGATCCTGAAGCCGACGCCATGCGCTACCAGGTGCTCAAAGACCAACTGGATTTATTCGACCATTATCAGGTTCATTGGGCGATCTGGACGTATAAGGATATCGGCCTGCAAGGGGTAATATATACTGACCCTGAGAGCCCCTGGATGGAGCGCATTCGGCCGGTCTTGGAGAAGAAACTGCGTCTAGGAGCGGATGGTTGGGGCGGGTTGGACACCAACATCCGCCACATCATGGAGCCCATCGAAGAACTTTTCGCCAGGGAATTCCCTGACTACGCTCCTTTCCCTTTCGGAGCTCAATGGCAGATCAATCGCCTGGTGCGCAATATTCTGCTCTCGGAGCCGCTGCTGACTGAGTATGCCGAACTGTTCCGCGATATGAGCGAGAGCGAGATCGATGAGATGATGGCTTCGTTCAAATTCGAGAATTGTGTTCAACGTCCCGAGTTGGCGAATATATTACAGGAATATGCTTGAAAAAGAATAACCGCGAAGACGCGCAGTCCGCGAAGAAAACATAAAATAACTTAGCGTTCCTGGCGTTTTCGCGGTGAATAATAAGTCTTGAGATCGAAAGGAATCTCATGTCACAAGCAAAACCGAACATCCTATTGATCATGGCCGACCAGTTGATCCCACATCTGACTGGCGCTTACGGCCATGACGTCGTCCAGACCCCCAACCTGGATCGCCTGGCAGCTGAAGGCCTGACCTTCGACGCGGCCTATTCCCCCTGCCCGGTCTGCGCGCCGGCCCGGGCGGCGATGATGACCGGGCGCTATGTCTCCAATATCGGGGCCTACGATAACGCCGCCACCTTCTCCAGCGAAGAACCAACCTTGCCGCACTACCTGACCCTGGCCGGATATGATACCGTCCTGGCGGGCAAGATGCATTTCGTCGGGGCGGATCAGCTGCACGGCTATAACCGTCGATTGACTACCAATGTCTACCCGGCCGATTTCGCCTGGGTGCCTGTCCGGGGTACAGAATATCCCTCGGAGCGCAGTCATGCCCTTCAGTACGTTGGCGAGGCTATTCACGTTGGGCGCTGGAGCCAATTCCTCTCCGGGGATGAAGAGACCCATTTCCGGGCGCTCGAATACCTGCGGGCCAAAGCCATCCAGAAAGCGGCACCCACCCCCAAATACCAGACCGATCAGCCATTTTTCCTAACAGTCTCCTATCACCATCCCCACGAACCATTTTGGCCGCAGCAAGAATTCTGGGATCTGTATGAAGATACCGAAATCGAGACCCCAGTATTTCCCGATAATCTCGAAGATTCATATTCCACGTTTGACCGCTGGCTAAATGTCTACCATGGAGTGCGTAAAGCAGAAAATTTGAGAGATCCTGACAGCCTGCGACGGGTGCGGCGGGCTTATTATGCCTTGGTGAGCTACGTCGATCAAAAAGTTGGCCAGTTGTTGGATGCGTTGGAAGAAACCGGCTATGCAGACAATACGCTGGTGATCTTTACCAGTGATCACGGTGATATGCTGTGTGAGCGCGGTATGGTGCAGAAGCGTGTTTTTTATGAGTGGTCCAGTCGGGTGCCATTGATTTTTCGATTCCCTGATGGGCACGGGGCTGGGCAGCGGGTGAATGCCCCAGTTAATCTTATCGATATCCTGCCAACCCTGTTGGATGTTGCGGAGTATCCTGAAGCGGATCGCTTACCCTTGGATGGTAAATCGCTCTTGGAATTTGGGGGTGATTCTGTTCGAGAGGGTGTACATACCTTTTCAGAGTATCACTCACAGGGCAGCCACGCGCCCTGCTTCATGGTGCGGGAAGGGCATTACAAATACGTTTATATTCACGGTTATGAAAGCCAACTCTTCGATATGGAGAAAGACCCCGGCGAGTGGCATAATCTGTCTGACCGGCCTGAGTTTGCCGAGGTGGAAACTCACCTGAAGGAATTGATCCTGGCCCAATTCGACCCGGATGCCATCGAAGACGCCGTGGCCGAAAGCGTCCGCCGCCGCTGGGTGGTGAAAAAAGCCATGGACATCAGCGGTACGCGCTGGGACGTCGAACCGAGTTTCGATCCCAGCCGCCCGATTGACGAAGCCTATTTTCCGTAAAATGTTGGCGACGTCCATCTGAAAGTAGAAAATTGATTTATGTTATTTCCACAAAGCAACCCCTTCCGCCAGCAATTAGATCTCTCTGGCATCTGGGAATTCGCCTTCGACCCCCAAGACACTGGCCGTGATCAAGGTTGGTTTCAGGGCCTGAAGACACATCGGCCGATCGCCGTGCCTGCCAGTTGGAACGATCAGTTCGCCGATGAGCGCGACTACTTCGGGGCTGCCTGGTATCAGACCCATTTTTTTGTGCCCGAAACCTGGATGCAGCGCAACACTTTTATTCGCTTCGGTTCGGTCAATTATTGGGCCGAAGTATGGCTGAATGGTGAACGGCTGGGGTCTCACGAAGGCGGTCACCTTCCTTTTGAGTTTGATATCAGCGAGCGGGTCAGATCCGAAGGTAATCAATTGGTGGTACGCGTGGATGGCCGCCTGGGATACGACACAGTCCCGCCGGGCGAACTTGATCCAGAAGATGTGATTGCCGCCCACCTCCCCTATCCTAATACCAGCTTCGATTTCTTTCCCTTCTGTGGCATTCAGCGTCCGGTCTTGCTGTATTCAACGTCCAAGAACTATCTAAAAGATATAACAGTCGTGCCGGATATCGATGGTTCCACCGGTCTCCTGACGATTCTCAGGGAAACAAACCAGCCGGAGAATCTTCAAGCGCGCATTACGGTTCAGGACGATACGCAGGACATCCAATTGGAGGCGGAAGCTGGAGAGATTACCTTAGAAATTCCTGACGCCAGTTTTTGGTCACCCGAACAGCCTCATCTCTATGAGCTGAAAATCGACTTACTGGATGGAGATGACCCGGTCGATTCGTATTCGCTGCCAGTGGGCATTCGCACCGTCTATGTTGACGGGGATGCCCTTTACCTCAACGGTAGACCGATCCAGCTGCGCGGGTTCGGCCGCCACGAAGATTTCCCCATCTATGGCCGCGGCTATGCTCCCCCGGTGGTTGTCAAAGATTTCGATTTGATGCGCTGGGTGGGGGCCAACTCTTTCCGTACCACGCATTATCCCTACGCCGAGCAGCAGTTGGCCTTAGCCGACCGCCTCGGTTTCCTGGTGATCGACGAGACTCCGGCGGTGGGTTTGTTCTTCAAGAACGAGCGCGACCAGGAGAAGCGCAACAGCCTCTGCATGCAAATGCTTGCAGAGATGATCCAACGTGACAAGAACCATCCCAGCGTGGTGATGTGGAGTCTGGCCAACGAGCCATACACGGATCATCCTCGGGCGGCTCAATTCTTCCGCGAGATGTATGACCGGGCTAATTTTCTCGACGGCACCCGCCCTGTGACCATTGCGCGGCACGCGCGGGCTGCGGATGATTCTTTTGATTTCCTGGATGTGGTCAGCTTGAATTTATATTATGGGTGGTACCAACAGCAAGGCCGTTTGCGGGAGGGATTTGCTCGTCTCGATCAGGAACTCGATGATGTATATCAGCGCTTCAGAAAGCCCATCATTCTGACCGAGTTTGGTGCGGATACCCTGCCTGGGCATCATGCTATTCCCCCAGAGATGTTCAGTGAAGAATACCAAACCGCGTTCATTGAAGGGTACCTCAAGGTTGCAGCGCAAAAACCGTATGTGGTGGGGAGTCATATCTGGAATCTGTGCGATTTCAAAACCGGGCAGGCCGTGCACCGCATGGGCAGTATGAACTATAAAGGCGTTTTTACCCGCGACCGGCGGCCCAAAATGGCCGCCCATCGATTGCGGGAAATTTGGAAAGGTGGACATCAGCCATGAAAATACTAATTGCCGTCGATATCGAAGGCATCGCCGGAATTGCAAATACCCGCGAATATGAACATTTCGAGTTTGGACGAGAGTGGTGTACATTGGATACCAATGCCGCGGTAGAAGGCGCCCTGGCCGGAGGAGCCACAGAAATTGTGGTCAGCGATACCCATGGACGCCATAATGACAATCTTATATTCGATCTTCTGCACCCGGAGGCGCGCTTGATCCGCGGCGGCAAGAACACACCGCTCTACTTCATGGAGGGCCTTACCGAGGATACGAATCTAGTCCTCTTAGTTGGCTGGCACGATAAGATTGGCGGGACCGGTGTGCTAACTCACACCTTCGTTCACCAAGAGATTAACGCCATGCGGATTAATGACATCGAGGTCGGGGAAGTGGAGATCGCCGCCGGGGTGGCCGGGCACTTTGGAGTCCCCATTGGTTTCATCTCCGGCGATGATGTCACCTGCAATTCGGCTACAGATTTCTTCGGTGATATCGAAACTGCTCAGGTCAAGCGCGCCATCGACCGCTACGCGGCGGATTGTATTCCTTTGGAAGCGGCACGGGAGACGATCCGCGAAAAAGCCCAAAACGCCGTTCAAAGGGCGGCTGATTTCAATCCCTATCGCTACGAGCCTCCTTACACCCTGGAATGGGATTGCAGCGATTACAACATCGCCACCATGCTGGCGCGGGTTCCAGGCGCGGAATTGATCAAACCAAATACTGCCAGCTACAGCCATCCCACGGAATTCCTAGAGATGTTCAACATGCTGATCACCTGGCGTTCGCTCTTGCGCACGGCTACTGTTCCCAATTAGCTTGAATATGAGCCAAATTGTTGCCAGTTTTCCCATCCCGTTCATTCAACAGGTGACCATGCCTGCCCACTGGGCGCGCTGGCTGTCGGGGCGCGGCAGAACCAACTCGGCTCTGCGCGCTGCAGCAGAGGGCCTACGTGATATGGACCCCGTAACCTGGGACTACAACCAACACGGCCTGGCACCCTGGATGCAGTTCTTCTATGATTGGCGTTTCGCCGATTTGACCGGTGACGGCCAGATCGACATGTTAATGAACTGCGGCGCAAAGCGGCAGATCGCCTATCGTTGGGGTGGAGAAATCCTTTGGGATTATCACGATCCAGACGCGATGTTTATGGATATCCGCCTGGATACGAATTTCCCGATCCTGGATATCGATGGGGATGGTCACCCAGAAATGGTTTGCGCTCGCAAGATTGATCGTCAATTACACCTCTCCATTGTCAATGCTCGCACCGGAGAGACTCTGCGGTCCATCCCATTCCCAGCGCTTGAGCATCGGCCGCGTGATTTTCGGGCATCGATCTTGATTACCAACCTTTCGGGTGGTCCTGTTCCTTCGGATATTCTTGTCTCCTGGGATTATGGCTGGATCGGTGCCTACGATAAAGATTTGAATCTGCTTTGGGAACGTGAATTGGCCCATGAAGCCGAACACCAACACGTCACCATGGGACACACCCCATATCCTGGAGATATCGATAGCGATGGCCGCGATGAGATCATGGTTGGATCTTGTCTGATAAACAGTGATGGCAGTACGATTTGGGTTGCAGATGATCATCCGGCGCTGTTGAAGGATGGCCATGCCGACAGTGTGCTCATAACTCATCTGGAGGAGAACTCTGCCCCGGTGGTGCTCATGAGCACTGGTGCCTACTGCTTCTCATCGGATGGGACTTTGCTGTGGGGACGTGATGATCTCAAACACGGTCAGGCTTTGCGGGTGGGCAAGATCCGAGACGATACTCCTGATAAGCAAGTGCTGGTCTATGAAGCAGCCAGCCGGGTGGTAGATGGTGCCCTAGATCGGGTAATCGCTCTGGATTATAATGGAAAATTGTTGTGGGATTTCTCCGTCCAACAGCCCGATATGCAGGAAGGCGGCTTCGGATTCTGGCTTGGTGATTGGACTGGCGATGGACTGGGTGAGGTTTTTCTCAATGACCCAAAACAGGTCAATATCCTCAACGGTTTTGGTGAAATCGTTGACACGCTGCCAGGACACCTGATCTATGTTTTCGACCTGGTTGACGATAAACGCGTCGAAGCGGTGACGTTGGACAAGATCGCCCCAGGAATGAATTTGCATATTTGGGGTAATAATCAAACAAACAAAAATGTGAAAACAAATCAACTGGTAACTACACGTAAAACGACCAAAGCGATGTACAACTGTACTCGCTATTGATGATGGAAACGATATGAAAATTGCTTTTATTGGCGGCGGCAGCGTACAATGGACTGCCAAACTAGTCGCAGACATGGCCCTCACACCCGCATTAGCTGGGGCGGAATTGGTGTTGCATGATATCGATGCCGAAGCATTAGATCTGTTGACCAAAGTTTGCCAAAAGATCACGGCCGATACCGGCTCAGACCTTTGTGTATCCTCGACCCTTGCGCGCCAGGAGTCCCTGCGGGATGCTAGCTTTGTGATCCTTTGCGTGTCCATCGGCCGCCTGGAAGCCATGCGCTTCGATTTGGAAATTCCGCTCAAGTACGGCATTCACCAAGCGGTGGGGGACACCGTCGGGCCTGGAGGATTGGCGCGCGGCTTGCGGCACATCCCCTTTGCCGTGCAGGTGGCTCGCGAGATGGAAGAATTGTGCCCCAAAGCCTGGATGCTCAACCTGACCAACCCCATGACCACTATTACCCGAGCCGTCAACAAAGCGGCCAGGATTCCATGTATTGGGCTTTGTCACGAGGTCAGCGGGGTGCGGGGTCGGCTGGCCGAGGTGTTGGAGATACCCAAGAGCGAAATCTCGTTTTCGGTGTCGGGCATTAACCACTTACCGATTTTGAACAACCTGATCATTACCGGGCGCAATGGGAAACAAGTTCTGCGAGGTTGGATTGCAAAAAATGGCTTGTATGCGCTGACCAATGTGCGGCTAAACACCATTCGAGATATCTTCCACGACCGTCTGGCAGTCAAGCTGGCGCTGTTTGAGAGCCTGGATGTGGTGTTTGGCGCGGGCGACCGGCATCTAGCCGAGTTCTTCCCCGGCTTTTTGACGGAAGCTGCGGAGTTTGGGGGCAAATATGGCCTGATACTGACAACCATCGAGCATCGTCAAGAACTAATGGATCAGCGCCGTCGTGATTTGGAGTCTTATGTTAGCGGCGAATCTCGAGAATGGGTGAAATCCGAAGAACAACTCGCTCCGCTGATGGCCTCCCTACTCGGTGGCCCAACGGGTGAGTTCGTTATCAATATTCCTAACCCGGGGCAGATCCCAAGTTTGCCTCACGATGTCGTAGTGGAATGCTCTGCAACTGTTGATGACAAGGGTGTCCACCCCCATTCTTTAGGGGAAATCCCTTCGGCCGTTAAAGGTGTTATCGTTGGGCATATCGCTTGCCAGGAATTGATCGTCGAAGCGGCTCTTACCGGGGAGCGACAACCCGCCCTGGCTGCGCTGGCAACCGATCCCTTGGTTACGGACCCAACTTCAGCCGGTCCGATGTTGGATGAATTCATGCGCGCCAATGCTAAATTCATGGAGTAAGAGGCATTATGGTCTATTTTGATTTGCCCATCGAAGAACTCAGACGCTACAAACCGCCTCGAAATGAGCCGGCAGACTTCCTCGATTTCTGGCAGGAAACCCTGGAATCTGCCCGAGCGAAAGCTGCTGAGCCTCAATTTCAAGCTTATGATTCTCATTTGGTCACTGTCGATGTTTTCGACGTGACTTTTTCGGGCTTTGATGGACAGGAGATCAAAGCCTGGTTTCTCCTACCTCGAAGCAGAGAAGAACCATTACCCGTTGTTATTGAATTTATGGGATACAGCCTGGGGCGCTCATTCCCCATTGACTGGTTGCTGTGGAGCAGCGCAGGCTACGCTCATCTCCTTGTCGACACCCGTGGGCAGGGATATGACTCGAAACATGGTGACACGCCCGATGTCGAGACGATCCCTAGCAATGGTCAGGTGCCCGGATTTATGACCCGCGGCATACTCAACCCTGAAACCTATTATTATCGGCGCGTATTTACCGATGCTGTGTTGGCCATCGATGCGCTGAAAACCTGCTCCGAAATCGATCCCCAACAAATTGCTGTTGTCGGCAAAAGTCAGGGAGGAGGCATTTCCCTGGCTGCCGCAGGGTTATCTACGGATGTAAAGGTTGTCATGCCTGACGTACCCTTCTTGTGCCATTTTCCTCGGGCGATGGAAATCACTGATGAGTATCCCTATCAGGAATTGGTGCAATATTGTAAAACCAGGCGTCACCAAACACCTCAGGTCCTTAAAACGCTGAGCTATTTCGATGGAGTCAATTTCGCCGCCCACGCCCAGGCCAATGCTTATTTTTCGGTAGGCCTGATGGATCAGGTCTGCCCGCCCTCGACCGTCTTTGCGGCCTACAATCATTATCCGGGAGATAAACAGATCGAGGTCTATGCCTACAATGAACATGAAGGCGGCGAGTCGCACCATAAAATGGCGCAGTTGGAATATTTGAAGACCGCGTTTGACGAGTAAAACGAGGAACGTTTTGTTGAAAATTAGCCCTAACCAGCATTATTTTGTCGATGCTCAGGAGAAGCCTTTTTTCTATCTGGCCGACACAGCCTGGTTTCTATTCTATAAGCTTACGCGGCAAGAAGTGGAGTTCTATTTACAGAATCGTGTTGCTAAAGGGTTTACCGTAATAAAGACTGTGATCCTTCGAGAAGCGCGTGATAGTGCAGGAAATATTTTTGGTGATCTGCCTTTGATCGATAACGACCCCGCAAATCCACATGAGCAGTTTTTCGCTCATGTGGATTGGGTCGTAAACCGAGCGGCTGAGATAGGGTTGTACATAGCGATGCTGCCGTCCTGGGGTGAATACGTTGGTCCGTTATGGATGGGCGATGAACCCCCCGCAAATTTTAATTCGGAAGCATATGGGCCGATTCTTTTCGACGTCGAGAACGCACACATTTATGGGGAATTCCTGGGAAGGCGCTACCGGGATATGCCCGTAATTTGGGTGTTGGGCGGCGATCGCAATCCTGTGGAAGGTAAACATCAAGAAGTCTGGCGAGCGATGGCTGACGGGCTGGATTGTGGAAGTGGTGAGAGTCACTTAATGACCTACCACCCCTGCCGCCCCAGTTCCTCCTCGCGTTGGTTTCACAGTGAAGATTGGCTCGATTTCAACATAATGCAAACATCCACAGTTTGGGATTTAGATAACTGGCGAATGATTCTGGATGATTACAACCGCCAGCCCGTCAAACCTGTCCTTGATGGAGAAGCACGATACGAAGATAGCTATGAGCGCTTCCATACTGGTAGGCCCTCTTACGGGCGGCGGATTTCGGCTCACCAGGTACGGAAAGCCGCATATAATGCATTTCTATCAGGCGCAGCAGGGCATACCTATGGCTGTCGGGATGTGTGGTCTTTCTATGTGCCGGTCAACGATTCACCAATGAGAGATGTCAAAACGCATTGGAAAAAAGCCCTGGACTTCCCAGGGGCTTTCCAGATGGGCCATTTACGCCAGCTTTTGACTCGCTACCCCTATTACAAACTAATCCCTGATCAGGAGCATCGACTGATAACTTATGGCCAGTTGGAACGCGCCCCCCATGCACCCGCTGCTATTTCCAACGAGGGCGATTTTGCCCTGATTTATTTTCCGGAAAACATGCCTTTGTGGGTTGATTTGACGCTTTTAAAAGGTTCGCAGATTCTTGCCTCCTGGTTCGACCCCACCAATGGCCAGACAAATTGGATTGGTGATTTCGACAAGGAAGTAGTTCGTTTCGATCCGCCGACGCGGGTGCCCGATCCTGATTTTATTTTGACACTCACCACAAAGGCTCAAAGACACAAAGATACATAATGTTATTCTATGTGATTCTTCGAGACTTTGTGGCTTCGTGGTAAATTGGAAACTATAGAATAAAGGAAAACTCATGAACAAATTAGCCATCATTACCGCGTTTTTGGGAGGCGTGCGCAACCGTTATATGGTCTACCACCCAGACCGCGACATCGCCGGGAAGTTGGAACTGGCGTCCAAAGTGGAAGGCTGTGACGGGGTGGAATTATGCTATCCGGCCGATTTTGACGATCCTGTTGAGCTCAAAGTGCTGCTGGAGAAATTCAACCTTGGCGTATCAGCCATCAACTTCCGCTCGCGACGCACCGGAAAATGGTGGCGAGGTTCCTTTACCTCAGAAATCCCTACCGAGCGTCAGGAAGTGGTTGACGATCTTAAACGTGCGATGGATTACGCTGCAGAAATTGGCTGCAACCGCATCACTACCTGCCCGCTCAATGAGGGCGTTGATGTGCCCTTCGAGGCCGACTTCGAGAAGATGTACGATTACGCAGCCGAAACGCTCTCCGCCGCATGCGCCCACAACACCGAGGTGAAAGTCTGCCTGGAATACAAAATTAATGATCCGCGCGCCAGGGTAATCTTTGGTACGGCTGGCGAGACAGCCAGTTTTTGCATGTGGGCGGGGATCGATAACCTGGGAGCCACTTTTGATATTGGCCACTCGCTATTAGCGCAAGAAAACCCTGCGCAAGCGGCAGTGCTATTAGCGAAAACAAAGCGCTTGTTTTATGTCCATTTGAACGATAATGATGGCGTCTGGGATTGGGACATGATCCCTGGTACCTATCATCTGTGGGAATTCGTCGAGCTGTTCTACACCCTGCGCAAACTGGGCTATGACGATGACTGGTACGCCTTCGATGTGCTCTCCAAGGAAGTTGACCAGGTCGAGACTTTCGATGCTGTAATGGCGATGACTCGCAAATTGGAAAGCATCACAGACCGCATGGACCCCCAGGAGGTTGAGAAACTACTCGCTGAACGCAATCCGGCTAAAGCGGTGCAGTATTTATATTCAATCATTTAGATAGTACGCAGATGACGCGGATCAGCCAGATTGTCGTTGATTTTCAATGATTTTATTTGTATATTTCGCGTTCAACAAGGATAATCTATGGAATGGAAATTTAGTGCCAATGCCGGTTTCTTCGGTGGACGACAAGATCGTTTTAACAAATATCGTCCTGACTGTTCTCTGGAGGAGAAAGTTTCCCGCGTCGCAGCTGTAAAGGACATCTCCGGGATCGAGCTAAAATATCCTGGGGATCTGGATGACCTTGGGATGGTAAAAGATCTTCTAGAACAGCATCAACTCCAACTTTCAGCGGTTAATGTCAACACCAAAGGGGTGCAGGATTTTCGTCATGGTGCGCTGTCCGCCCGTTTGCCCGAATCCCGCCGAAAGGCGGCCCAGTTACTCAAAGAAGGGATGGATATTGCCGCCGAAATGGGTGTGGGCTTGGTTTCAAATTGCCCTGTAATCGATGGCTATGATTATCCTTTTCAGGTGGATTTCAGCCAGGCCTGGGGTGATTTCATCGCCGGCTTGAAAGGTGTAACCGCTCATCGGCGCGATGTAACCCTGCTATTGGAGTTCCAGCCTCACGACCCTAACGCCAAAATACTGCTGAATAATGTGGGTAAAGTTCTCTATGTTATTGCTGAAGTGGGCGCGCCTAACCTGGGGGCCAATTTGGATGTAGGCCACTCGCTGGCTGCTGGAGAAGCTCCTGCAGAATCTGCCACCTTGTTGGCACGGGATGGCAGGCTTAAATACATTCATTCCAACGACAATACCGGTGAGGGTGGCGATTGGGATATGATCTCTGGTACGGTGCATTTCTGGCATTGGGTTGAATTGCTTTATGTTTTAGGCAAGGTCGGGTATGATGGTTGGATAGGAGCTGACTTGGCCCCCCGTCATTTTGGCCCCGACCAGGCCTACAGCACTAATATCATGATGATCAATCGCATGACCGACCTTATTCAAAGTGTTGGTATGAGCGAGATTGAAAAACTGTTATCCAAAGATGGGAATACACCCGAAATTTTCGCAAAATTGACCGCATCATTTTCTAATCAAATGGAGAGAAAATTATGACCCTTGATCTAAAGAAATACCCCGAAGTCAACATGCCGCCGCGCATTCTGATGGGCCCTGGTCCCAGCATGGTCGACCCGCGCGTACTAAAAGCCATGGCCACGCCGCTAGTGGGGCATCTTGATCCAGCCTTTATCGAGCTGATGGACCGCACTCAGGAATTGTTGCGCTACGTTTTCGAAACCGAGAACAAACTGACCATTCCGGTTTCGGGTACCGGCACAGCGGCCATGGAGACAGCCGTCGCCAATATGGTTGAGCCTGGCGACCCGGTTTTGGTCTGCATCAACGGCTATTTTGGTATGCGTCTGACCGATATGGCCCAGCGCTACGGTGGTGAAGTTGAAACCATCAGCCGACCCTGGGGTGAAGTGTTCACGCCCGAAGAAGTCAAAACCGCGCTGGATGAACGTCCCGCCAAGGTGGTAGCCATCGTTCATGCAGAAACCTCCACCGGAGCTTTGCAACCCCTGGATGCCATCGCCGAAGTTGTTCACGCCCAAGGGGCGGTTTTGATTGTCGATGCAGTCACTTCGTTGGGCGGTCTGCCGGTTCGGGTAGACGAAGTCGGCATCGATGTCTGCTACAGTGGCGCGCAGAAATGTCTCAGTTGCCCTCCGGGCCCTAGCCCGATCACGCTGGGTGAGCGAGCTGTCGAAAAGCTGCGCAACCGCACAACCAAGGTTCCCAACTGGTATCTGGACCTGACCCTGGTGGAAAAGTATTGGGGCAAAGAGCGCACCTATCATCACACCGCGCCCATTTCTGCCAATTATGCCTTTTACGAGGGTTTGCGTGCTGTGGCCGAAGAAGGCCTGGAGAACCGCTGGCAACGCCATCAAGAAAATGCTGAATTCCTCTGGAACGGGTTGATGGAGTTGGGTTTCGAACTGCATGTTCCCGAGGAACATCGTATCCCCGCGTTGACCACGGTTCGAATTCCTGACGGTGTTGATGACCTTGGCGTCCGTCGCAAACTGCTGACGGATTACAACATTGAAATCAGCGGAGGCCTGGGAGAGTTGGGCGGAAAAGTGTGGCGCATCGGTTTGATGGGATACTCATCTCGCAAAGAAAATGTCAAGTTGCTCTTGGCAGCCTTGAAAGAAGCGATTGCCTGATACTGCCTCGGGAGAATATCAATCGTCTGAAAATAACAGTGCAACGCAGATGATAAATTTTGCGTTGCACTATTTTGTATCAGGAGTAGGTAAATGCAAGCAGTTTCTGATTTGATTACTTACAGCCAGGCGCTGTATGACCGAGGCTTGGTGCATGCCTCAGGGGGCAATACCAGCGTGCGGGTTGACGATGTAGTTTGGATCACTCAGACCGGGGCTGTTCTGGGAGAATTGACTCAAGCTGATTTATCGAAGGTCACGCTGAAAGGCGAAATTCTCGCTGGCGGCCGCCCCTCCAAAGAAATGCCAATGCACCTGGCCATGTATCAGTCTCGGCCGGATATTCATGCCATTATCCATGTCCATCCCACCAATACCATTGCCTTTTCTACCAAAATTCCCACGCCCAACTTTGATTCCATTCCGGCTTACACGGCCGCTTTTTATGTGCGCGCCGGGCGAGTGCCCATGACGGCGTATTACCCATCCGGTTCAGATGCCCTCCACCAGGCCGTGGCAAAGTTGGCTCCAGAATATCACGCCATTTTGCTGCGCCAGCATGGCGTAACGGTAGGCGCTGGAAACATGTCCCTGGCGCTGGGCATTTTAGAAGAGATCGAGCAGTGCTGCCGGATTGCATTATTGACCAACTTGCAGGGCGCCACGCTGACGGACGAGCAAAAAGCTGAAATTGACCATAGCTTGAAGCGTAGTTGGAAAAATGAATGAATTATTGCTGACCTATTATGGGGATGACCTGACAGGTTCTACGGATTCATTGGAAGCTCTGGAGTTGGGCGGGGTACCCTCGGTTTTGTTTTTAGAGCCCCCCAGCATGGATCAATTAGCACGCTTCCCTGGGGTGCGCGCGGTTGGATTGGCGGGAGTCAGCCGCACAATGACTCCCGACGAAATGGAAAAGATACTTCCCGAGTCGTTTGCCAGCCTCAAAGCCTTGGGTGCACCGATTACCCATTATAAAGTCTGCTCCACGTTTGACTCTTCCCCAGGCATTGGCAGTATTGGCCGGGCAACCGAGATCGGCCAGCGAGTGTTTGACACCCCCATGGTTCCGGTCATGGTTGGTGCCCCCAAGCTCAAGCGCTATGTCGTTTTTGGAAATCTTTTCGCTACGGTTGATGATGAGACCTGCCGACTGGACCGTCACCCCACTATGAGCAAACATCCCATCACTCCCATGAGCGAGAGTGATCTGCGCCTACACCTGGGAAAACAAACCGATCTGGACATAGACCTGGTCGATGTGCGCCACCTGGCAAAAGGGGAGCAGGACTTGTTGGCTCGCTTAGGCGCGCTGAAATCCGAAGGGTGTGAGGTAGTCATCCTGGATACGTTAGATTTTGAACACCAACTCCGTGTCGGACGCCTGCTGTGGCATATGGGCCAAAATGGCAGGACCTTTGTTGTAGGGTCATCGGGTGTGGAATTCGCGTTAGCAGAGTGTTGGCAAACGAAGGGAGTAATAGAACCCCCAAAGTCATTCGAATCACCAGGGCCAGTCGATCGCATCGTTGCCATCTCTGGCAGTGCTGCCCCCATGGCGGCCCGGCAAATGCAATTTGCTTTCGAGCATGGGTTTGAAGGTATCCGCCTGGATGCGACGAGTCTGATTGACCCGGGTTTGGTCGATGATGCCCGGGAGCAAGCCATTCAACAGGCCCTGGAATCCCTCCAAAAAGGTAACAGTGTGATCCTGTATTCAGCGCTGGGGCCCGATGATCCCAACATTGCCAAGACCAGAGATCGTATGGCTGAATTGGGGTTGCCAGCACGCGAGGTTGGTAAGTTGTTAGGCACACAGCAAGGGTTGATTCTGCGGGAAGTTCTTATAAAATCTGGCGTAAAACGCGCCGCGGTTGCTGGTGGAGATACTTCCGGGAATGTGTTCAGGCAACTTGGAATTTATGTTTTGAAGTTTATTATTCCCTTGGGAGCGGCGACACCCCTTTGTCGGGCCGGTTCACACCAGGCTCAATTCGACAATTTTGAGATAGCCCTAAAGGGCGGCCAGTTGGGTGATCTCGAATTCTTTGTGCGGGTTTTGCAGGGAGAGAGAGTGTATCCCTAACCAAATGGGTGTAAAAAGGGTAACCCATATTGAGGTCGTGGGGGATTAATTGCGCTTGAAGTAACGTGTCGAAAAGAAAATAAATAATTGAAATTGTGTTCATGGTAATTGCTCTGAGAAAACCATTAGATTGTGGGTTCAATCCCATAGCGCCTGAAAGCTCTGCTTAAATGAGATATTGCGGTGACAAAAATATGATGATGCTCTAAAATATAGCAGTTATGAGGAATTTTTATTATGACTAATGTAGATAACAATCTAACAAAATTAACGGCATCGTTAGGAGAAAAAATTCGTTTGCAGCGAAAGGAAACCGGTATGGTACTGGTTGAACTCGCAGAAAAATGTAATATATCTCCTTCTTTTCTTAGCCAGATAGAGCGAGATCAGGCCAATCCATCAATTTCTACTCTCCATGAAATTGCTTCAGCTTTGGGAGTGACCGTAGCATCATTTTTTGCTAGTCCCGATGAACAGAGTGACTCTGAATTGACCGAACCAAAGAAAAATCCCGCTGCCTATGTTGTCCGTGCAGATGCTCGCAAGACGTTGTTATATCCTGGTTCTGGAATTCAAAACGAATTGCTTTCCCCAGACTTGAATCGGACGATACAGATGATGTACGTTGTCATGCCTCCCGGCGCTAGCACGGGCCGCGAATCATTGGTTCACGAAGGGGAGGAATGTGGGGTCGTGTTGCAAGGAACCGTGGAAATCTGGGCTGGGAATGAGCATTACATTTTAGAGCCAGGAGATGCAATTTATCAAAAGAGCACAGTTCCCCATCGAAGCAAGAATATTGGGGATAATGATGTGATCATTGTGGTTGCCATCACGCCGCCTTCATTCTAGCTAGATCCTAATTTTATCTTCTGTTTTTTTCCTCTCAGAAAGCTTGAGGGGTATTTGTGTTTAACTGAGGGTGCAATTTGTCATGCTGGATATGATAAAAGTAAAATATCGGTCAAAATATATTGACTTAATCGAAAAAATTTACTATTATTGATATATATTTTGATGGTATCAAAAATATTGGCGCATTTTGCTACGGTGTTTAACTAATACTGAAATTTTGCGAGATCAATTATTTCAATTTGACTTTTTCTATCGATGGCTAAAGCTGAAACGTTAGGAAACCGAATTCGCAATTTCCGCAAAGCTAGCAAGCTAACCTTGGTGGACTTTGCTGAAGCATGCCACATTTCCCCTTCCTTTCTCAGCCAAATTGAACGCGATCAGGCCAATCCTTCAGTTACAACGTTATATGCGATTGCTAATGTCTTGGGGGTATCAATGAGTTCATTTTTTGAAGAACCTGAGAAAAAATTACCCATTGAAAATAAACATACCAATCTGAATGCCAAAGTTGTGCGCAAAGATCGTCGCAAAGTTTTG
Source organism: uncultured Anaerolineales bacterium (assembly GCA_964629085.1). Classification (GTDB taxonomy): domain Bacteria; phylum Chloroflexota; class Anaerolineae; order Anaerolineales; family UBA11858; genus NIOZ-UU35. The sequence continues at coordinate 112,272 of CAZVPR010000004.1, forward strand.
ATATACCCAGGTTCGGGAATTCGTAATGAATTGCTTACGCCAGACTTGAACGGTGCCATCCAATTGATGTGGATTGTAATGCCTCCGGGGACAGACAGCGGTGAAGAACCTTTTGTCCATGAAGGTGAGGAATGTGGACTAATCTTACAAGGGCAGATAGAAACCACCGTCGGTGGTGAAAAATTTCTTTTAGGACCGGGTGATTCAATCTACCATAACAGCAATATTCCACACCGCAATTGTGTGGTTGGTGATACTGAAGTGATCATCGTGGTGGCGAAAACCCCACCTTCAATATGAAAAAATAATTATTCAATATCATCGAGGAAGTTAAAAGGACACATTATGACTGATCACGATTTTGATGTAATCATCGCAGGCGGTGGGCACAATGGCCTGGCTTGTGGTGCGGTTTTAGCGCGGGAAGGATTATCTGTGCTAGTAACCGAACGAAATCCCTGGTTTGGCGGTTGTGTGGCCACACGGGAAGTAACCCTGCCTGGATTCCGTCACGATATGTTTGGGTCTTCTCATGTCTGGATACACCTCAATCCAGAATATAAAAAGCTGCTCCCAGATTTGGAACAACATGGATTGGAGTATATCTGGGCTGAGGATCATATCACCGGTCACCCTTACCATGAAGGTCCTGGCATCATCGTCTATTTGGATGTGGATAAGACCGTCGATAGTATTGCCCAATACTCCCGCGAAGATGCCCGGCGATATCGTGAGATTTATGATGGTTTTCTGGAGATCAAAGATGGGGTTGTTTCCAATTTATTCAACCTGCCTCAACCCCCCAGCCTGATGACTTCGGTAATGGAGAACAGCGAAGCGGGTTTAGAAATGCTGCGTAATTATCGACTTAGCCCAAAAGCCTGGGTCAAGGAAAATTTCAAGCACCCCATTGTTCAATCCTTGATTTTGGGATGGGCAATGGCGCCTCAGAACTGGCCTTTCCAGGAAGGAGTTGGTCAATCCTTTTATGTGATGATTCCAGCCATTCATTCCTTTGGCGAATCCATTCCCAAAGGTGGAACAGACCAAATGCCGATTGCCCTGGCCAAGTATATTGAAGCACATGGCGGCAAAGTAATGACCAACGCAACCGTCGATGAGTTTGTCATCTCTGGTGGTCAATGCCGCGGTATCCGTTTGGAAGATGGCCAAGAGTTTTCAGCGGGCAAAGCCGTGGTCAGCAGCCTGGATGTCCGGCAAACCTTCCGGCGGTGTATCGATGCCGAACATCTCTCACCCAAATTCCTGAATATGGTCGATAACTTCTCCTTTGGCAAGGTCAGCATTGTTCGTGCCCATTACGCAATAAACGAAGCGCCCCAATTTAAGAATGGTGAGGATATGAGCAAGACCTCTTTCCAGCGCATTTTTGGCTCTATGCAAGATATCGAGCAGCAGTACGCCGAAATTGGTCTGAACATTCCGCCCACCAATCCATTCCTGTGGACAGCTTGTTGGACGTTGCATGACCCCAGTCGAGCTCCCGAGGGGAAACATACCCTCATCATGGATACCTTTGTATCCAACAAACTGCAAGATGGCAGTCGCTGGACGGATGAACTGGCCAAGGAATACACAGACGAAGTAATGCTGCCAATTTTGCAGGCGCATACAACGAATATGGGCCGTGAAAATATTTTGGCGGAATATATTGATCACGCTGAAAGTTTGGCACAGGATAACTGGTCGCTGGTGGATGGCACCACTACGGGTGGCGAGCGCACGCAGGCTCAGATGGGCTATTTCCGTCCCTTTCCTGGATATTCTCAACACCGTTCGCCCATCAAGAAACTTTGGATGACAGGCCCCTGCACGCACCCCGGTAATGGTATTACCGCCATGGGGACAATTACAGCTGTCGAGATGTTGAAAGAACTCGGAATGCGCGATGCCGAAGAAGATGAATTCGATTTCTAAAATTCAATGCCATAGAGTTACAGAGTGCGCGAAGCTGATGTTTGTTTGAGCTTTCTACGTTCCTGTGAATTGTTTATGAATGGATAAGTTATGACCAAAAAAATTGAAAAATATACCGCCCTGGTGGTGCAGCCCGAAGTTTATGTTGCCAATACGCGCGATGAAATCTACCGCAATTTGGAACGATACACCAAGCTGATCGATTTCGGCGTAGGTTATTTTTATGAAAGACCCGTCCGTCTGGTTGTATTCCCCGAATATTTCTTGCAAGGCGTCACCACGCCAGGAAAAGGTGAAGATGGCCTGGAAGCCTTCATGAAGAAAGCGATCACCATTCCCGGCCCTGAGCTGGATGTGTTGGGAGAAAAGTGCAAGGAGTATGGCATTTACATCGCTGGGGGCGGTGTGGTGGAGCAGGTGCCCGAATTTCCCGACCGCTGGTTCAACACCGCCTTTATCATCGGCCCAGATGGCAAAGTCATCTTGCGCTACCATAAATGGCATATTCCTGCTTCGATTGGCTTGGGTACCAGCCCTCATGACATGCTCGATGAGTACACCAAGGTCTTTGGTGACAGCATCAAGACTCGTTTCCCCGTGGTCGATACCGATATTGGCAAACTGGGTACCATGACCTGCCACGATGGTGCCACACCGGAAGTTTCGCGCGCTTTGGGTTTCAACGGCGTGGAAGTGATCTGCCATCCGGGTGCGATTCAGGAAGTCGAAGGGGTCAGCGAGCCCTGGGATTTCTGGATGTTCACTCGCCGCACACGTGCCCACGATAATATGTGCTACGTACTCGGTTCCAATTGGGGCAAGGTGCACTACGACTATTACCCCAAGGCTTTTTGTCCTGGCCATTCTTTCATGATCGATTACACCGGCATGGTCATGCGCTATAGCCCTTATCCCGAAGAACAAATACTATCGGCAACAATCGATATCGAGAACTTGCGTGAACACCGCACGATTGCCAATCACAACATGTGGATCGATGTGCGCACCGAAGGTTTTCGTGAAATGTATGAGAACCCCATTTATCCGCCCAATCTATTCCCGCCGGGAAACCCGCCCCGCAACCTGGCCCAGAAGATGGAAGGGGCCAAACAAGTCCTGCGTACCCTTTACGGTCGTGGACAGTTTACTCCACCGGCCGGATATTCTGAAGAAGATATGCCTAAACTTTTCGAAAAGCGCATTCGTTACGCCCAAGAATCGGGGCGTTTGAGGAAGGACTAAGATGAAAGTTGCCAGCAAGCTCGTAAAAATGGATTTTGTTGTGGGCAGCATCGAGCGCAAGGATGAGTATCTGATCATCCACAGCCATCCGGAATCAACCATGCCTGCCAAAGTACGCATGGATGCCGAGGACGTTTGGGCGTTTATCAAGGCTGGATTGAACTGGCCGGTGATCCGTTATGTCCTGGCGCTGCCCTTCTTGTATAGAAAAGCGAAAAAACAGGCCTAGACCATGCAGATTGCGATCACCGTCGAGGGACAAAGGGGGCTGACCTGGCAGCGTTGGCAGCGTTTTGCCCTGGCTGTCGAATCCCTGGGTTTTGCCGGATTGTATCGCTCTGATCATTTTACGGATGCAGACCCACCTGACCAAGATTCGCTTGAAATATGGGCATCCCTAACCTGGCTGGCCAGTCACACGCAAAGGATCGAATTTGGCCCTTTGGTCACGCCGCTGTCTTTCCGCCATCCGGTGCACACAGCACGCATGGCCAAAGATGTGGATGACCTTTCGGGTGGGCGCCTGGTTTTGGGGCTGGGTGCCGGTTGGGGAGGTGGTGCGCGTGAACATAGAACCTTCGGTTTTGAGTTGCTCCGGGTTCCCGAACGTTTTGCTCGATTTGAAGAAGGGCTAAGAGTAATTCAGGGGCTTTTGCAAAGCGATCACCCAGTCTCATTGGATGGACAATATTTTTGTCTGGAACAGGCCCGTTTGTTGCCAAGGCCTCAGCGAAAGGGTGGCCCGCCCATATTAATCGGCGGCAATGGACCCCAACGAGTCCTACCTCTGGCTGCAAAATATGCCGATGACTGGAATGCCATTTACCGCACCCCGACCCAATTCAAGGAATTAAATACCCAACTTGATCACCTGCTGGATGAAATTGAACGGCCAAGAAATTCAGTGCGACGCTCTCAAATGCAAGGCATTCTTTTTGCTGCCGATCAGGCCAAACTGCAGACAAAAATAAATGGAACCACCCCTGGAGAATTGCAGAATCGAGGTTTACTGGTCGGCACGCCCAATCAAATTATAGATCAACTGGGTCAACTGGAAATTGTTGGTGTGGAGCAAGTCATGCTGCAGTGGCCAGACCTGGATGATCTTTCTGGTTTAGAAACCTTTTCAACTACCGTTTTCTCCCAAATCTCACAGAAAAAAATGAAGGAGGTGTTGTGATCGCATAGTGTTAATTCGTTTGGTCCTATCCGTTTCCATCAAAGAATTTTTGTTATCTCGAAGGAGATCTAATGTCAAAAAAACTAATATTACCCCTGGCAGTTTTCGTGGTTTTGGCTCTCGCCTTGTCCGCATATGCCCCATCAGGAATTGAAGCTGGTCCTGCTGTCGATGTAGCGCAGGATGATGATCGTGGCAAAACCGTTATTTTTGATATCGACGAAGAAGCCCCGGCCGATCCCAACAACTATAACCCCTATTCGGGCGCTGCCCGCCAACACCATGGACCACTACAGTCCATGATGGAACCGCTCTTTATCAGCAATCTGGCGACTGGTGAACTCATGCCCTGGCTGGCTGAAGGTGCAGAAGCCAATGAAGATTACTCTGTCTGGACCATGACTTTGCGTGAAGGGGCCATGTGGAGTGATGGTGAAGTTCTGGATGCAGATGATTTTCTTTTCACTGTCAACTTGATAATGGATAACGCGGAAATGGGAGCTCGAGTCGACTTCAGCAGCGTTGAAGCGGTCGAAAAAGTAGATGATCGCAGTGTGCAATTCACCCTGGCAGAGGGTAATCAGCGCTTTATACTCGATAATTTTGTCGTAACCACTGGCGAAAGCTTTATTGTGCTTCCCGAGCACATTTGGGCCGATCAAGATCCTCTGACCTTCACTAACTACGACCCCGATCAGGGCTGGCCGGTATTTTCTGGCCCTTACACATTATTGAGCACCAGCGACAATGAGTTTGTCTTTGAGCGCGACGATAATTATTGGGGTGTGGCTGCTGGTTTCAAAGATATGCCTGCTCCCGAAAAACTGGTCTGGGTATTTTTTGGTTCTGAAGAAACTCGCACAGCCGCGGCAGCTAGTGATGATCTGGATTCTGTCATGAACATTCGATTGGGTTCGTTCCTGGCTCTCAAACAACTCAACCCCAATATCATTGCCTGGACGCAGGAACTACCCTTTGCTTGGAGCGCTTCCTGCCCCCGTAACCTGGATTTCAACCACAATGTGGAACCCTGGGGTGATCCTGACATGCGTTGGGCGATCAACTATGCCCTAAACCGCGACCAGATCGTTGAAATTGGCTACGAAGGTATCACCAGCCCCTCGCGCCACTGGTTCGCTGCTTATGGTGGTCTCAATTACTATGTTGATCTGGCAGAAGATGCCGGCCTTTATGATGAATTCCCCGTCATGACCTCCGATCCTGATTTGGCAAAATCGATGATTGAAGAAAAAGGCTGGGTGATGAATGCAGATACCGGTTACTATGAAAAAGATGGTGAAGAATTGGGTATGGAGATTTCCCATTTCGATGCTCCTGAAATGGGTGGTGTTTCCGGTGTAATTGTTGAACAACTACAAGCCATCGGCATTAACGCTTATGAGAATATCCAACCCGTTCCTGCGTTTATTGACGGCATGCTCAACGGCACTTACGAGGCTCAGCTCTTTTTCTTGTGCGGTTCGGTTGTCGATCCTTGGGATACAATGGCGCATTTCCATACCAAGCACTTGCCTACAGAAGAAGGCCAGCCTATCTCGCACTACTACTCCAACCAGACCTACTGGAGCTCTGATGCGGCCTATGAATTTACAGCCCTGGTTGACCAAATCGAAGGGTTGCCGATGGGTGATCCAGCCATCGATGATCTATTCGTTGAGTCCATGCGCATCTGGCTGCCCGAACTACCTACGATCCCGATTTCGGTATCACCGAAGTTGGTGCCATTCAATGAGACCTACTGGACCAATTGGCCCACAGTCGAAAATGCCTACTACCAACCTCAGACCTGGCACCATGGAGCGCACGTTATCATCCATGAGCTGGAACCTGTCCAGCCCTAGTCTGTAAATTAGTTTATTGTTAGCTCCGGTAGCCAGTTTTCTTGGATAGCTGGCTACCGGATTTTTACAACCAGACCATAGCTTTGCATGGAGAACGCACGGTGACAACTCATCCAAATATAATCTTTATCTTGGCTGATGATATGGGGTATGGCGATTTTGGGCTCTTCAATGATGGCAGGTCGGATACCCCGATACTTGACCACCTGGTTGGGGAAAGTGTTTGCCTGACCCAGCATTATTCTGCATCTCCAGTCTGCGCTCCTGCCCGAGCTGCCTTACTGACGGGACGTTATCCTCATCGAACGGGTGCTATTGATACCTTTGAAGGGCGCGGCCTCGACCGCATTGCTCTACGAGAGACAACCATAGCCGATCTATTCAAGGCAGCAGGATATCGCACCGGATTGGTTGGGAAGTGGCACTGCGGAGCGCTGGACCCACGCTACCACCCTAATTCCCGGGGATTCGATGAATTCATTGGTTTTCAAGGGGGCTGGCAAGATTATTACAATTGGCGGATAGATTATAACGGGCAGAATAAAAAAAATGATGGTCGTTATCTCACCGACGTACTCACCGATGAAGCCATCGGTTTCATTAACCGCAATTATAAACAACCTTTTTTTCTGCATTTATCCTATAACGCACCCCACTTCCCCATGCAGGCCCCAGATGAGTTAGTTCAAAAATATGTGGAGCGGGGTTTTACACTAGGGGTTGCTCTTGTTTATGCCATGATCGAGCGCATGGATCAGGGCATTGAACGTGTTTTAGAGACGCTCCAGCAGACTGGAATAGAAAATAATACTATTGTTATCTTCACCAGCGATAATGGCCCTGATATTGGTGGGGAAGGCGAGTTGTCGAAAGAGCGTTTCAACTGTCAATTCAATGGTCATAAGGGCAATGTTTACGAAGGCGGCATTCGCTTGCCATTGACCATGCGCTGGCCAGATGGTCTGGATGGTGGGCGTCATCTTAACCCAATGACTCATTTCACTGATTGGCTGCCCACGCTTTTGGCATCAGCTAAGATTCCAGCACCCAAGAATCCTCGCCTGGACGGTCGTAACATTCTGCCAGTGCTGCGAGGGGAAAGCGATAACGTGACCACCAGGCGTTTCTGGCAATGGAATCGGTATACTCCTGAAGTTACCACCAACGCGGCTATGCGCGATGGCGATTGGAAGCTGGTGCGCCCTGATATGCCAGAAGCGAAATTTGTTGCGCCAGAAGACCTGGCATTTGATATCGCTTTGAAATACCATCCCGAACTTTTTAATGATATTTCCCGAATTCCAGAACCAGAACGCCGGATGCCGGTAGCACCCCCAGCGCAATTATTTAATCTCAAGGATGATCCCGGTGAGGAGAACGATTTGGCTGCCACATATCCGGCGCGCGTAGATCAAATGTTATCGTCACTTGAAAGCTGGTTCCAGGATGTCGAAGCTGACCGCTTGAGTATTGGAGATTGAATGAGGATCCTTAACATTGATATCGATGCGAAGACCCATCCTGATGAAATCCTCTAGGATCAACTGAAAGGAAGCATATGCTTAGTTATCAGAATCGCAGCAGGAATACAGTAAATTTTCTGAAATCGATCTATTTCGATGATCCTGAATGGACGCCGTGTGTTGTAAGCCTAATGCCGGCAACCTGGATGAAATTTCGCCAGGATTTAGAAGACTTGGTTTTGTCACATCCTCGCCTCTTTCCTGATTACGAAAAAGGTTCGCAAGATTTTGATGCGATTCCCAATCTAACGTACGAGATAGGGCGGCATACGGATTGCTGGGGGTGTGTTTGGGATAACGTTGAACGTGGCATGACAGGTATCCCGATTACACATCCCTTGGAAGATTGGGAAGCTTTCAACAATTTTATTTCTCCTGATCCGATGAAAGAAAATCTCTTTGGCTCGCGAGATTGGGGGAACGTGAAAGATTTAATTGACGATGCAAAACGCAAAGGTGAACTGGCAACCTGTAAGCCACTCCCTCATGGTTTCCTGTTTTTGACATTAACTTATCTGCGAGGCTTTGAGAATGCAATGCTCGATATCGCGATGGACGAACATCGTTTATGGGATCTACTTTCGAGTATTGAAACATATAATATTGCTGTGGTACGAGAACATATCAAATTGGGTATGGAATTCCCCATGTTTGGAGAGGACCTTGGGTCACAATCGGCATTGCTGATGAGCCCGACATCGTGGCGAAAATACATCAAACCGGCCTATGCGCGCATGTTTAAGCTGTGCAGTGATGCAAGGCTGCCTGTCTTTTTGCACAGCGATGGACGCATCCTGGATATTATTCCAGACTTGATTGAGATCGGCGTGAAAGTCTTGAACCTACAATTTCGCTCCAATGGTCTGGATGGGCTAAAGGAAATTGCCAGGGGAAAAGTTTGTCTATATCAGGATTTGGACCGCCAGCTTTTCCCAACGGCTACTCCATCGAGTGAACCCCTGAAGTAGAAAAATCATTCACCTTTAAAGCTCGTATATAGACAAATGAACTAGCCCTGATCTTAGGTCAGGGTGAAAAATGGTA
>CAZVPR010000005.1:0-49832 GCA_964629085.1 uncultured Anaerolineales bacterium
GCTCGTATCAAATTGAAACGTTTATATCCTAAGATTCACGATTGACTGACTACTACAGCTTTTGCCAGCTTACATTGCGAAAATCCCAGACGCTGGCCTGCCGAGCGTATGCCTCTGGCATGGGCCTTGTGCCACGTCTTAGGCGTGCAAAGCAAAGACACCAAACCGTGATGTGCGGGCCTACCGCCTATCAAGGTACTACTTCTCCAAAGATTTACGGGCAGAATTGCGCGCTTTCGTACGGTCACAGCCAACAAATTCCGAATGAATGGACTGCCCCCGTTGTCATAGGATTGATCTGTATCCGCTAATATCTCCAGCAATTAGTTGTTATCACGAGCAAATGTTGGTTTTAAAACTTCTTATGGTGAAACCAAACTCTTTTATCATGCCCGTTTTTTTTGAGAATGGCAACATTATGGGGGATCATTTTAAGATTCCAATCCCTTCCCAATGGGTTTTGAAAAAGGCGTAGTTTTGTTAGCCAAAATTGGAGTTCCCATCTTTTGGGTTTGTAATTTGGTTTTATCAATTCAAAGGCTCTGTTCTTTAGGATGTATGAAACCGCAGTTCTTATACCAGGCATCCAAAGATTATCAAATACCAACAGACCATTGATCGCCAACATTTTATCGATAAACAAGAAGTCGGTGATCACATAATCAAAATGGTGTCTGCCATCGACAAAGACAAAATCAAATTTTTCACCTCGGTTTGTAAGATCAGGCAGAACTTTATGTGAAGACTCTGGAAAAAACTCACAAGATTATTCAAATTGGCTCTTTCAATGTTGAGTAACCCAATTGATTTATAAGCATGCTCTTCATGTGGATCAATCGCGGTGTGCGTACCTTGGCCATTATCAGCCATAGCCTTGCAAATAAACAGAGTTGATAAACCATACGCAAATCCAATTTCTTAACTTCTTTTCGGTCGATTATCCCGCACAAGGTTGTATAGAACCATGCCTGTATCGTAGAGAATCGGCGATCGATTGTGTGGATATTGATTTCCATGACCATCTTCCACCACACCTGTTTTGTAAATTTTTTCTATGATCTCATTCATGGCTCAATGTATCCCATTCTTTTTCAGCAATTATAGCCAATAAATCACATCATCGCTTTTTATCTTATAAATGAAATACAAAAACGACTTTCATAGAGCCCGAAATTCAGCCATTGAAACTGCTCCAACATTATAAAGTCGCCAGTACCCCGCCATATAGAAAGCTGTGGAATATAACAAATACAATTTGCCTTTTTGAGCAATTGGCTTCATAATTGAAGATGAGCAATACGCTCACTTTCGCCGACGGCGTTATTTGATGACCACCAATTCTTAAATTACAATGACCCCAGACAATGCATCATCTTCGAAGCGTACTTTGATCGATCTCCGTCAGATCGTTAAAACATATCAAACACCAGCCGGCCCGTTTACCGCATTGAAAAATATTGACCTGCAGGTAAACGCCGGAGAATTTGTCGCCGTTATCGGTAAATCTGGCAGCGGGAAATCCACGCTGATCAATATGATTACCGGCATTGACCGCCCCACCCTGGGTGAAGTCATCGTGGGCGGGAACCCTATCCACGATCTCAACGAAGACCAAATCGCCATTTGGCGCGGGCTAAACCTGGGCGTCATCTTCCAGTTCTTTCAGCTCTTACCAACACTAACCGTGCTTGAAAACGTGATGTTGCCGATGGAGTTGAGGCAGACTTTCCCTCAGAGTGAACGCAAAGAAAGAGCGCTACATCTATTGGAACAGGTGGATTTGGCAGATCAGGCCAACAAATTCCCCTCAGCAATTTCCGGCGGGCAGCAACAGCGGGTGGCAATTGCGCGTGCCCTGGCCAATGATCCAGATGTCATTGTAGGTGATGAACCCACCGGCAGCCTGGACTCCAAAACGGCCGATTCGATCTTCCAGCTTTTTGAGTCATTCGTTTCGCAGGGAAAAACCATCTTGCTGGTTACTCACGATCGCGAGTTGGCCGGACGTATCCCAAGAGTAGTATTCATCGCGGATGGTGAAATTACAGATCAAATTGTTGCCTCAGCACTGCCCCAATTAGCCAGCGAAGAATTAGCACTGGTTATATCAAAATTGGAACCTATAAAATTCAGCGCCGGCGAAACCATCATAAAGCAAGGTGATCCGTCCGATCATTTCTACATCCTTGTGAAAGGTCAGGTGGATATCTTTTTGGATCATGCCAGTGGCGCTGAAATTGTTGTCGGCAAATTGAGTTCTGGCCAATACTTTGGCGAAATTGGCATTTTGGAAAACAAACCCCGCTCGGCCACGGTAAAAGTTGCCCCGGATTCAGATGTGATCGTCATGCAGCTCGATCAAGATAGCTTCTCAGACGTCATCGCCAGATCAAATATGACCCGTGAGGATTTCCTGCACTCGATGCGCCGTCGGGTTATGCAACAATATCTTTCACAAGTTTTACCAGGATTAACCACCAGTCAATTGGATGATATTCTCCTAGCTGTGGAAGTAACAGAATATCAAGCAAATACAATGATTGTTGAGCGGGATTCTGTTGCCAAAGCTTTGTCTATCATTATAGAAGGACAGGTGGAAGAAATTGATGGGCAAGATCAGGTAGTAAAGAAATTGGATCAGGGAGCATCTTTTGGGGATTCAGATTCACGTCAAAATGGGAAATACGCGGCCAGCTATCGCGCATCTGCACCTACAAGAGTTATGACTGTGGATTTTGACCTGGTCCAGCAGCTTTCCGCTGATCTTACTCAAGAAGAGATTTCACAAACACTCAGACGCCGCTATTTGGAAATCACGCTCGCTGATTTTGTCCCAGGATTGCAGCGCAGAAAACGCGCCATAAATTTGGATTTTCTCAATGACGACAAATCTACTCAAAACTGATCGTTTCGCGTACGGTTAATTTGGCCGCATTCCGCCCCGGAATCACACTGGCAATAATCGATAACACAATGACAATCCCCAACCAGGTCAAGGGTCCTTTCATGGGGAATGCAGGGATCAACGATGTGCGCAATAATGTGACGCCCACCGCATTGCCCAATGCGATACCCATTGGGTAGGCAATAATTACTGCAAATATCCAACTCATTACGCCAACAAAGATACCCTCAATGACGATAATCAGGGACAACTGTTTTCTCACCCCGCCTACAGAGCGAATAATGCCAATTTCCTTGGTACGCTCTAACACGTTGAGCGTCATCATGCTGGTCAACCCTAATCCACCCACAAATCCAAAGACTAAACTGGTGATTTGTAATACAACCAGCAGAATTTGAAAGGAATCATCTAAAGCCTTTCGAACAGCCGATTGCGGCAGGACAGAACTGATGCCAATATTTCGTTCTCTAAATTGAATTTCTATGTCCGTGATGATCTGATCTGTATTCTTCCCACCCGTGCTGATGAGAACACTATCCACCTGCCCAGGGGAACGTAAAACCTTGGAAAGCTGCGCATAATTGACATAACCAATCGGTGACATAAAGAATTCAGCGCCCCCAATCACCTGGCTGGTCGCAATGCCGACCACCTGCCAGCTCGTTTGTTGGCGACCAACCCTAAACTTAATTTCATCCCCCACTTTGAGATCCGGTTCGATTTCCAAAAGATCAATATTAATAACCACGGCATTGGTGTCATCAGTGTTCAACCAGCGGCCTGCGATCATTTGGGGTTGAATAAAAGGTGAAATTGGCTCCAGACCAATGAGTTCAATAATCTCGATTGATTCACTCCCGTCGGGCATTACTCGGAATGCCCGACCGGTCAATCTTGGCTCGACCAATTCCACAGTAGTTAGTTGCATCACCAAATCTTTGATCTTCCTGAAATCTTGCGACCCTCTCAGGTTAACCTTTACATCTTCTTGCCAATAATCAGAAATGGTACCAACGGTAATTTCAAAGGATTCTTGAACGCTGGTTACAGATATCCAGATTGCCCCAGCAGTACAAAGTGTAAGCGAGGCGAAGACCAGGCGAACTTTCTGACGAAAGATGTTGCGAAACGGATATAGAATTGTTGTGGGTAGATTGGGGATTGCGCTGAGGAGTTTCTCAAACCCGCTGACACCAAACTGCACATTCTGCCCACTTGAATATCCGATGGATTGGCGAACTGTGAGTCGGGCAGCCTTTAGGATCGGAAAAAAGGCGGCCAGGCAAGGGACAGCGATGGCAACAAAAACTTCCACCAAATAGTTTTGCGGTGGCACCTCATAATTTATGATTTCAAAGTTGATCATCCCAGCAAAGAATACACTGGTTAGATACGAGAATCCAATCGCTATTGGAACTGATACTACCAACGCCAGTCCCCCGTAAAAAGTCACCATGCGAATATACATCCGAATGATCTGTTTGCTGATCCCGCCGACGGCCTTGATAGTACCAATCTGTTGAGTCTGTTGTGCGAGCTGCGCAGAAACGATATTCACGATGAGAAATATGCCGAGGAACAAGCCCAACAAACTCAATACCGCCAGAATTAACAGCACCGATTGCATGATATTATCCAACTCGTGCTTTCCCGGGGCGGGAATATCCTTTTGGGTGACCAGATGGCCATAGGTTTCGGTAATGCGATTAACCGTATCGACAACTTGCTCAATATGATTTTCATCAAAACGGTTTTCTGCCACCGTAAAATCTAACATCGTATAATCACGTTTTCCAGAAATTTCTTCCAATGTTTTCTGCGTCACATACCCATACGTGACCAGTGAGAATGCCGATGAAATCTGGGTAACATCGTGGACTGAGCCTGCCAGCGTGAGTTCTTGCGATTCTCGATTACCAAATTCGACAGTGACTGAATCTCCTATCTCAAATGGCAGTGCCGGCAGGGAAGCCCTCTCCAACAAAATCATGTCTTCTGCTGGTGGCCAAGCACCAGATTCCGAAGTAATTTTATCGATTTGTATGGTCTCATAATCAGAGCGAGCGATCAATTGCAATAACTGCCATCGGTTTGGCCCCACCTGAATTCTGCCCCAGGCTTCATTTCTTCCTTCAACGTATTCAATCTCTGGCATACGGGCGATGCGCTTAACTAAGCTATCATCGAATTTCCGAGAAACGGATATCGTGGCGCTGGCCGGGTTTGCATCGAGATACGTATTGGTGAGGTTGGTGGATAAGATGAACCACACTCTTGCCAGACTCCCCATCGAGAATACACAAACCGCAATGGTAAGCACCACCAAAAATGTTCGCATTTTGTACTGCCAAATATCCCGAATTATCTTGCGGGTTTGCAAGTTAATCATGCATCCCCCAGCATTTCTGTTGTGCTAAAGATCATTTTTTTGATATCCATAGAAAACTGATTCAATCCTTTGAAGTATACTATGGCTCGAAAGTTGAATCACTTTTTAGTGGTGAAAACGTATTAATTCATCCCGAGTAGGCCGAATATTGGAGGTAGCCGAAGGCTAATCGAGGAATGATTGGTTTCTGCACCCTCCCAAAGGGACCCACGCCAGAGGCTGGCCTTCGGCCGGCGCGATACGCCCAAAAAGTACTTTTCGGGCTCAACTATGATGAAATCGTAACACCATGTTCTTGACCACTCCTAAAACACGATGAAAGAAATAGGCTGGTTATCACCCCCCAAACGAATTCACCTTGCACCGAATGAGTTGCATGTCTGGCTGATTGATTTGGAATCTTGTTCCCCTTCCTTCCAAGGTTTCCTCAGCGAGGCTGAAACCACTCGGGCGCAAAAATTTAAACACGCTCACACCCGGCATTCATTCATTTTGGTACATGGAATATCACGTTTGCTCCTTGGGAATTACTTAAAAATAGACCCCCAAGAAGTTAATTTTACCTTCAATGAGTATGGAAAACCTATGGTTCAGGGAATCAGATTCAATCAATCTCACACGCGTCGATATGCCCTGTTTGCCTTTTCAAATCAGGGGCAACTGGGAATTGACATTGAGCACATGCGCTCCATCCATGATTTCGACAACGTGGCAAAATACGCTTTATCAGAGAAAGAATATACGCAACTAATGAGTATGCCACGTGAAATTCAGATAAAAGGATTTTTTGTTGCCTGGACACGCAAGGAGGCCATCATTAAAGCCATCGGCAAAGGTTTGTCTATCCCACTGAAAAGTTTTAGCGTTGAAATCTCTCCATCACAGCCAGCCAGGGTTCTGACCAAGGAGTTTGCTGAAAATTGGTTGCTAAAAAATTTACCCGTTCCCCCAGGCTGGGCTGCTGCTCTCGCCTTCGATCAACCGAATTTGATAATTAAAAAGTGGGGGATTTCGCAAGTTGAGCAATTGACTTTCATTGATGCTCACTCAGGATAATAATTCATGCACATAACCCTTTTAGCCATTGGTTCCCGTGGTGATGTACAACCCATGATCGCGCTGAGTGCCGGCTTTAAGCGAGCCGGCTATAAAGTTCAATTGGGCGCTCCGGCAAATTTTCAAACCGCCATTGAGGAGCGTGGAATCGATTTTTTCTGCATCGCCCCTGATTTTTCAAAAGTGATGGCCAGTGAAACCGGGTACCGCATGATGACCGCTGGTGAGAGGGCGCTCTTGTATCTGGACTGCATTGTAAAAATTGCACAGACTTTTTCGGAACAATTGAAAGAATCAACCTGGAATGCCTGCCAGGGAACCGATGCCATTATTTTCAATCCCTTTTCACAAATCGGACATCTGGTTGGTATGAAGTTGAACATTCCAACCTGGTCAACGTGGATCTACCCTGTTGGGCGGACGTGTCATTTTCCATTGGTTGGTACTCCCACCTGGCTTTCACTGGGGAAAGCCTTTAACCGCAGCACTTACTTCATTTATGAATTGATTGGCAAATATTACCTTGGTGGTTTATTCAATGAATGGCGTCAATGGCTAAATCTAAAGCCTATGCCATTTTTGGGATATTTCGAAGAATTAAATCGGGATCAAATCCCATTTTTATATGGCTACAGCCAGCACGTCATTCCCAAACCCCCGGATTGGCCATCCTGGTTCTCCGTGACCGGGTATTGGTTCCTTGATCATCTCCCTCATTGGCAGCCACCTGAAGCTTTGGTCAATTTCCTGGCTGAAGGACAGCCTCCGGTTTATATTGGATTTGGCAGTATGCGAGATGGCGACGCCAGCAGATTAGCTCAGATCGTGATAAAGGCAATCAAGATGAATGGCCAGCGTGCTATCTTGACTAAAGGATGGGGTGGTCTTGATCCCGAACAATTCTTAGACGATGACATCTTTTTTATTGATAATGTACCCCATGATTACCTTTTTCCAAAAGTAGCGGCGGTGGTGCATCATGGCGGTGCTGGTACCACTGCTGCCGGATTGAGGGCCGGTGTGCCCACAGTGATTGTGCCATTTTCGGGCGACCAACCCTATTGGGCTAAGCAGATGTTTACTATTGGCGTTTCACCGAAACCGATTCCTTATGCAAGTTTATCTGGCCCGAAATTGGCCGAGGCGATAAACGCAGCTACCACCGATCCGCATATTCAGAAAAATACCAAAGTACTAGGCCGGAAAATTCGGGCTGAGGATGGCGTGGCGCGCGCTATTGAAGCTTTTGAGTGCTCCCAGGCTAATCGGTGAAATAGCGGGCCCAGGGGGTATCGGCAAAATAGGCCTTGAGTTCGGCATAGTTGGCGATGACATCTTTCAATGGGCGGATATTTTGCTTGATCAATCTTGAGCGTAAAGGTCGATCTGGCATACCAAGAAATTCGAGAATCTGACTATGAACCGCGGCAGGTCGTGCAACTAACTCTTCATAATAAATTTCTGTTTTCCTGTGAAAAGAGAAGGTATCATCGTAAAGTTTTTCGCGTCGATGTATTTGGTTGAAATGCCAATTACATGAATTTATAGGAATTTCTACTTGTCGTTCGGTTTCCCGATCTTGAGGATCTTGAATGAGAAATCGTTTAGTTTCAATTGCCAGCATCAAGGACGCTATCGTGGCTAATTTATCGTGTCGTTTTAAATGAATGACTTTCAAGTCCCTAGATCGCTTCAAAAATTCACGCGCATCGGCAATATCCGGTACACCTTGCTTCTCACCATATGAATCTTCTAACTGCCCATAGAGGGTCTTAAAACCCACAACGGCTTCTCCCCCCTGTCTCCGCATGATAAATTCCAGATAAGGCACCAAGCCTAATTCGAGTATTTTTTCCTTGACACCCTCTTTATTGTTGAGGGAATTTGGGCCAAAAGGCTCCCAGAATTGTCGAATAAGCGGATGTGAACCGAGCGCGGTTAATAAATAATTAGAACCCGTTCTGGCATTGCAAATAACCAAAAATCTCTCAGGTGGCTCATTGATTACCAAGCGAAGGCCATGAGAAATGATCTTATTATATTGCCATCCGTAGATTAACATTCTGAAGTAGAGAAAAGGATTCAGGTTATTTTGGTCAAATTGATTTCTTGCTTTTTTGAACATGATTTGTCTTTGATGAATTATCGATATCCTTGTGCTTGAAGGTTAAAAAGTTGGGCATAAGTGCTCTCATTGGCCATCAACTCATTGTGGTTGCCCAATTCAGTGATCTTTCCTTTTTCAATTACCACAATGCGATCAGCCATGCGAACCGTGCTGAAGCGGTGCGAAATCAAAACAGCCATTTTCCCATCCGTCAATTCGTGAAACTGCTCAAAAATCTGGAATTCGTGTTGGGCATCCAGAGATGCGGTTGGTTCATCTAGAATCAACAGATCCGCGTCGCGCATAAACGCCCGGCTCAAAGCAACTTTTTGCCACTGCCCAATACTCAATTGAAAACCATCCTCAAACCATTTGCCCAATCGGGTAGCGTAGCCATTGGGCAAGTTCTCCAGCACTTCATGTGCTCCCCCTTTTTTAGCCGCGTTGACAATGCGTTCTTGATCATCAGCAAATTCAATCTGCCCAAAACTGATGTTTTCGGCAGCAGCAAACTGATAATGCACAAAATCCTGAAAGATCACACCAATCTTCTTGTGCCATTGATGCAGGTCAAATTGATGCAAATCAACCCCGTCAACCAGGACCCGTCCTTCGGTTGGGGGGTACAGACCAGCCAGAATTTTCACCAGGGTTGTTTTTCCAGCGCCATTTAGCCCAACTAAAGCTAGCTTTTCGCCGGGATATAATTTAAGGTTGATATTCCGTAGTGTCCAATCCTCTTGACTGGGATATTTGAAAGACAGGTTGTCAAACTCTATAGCATGCTTGATCGAAACTGGAAAATCTAGTGGATCGGCAGGAACCGGAAGCTGCGATTCCAATTTCAGAAACTCGAAGACATTGGTGACGAACAGGTTGTTCTCGTAGAGCTTCAGCAATGTATTCAGAATCGTTTGGCCCAGGTAATGACTGCGTTCGAAAGCTTCCAGGTTTAACACTGCATCACCAAATGTGATCGTTTGAGCAATTGCCCGAAAGATAATCCAGGCAATTGCCACAAAATAACCAACCAAACCTAGCATTCCCCACATTACGCTGACCACGCTCCTGCGACGGGCCAAATGCATATCTTCTCGGAACAATTTCCAGAACCATTCGATGTAGCGTTGAAGCAGAGTCTGGCCTAACCCAAACAGTTTGACCTCTTTGGCATTTCGATCCACGGTAAGTAGTCGCTCATAGTATTTCATCTCTCGCCGTTCAGGAGCCTGCCCGGTTAACAAACGAAAGGTCAATTGCCCATATCTTTGCTGCATCCCAAAGCTAGGCAAGGTTGCCCCAATTAATATCAAAATCAACAACGGATTAAACCGTATCAACAATGCAGCAAACGAAATAAAGGTGATGATCGACTGAATCAGCTTGAAAGTCTGCACTACAATATCTGAGACCCGGAAATCAGCTTCTGCGCGCGCATTTTGCAATTTGTCATAATAGTCTGCGTTTTCAAAATGGCTCAAATCCAGGGTCAGGGCTTTCTCAATGATCAGGCAATGAATGTGGAGTCGCATTCGGCTGCGGAGATTTTTCTCTGCCAGCAAACGCGCCTGCCTGATAATATTGCTGATGGCAAGGAAAAGGATGATCATGAATAAGTATGGCGCCAAAGACAAAACGCCATTCCAAGGCTCTACTTGATCTGTAACCAGTCCCACGATCTCATCGATCATCAATTTTTTCACCCAGGCGATGGCTGGTGGTACTACCCCCCCAACGGCTGCCAACCCAGCCAGACCTAATGTACCAACAGCACTGGCTTGCCAGACCAACTGAAATACTTGCAGTAAATGCAGGTAGGCTTTTTTGGAGTTTAATGTGAACTTTCGGAAAGAATCGGTCATCTCAGACAGCCCTGTCGTAAGCTTTTACAATTTCCCAGGCAGATTGCAAGCCCAGCCAACCAAATCCCAACAGATAAAGGATCAGCATGGGCAATGCCAGGTAATTCTTTTGCACGCTTGCATAGATAACACCAGTCAGCGCAATTCCAGTCAATATCAATTCTCCAGCCGTGGCCCACATCAGAATTTTATTTGGTTTAGGTATTGCCTGGTCAACACCCGTTCGGGGCGTGCGGTGAAAGCCGCTGTCAAGTCCTTTTACAAAGCCAGCTATAAAACCCATCGAAATATTGAATGTGCTACCAACTCCCAGGAATGTGTGCACCGGGAATCCGCTCCGACCTCCCATCCAATCAATAAAACTGAGCAACAAGCCTAAACTTATGCCAATCACCAGCAGAATATCCTGTATGCGCGACGGCGAGTTCGGGTAAACCAATTGCGGCAGCTTGAACACAAAAAACAATACATACAAAAGATTCATGGCTGGCCAAGTGGCAAAAAAGATCGCGTCCCATTTTTGCAGCCAGGAAGCTGAACTATTTAGGATTTTGGGCCACAATTCTCTGATTACCTGGGTGTTGCCCTTTGCCCAGCGGAACTGCTGCTGCTTATAGGCTAACATACTGTTGGGCAATTCCGCAAAGGCCAGTAGGGCATCATCATAGGCGATTTTCCAGCCAGCGAGCTGGGCGCGGTAGGCAATATCGATATCTTCACTCAATGCGTTCACCGCCACCCAGCCTCCGATGTCATCAATGCATGCTCGCCGCCACAATCCTGCCGAGCCAAAGAAACTCGACCAGAGGCCCAGTCGGACGCGTTCGGCCTGGGTTATAGCAAATTCATTTACGGATAGAGTTTGGGCATACGCCAGGGTTGAATCACGGCTGTTTTGCAAACCCCAACGGGTTTGAACCAACCCTAATTTATCTGTATCCGGCTGAAGGAAGTGGGCCAGAGCCTGCTGCAACCAAGCAGGCTGCACCAAATAATCAGCATCGAAAATTGCAATAAATTCCCCAGTAGCCTGAAGCAACCCATTTTCCAGGTTTCCGGCTTTGTAGCGGTGGCGAGTTGGTCGGCGAAGGTGACTTATATCGATACCCCATTGCTGCCAGCGCTGCACACTTTCGGCAATCATTGTGGTAGTTTCGTCTGTCGAATCATCCAACACCTGAATTTGTAGTTTGGCATGTGGATAATCCAGGGCACAGACAGAATCGATGAGACGGACCGCCACCTGCTTTTCGTTGTAGACGGGCAACTGCACGGTCACTTGAGGCAATTCTGTTTCTGTCACTTTCAATTCAACCGCAGGCCCTTTAAACCTGATCCCAGCTGAAATCAGGACAATCCGCAAAATGTATAAACTAATGCCATATAGAAACAGGTAAGAAAAGAGTGTCACCACACGCATTAATCGGCCCTGGTATTTGCAGACAATAGGAAGTCACGATATTTTTCAATCATTGCTTGATCAATCGGTGGGCAAACAATACCAGAACCTGCCAGAGCAACCAGTGTATCCTGACAACCGAAAGATTGTTCGAAATCCTCAAGCCCGGTTGGTGGAAACATCGGCAGAAAGGGAATCAAATCATTTTCAACCTTTTGTTCAGCATGTCGCACCAAGATGGCCTGCCAAGCTAGATAGGGAATCTCTTTTAAATAATCTTCATCACCTGACCACCTGACCAAGCTGCTAGTTTCTACATTCTCGGGATTGGTAAGGTGATACACCTTGCCCGCAGAGCTTGCTTGCTTTGATAAACTTACCAACGCCTTGCTGGCATAATCAACCGGGATGATGTTAATTGGAATATTCTGATCCGAGTAAGCCCCCATCTGGTAGACACCCTTAACCAAACAACTGACTAGATCTCTTCTATTTGTCATCCCTGTTTGGCTTTGGCCTGTAATCAGTGCAAGCCGGTAAATGGTGCAGGCTATGCCCCGTTTCTGAGCCTGGAAGACCAGTTGTTCTGCCACCGACTTGCTTTGAGCGTAACCGCTGAATAGATTTTGCGGCGAAGATCGATCACTCTCGGATACTCTTTCCTTTTGACCCATCCCAAAGAAAACTGCAATAGTTGATGCAAAGTGGACGCGCTTGGCTTTTCCCCGGCTGGCGAGCCTTAAGATTTCTTGCACCCCGGACACATTGGTGCTTTTTAAATCCTCGTATGGAAGAGTCAGGTTCAGATCGGCGGCAAGATGGAAAATAGTGTCAATCTCGTTGGCCAAAGTTTCAAACTGATCTTCAGACATCCCCAGCAAAGGCTTGCTGAGATTGCCAGGAATCGGAATAACACGCTCCAGGAAACTGTCATCCCATAAATCATATTGCTCTAGATTATTGCTTATGCGTTTCAGAGGGTCTTTCGCACCTCGGATGAGACAGTAAAACTCAGCATCTGTATGATTTAGAAGATCAGATAATATAAATGCACCCAGAAAACCCGTAGCACCAGTCAATAATATCTTTTCTGGTGACGAGGTTGATGCGGATTCTGGAACCTCGGGGAAAATTTCTGCATCCAGGGTTGCTTCTGCATCCCAATTTATCGTCATACTGGCCGCCCCGGTTTGGCCTTCAGGGCTCATCAGGATTTTTCTAAGGATAAGATCAGAAATGTTCTCAATGGTTGCGTTGCTGAGCATATCGCTGGCTGCAAGGTTGATTTTTAGCTGGTTGTTGATGACGGTAATCAATTCGATTGCCATCAGCGAATCCAACCCAAAATTATTCACGGGAACATCATATTCGATAGCCTCAAGGCTGGCTCCCAAAATCCCCGCGATGCTTTGTGCAACGAATCGAACTAGGATAGTTTGTTGTTGTCCAGTCGAAGCTGACTCGAGTTGAGCCAGGAGGTTATCTTTTGTCCCATCGCCCATGTCTAAACGATTCAGATGCTCAAACATAGGTGAAGTGGTTACATTTGCCAGGTGTTTTCCCAATTGAGCCCATTCTATTGAGGCAATCCCGACCTGCCCAACCTTTCTGAGCAACAAATACCGCAATGCTTGCAGTGCCAAATCTATGGGGATCGCCTTGCCTCCGGCCTTTTCAAAGTAGGCGATCATCTCCGGGTTGCGCTCCATAAATCCCGCCCCAGATAAAATTCCCCAGTTTACCGTCAAAGCAGGCAGCCTCCTGGCATGGCGATAATTGGCTAAATCATCCAGAAAGGCGTTCCCAGCGCAATAGTTAGCTTGCTTTACCATGCCAACAACACTGGTCAGGGATGAGAAGCAAACGAAATGATCTAATCTTAACGGCAAAGTCGCCAGATGAAGATTCCAGGCACCTAAAATCTTGGGATGGAATGCCCTGTTAAATCCATCCTGATCAAGATCGATCAGGAGATGATCGTTCAGCACCATTGCGGCGTGAAAAACGCCAGCTATCGGCAGCAAGTTTTCTTGAATATCACCGATCACTTGATCGACATCTTCCTGTTTTGTCACATCTCCACGCGCATCAATGACTTTGACACCGTTGGCTCTCAACACATCAACATCTTCTAAAGCTTGTTCATCGGGCGGGCCGCTGCGAGACATCAAGACCAGATGGCGCGCCCCTTCTCTTGCCATCCATTTTGCCACTTCAAGCCCAAAGCCACCCGCGCCGCCGGTGATCAAATAACTGGAATCCGCCCGGAACAGGTGCCCTGTTTTCGTCATCCGTCCGACGGGAATTTCATCTACCTCGAATGACAGTACATTTTTGCCAATATGTTTGCCCGCAGCCATATAGCGAAATGCTTCCACAGCCTCTGTTACGGGAAAGACAGAATGGGCTAGGGGTGAATAAGTTTTGGTTTTAAATTTTTCAGCCAGTTCAGAGAATACGCTCACAAACGCATCAGGCCGATCTATGAGCATTCCTGCCAAATCAATGATGTGCAGCGAAATATTATTGCGCATGGCCTCCAAGCCAATTTTAGTATTGTCATACACATCGACCTTGCCAATTTCGAGATAGCGACCAAATGGGGCCAATATCGAAAAATTCCTGGGGATAAAATCGCCAGCCAACGAATTCAGAACCGCATCGACTCCTCTGCTGTTGGTGACGGTCATGATCTCGTCGGCAAAATCAAGCGTGCGTGAGTTGAAGATTTGATCAATGCCCTGGGCGCGCAGGAAAGCTTGTTTCTCATTTGTGCTGGCTGTTGCGAAAATCTCTAATTCGAGATTCTTGGCAATTTGAATGGCTGCCTGTCCAACGCCACCAGTAGCAGCATGAATCAAAACGCTTTCTCCAGCCTGCAACCGTGCCAATTTTACAAGAGCATAATGCGCCGTCGCGAAAACTGACGGAATGGTTGCTCCCTCAGTGAAACTTAGATGCCCCGGCATTTTAAAAATCATCCGGTGGTCAACGGTGATAAATGTACGGAATGCATAAGGGCAAATGCCAATCACAGCTTCCCCAACACGAAAATCCTTCACATTTTCTCCAACTCCCACGATGACCCCGGCAAAATCATCCCCCAACCAGGTTAAATCGTCCGAGACACCGGGATGTACGCCCAGCACTTTCATCACATCACGGAAGTTTATGCCACCTGCCTTTACCTGTACTTCTACCTCATTTAGGCCGGGAGCCGGCCGCGTGGTCATGTTGAGTGTCAAATTCGAAAGCTGGCCGGGGGTATCGAACTCAAGCTGATAGGGTTCGATTACACCATCGGCATGAACTGCATTTTGCCGGCAGTATGGCAAATCATCCATTTGTATTTGTCTCAACCGGTTGAGATAACGTTTGTTCGAGCGGTAGGCGATTTCAACTTCATAATCCGGGAACAATATTTCGTTTACAATGTTTTCAATATCCATCTCAAGTTTATCGCCATCAAGATCAATATGCCGCCATCGGTATCCTGAGTGTTCGTTACGGGCTACTCGGAGAAGACCTTTCACAGGAGTGGCTGACAGCATATTGCTGCGGTCATCTGCATTCACGGACTGAGCATCCCGGCTTAGGAAAACGACCTGTGGCTGCGGCTCCACAGGAACAGCTTCCAGAGCATGAATCAATCTCAAAGCATGCATGACCCCTGTTTCTTGCAGAGCCAGCAGTTGGATAACAGAAAGATCGTCCACGGGGGAGTGATCAAGCAACAAACCGTGCACGATCACCGTCGGCGCTTCTGCCCTCAATTGACTTTCAAAATCCTCCTTGGCGTAAATTACCTTTCCACCTGTTTGAGCCAAGGCATGGCCTAAGGTTGAACAGATTCCCCCTTGATCCGCAAATATCAGATAGGTGTCAGCATTCTTGTCCACCACAGAATCAATTTCGATCTTAGGCGCTTCCGCAAGAAAAGTCGTCAAGTAAAATTGAAGTTGCTCGTCCACTAACTGAAATGAATAGTTGGAAACTTGTTGATAGCCATGCTGTCGCAATAATTCCTGCCACTGATCTTTAGTCTTGATATTGGTCCTGAAACGGGCGATTTCTTCATCAAAATGCCACCACTCTTCAAGTAATCCAAAGATCAGAGTGTAAGCCATGTGAAATCCGGTCAACTCAATAAACAGAAACAGGCCATTCTCATCAAGACACTCAGAAATCAAATCTAACGTTCTAGGGATGTTGGGGATGGCATGGACGACATTGGCCCCCAGGACGATATCAAAACTATTTGCGCTAAAGCCCTGGTCAACCAGTGAACGGGTCAGGTCGAGATGGCGGTACTCTACAAAAGGAAAATTACCAAAATGTTGCCTGGCTTCCTGTAAGAATTTTGGACTGATATCCGAAAAAGTATATTCTGTCCGATTTGCTGGGAGCGAAGGCAGTATGGCAGCCGTCAATCCGCCAGTTCCTGAACCGATCTCAAGTATTCGGAGCGGTTGATCCTCGGGAAGATTTTCGATGGCCAATGTTAATGTCGCTGCGACCACCTCGTAACTGGCCGAGTGGGCAGTGTTGGAATAAATGGCCTTTAGCACTTGGGATGATCCATTTGGGAAAAGTACTTCCATGGGGTCAAGTTGACCACGCAGTATATCTTTTAAGTTGTCCGCAATAGATTTTTGCAAAGTGATATTTGCTTCCATCTGCGGGAAGGATAAAAGCAAGTCATCCAGTAGTACTCTCACATCCTCAGAAACCAATTCTCCAATCACTCGCCACGACTTATCATCGACCGCTGTCAACAAATCGTTGATCTCCAATTGTTCCAATACGACCTCTACCAAAGGACGGTGACGTCCAATAATACCCAACTCAAGCATCAAATCATCGCAAGCGATTACACTACCTAACTCATAATCCCAGCCTAGTGCTATCAAAGTACCATGAAATATTTTGTGTGCAATGGCTTCCAATTGGGGAAAATAGTCATTCGTAATTCGTTGAAGATCATATGATTGATATAACTCACGGTGTAAATCCAGGAGTGGATGAACTATTTCAGTCACTGGTGGAAATTTACCACGTTCAGCCGGGTGCACAGTTTTTAGGCGTTTCTGTTCCCAGTGCAACTGATAAACCTGATACCCTGCAGTGTTGGCCGTGCTTTCCATGAGACGATCAAAACGCCCGCCTAATATCTCAGCCAACAATTCACCATTGGGCTGATACACTTTGAAATCTGCTGTGATCGAATCTGTTGTCTGCGATCTAATTTCGGTTTGTACCCACAGTTCCGCGTGGAAGTTTTCACTCAAAAGGCGGATGCGTTCAACAGCCATGGGTAAAAAGGAAATTTCTAAATCTCCAGATGGGGAAGCCATCATCCCAGATGTGGCGACTGTCTGAAAGCAGGCATCAATCAGTACTGGATGAAAATGATATCGCTCAAGTTGTCGTTTAATGCGATCGGTTACCTTGATTTTCGTTAGAGATCGATCACCATTCCCCCAAACCGTATCGATCTGTCTGAATTCCGGGCCAAAGCTGATGCTCATGTTTTCAAATATTTTATAGAACTCATCCTGCCCGGCGAAAAACGCTAAACCCTCCAAAATCGTGTCGATTTCAATGGGATTTGGCGCGGCCGTTTCGATCTTCAAAAGGTGCCCGTGGACGTGTAGTTGCCAGTCATCCTGGACATTGATGGCGCTGAAGACTGAAAAAGACTTGTCGGCCTTATCAAAAACTACCCTCACCAAGGGGGGGGTGGTTGGAGAGATAAATAAAGCATTTGTGATTTTCAATTGATGGACGGCGTATGGTTCGCCAGGAAATAGATTTCGGGCAACGGCTAAGCCGATCTCGCCATAGCCTGCTCCCGGAAAAACAATGCTGTTCCAAAGGACATGGTCGTTCAGGTAGTTATCGATGTGTGGGTTCAGTCGAACCTCCCAGGTGGGTTGAACGGCTGGCAGGCGCGCGCCCAACAACGGGTGTTCGAACGGTTCCAGGTCCAGGCGGCGTCGGACATCAGATATCTTGCCATAAGATTGATGATTCCATGGGTAGCGCGGCAGCTCCACAAAGCGATTTTCTGACTGGTTGAGTGCCTGCCAGTCGATGGGCGCATTGTGAATGTGCAAGCCAGCCAGATTGTTCAAAAGCTCTCGCGATTCGTCGGCATTGCGCCGTATTGAATAAAAAACATGGCCTTCCTGACCTTGATTGGCGAGTGCATCTTTGATGGCGTGCTGCAAAGCGGGATGAGGCCCAATCTCTAAGAACAAGCGATCATTGGAAGCGATCAACGTGTTGAGTGCTTTTTCGAACAGGACCGGCTTGCGTAAATTTTGGTACCAATACTCCGCATCCATGGATTTCCCATCGGTCAGTTCACCTGTTACTGTCGAGATGAAGGGTATTTGTCCCGAGCGAGGTTGAATATCCGTCAAAGCCGCTAAAAGTTCTTCCTTCAGGGGTTCCATCTGCGCGGTATGGAAGGCGTATTGAATGGGGAGGTTACGTACGAAAACATCCTCATCTTTCAACCTATCGACATAGATATCTATATCCTCGGGGAGGCCTGCAAGAGTGACCATGTTCGAACTGAGAACGGCAGCAATTTCCAGTGATAAATCTCGGATTGCTTCCTGCGCAGTCTCGGCTGGCAATCCCACAGCAGCCATACTGCCTTGCCCAGCAGTGGTATGCTGCAAACGGCTGCGGTGATAAATGATCTTGACAGCATCTTCAAGGGAATAAATCCCTGCCACATAGGCGGCTGCGACTTCGCCAACCGAAAGTCCGACGGACTTGGCCGGTTTTATGCCCCACTCTCCCCAGAGAGTGGTCAACCCCAACTGGACAGCCAACATTGCCGGCTGGATCACATCGGTATCATCAATACGGGATTTTTCTTCGTCACAGTGCAATTCATCGATAATCGACCAGCCACTCAATGACTGGAATATTTCATCAACAGCCTCAACAATTTTTCGGAAAGATGGCTCTCGCTGAAGCAGTTGCTGACTCATTCCCCACCATTGAGATCCTTGACCGGTAAAAACGAATACCGGTTCTGAATATAGTTGGCCAGCTTGCCCGGAGATAAGACCAATTTCGTTGGTTTCGCCATTGAGATAATCGAGCAGTCGAGCGCATAGCTCTTGTTTTTCCTTGCCAATCACAACCAAACGTTGAGCATGATGTGAACGACTCATCCCGGCGTTCGCAGTGATGTCGGCAATATTTTCATCGGTCCGGAGCAAATATTGATGATAGTTCTCCGCTTGCTTTTTCAAAACCGCTTCGTCGGAAGCTGAAAGCATTAGAGTGTAAGGCCGTAATGCCTTGATGTATATGGCTTCCTCACTACTTTGGTCTGGAGCGGCTTCTAGCACGATATGCGCGTTTGCCCCCCCAAACCCAAAGGAGTTGACCCCGACAACTGGTGAATGTCCATCAATTTTTGGCAGCGGTGTCTTTTCACACACAACTTTTAAACCCAGTTCATCCAATGGAATATTGGGATTGGGGCGTTCGAAATTCAAATGAGCCGGAATAGTTTGATGGTGCAGCACCAAGGCGCCTTTGATCAACCCGGCCATTCCAGCCGCAGCCTCCAGGTGCCCGATATTGGTTTTCACCGATCCGATCAGGCAAGGTTCCTTTCGATCCTGGCCCGCCACATTTCCCAAGGCGCGCGCTTCAAGGGGGTCTCCAACCGGAGTTCCGGTTCCATGGGTCTCAATATACGAAATTTGGTTGGGGTCTATTCCGGCGTCTCGATAGGCCTGACGCAGCATCTCCTCTTGGGAAACCTGGGATGGCACCGTTAGCGAGGAAGAACGCCCATCCTGGTTGGCCACTGCGGACCTGATGACAGCATAGACCCGGTCGTTGTCTGCTTGCGCGTCTGCCAAGGGTTTAATGATCACCACGCCCACCCCTTCGCCACGTACATAGCCATTGGCCCGATGATCGAACGTAAAACACCTTCCATCTGGTGACAACATCGAAGCTTTGCTGAAACTGATGTATACAGATGGGTTAAGCAAATTATTTGTCCCCCCGACCACAGCCAAACTGGCGTCACCACCCCAAATACTCTGGCAGGCTAGATACACGGCGGTCAAAGAAGATGAACAGGCCGTGTCCACAGCCACACTTGGTCCCTGGAAATCATAAAAATATGACAGTCGATTGGCAGCAATACTCAAGGCACTACCAGTGCCAGTGTGGGCATCCGATGCTTCGGTTTCATTGCGCTGAACATCAGCATAATCATGCGATGCAATACCTACAAACACGCCTACCTGACTGTCCTTTAATCCTTGAGGGGGCAGGCCGGCATCCTCGAAAGCTTCCCAACTGGTTTCCAGCAGCCAGCGCTGCTGCGGGTCCATCTGATTGGCTTCCCTGGGAGAAATGCCAAAAAAGGATGGATCAAAATAATCATAATCATCAATAAATCCTCCCCACTTTGTGACCATATGGCCTGGGACTTCGGGGTTGGGATGATAATATTTGCGCCAATCCCAGCGATCTGGGGGGATTTCGACAATACCAGAACGCTTCTGGATTAGTAGTTTCCAAAATGAGGCAACATTCTTGACCCCACCAGGAAAACGGCAGGCCATACCTACAATTGCCAGAGGCACATTTTTAAAATGCATTCGATCACTCCAAGTTATAGAATTTCGAAGAGGTTATTATAACCTCCAGAATAGGGAGCATTTCCATCTTCGCTATCCATATCACGGTGAATTTTAACCTTCATGATGAGCAAATTTTTGGAAAATCACCCTCTGGTAGATTTTAGGTGAAAATGATATAACTCTGAGACTATTCCAACCTTCAAGGAGCTTCAATGACGCAATTCATCTATGCAGTGATCGGTGCCGGCCGCCAGGGTACGGCCGCCGCCTACGATCTGGCCAAATTCGGTGCCGCCAAACGCATCCTTATGGTCGATTTCGATGAAGGCATCGCCCAGCGAGCAGCCCGACGCATCAACCAGTTAATCGGCGCGGAGATTGCCGAAGCGCTGATTTTGGATGCCCGTGACCGGGATGCTCTCCTAGAGCATCTCCAGGGCGTGGATGTGACCCTGAGCGCGGTACCCTATTATTACAACCTGGAAATCACCAAAGCCTGCATTGCGGTCGGTTCCAGCCTGTGTGATTTGGGCGGACACACCGGCGTCGTGCAGGAACAGCTTAGCCTGAACGAAGAAGCCAAAGCCGCTGGGATCAGCATCGTGCCCGACTGTGGCATGGGACCCGGCCTGAACGTAACCATGGCGGCCTACGCCCAGGAACTATTGAACGAGTGTGACACAGTCAACATTTTCGACGGCGGGCTGCCCCAGGAACCTCAACCACCCTGGAATTACCAGGCCACTTTCCACATCAATGGGTTAACCAACGAGATGGACGGCCAGGCCACATTTTTACGGGATGGAGAACTGCTTCCGATTGATACTCTGACCGAGCCGGAATTCATCGAATTTTCGCCCCTGGGTAAATTAGAAGCCGATGTCACCTCGGGTGGACTTTCGACCTCCCCCTGGACTTTCCACGGTAAGCTGAAGAACTACACCAACAAAACCCTACGCTACCCCGGCCACTTTGAGTGGTTACGCGCTTTCAAGGAATTGGGCTTATTCTCCGAGCAGGAATTAAAGGTAAATGGCTATCGTGTGGTGCCTCGCCAAGTTTATCATACCTTGCTGGAACCAAAGATCAGAGCCGAACAAGTTCGGGATGTGTGCGTAATGCGCGTCAACGGCTATGGCCTCAAGAATGGCATGGAAACCAAGGTCATCATCGACCTGATTGATTACTTCGACGAAGCCACCGGCTTCACCGCCATGGAACGCCTGACCGGCTGGCACTGCGCTATTATGATGGGTTTCCAGGCCCGCAAACAAGTTCCGGCCGGCGGCATCTCAATGGAGATTGCTGTACCGGCGGGTAAATTCATGCAGGCCATTGGGGAACGGGGAATTTCGTTCTCGGTGAGATACGAGGCATTCTAAGACGGATGACAGGGGACCGAGGCCGGAAGGTAGAATGCCCTGTCCCCGGTCTTCTGTTCCTCCTCCACATTAACGCTCAATTATCGGCAAGAAAATCTCGAAAGTCTCAACTTCGGCTTCGGACTGGCACCACTGCAGGGCGGCGTTGAGCAGTTCCTGACGTTCTGCTTCCGTAGTAATGGCTTCGAAGGGGAAAGCCCACATGGTCGTTTTGAAAATCCCATTGCTGTTGGTCAATCCCGCCACCCCCTGATCACCTGTCAAGGCTACATGAGCGGTAGTGTTGGGGGTCAAGGCATCGCTGAAATTAAAGAAGGGATATGTTAGGGAGTATGGCCCCAGCCCCTCGAAAGCCTCAGCCTCCCCGGATACAGAGGTGTGTTTCTGATCGCTTGAAAAACTAGTCACGCCCAGGTATTTAGAGACAAAATCGGTTATACCGCGATTCCAAAGATAATCCTGCCCGCTGATTATCAGGCAGTTACCGTCATCCAACCAAGTTGAAAGCTTGGTCTCACTATCCATGCCCGGTCCGGCAGGGTCCTGCCACTCATCTCCCACAAACCAGATTACTGCATCATATAAATTCAAGATATCCACTTCCGGTTCATCATCGCTGTTCCAGGTGTTCCAGAGATCGTAGGTAATCCCAAGAGCATCCAGGGTATCGCGATAATAATCGGCGACATCAGGGTTGTCGTCATCATCATCAACCAGCAAGACCGCAGACGGGCTTTGCGTAGTGAAGGTAGAAACGGCCGGGGTCGATCGGCCGCAATCATTGCCGGCGGAGACACGCCAATAATATTCACGGTTGTGTTCCAGCCAGGTGGGCATGCTGTGACTGGCAATCGGCACATCTGTAAAATACTCGATCTGGTTGAAGTCAGCATCTCGGGCCACTTCCAGCCGGTAATAGTCCGCTCCCATGATGGGACTCCACGAAAATGTGGGCGTTATGTTCACATTATTTGCCGCTGCCATGGGGGTAGACAGGGTTGGTGCCGACGGTACGCCCTGGTAGACAGTCAATTCCACCTCATCAAAATGCACCAGGGAGCCCGACGATCCGGTAATTTGCAAGGCGTAATCGCCCGGCGCAATGGCGGCTGTGGAGCTTATCGTCAACACGCTGCTGCCACGCGGAACAACAGGGTTTGGATCGAAGGTGAACACGCCACCAAAAATATCCCCGTTTACTGTCAGGAATACTGGCTGGTCGTATCCGGTGATAGGGGTGAGGTTGACATCGTAAAGCGCCTCTTCTGGAGCGCAGATTTCGACATTTTCCGGCGCGGCATCGATGCGAAAATCAGCACCGCAATAATCACGAGCTGCCTGCACGGCAGCCGGCGCATCGATCTCCCCCCAACCGGTAGCGTAATTGGGTGTATGGGCGCCATTGCCGGTGCCATCATCATACAAGATCGGATTAGCAGTGGCCAGGATGAGGCTCTCAGTGGCCACTGGCTCACCGATCAGGCAGGCCGCAGCATCCCACATCAGGGCCACCAGGCCGCTGACATGCGGCGCCGACATGGAGGTCCCTGACATCAGGCGGTAGTCATCCCCGTTTTTATCTGCCGAACGAATGTCTACACCGGGGGCCACAACCTGAGGTTTCAGGTTTGGGAAGCCATGCGGATTGACCACATCCGGATCATCCGTGGGGCCCCAATTTGAGTGTTTGGCATAGCGGCCGTTGTGGTTGCCTGTCGAACCCACGGCAGTGACCAGGCCGTAGCGAGCCGGGTTGCCAACCGTATTCAGGCCAGGCGGTGAGGGATAAGCGCAGGTGGAGGTATTGCCGTTGGAGAAAACCGGATAAATCCCCGCTGCCAGCCAGCTCTCTACCATGCCCAGATACCAGGAATCGAAATATTGGTGGCAATCCCCCCAAGAATTATTGATCACATGCGGGCGCTTGGCGGGATCAGGATTCTGTTTGTTCAAATCCCAAGGTGCCAGCAAAAACTGGCCGCACTCCAGCAATTCGGCATCGTTGCCTTCGAAAGCCTGACAGGCGATCCAGGTAGCGTCGGGAGCCATGCCCACTTGATTATTTCCCCCATCCGCCTCGGCGCCGACCATTGTCCCCATCGTGTGGGAACCGTGTCCGTGCCAATCGTTAGGTATAGGCTGCGAACCGCCAATGGCGGGATCCCACCAGTTGAAATTATGATCGAAGCTGCCCCCGCCCAAATTGCCGCGATATTGGTGAACCAGGGCCGCGTGCAAGTAATTAACACCGGTATCGATATTGGCAACGATGATATCATCGCCATCGTATCCCTGCGCCCAGACCTCGGGTGCGCCGACGTGGGCAATATTGGCCTCCACCCCAGAGGCATTAATCGTTTGAGCAGGGGCAATGCTAACCGGTTCATGCAACGTTGGATGACGGCGAGCGCGCAGGGAGTCGATCTCCACGAAGCTGAGTAACCCGTTAAAAGTCGTCTGGTCGGAAGAATTGACCAGGATAGTATTGTTAATCCAGAAAGATTGATAATCGACGTCCCTCAAGTCCAGGTAAGCCTGTACTCGCTCCTGGGATTGGTCAGCGGCAAATTGCAGGGTATTAACCACAAAACGGCCGCGCGTCTCCCAATCCAGCTCATAGGCCAATGACAGATTGGGTTGGTGACGGAACTGGATCATGAAACCGGCTTCTTCTTCGACCATGAATTGCGCCTTTAATTCCGGCTCAATGACCGGTTCCGGGGCGTCTGCAGATGGGGCCGCCGTGCCAGGTGTGACCGAACTCAGAAAGAGCCCCACAATTACAAAAACAGCAACGGGTCGAAAAAATGATTTCATCGGCGAATTAGTTTATGGCCCAACTCTCGGAGCGAATTGCCAACAACTGTATAGATTATAATTCTACCATTCTAGCCAAAAGGAATAGCGATGAGAGTATTGGTACTAGGCGCAACTGGATTAATCGGTGGACATATTGCTAAAGCCGCGCTTTCAAGTGGGTGGCAGGTGCGGGGATATCGCCGCAACCCGAAGATCACCGGCAACCTAGGGAACGCGCCGGTTGAGTGGGTTGCCGGAAATTTAGAGCATCCTGCTTCCATAGAAGCAGCCATGAAGGATATCAACATCGTTTTCCATGCCGCCGCCTTTGCCCCCAAATCGGACAATCCCAAACTGGTGCCAGCGCAAATTGTAGAGGCTCGGGAGCAAACCCAGCGAGTGATTGCCGCCGTCCAAAAACAGGGTGTCAAAAGACTTATCTTCACATCGACCTTATCTACTATCGGCCCGGTTCCTTCAGGAGAGAAACGTCTGGCAGATGAAAGTGATGTCTATCAACTGGGAACCTTCCCCAAAAATGGCTATTATGAATCCAAGATCGCCATGGAAGAGGAAATTCTTCAGGTTGTTGAAGAAGGGCTGGACGCGGTAATTCTCAACCCGACGGCTGTCTTTGGCCCCGGAGACTTCCACCTTTCGATGGGCCACGTGCTGCTGATGGCGGCCCGCGGGCGGACGTTTGCCTGGCTTCCAGGGGAAATCAACGCCATTGATGTGCGCGATGTAGCCCAGGCACACATTGTGGCAGCCCAAAAAGGCCGCTCGGGCGAGCGCTATATACTGGGAGGGCATAACCTCAGCGTGCGGGAAGCCCTGACTGAAACAGCCCGCATTGCGGGGGCCAAACCACCCCGCTTCGAAATCCCGCTTTGGCTTATCCTGGGTTTGGTAAAGATCGGCGATGCGTTCCCCGCACTGAATTTCCCCAGCAACCACTTGCGCGCCTTGCCTTATTGGCAAGCCTATAACATCACCAAGGCCCAGAATGAACTGGGCCTTTCTCCGCGCCCTTTCAATGAAACCGTCGCCGATGCCTTAAAGTGGTTCCGGGAAAACAGATATCTTTAAATTCCCTCTGACCAATTTTGATCGTGATAAGATTATGGCTTTAAAAATATTGGCAGAACAGAAGAACTATGTCAAAGGGAATTCTCGTTGTCGAAGACGAACCCGCATTATTGGAAACGCTCAGTTACAACCTGGAAAAAGAGGGCTATCAAGTATAAGTTGAAGGCAATGGTCTTGAAGCCCTGAATACAGCTCGACAAGAAAACCCTGACTTGATCGTGATGGACATCATGCTGACGGCCCGGGACGAAGAAATCGACATTTTAAAACCCAAAGAATTCGAATTGCTTAATTTTTAGCCACTCATCTCGGACAGGTACTTTCGCGCGACTTAATCCTTGAAAAAGTCTGGGGGTGGAATTTCAGCGGTGGCAGCCGTACTGTTGATGTACATATCCGTTGGATTAGAGAGAAGATCGAACCCGATCCTTCCAAGCCATCTCGCATCATCACCATCAGGGGAATGGGGTATCGTTTCGAAGGTTAGCATGTTCCGAAGCATCCGTTGGCGGAAAAATATGGGTGGCAAGTATCAAAGAGAAAGGCAGTACATTTTTCATCACAATCCCCATTGCTGAATAACTTACAAAATTGCGGTAATCAAAACTTAATCAATCCTGGTCTATGGATAAAGTTTTCTAAACCGCGGGAAACATTGCTCCTAAGAATACCGTATCACACGGCACGACAGATAAATATATCCTTAATTATTGTCGGAGAAAAAACCTTCGGCCGTTAGAATGCCATTGAAAGCCTGGCGCGCGTCGGCCAGCGCTTTTTCGCGCCAATCCCCTTCAGAAGGAGAAAACAAGGCTTCAAAATCCCTTTTTACTTTCCTCCTAAGAGCCTTATTGGCTGCTCCATGCCAGTGAACTCGGTTTTCATGGATGATACTCTCCATGCTGTGTATCGAGGCTGGCAGCGCATCACCCAGAGTACCAAATTCAAATGCAGTAGCGTAAAGGTGCTTTTGGGGATATTCTTGACCGATCAGCCGGTACATCCAATCAATCATGTCGCCATTCATGCTATAGAACTCGTCCGGTGTCGCCGCCACAACCTGGGGGTAGTCAAAAGCTTCTTCAAAATATTGAGCAGAATGCCGGTCCAGTGGCGAATTGACCAAACTCATCTGGAAGCGCGGCCCGTAGCCGGTGTGCATATCTAAATGGACAATACGCTCGTAATGCTGGACGGCCTGCCGATACAACTCCATCAGGATGCACGTCTCTTCTTGCAATTGTTGGCCGCCAAAATAAACCCCTAGGGGATGAGTATATTGCCCCATCAGCATGGCAGAACGCAAAGTAGTCTGTCCGGGAGAGATCAGGGTTTTGATTAGTTTGAAAAAGAAACTGACTTTCGACAACACCAGATTTCGCATTGTCGAGGTCGGATTGAGGAAAGTGTTGAGCAGCCTGTAATTGGGGTTGGCAGCTGGGTTCAAGTCTGCCTCGTCCCAGACAAAATTTCGGTTCAGATCGACGTTATGGGGGTTCACCCGACGGAAATGCTTCATCCCCCAGGGATTGATGGCATGCACCAGCAGCAATCCGGTATCATCCGGGTTTAGCTGGGGCAAATAGTCTTCGACGAACAACTGCAGCATCGCCGCTCCGACGATGCCTTCGGCCCCGTGTTGGCCCGTCGTCACGATAAGCAACTTTTCAGGTTTCGCGATGGCATCCGCCAGAATCCAATCGATGGTTAGATCAGGATGATCCGCAAGAGAATATTTCAGAAGACCAGCACCCGGCCAGCGTGGCTGAATTCTAGCAAGGTTGGTGCGAAAACGATCTCGCGATACATCATAAGAATCAACAAATAATTCCATCCGAGTTCATCCGTGAAATCCGTGTCCCTTTTCTCCAATATGTTTCGCATGCATTGGAGTGGCGATGCGGCGGGAAGGAACCCGCCTGCTCGCTCAAAATGGCCCATAGCCAATCGCGACCCCGATTCCCAAAAATACTACAGTTACCAGCATGACGATGATCCACAGCGGCAGCGACCACTTGATCCACTTAGGATAGCTGACCACGCTCAAGCCAAGCACAATCAATAGAATCGGGTTGGTGGGATAGATCATATTGGAAAAACCATCACCAAAACAATAGGCTGTCACAGTCACCTGCCGGGTCACACCCACCAGATCAGCCAGCGGCAGCAGAATGGGCATCATCAGGAAGGCTTTCGCCGAACCCGAGGCAACGAAGAATTCGATCAGCAGGGCCAGAAAATAGATGATCACCGCAGAGACCAAGGGGCTAGCCTGCGAAAAGGGTTGGGCAGCGCTGTGCAAGATGGTATCCATAATGCCGCCTGATACGACGATGTGTTTAATACTGACCGCCATCAAGATCAGGATAATGCCCGGGGCAATACCAGAGACACCCTCCCACAGGGCTTTGAAAACGACCTTCTTTTCCTCACCAGACAGAAGCCCGGCACCGAGTCCAGCCATCAGGAACAGAAGCCCCACCAAAGGGAGGGCGTAATCTGAAATCGCCGGGATAAAAGGTCCGGCAAACAATACCAGCAGTATCAATACGAAAAATACCGCGAACCAGACCATGGCTCGCCCCAAATACGGGCTAGATTCTGTGATCTTTTCCAAATCCAGATCCGCGTATTTGGCTCGTTCTATATTGTCTTCATCATACACCGGCGAGTTTTTAGGATCGCGCTCGACTCGTTTGGCGTAACGTACCAGGAATATAGAGAAAACTACATAAATCGTGATAAAGATCGGCACCCGGAACCAGGCCCCAGAGAACAATGGCAGTCCGGCAATTTTCTGTGCGATGCCAATGGTGAAGGGATTGGTGATCGCTGCCGAGAAACCCATATTGGTAGCCAGCACACTCATCCCCAGGCCGACTAATGCATCCCAACCGAGATAATACGAAAGGGCCAGCATCAGCGGTACCAGGGGCACAATCTCTTCGAGAATGCCAAAGAAAGCACCCAAAGCCATGAAAAAGAATGAGATCACCAGCAATAGTAAATATTTCTTTCCCCCGAAAGCCTTCACAATCCTACCGATGCCGGCCTTGAGAATGCCCACCTTATCCAGGATGGCAAAAGAGCCGCCGACCATCAATAAGAATATGATGATCACGATGACGATCAGACCATCATCGCTGCCCAACACCTCGATCGGTGCTGTAAACCAGCGCCAAACCTGGTAATCCGGTCGGTCAATAATCTCAAAAGATTCAGGGTCAATCAATTCTCTACCTTCGAGTGACTCCCGCTCAAAGGTCCCCGCTGGAACCAGGCGCGTCAGCACCCCAGCTGCCATCATCAACACCAACAAAATTATGACGGATTGAAGAAAAGCTTTGGCACTGATTTGTGCACCCGATTTGGATTCCATAGCTTGCCTCCTAAAACCACATATGCAAATGCTTCAGCTTGCTAAGTTTAGCATAAAGTATAATTTGGCAAAGCCAACGCCGCGCATCGCAATTCCATTTCATGTTGGCAGGATAAAGTAAATGTACACAGATGAAAAAACTGCAAATGCAATCACACGCATCCTAACTGGCGAAATGTTCAAAGCACTTGGCTTCAGGACAGATGGATGGATTTCAAATACATTCACTCCATTGATCTGGAAGCCAATTCATCGATTTTCAAACATTGCCACTGGCTTCGATCAGATCGTCAACAAACAGGGATTCAAGGAAGCTTCCAAATGGATTTTGCCGAACTTCGTCGATAGCGTCAAAGTTGCTGGCGCTGGATTAGTACCCAAAGAAGGCCCTTTAATCATTGCTTCTAACCATCCCGGTGCGTTCGATACTTTGGTAATCACGGCCAATTTATCGCGCAGCGACGTCAAAATCGTAGTAAACATTCCCCTACCCTTTATCCAGAAACTGCCATCAACGCAAGATCATTTCCTTTATGCGCCACATGACCCCCACGTGAGAATGGGTGTTGTACGATCTGCTATCAGACATTTGAAAAATGGGGGGGCATTGTTGCTTTTCGCCAGTGGCGGTATTGATCCCGATCCCGCTACCATGCCCGGTGCAAAAGAAGATTTCAAAAAATGGTCTAACAGTTTGGAATTGTTCTTGAGACGAGTCCCTCAATCAAAACTGCAGATCACCATGGTCAGTGGAATACTACCACCAGAATTTGTAAATCATGCATTTACTATATTTCGCAAGAAACGCAATGATAAACAGAGAATTTCAGAATTTTTCTTAGTTATCCGACAAATGCTTTCTCCAGGTGAGTTTTTATCTTCTCCACAACTCAGCTTTTCATCACCCCTTTCCAGGGACCAGCTAGCCCCTTCTGGCGACATCACACGCATTGGCCCAGAGATCATCTATCGAGCAGAGGAACTTTTCAACACGCATACAACAAATATGCTCCCAGTAACAACCCAATAATCTATACAGTCTGCTCACATAATTCTAAACTCCAAGTGATTAAACTTGGAGTTTTTCGCGCAACTTTTTCCAAATATTTTTGTATAAAATATAGCTATGGTCGAACAAAGCGATCGCGATCTCGTTCTTCAAACGCTGAGTGGAACCGTTGAAGCCTATGGTGCGCTGGTGCAAGATTACCAACAATCCGTTTTCAATGTTTGCTATCGCATGCTGGGTGAACATGGACGGGCCGAGGATTTGACTCAAGATACCTTCATTCGCGCTCACCAACGACTGAATACCTTTGACATCGAACGGCCATTTGGCCCCTGGATCCGGCGCATCGCGACAAATTTGTGTCTCAACCAGTTGAAACACAATCAACCAGAACTTCAACCTATCGATGATGAATTGACCGTTAGTGAGCCGCAACAACCCCTCAACCCAGAAAAAGCGCAGGAGCAGCTTGAACGTAATCAGGCCATTCGCCATGCCTTGCTCGAACTACCACCCCACTATCAGGCCGTCATCGAACTGCGACACTTTCAAGATATGAACCTCCGGGAGATCGCTGCGGCTCTTGATTTACCCGTTAATACCGCCAAAAGTCACCTTTTTCGTGCCCGTAAACAATTGGCAAAAATATTAGAGAACATTTATGAATATACCTAAATCGCCTTCCCCACATATCGCAGATGATCTGCTTTTCGAATTTCTTGATCAGGCTTTGTCTCCAAAGAACTTCACTGAAATCAATACCCATTTGGAAATCTGCCCAACCTGCCAGAAGCGTCTGGTCGAATTGCGCACTATGTTTGTTGCTTTGGAAGATTTGCCGGATGTCGATTTGCAACGTGACTTGTCTCCCACCATCTTGGAAACAATCAAAAATAAGCCCATGTTTTCTGTAATTTGGTGGTGGTCGCTGATCCTCCAGGCAATCCTGGCCTTGGGACTGATTGCCATAATCGCCCCCTCAATTGAATTTCTCGAAAATGGAAAAAATGTATTTGCAACAATATTGGCGTATTTCAGCAACTGGCTTCAACAAGGGATGGCTTTGTTTGATAACTTACAGCAGTTTGTAGGCCAGTTATCATCCGTACGCATGCCCCTTTCAATCAATTTGCCCACCCAAAACATACTCCTGTTACTTATATTTGTATCTATCACCTGGATTGTGGGCAATTCCATTTTACTGCGTCCGGTAGAAATCGAAACCCAACAATGAAGAAAACAATTTTACTTCCGCTAATTGCATTACTTTTTACCACTCTGGCTTGTGTGGGTGACACTCCTGGAGCATTACCCACTCCCAATGTATCTGTTTTTGATTCTGGAGAGACAGCATTTGGATTTTTTCCCAGCCCACCGGAACTGACCGCTGAGAGCTTTCTCGCAAATTTACAAGCGATCAGTGAGCACGGTGAAGTAATCATGTTGATGCGCTCAGTGCCCTGGTCAGACTTCATCGAAAGTCAGGATGCAAAATCAACGGACATCAGGGAATTGCGTGATGTGCTTACATTGGCATCAGAAAGGAGCCTGGAGCCCATTTTTGTGATCGACCCGCTCAATGGGCTGGATAGGCGTGAAATCGCTCCCTTACCGCCCGAACTCACTGGAAGCAATTTCGGCACCCCAGAACTGCGCGCCGCATTCAAGCACTACGCTCTTCGAATCGTGGAGGAGTTTTCGCCCCGCTATCTGGGTCTGGCATCCGAAATCAATACGTATGCGGACGCTCAGCCTGAAGATTTCATGAACTTCCTGAGCCTGTATCGGGAGGTCTACTATAGTGTAAAAGCGATGGCACCAGAAACACAAGTATTTGTGACCTTCCAATGGGATGACCTGAACAACGCAATTCCATTCGATACCACGCTGGACGGCGAGCCTTTTCAACCAAAATGGGATCAGATTGAGATCTTTGAGCCTGAATTAGATATTTGGGCGATATCGTCTTATCCTTACGTGATTTTCAATTACGCGGCAGAAATCCCGGCCGATTACTATACCCCCTTGCTAAATCGTACGAAGAAACCATTGGCTGTTGCCGAAGGAGGGTACACGTCCAGGGATATCGAACCCTTTCGAGGTACGCCCGAGGACCAAATCGGCTATCTAAGTGCCATGGATTCTCAAATCGGCAATGAATTAGTTTTCTGGATTTATCTACTTTTAGACGATGTCAATGGTGAAGCCTACCGGCAGCACCTGTCCCTTAGCATTGGAGAAAAAGCTGACACCATCCTGTGGTTTGAGGCAGTTGGCTTACGCCAATCGGATGGCACACCTAAACCAGCCTTGGAAGTATGGGATGAAATTCGGAATAAATAAAGGAGATTATTATGGAAACCTTCGGTCTTATCATTATGGTAGTACTTGGAGCGATCAGCCTGATAGCTTTCTTCTTATTATTGGATGTGTTTTTTGCCCCCTGGATAGAACGCATTCACCAGGCGGCTGAACAAATGACCTGGCGGTCTTTCTTACTGGGCCTGGTAAATTTCTTGTTCTTTGGCGCTATCAGTGTAGCTTTGTTGAGTCTCGATGATTCCCCCGGTTGGAATTTTTTGGCCATACCCGGATTGCTAATTGCAATTGTCGTGGTGATTGGCCTGCTCTTTGGATTGACCGCAATCACACAACTCGTTGGGGTGCGCTTATTCCCACAACAAGAAGCCCTCAAACAAAAATTTGGGGGAGCGGGGGTATTGATTTTAGCTTGTCTGGCTCCTTTTGTTGGTTGGTTTGGTCTCTTGCCCTTTGTAGCCTTGGTCGGACTGGGCGCATTGATCGGTGACTGGTTCCCGCGCCAGAAAAAAGAGCAGGATTTAGCTGAATAGAGTTAGGACTTATGCAGTTGGTTGAAGAGTGATAGTTGGATGAGCAAGATATTGGCGCAGTCGTTTTCCTTGAAGAATGCTTTTCATCTTACACAGTACTGAATCTGAATGATGAAAAAAAATTCTCTTTTGGCCTTTTATTGTTGGCATCGATGGCTTGTATGGTGCAAAGCGCTCCGCCACCATCCTCAACAGCAAAACCCATCGATAGAGAGAGCATGATCCCCCCAGAACAGGTCAAGATTCACCATGAAATGGATGGTATCCTCCCCAATCGATGATCGATGAATATGCTGACCCTGTGCCTGTGCCTTTGCCCTACCCGGTCAACACGGCCGGCGCGGAAGATTCAGCCTTTATCATGCCAGATGGAGAGACTCTTTACGTCTGGTTCACGCCAAACGTGGCTAACCCTCCTGAAATCCAGCTAACCGATGGGCTGACCGGAATTTATGTTCATCACAAAAAGAATGATCAATGGGGTCCCGCTGAAAGGGTCATTCTGCAGGATGCAGGCATCCTGGATGAGTTTGGCGAGACCGATAAGATCTTTACCAACCCCAATAAGCGAAGCACTGAAGATTACATTACGGGACGGTTTGGATAAAATTCGATACCATTTGA
This sequence comes from uncultured Anaerolineales bacterium, assembly GCA_964629085.1. Classification (GTDB taxonomy): domain Bacteria; phylum Chloroflexota; class Anaerolineae; order Anaerolineales; family UBA11858; genus NIOZ-UU35. Next base: position 33,483 of record CAZVPR010000005.1, read on the forward strand.
TACAGTTTAAAGGTATAAAATGCAAAACTCCAAGAAAAAACTTCTATTTTTATGCACAGGAAATTCTTGTCGATCTCAAATGGCTGAAGCCATTGTAAATGCCCGCTTGGGAAAGGTATGGCAAGCATTTAGTGCGGGAACCAATCCATCAGGATACGTACATCCCAAAGCAACCGCGGCTCTCGCAGAGATAGGAATTTACCACAAAGGGGAATCGAAACATACCGATGAATTTCGTGATGCAAATTTGGAACTGATAATTACTGTTTGTGATTCTGCCGACAAGAATTGTCCTATTTGGTTGGGCAAGGGTGAAAAAATCCATTGTAGTTTTGAAGACCCTGCTGAGGCTGCTGGAACAGAAGAAGAGATCATGAATGTATTTCGCATGGTCCGCGATCAGATAGCCAAGGAAATCCCATTGATTTTGCATAATTTCGAAACAGATATGACAAGGTAACAATGACCAGGGGCACACTAGATCAACTTATTCAAGAACGCTTTGACGACATTCTTGTCTTAGGAATCATGGTAGAGCAGGCAATTTTGGGTTCTGTTGAAGCCTTGAAGAACCAAGACTTGATTTAGCCGAGAAGATTTATAGGGCCAGCTTGTTAGGATAAGAACACAGCGCAATAATCCCATTGGGATAACTTCGTGGATTCCCCATTACCCCATCCGACCAGTGATGTAGGCCTCCGTTAATTCATGTTTTGGGTTGGTGAATAGTTTATCGGTTGGTCTGAACTCAATCAATTCTCCCAGCCAGAATAGACCCGTAAAATCCGAAACTCGAGCGGCCTGCTGCATATTATGAGTTACGATAACGATAGTATAGCGCTGCTTCAGCTCACGAATGAGAGCTTCGATTTGCCCCGTAGCGATCGGATCAAGGGCAGAACAAGGCTCATCCATTAAAATTACTTCCGCCTGGACGGCTAACAGGCGGGCGATACACAAACGCTGCTGCTGTCCCAATGAAATACCCAAAGCATCATCATGCAATTGGTCTTTAACATCATCCCATACTGCAGCACGTTTCAAACTTTTTTCGACGATCCCTTCGAGTTCACGTTTGTCTTTCGTTATTCCCAATACACGTGGCCCAAAAGCTACATTATCAAATATGGATTGAGGAAATGGATTCGGCTTCTGGAATACCATCCCAACCCTTTGGCGTAAAAATGCCAAATCCTCATTGGGAGCGTAGATATCTTGACCTTCCAACAATATTTCTCCTTCAACCCGTGTCCCGGATATGGTGTCATTCATCCGGTTCAGGCAGCGCAGGAAAGTTGATTTGCCACACCCTGAGGGCCCAATTAGCGCCGTGACCTGTTGAGGCAAAATATCCATATTGATCTGACTAAGCGCCAGATTGGGGCCATAAAAGAAATCCAAATCTCGTATTTTGAAAACAGGGTTGGCTTTACTCATGGAGCAGATTATACACAAGGCTGGTCACAATGCGAAGTGAAAATTGAAAATTGAATCTAAAAATATTCCCTGGCCTCTTGCTGATGATATTGTTTGGGACTATAATCTGCATCCGTGAAACGAGAATTGATATTTATATCTTTATTTGTGTTGATCCTTCTCACCGGGTGCGGTAATCAAGCTGCATCTGCTGAAAACTCCCCATCTACTTCTGACACCATTGAAAATAAAGGCTCAGATACCATCGTCAATCTGGCATTAGCCTGGGCTGAACGGTATCAGGAGGTGAAGCCTGAAGTGCGCTTGTCAGTCACCGGAGGTGGTTCAGGAACTGGAATTGCTGCACTAATCAACGGAACGGTTGATATCGCCAACGCATCTCGGCGCATCAAACCCGAGGAGATCGAATCTGCCAAGGCCAATGGCTCAGATCCGGTTGAGTTTATCATCGCTCGTGATGCCATCGCTGTAATCGTCCACGTGGATAATCCGGTTGACGAGTTGACCCTACAACAAATCTCAGATATCTACAGTGGCAAGTTAAATAATTGGAGTCAGCTCGGAGGCGAAGACAGACCTATCGTGCGCCTCTCCCGCGAAACGAATTCCGGGACGCATGTCTACTTCCTAGAAGAAGTCTTGCGTTTGGGTGAAAAAGAAAATAAAACGCTTTTCTCCACTGATACACTATTGCTTCCTTCCTCTGAAGGCATTGGCGCAGAAATCCGCCTAAATCCCAACGCTATTGGTTACGATGGATTGGGTTATGTTACCCATGAGATGAAGGTCATCGCTGTGGCACGGGAAGAAGGCGGTGAGTACATCAATCCATCGGCGGAAAGTGTCAACAACGGAAAATATCCAATCGCCCGCGACCTATACATGTATACAAATGGAGAACCCGAGGGGGTTATTTTAGAATATTTGGATTGGATCATGGCTTCGGAAGCCCAAGAAATCGTCATGAAGTTGGGTTTTGTGCCCATCAATCCCTAAACCGAGGCAGTTATGGAAAATTCGCTCAATTGGCGTGAATACATCATCACCAGGTTGATCAGAGTCTCAGGGTATTCAGCAATAGTTTTCGTTGGCCTGATCTTTTATTTCCTGTTGCGAGAGGGTCTGCCCACCATAACCGAAGTTGATTTTGGAAGCCTGTTTGCATTGCGCTGGTATCCCATTGAAGATTACTTTGGCATCTTGCCTCTGATCGGCGGCTCGCTTATCGTAACAGTCGGAGCCACTCTGATAGCCGTCCCATTCGGCGTGGGTACGGCAATTTATATTTCTGAGATCGCCCCGCGCTGGATGCGAGAAATTCTAAAACCGCTAGTAGAAGTTTTGGGTGGATTACCTTCGGTAGTGTTAGGATTTTTGGGAATATTGGTTTTATCTCCTTATCTCAGAGTTCTTCTTGACCTGCCAACTGGTCTGACTGCACTGGCAGGTTCTCTCCTTTTGGGCGGCATTGCCATACCCACAGTTGTTTCTGTCTCCGAGGATGCCCTCGACGCTGTCCCCAAATCTTACCGGGATGCCTCTTTGGCATTAGGAGCGACAGATTGGCAAACCATCTGGCGTGTCACTCTGCCTGCAGCTCGATCGGGGGTGCTGACGGCGGTGATGCTAGGAATTGGCCGTGCCATCGGTGAAACCATGACCGTCATGATGGTCACTGGAAATGCACCTGTGCTGCCGAAGGGTTTGGGCGCGCTATTCGCTCCCGCCAGAACCATGACGGCCACCATTGCCGCCGAAATGGGCGAGGTCGCCAATGGCAGCGTCCATTATCATGTTTTGTTCTTTATTGGTATTGTGCTTTTCCTGATTTCCCTCATCGTTAATATCACTGCATCTGCTGTCGTTTTCCGACAGAAAAAACGCCAGGAGCGCATCCTTTCTTGACACAATGAAAACAACCACCTCATCCCAATCACGATACACCAGACAACGTTTTGGATTTGGCTTTCTAACCCTGACAACTGTCCTGACCGTACTGCCGATTGTGGCCGTAGTTGTATATATCCTTTTTCTAGGAGCACCAGCCATTTCCGGTGAATTTATTACAGGCTTCCCGCGTGAGGGAATGCGCGCTGGGGGTATCTGGCCAGCCATTGTTGGCACATTTTATTTAACCTTGGGAACAGCCATATTCGCAGTGCCTTTGGGTATTGGAGCGGCGATATATCTATCGGAATATGCTTCAGAAAATCGCTGGACACGCACCATACGGATAGCAATTATCAATTTAGCAGGAATTCCCTCCGTCGTTTATGGGCTTTTTGGATTAGGTTTATTTGTCCTATTTTTGAATTTTGGCACCAGCATTTTAGCCGGTTCGCTTACTCTATCAATAATGACTTTACCCGTCATAATCAGCACTACCGAAGAAGCACTCCGAGCTGTGCCTCAAGCCTTCCGCACGGTCAGCATATCTCTGGGAGCCACCAAGTGGCAGACTATCCGCCGGATCGTGATCCCGCAAGCTTTGCCGGGGATCCTAACAGGTGTGATCCTGGGTTTGGAGCGAGCAGCCGGGGAAACCGCACCTATTTTGTTTACTGTAGCTGCATTTTTTTTGCCTCGATTACCTGGCTCCCCCTTGGATGCCACCATGGCACTCCCATACCACCTCTTCGTGATCTCTACCCAGGTTCCAGGGATGCCGATAAAAATTCAATATGGTACCGCCCTGGTGCTTTTAACTTTTGTTCTGAGCATGAATATTGTCGCTACAACCATCCGTTCTCGAGCTAGAGCTCGCCGCCATTGGTAATTATTATTTATTCACATGAAAAAGAAGACCAAGACTAAAATTAAAATAAAAAAACTATCACTGCGTTATTCCGATGGTAATGAATCCCTGCAAAATATCAGCATCGATATACCAAGCAACGCCATCACGGTGATTTTTGGGCCTGCTGGAGGCGGAAAATCCAGTTTACTGAGAGTGCTCAACCGCTTAAACGAATTGACCGACGTTGATCACCTGGAAGGCAGCGTTACCATTGATGGCAATGACATCCTAGATCCAAAAACGGATGTAATTGCTCTCAGACGGAGAGTTGGCATGGTATTTGCCCGTCCGGTGGTACTTCCAATGAGTATTCGCGAGAATTTAACTTATGGTTTAGAAGTAGCTGGAGAAAGGGACATAATTAAACTTGATCGTGCTGTCGAACGGAGCCTGAACCAGGCCGCATTATGGGACGAAGTCAACGACCGCCTGGAAGACCCTGCGGTAGCCTTATCAGGTGGTCAGCAGCAGCGACTCTGCCTGGCAAGGGTACTTGCCCTAGAGCCCGATATCATTCTATTAGATGAGCCTACTTCAGGTCTCGACCCCATATCAACTGGGAAAGTAGAACAATCTTTACAAAAACTAAAAGAAAATTACACAATCATTTTAGTGCCACACTCAGTACAGCAGGCTGCTCGCGCGGCTGATTACGCAGCATTCTTTTTACAAGGGGAGCTTATAGAATACGCGCCAGGGGACAATCTCTTTGTAAACCCCAAAGATGCACGTACCCAAGACTACGTGGAAGGTCGCTTCGGATAATATTGAAACGAAAACTCCTGAATTAGGAGAGAACGCAGGCCTTCTATGTTATCGCCTTATATAATGCTATAATGGTAGGCCACTTTTCGTCAGCAAGAATTGGTATGAAAGGGAATATTATGACGAGAGAAACACTAGATAAAAGAATCCAGGAACTTCTTGATAATATCCTAACCCTGGGAAGCATAGTTGAACAAGCAATTCTAGATTCTGTCAAAGCCCTAAAGCAGCGAGATTTAGAGCTAGCGCAGAAAATATATGATGGTGACAAAAAGATCAATAAACGGCGATACAAAATCGAAAGAGCAACCGTAACCGTGATTGCCACACAACAACCCCTGGCACAAGATTTACGAAAAATGGCCTCAATTATGGAGGTTGCTGGAGAACTTGAACGCATGGGTGATTACGCCAAAGGTATTGCTCTAATAACATTGCGACTGGGGAATAACCCCCCAATAAAACCATTGATCGATGTCCCAAAAATGTCAGAATTAACTGCCGATATGCTGCACCGGGCTTTAGGTGCGTTTATCAATACGGATGTCGAAACAGCGTTAGAAATCCCCAAGGAAGATGACCAGGTTGATCATCTCTACAACCAAGTCTACCGAGAACTACTCACATACATGATGGCAGACCCATCGACCATTGATCAGGCAACTTTATTGCTTTGGGTCGCACACAATCTTGAAAGAGTAGCGGACCGAGTTACTAACATTTGTGAGCGTACTCGCTATGTTGCCACGGGCAAGCTCAAGGACATCAATATTTCAGATGATGAACAGTTTGTAGAATAATAGTGAATAACCTTCCAACAGGCTCTCCATAATGTGGAGAGCCTGTTTTTATTTCTAAGCTTCTATCCCAAAAGAAAATAGTGACAAATTTCGTTTGATTTCATCGCAAGAAAATGCTAAACTTCAATTGTCAAAAGGTCTGATTTATCATTTTGCAACCATCACCCAAAACATTCGTTAAATAAGGTAAGTGGTATTGGAGGTACTCATGTCTGCCGGAAAAATTATCGCCTACGTTTTCGCCGCAATCCTGATTTTCTTCGGAGTACTATTCATTTGGGCCACATTCAGCCCCGATGGTCAAATAGGATGGCTCCTTGTTGGGGTAATTAGCGTTGCAATTGGCTTTGGATTGATCTGGTTTGCAAGCCGAAAGGCTCCCGCCTCAGCAAATGATCCTGGAAACGTGACACTAAATATTGATCTCTCGGGTGATGTCAATTTGGAGACGATGAAATGCCAATCGTGTGGCGGCGCGCTGACGGCTGACAACATAAAAATGCTGGCTGGAGCACCAACAGTTACCTGCCCATTTTGCAATACCACCTATCAATTGACCGAAGAACCAAAGTGGTAACCGGGTGCAGAGTATGATGTACGGTGTGCGAAGTGCACGGCCCCGAATTACATTCGCACATTGAACTTCGCACCTAGCACTCCCAGGAGAATGCCTATGAAGAAACGATTATTAAGTTTCCTTATTCTCACCTTCCTGTTATTTGCACTGCCGCTTAGTGCCTTAGCCCAAACGTATTACTTCAGCGTCGACAAACAAATCATCCACGTCTATTGGCAGGAGGACGGAACGCTGACACTTGATTATGTCATCGTCTTCACCAATAGTCCCAGTGCAAGCCCCATCGACTTTGTTGATATCGGATTCCCAAACAACAATAACAGTATTTCTAACATAACTGCCGATGTTGATGGTCACCCCATCCTTAATATCGAAGATTCTCCCTATGTTGATAGCGGGGTTGCCCTTGGATTAGGGGCTAATGCTATTCGACCAGGACAAACTGGTCGTGTACATGTAACTGTTACAGGAATCCGCGGCGTTTTATTCACCGACAGTGGCGATGACACCTATGCCAGCGCTGTATTCAGCCCTAACTGGTTTGGAGAACAATACGTTTATGGCTCAACGGACATGCAGGTGACATTCCACTTGCCTCCGGGTGTCAAGCCCGAGGAACCTCGCTGGCACGGTGCCCCATCGGGGTGGCCATCTGAGCCTGTTACAACTCTTGATACCGACGGACGCGTCACTTACTCCTGGTACAATCAAAACGCCAATGGCTACACACAGTATAAATTCGGATCATCTTTCCCCAAAACTTATATTCCTGCTAGCGCTATCGTATCTCCCGGTATTTGGGAACGCCTGGGAATCGATCCCGAAGACATTATGGGCTTCCTGTGCTGTGGCGGAATCGGCCTCTTCATCATCCTGATCGCTGCCGGCAGCATTGCCAGCGCCAACAAGCGCAAAATGAAGTATTTGCCACCCAAGGTCCGCATTGAGGGACATGGTATCAAACGTGGACTTACGTCTGTTGAAGCTGCAATTTTGATGGAACAACCTGCTGACAAAGTGCTCACGATGATCCTTTTCGCAGTATTGAAAAAGGAGGCTGCGTCTGTAGTTTCGCGTGATCCCCTGAAATTAGAAGTACATCAGCCCATCCAGGAGAAACTACGCTACTACGAACGTGATTTCCTTGAAGCTTTTGCCAAAGGCAGCGCCAAACAACGCCGGCGAGACCTTCAAGAATTAATGGTGCGCCTGATCAAGAACATCGGAAAGAAGATGAAAGGATTCAGTCACAAGGAAAGCGTGGCCTATTACAAAAGCATCATGCGTAAGGCCTGGCAGCAAATCGAAGATGCCAACACCCCCGAAGTGCGCAGTCAAAAATATGATGAACACATGGGCTGGACCATGCTCGACAAAGATTTCGATCAGCGCACAACAGATGTTTTCCGCCGTGGGCCGGTCTTCGTACCAGTCTGGTGGCACCGCTACGATCCCACCTGGGGTCGCTCTCGGACTACTCCAACCAGGCCAGCCCCCAGTTCAGGGAGTGGGCGCAGTTCAGCTCCCTCGATGCCCAACCTACCAGGTGGCGAATTCGCCGCCTCCATGGTCACTGGTATGCAAGGCTTTGCCAGCAATGTAGTGGGCAATGTGACCAACTTTACCGACCAAATCACCAATAAAACCAACCCCGTACCGAAAACATCCAGCAGTGGCTGGAGCAGCAGCGGCGGCAGCAGTTGTGCCTGTGCTTGTGCTTGTGCAGGATGCGCCTGTGCTTGCGCCGGGGGCGGACGTTGATCGGAAGTCAGTTTTTAGTATTCAGTTGTCAGTGGACAGTATCCAGTGATCTGGCAATAGTGGAACAATGGAGTGTGAATTCCCATGGATAAGAATAACCACTACCCAATAGCCAAAATCAAAATTATCGTCGTTATAGTGTTTATTGCCAGCCTGCTTTCACTTCCCTCCTTCCATGCCCTGGCGCAAGATTACAGCTTCAGCCTGGATGAAGAAACTGTGCACGTCTATTGGAATGCAGATGGAACTTTATCCATTGACTATGTATTCGTCTTCACCAATGACGCTGGGGCTTCGCCGATCGATTTCGTTGATGTTGGATTTCCCAATAACAACTACAATATTGCAAACATAAGCGCGGAAATCGACGGGCAGACTATAACGGATATCCAAGATTCGCCCTATGTCACGTATGGTGTAGCTCTGGGATTGGACGCAAAGGCGATTCAGCCAGGCGCAACGGGAACCGTGCACGTATTCGTAGATACAATCGAGAATCCCTACTACATCGACTACAACGACGACACCTATGCCAGTTTCCAGTTTTCTCCGACCTGGTTTGGGTCTGAATTTGTCAGCGGAGATGCGGATATTTCAGTGACATTTCATTTACCCCCTGGCGTGCAACCCGCTGAACCTCGCTGGCATTCTGCGCCCTTTAGCTTCCCCGAGGAGCCCACAACGGGGCTCGACGACGAAGGCCGCATTATTTACACCTGGCACAATCCCAAGGCCAATGGACACACGCAATATGTGTTCGGCGCTTCAATCCCTCGACAATATGTTCTCTCGACCTTTTGGTTGGAAACAGAAACCCATCACATATACCTGAATGCCGACGGCAGTATCGATGTCGATATCGAGTTCAAGTTCCATAACCATTCCCAGGCTGCCTCCCTCAGCAACCTGGCTGTCGATATTCCCTATCGGGCGTATGAAATCGTCAACCCGTCCGCTGATGTGGACGGAACTCCTGTTCAAGATTTGTACGCCAGCTATTCGGACATCAACATGCAGTTGGGGGAGTCAGCCTTGCAGCCTGGTGAGCCAGGAACCATCCACCTTGCATACACCTTGGTGGATCAGCCCTACTCTTCGAGTTGGTGGGATGAAGAATATCAATATGCCTCGTTCGAGTACAGGACAACTGATTTCGATCAGAGTTGGACGGCAGGTGTCACCGAATTCACAGCAGTGTTCCATATTCCGGGAAACACAAATATTGAGGATATTGCCTGGGAGCAGGATTATGTCCTTTCTGAGACACCCAGCCAAAACGTAGATTCCCAGGGTCGGACCACACTGACATGGCACAATCCAAAGGCTATAGCCAGCGATAGTTACGATTTCAAGATCAATATCCCGCGTGAATTTATCGCCGCAGAAGCGATCTACGATTACGCCAAACCGAGCTTGTTGGCTCGCATGGGTATCGACGAAGACGCTTTTTTTGGCTGCCTATGTATGTCTGGATTTTTCGCTGTGTTTATTGGGATTATTGCCCTCGGTGTGCGATCGTCCCGCAAGAGAAAGATGAAATACCTGCCGCCTAAAGTCCGTATTGAGGGGCATGGCATCAAACGCGGTCTGATGGCTGTCGAAGCAGCAATTTTGATGGAACATCCCGCTGACAAAGTTTTGACGATGATCCTTTTCGCAGTTTTGAAAAAAGATGCCGCAACTGTAGTTTCGCGGGATCCTCTGAAATTAGATGTCACCCAACCCATAGACGAAAAACTGCGCTATTACGAACGCGATTTTTTGCAAGCCTTCGCATCAGATAATCGCAAAGAACGCAAGCAGGATCTCCAGAAACTAATGATCAAACTGATCAAGAATGTTGGCAAGCGGATGAAGGGATTCAGCCATAAAGAAACGGTTGCCTATTACAAGAGTATTATGCGCAAAGCGTGGCAGCAGATCGAGGCAGCCGATACACCCGAAGTGCGCAGCCAACAATACGATGAACACATGGGTTGGACTATGCTGGACAAAGACTTCGATAAACGCACCCAAGATGTCTTTCGCAGCGGGCCCGTTTATGTCCCCGTTTGGTGGCATCGCTATGATCCAACCTGGAGCCGTCCCTCAGCGTCAACAGTAAGGCCTTCAGCAGCTAAGCCAACCACCGCGCCAGCATCTGGTACGGGTCGCTCAGCCCCCACGACTCCTTCGATGCCTCAGCTTCCCGGTGGTGAATTTGCTGCTTCGGTAGTCACCGGGATGCAAGGCTTCGCCAGCGATGTAGTTGGCAATGTCACCAGCTTCACCGACCGCATTACGAACAAGACCAACCCTGTCCCGAAATCTACTTCTTCGGGGCGAAGTTGGAGCGGTGGCAGTGGCGGCAGCAGTTGTGCTTGTGCCTGTGCTTGCGCGGGTTGTGCCTGTGCTTGCGCGGGTGGCGGACGGTAATGCAGTGAACATTAACCAGTGATGAGTGGACAAAATTCGATGATTACAGGTATCCAATCAATAATTTCTAATTTCCAGAAAAATTCAAAGTTGCCGCCTTCCGGCTTGCATCACTATTTGCGCGAGAGACCCGAAGAACGGTCTCGTATCCATTTACGTGTTGATCCCGATGGACATGGCACACTGATTATCAATGCTAATCAGGTTATGCATCTCAACCCTACAGCGGCTTTGATGACTTACCTGGCGTTGGAAGAAATTCCTAAAAACCAGGCCCTGCGCCTCATTCAGAGCTATTATCAAGTTTCCCATAAGCAGGCCAAACATGATTACCAGCACTTCATGGACGATTTAGAAGTCATTCTTCGACCTGGTGGTTGCCCGGCTTGCTCCCTGGATGAGCTCGAAATTGCCGCACCATTCAGTGCTCGACCAATGGCACCCTACCGCATGGATCTTGCCTTGACCTACCGTTGTAACGACGATTGCGCTCACTGCTACAACGCCCGCCCACGTGATTATCCGGAAATGTCGACCGAGGAATGGAAACGCATTATCGACAAAACCTGGGAATTGAGCATTCCGCATATTGTCTTCACCGGTGGCGAGCCCACACTCCGAGATGACCTCCCCGAACTCATCGCTCACGCCGAAGCCAATGGACAGATCACAGGGGTCAACACAAATGCCCGCAGGCTGAGTGATCCCAATTTTGTTGCTGCCCTGCTAAACGCAGGATTGGATCACATCCAAATCACTGTCGAATCACATGATTCCCAAATCCATGACCAAATGGTCGGTAAAAATGGTGCCTGGCAGCAAACCATAGCTGGACTGCGTCAGGTGGTAGACAGCGATCTTTATGTGATGACAAACACGACTATGCTGCAAAATAATTATTCCAGCCTAGGAGAAACGCTGGATTTCCTGGCAGATTTGGGCGTTCCCACCATTGGGCTCAATGCGCTGATTTATTCTGGACGGGGACTAAACGTCGGCACCGGGCTGCAAGAGCATGACCTTTTGGCATTGTTGACCTTGGCTCGTCAGAAAACGGAAACTAACCAGCAACGACTGATTTGGTATACCCCCACCCAATACTGCAAATTCGATCCAATGGAGTTGGAACTGGGCGTCAAAGGCTGCACCGCCGCGCTCTACAATATGTGCGTTGAACCCGATGGCGGCGTTTTGCCCTGTCAGTCGTACTATCAACCGGTGGGCAATATCCTGCATGACCCCTGGGAATCCATTTGGGATCATGAGTTATCAACATCCATTCGAGAACGCAACTACATTCCCGATGCCTGCAAAGATTGCGAATTGCTGGGTGAATGTGGTGGCGGTTGCCCCTTGGCATTAGCAAGCGACAACCCAACGATGATACCCCTCGATCAAATCGAAATTATACCGGCTTAGGAATTCAACTATTATGGCTAATATCATAACCCTGCTCCGATTTCCACTGCTATTTGTCTACGTTGCCCTGCTTTACAGCGGCAACGCCCAGATCCAACTCTGGTGTGTACCGTTTATCGTCATCATAATTCTGATGGATATGATGGATGGATTGATTGCGCGCGCCCGAGGCGAAGTCAGCCTTCTGGGCAGCGTCCTGGATATTGCTACTGACCGCACACTAGAAATAGTCTTGTGGGTCGTTTTTGCGCACATTGGCCTGATCCCGGTGGTTATCCCAATTATTGTCATCACCCGAGGGACCACTGTGGATGCTGTTCGAGCTGTGGGAATGCGAAGCGGATTACCGGCCTTTGATCAGGTGCAACACCCCATCAGCCGTTTCCTGGTTTCATCACCGTTTATGCGCAGTGCTTATGGAATAGCCAAAGGTTTCGCCTTTGGTTTCCTCACGCTCGATTTGGGATTGCAAACCCTTGGATCACCTGCAAGCCAGACAATCCACGCGATTGCACTGGCCCTTACCTGGATTAGTATCACTTTTACAATTGCACGCGGTTTACCCGTCCTGATCGAAGGCTACGGCCTACTAAAGGACCCTCCTCAGGCAGAAAAGATGGCCTAGCATTATGCTGAAATCCTTAAACCTACAATCTTTTAGCACCAGCAGATTCGCAACCCGAGGCGTAATGGGTTTGTGTCAGTTGCCGCCTTCCTTTGGCCTTACTGTCGGTCGAATCATCGCTGACTTGTATTCGTCCCAGAAGAATTCGAAGCTGATTCAATCTGTGCGCGCCAATCAATGGGTTATTCGAGATAAACAAATATCGCCTGAACAGTTAGACATCGCTGTAAAGAAAGTTTTCCGACATGCTGCCCATTGCTATTATGACTTTTATGGCAACATTGGTAACCTTGATAGGCTAGCAAATTTATTAGATTTCACACCCCAGGTTGAAGCCCTGATCCAACGCAGCCACCTTGGAGAAGAAGGAGCCATGGTCGTTGGTCCTCACCTGAGCAATTTCGATTTGGTGATGCTGGCGATTGCGCACAAAGGTTTTCAGGCCCAGGGCATCTCCCCTGAGCAACCTCCAGGAGGCTACGAAATTCAAAATCGGATTCGTGAATCAACGGGATTAAATATCACACCTGCCAGTTCACGATCCTTACAACAGGCTATCCAACGCATGCGAGCCGGTGGCACAGTTTTCACCGGTGTAGACCGTCCCATACCCGGTGAAAAACACAAACCAGATTTTTGTGGATTTCCCAGCAACTTGCCTACTGGTGCTATCCGGTTAGCCATTAAAGCAGAAGTGCCAGTAATTGTTGTATCCTCGTGGATGAGCGCAAACGGAAAATACCAATTGGATGTTTCAGAACCAATTCCAATGCAAAAGTACAATTCGCGTGCGAATTCAATAAAAAAGAATACGGAATCTGTACTGGAAATCATCGGCCAGGCGATCCGAAAACTCCCGGATCAGTGGTTGATGTACTATCCGGTTTGGTCATTAGATACTGAAGAACTTCCTTGATATGGACTTGCAAAAGATCGCTAACAGTCGTTTTGGTGTCGGCCTAACTTTATGGATTGGCCGCACGATACCTCTAAAGATCAGCTATCGGCTGGTAGATTTTGGCGCCAGAATCATCGCAAACCGCGATAACAAGCTTACCCGTACCATCCAGGCCAATCAATGGGTGGTACGCGGTGGGACGCCAACAAAAGCTGAACTTCAAGAAGCAGTACGAGAAGTGTTGACACATGCCGGGTATTGTTTTGCAGATTTTTACCAGAATTTGACCAATCCAGAAGGCTTGAAAGCGCTCTCGCCCTTTTCGCCTTCACACAAAACGCTGATCGATTATGGCAGTCCTGATACCTCGGGCGCCTTTGTCGTTGCGCCTCATCTTAGCGCATTCGATATCGCTTTATTGGCTCTGGCCTATCATGGTTTACATGCTAAAGTGTTAACATATGGGAACCCGACAGGAGGCTACGAAATCCAAAACGAAATTAGGGCCTCCACCGGACTGGAAATTACACCTGTGCGAGGGGAAGAATCTCATCATGAAGCCGTCGAATGGATGCGCAACGGCGGCGTCATTATCACAGCCGTGGATCGTCCGATCCGCCGCAAGGCGCACTCGCTGACATTTTTCGGCCGCCCCAGTCCTTTACCGGCAGGTCATATCCGTATGGCCCTGGATGCCGATGTGCCAGTCATTGTTGTTGCTGCGCACCGCACGCCTGAGCGTATTTATGAAATCAAAATTTCCAATCCTATAACCATGGAAAGATTAGCTGACCAAAACCAAGACCAAGAAATTCAACACAACGCTGAAAAAGTACTCCAAGCTATCGAAGGCTTCATCCGGGAAGCCCCTGAACATTGGTTGATGTATTACCCGGTTTGGCCCCAATTAATGGAGACCGATGAATTCAGAATTCACAACGGATAATTCGCAATTTTTGATTGCCCTTGGTGCTTTTCTATTCATTCTCGGGTTTGCGCACATGAGTCCCGCTATCGCACTTTTGGATGCGCGTCTTTTTCGTTTGCTGCACAAACCATTGCGCAGACTTTCGGGTTTTTTCCAGGTTATCTGGCATTTAGGTCGCACACCGTTTGCATTAGCAACCCTGGTGCTGCTGGTTATCCTCGATCTTCATTTTGGGCTAACTGCTTGTGTCGGATTTGCTTTGATTGTCAGCTTCGAATGGTTCATAAAACGCTCTTTGAAGCGGGCACGCCCCTTTACATTGATTCCCGATGCGGTGATGAATCAACCTAAGGAACCGACGGACCCTTCTTTTCCCAGTGGAGATGCTTTGCGGATCTGGTATTTGGCGTTGATCATCCCCTTCAGCCTGGCTCTACCCCCCATTTTTTTGCTGCTAACTTGCTCAATAGCACTTTTGGTCTCATTAGGCCGCATCGCCATGGGCGTTCATTTCCCCCTCGATGTACTTGCTGGCACCGGCTTAGGCCTGTTAGGTGTCGGTATTGCAGGACAATTTCTAATTCTTAATTGACAATAATTATGGAGGCCACCATGTCCATTATTCGAGAAGCTTTCCAAAACCTGTTTAAACAAAAGGAACCCCTCCCAGCGGGCATTTTTCATTATCAGACCCCTGCGGATGCTGAATACCCTTATCGCTTGCACCTACGCCTTGAACCCGATGGGGATGGCGTCTTGATTGTCAATGCCTCCACGGTGCTGCATCTCAATCAGACGGCGGCTGAATCCGCCTATTATCTGGTTCAAGATATGCCGGATGAGCAGGCAGCCAAAGAGATTGCCAGGCGTTACCAGGTTTCGACCAAACAAGCCATCCAGGATTACCACGATTTGAAAGACCGCATTCTCACCTTGATCGATGTCCCCGACCTGGATCCGGTCAGTTTCCTGGAATTCGAAAGAGATGATCCTTACGCCGGGGAAATATCCGCCCCATATCGACTTGATTGCGCCCTGACATACCGGCTGCCTCAGGGCATGGATACTACGGCTGCGCCCACCAAACGTGTCGACCGGGAACTAAGCACCGACGAATGGAAAGCCATCATCGACAAAGCCTGGCAAGCGGGAATACCTCATCTAACATTTACTGGCGGTGAGCCAACTTTGCGCGATGATTTGCCAGAACTTATCGAGCACGCTGAAAATAACGGTCAGGTCACCGGCTTGCTCAGTGATGGTTTGCGTCTGTCCGATGAGGAATACCTCAATACCTTGTTGCAAACCGGATTAGATCACTTATTGATGGTACTCCACCCTGAAGATGAGGGAGCTTGGGCCGCATTGGAAATTGTTCTCCCAGAAGATTTACACACAACTGTACACCTGACCCTTAGCCCCGGAAACATCGAATCCGTAGATGCCCTCTTTGAGCGTCTGGCAGGGATGGGTGCCAATGCATTGTCTTTGAGTGCGACAAGCCCTGAATTGGAAGAAGTCTTGCAAAATAAAGCTGAACTGGCTACCGATATGGGATTGTCTTTGGTGTGGGATGTCGCGGTACCCTACTCAGCCAGCAACCCTATCGCTTTGGAAACTGTCGAGGACGATCCACCCCAAGGAGCCGGACGAGCCTGGTTGTATGTCGAACCCGATGGAGACGTGCTGCCCACCCAAGGTGTCAATCAAGTTTTAGGGAATTTACTACAGGATGATTGGGATTCGATTTTGAACAAGTGACAAGAATTCGGATTTCTCTGTATTCCCGCCGTGATTAGTCTAACTTCACGGCGGTTTTTATTGATCTCAATGGATTTCTAAATCAATGGGAAGATCAAATTACCACACCGTGATAATCAAGTTACCACACCGTGTTAATCGAGTTATCACACCGTGTTAATCAAGTT